>JAJEIQ010000004.1 GCA_022827905.1 Pseudomonadales bacterium | reverse complement strand
AAGGTCGTCCAGGGAAGAAAGTCCATCAACTGAGCGAACAGGGTCTTGCCGGCGTACATCGTGCCTTGGCCTCCGGGAGTGAAATCCCGAAAGGGCACCAAACGGCGCCGCCGCGTTCAAGTCAGCACCACCAAAATACGCTGAAAAACGCCCCTTATTCATGCAGTTATGTAAACTACGGGCTCAGTTAACCGGACACTAGTGGTACGGATTCAAACGTTACGGCAACTGGATTGAGCCAACACTGCGCTATACAGCAAGGGATCTTGCTGGCTCCGCGGTCGTTGACCATGATCCTGGCCGAATTCGCCCGGGTGCCAACATTTATGGAGCGGCATTCTACAGTTTTCTCACCTACACCGCTGCCTGGGACTGGTTGACGGCTCAAGAAAAAGCGGCTTTCAAGGCTACGCTGCCCTTCCAGAGAACACCTGACCAAGAGCCTGGGATAAACGGCCACCTTCAGGACGACCGAATCTACTCTGCCGGAGGACGGGCCCTAGATCGCTCTAGCGTTAGGTCATACTACTAATGGAAGCGAAGCCTACGTTAGACGAACTGTTCGAACGGCGCATTACGTATCCCGATTTCGAGCAAAAGGAACGCCTAGGACGGTTGGTGGGGCTCGATGATCACAAAGCTAGGCTTGCAAAGACGCTGAGTGTTCTCATCAATCCAGCAGGGCTGAAGGCATGGGCCAAAAAACACCATCAGGGTGCGAATCACATAGTCAATATCGTAGTGAGGCGACCACCGCTTTGCATATTGGAGGGCGACGTAGGATCCGGGAAGTCGGAATTGGCCGAAACAATTGGCGATTCTGTCGCACGACAGGAGAACATCGATATCACCCTATTCCCCTTGAGTCTCTCGACGCGTGGTCAGGGACGTGTGGGTGAAATGACTCAGCTCCTATCTGCGGCGTTCGACTACACATGTGATGAAGCGGCGAGACTTAGAGCAGACAATGGCAGTGCCCAAGGAGCCGTCATATTGCTGATTGATGAGGCGGACGCGCTCGCTCAGTCCCGTGAAGCTGCGCAGATGCACCACGAAGACCGAGCAGGGGTGAACGCGTTCATCCGAGGCATAGACCGCATAGCCAACCGGCGACTACCGGCGGCAGTGATTATGTGTACAAACAGGCTTGGGGCGCTTGATCCAGCCGTGCGCCGCCGAGCCGCAGATATCATTCCATTTGCCCGACCATCTGATTCGCAGCGACGTGCTGTGCTCTGCCCGGCTCTCACCGAGGTCGGCTTATCAGAATGTGAAATAGACGCGATTGTCGTGGCTACCGGCGTTGGCGACGACCGCCCTTTCGGTTTTACGTTTTCTGATCTAACTCAACGCCTTCTGCCCAGTATTGTTATGGACGCCTATCCCGAAAAGCCCGTTCTCGGAGCGAGGGCTCTGGCGTTGGCGAACAAGATGGCTCCAACTCCACCATTCGAGGATATCGGAGCATGAGTAACTGGTCACTTGAACAACTTCTAGCAGGCCTTCATGGGGAGATCCAGCGTCGATTGGAGACTGCTCGGCATGCCATTGGCCATCCAGGAAGCAAAGGTGACGCTAGTGAATCCGTTTGGCTAGACCTGCTAAGCAAGTATTTGCCCAAGCGTTACCAAGCGGAAACTGCTCATGTTGTGGACAGTGAAGGCGAGTTTAGCGAGCAGATTGATGTAGTCATATTCGACCGTCAATACTCTCCTTTTATATTTCACTTTGAAGGGCAGATCGTTGTTCCCGCGGAAAGCGTTTACGCGGTCTTTGAGTCCAAGCAATCAGCAAGCGCGGAATATGTGAAGTACGCTCAGCAAAAGGTGGCGAGCGTACGTCGGCTCAGCCGGACGAGCCTGCCCATCCCCCACGCAGGAGGAACCTATCCAGCAAAGCCCCCGATTTCGATCTACGGCGGCTTGCTAACGTTCGAGAGTGATTGGAATCCGCCGCTTGGTCAACCGATATTGAAAGCGCTTGAGGCTGGCCCTGATATCGGGAAGCTTGACTTGGGGTGTGTAGCCGCACACGGCTACTTCGCCTTCAATAAAGAGCTGGGCCACCATGAAATTGTCGAGGGAGGTAAACCTGCCACGGCATTCCTCTTTAGGCTGATATCGGAGCTCCAATTCAGCGGAACCGTTCCCATGATTGACATCCGAGCCTATGCGCGCTGGCTTACACCGCAATAGGAGTCACGAGTCATGAGAATATCCATGTGCTCACTACGTCAACTTCACTTTGCCGCCGAACCCACTATTCCTCGCCAGCCTTTTCTGAGTTGTACCGTTCCTCCAATTCTTTCCGTTCTTCGTCTCTGTCCGCCTTCCCAAACGCGTTCACCGACAGCTTTCGAAATCCTGAAGCAACGGGTCTCCAGTCTTCCCTCAGCTTCTTCACCTGCTCTGCGACTTGAATTTCAGGGCTCCAAGCACCAAGTCGGCTGACCTCCTCTGGTAAGTAATGGTCATACGCGATACTCTCAATCGATTCATCACTCGGATCACGCTTCCAGCTAACTTCTATTCTGAATTCTTGACCCAAGATGTCTTTAGCGTCCGCAAGGAACGAGGTCATCTTCTGGCCGGTACGAAGAACGCTGATCGATTGGAGGGGAAGTGACTTTCCTTTTCTGTGATCGTTTTGACTTGGCTCCGGCGAAATCCGTATCTTCACATTGTATGCTGGTGCGCTTCCGCTATTCTCCACTACGAAATCGCAATGCACCATGGACCAAATGTTCGGCTCGATTGTCGCCGTCACTAGCGGCTGCGAAGAAGCGCGAGCCATGCGTTTTGTCGCCCTTGCAAGGACAACAGTGACGATCACCAATGCGATAGTTGCACCGGCCGTCACGATAGGCGCGAAGTGCGCAATGAAGGAGGCAGCGATTTGCAAGTAATCTGACAATGCCATAGCAACCAAGGTTCAACAACACTAATGCAAAGTTGGCATAACTCGTAAGGCCGAGATGACGGAATTCAGGAATGCGTATCGCGTCTTGTCCAAACACAGCGAATCGTTCGGACGGTTGCACCAAGAAACGGCCTCATCGTAGGGAATTCGGGGGCAGGTAGGTGGGGAAAGCCTAGCCTACTTTGACCAGCGATCGGCAGCCACCTCACTCTAGCGCCTCTGCCTAACAATCGTCAACTGATCGCCATAACAGAATCATCCACCATCGGCGAACTTGAATATCCGACGGCTAGCGTCTATAGCCGTCTCCGCTTCGCCCTGCCCGAAGTCCTCAATCGTGGCGTAGTCCGCCCTCTGTCGAAGTATTTTGCATTCCCTAAGTACATGCCCGGCTTGCCTCCACTGCAATACCGCCTTCGGATCGGTAAGTTCGTCAATCAACTGTTGGTGACTAGGCCGCATGGAAGCATCACCATAGACAAGCAGAACGCAACGGTGGTAGGCCGCGTAGTAGCCACGACTAGCAGCGTTACGCCAATCGACCTCCCGGTCGCCAGCGCTGATCTCCTCTGCCGCCTCCAGCAAGGTTTCAGGTGTAACTGCCATTGGTGACTGTCCCGATGAACATGGGTAGAAAATTCAAGCCAGGGTCAGCCATAGCCTCGGGAGACTCCGCCCAATGGAGTGAGAGTGCTTCGTTCAACTCCCCAGCGACGGTAGGCGATGCGATCAGCCGATACTCGAAGAGGAAAGAATCGGGCTCGTCCAGCGAGGGCACGATCATGATCCCGTTCGACCGAATACGCGCATCGCTTCTTGCTGAGTCCGCCGCTCGCAACGCCTCACGGGCGCCTGCTTCACTAAACGCGTCTCGGTGAACCGCATTTGCTAGTTCCGAGACAACACCGGCTATTGGCAAGTCCTGCTTTGGGGCCAGCTTTCGCCGGTGGTCGCAAAGTGCTTTCGCCTCTTCAAAGTGCGCAACATGTATTGCGCTGGTGATTAGCTCATCCAGCACGGGGAGACTGTTGGGCGCTCTCTGCCAAGCTTCATGGGCTATCTCGTAACTCTGTTCGGCCTCGCCAACGAGGAATAGGGCCGCTGAGTAATCACAACGGCTCAGCACCGGGTCCCCTAGGGAAATCGCCGATTGGTAGCGCCGCTTTAGCTCAGCAACATCCCACCGAAGAGCTGCCACTCGCCCCAACACGGTATGCGCACCGGCTGCATCCGTGGACATCAGCTTACGGGCATCCGCCGCGATTCGCCGGAGTGCGAACTCGTCGATGACGGCATCTTGGCCCATCTGGGCTACTCGATCGGCCAAGTCGCTGGTTTTCGGCATGGGGGCAGACATATGCGGAATCACCGTGGTGTTGGCGGGAATACATGAACCAGTGTACCAGTTAGTCGTCTCTACTTGTTTGCCGTATCGGCGCACACTGTCCGCTTGGGCCAACCCTCAGGGTAACGTGCCAATAGCGACTGCCTCAGCAACGGGGTATCCGCGCCGTTGCAGCCATCCAGAACCGCCGGAATAGCGTCCAGTCTTCTGCGGTCTAGCACGTCAGGCGGGGTCGCTCCGCTCTGTTCATCGCCCGCCGCGAGTCCGTCGCCAACCAACACCACAACGACGTTGGTGTCACAGACGTCGGCGCCCACTGGAGCAGGCTGCCTCCCACCCGCAGCCTGGCTGCGCAAGCCTTCGCACAGGAGCGAGTCAAGTCGATTCGGTAGCCCGCCATTTAGCTTCCAAGCGCTGCTTAACCGCAGAGAACGGCTCCGTCGGCTCATCTCGACGTTCGGCAATCACAGCCAAATCGTCGAGGTCCTCCATTAGGCGCTCGTAGTCAGCAATGGGGAGAAGAACAGCCGACCTGCGACCGCGCTCGTCAACCACAAATTGTCTAATGCTGTCAGCCATGTTGGGTTGGCCCCCGCAATCTGTCCATTGAAGCTAGCTTAACCCGCATGCCCCATCATCTCTGGGTTGGCGATCATCATCGAGCGGCGTAGCCCATCCAAACTCGTGTATGGTCGCCACGAGTGTCAGCTATGCTTCCTTACCTTGGGCATTGAGACCTCTTTGAGGGTGCCAGCAAGGAAGCGGCATGATTCTCCCCACTGAGCACGTCCGCCCAGATCGTTCACTACTCGGCGTTGGCGCGGAAGTGCTTGCGATCTTGGTGCGCCCCATGACCATATCCACGCTCTGGGATGGGATCAGGTCCCGTCGTTCGGGCGGTGAACCAAGCGCCGTTCTCGACTATCGCTGGTTTGTACTGGCGCTGGACCTGCTCTACACCCTTGGTGCCGTCAATCTCGACGGGGACTTAATCCGCAAGGTGCAGCCCTGATTCCGGTGCTTGGCTGCACCCAAGCACCGTTAAGGGGCTTTGAACAGCAGATGCGTGCCTATGCAATTTGTCACTTGAACTTGGAAATTGCATAAACGCTACGCTATCCCCGCATTTGTGAAGCCGGATTGGGTCCCACCAGTTGCCATTAAAGCAGCCGGTCAGAAGACCCAAGCTGTACTTTCGGGACAGCAACGACAACGAAGTCGATCTGCTGCACGGGCGCAGCCCGAACCTGGTGCCCATCGAAATCACGTCCGGACAGACCATCAGCAGCGATGGCCTTGCGGTCCTGCCGGCTGATGAGGTGCCAGCCTTTCTTGAAGCGGTCACTTGACTCTCGCCAAACTCTGCCAACGTGCGTTACGCTCGCGCCATGAGCACGATGAACATATCGCTTCCCGAATCCCTAAAGGAGTTTGCGGACAATCAGGCTAGGGCGCTTGGATACGGCAGTTCGAGCGAATACATGCGTGAACTGATCCGCAAGGATCGTGACCGCCAGTGTCTACGTGGCCTCCTGTTCGAAGGCGCAGCCTCACCGCAGTCGGTACGCATCGACTCCGATTCCTTTGACCAGTTTCGCAGCCGAGTTCGTGACACCGCCCACCGGTGAGTGGCAAGCCGGTCGTCCTGCGCGTCATAGCCCGCAACCATAGACCCACTATACTGCCGCAATGATTCCCTCCACCGTCGCCGCCGAGGTCACCGACGCGCTCAAGGACTTTCTCGCCACCGGCTTCAGCCCGTCCAATCCGGCGTTGGCCAATGTTGTCGATGACTTTTTGGCGGATGCCGATAACCTCGCCAAAGGGCCATATCTGTCGCTTGACCTGCCCTTCCAACCCGCCCCGGAAGGCGGCGAGCCGTTTCCCGAGATTCCCTTTGGCCACACCCCCCATCGACATCAGCGCGTCGCGTTTGGCCGGCTGGCACGGGGGCAATCCACCATCGTGGCCACGGGCACGGGTTCAGGCAAGACTGAGTGCTTCCTCTATCCGGTTCTTGAGCACTGCCGCACACACGCGGGCGAGCCAGGCATCAAGGCCATCCTCATCTATCCCATGAACGCGCTCGCTTCCGACCAAGCCCGCCGCATCGCCGACATCATTCACAACACACCGTCCTTGAACAGCCGAGTGACGGCCGGGTTGTACGTTGGCGAAGGGGGTGCCTTGCGCCGCGAGCACATGGCGCCGGACCACCTTATTGAGAACCGCGACGTGCTGCGGCAGCAGCCACCGGACATCCTGCTCACCAACTACAAGATGCTCGACCTGCTGCTGACCCGGCCCATCGACTTTCCGCTGTGGCGGAACAACGCCGCCGGAACCTTGCGCTTTCTGGTGGTGGATGAACTTCACACCTTTGATGGCGCTCAAGGGACGGACCTCGCCTGCCTCGTCCGCCGCCTGCGCACCCGGCTGCAAGCCGACGAGGGGCTGGTCTGCGTGGGCACATCGGCCACAATCGGCGCACCCGGTGACGAACAGGACGTGCTCCGCTATGCGTCCAGGGTCTTTCGCCAGCCCTTTGCGCCAGGTGCCGTCGTCGGCGAAGTGCGCCAAGGCATCGACGAGTTTCTGAAGGACGCCATCATCAGTTCCTACCTCACGCCCACACCGAATCTCACGCAACGGGTGGACCCGAACGGCTACGGCTCGCCTGAGGACTACATCCGCGCCCAGCACGAGCTGTTCTTCGGCGAACCGCCCGAAGGGGAATTCGAATCCTTGGGCTGGCGCACCCGGCTCGGCGAGAGGCTGCGCGAACACGCCACCTTCGTAAACCTGCTGCGGGTGCTGGACGATTCCAAGCCAACGGACTTCAACACAGTGCTGAGCCGTCTGCAACGCGCACTGCCGACGTCGAACGAAACGGAGGCGAAGCAGGTGCTTAACGCGCTTTGCGCCCTGATCTCCGTCGCGCGTGAACGAGGCAACAGCGAACAGGGCAAGCCGACGGCCTTTCTCAGCGTGAAGCTGCATGTCTGGATACGCGAATTGCGCCGCATGGTTTGCAGCCTGTTCGATGAGGCGGAGGACAACGGAACAAGCAACCACCGCCTGCGGCACTCCGATGACTTGAAGCCGGATCAGGACGGGCTACACCTGCCGCTGGTGCAATGCCGCGAGTGCCATGCCACCGGTTGGGCATTCTACAAGCCGTCCGGCTCCCTTCATGTTGACCGCGACCTGCGGGTCTTCTACAACCGCTTTTTCCGGCGTGACCGGGATGTGAACTACGCCTTTCCCTTGCTGGAAGACGAATCGCCTCCCAAGGGCGCCAAAGGCCAGAAAGTTAAAATCTGCGGCCAATGCGGTTACGTGGCGCAATCGGATGCTTCGAGCTGTCCGGGCTGCGGGCAGCAGCGCTTGGTTCCGGTCTATCGCCCCAACGCAGCGAGTACGAAGGGCTTGAGCCGCGATTGCATGTACTGCGGCGCCTCGGATGCGCTCATCATTCTCGGTGCGCGGGCTTCCAGCCTGCTCAGCACCGCGCTGACGCAGCTCTTCGCTTCCCGCCACAACGACGACCACAAGGTCATTGCCTTCTCGGACAACGTGCAGGACGCAGCCCATCGCGGCTCGTTCTTCGCCGCGCGAACCTGGCGCAACAGCCTCCGCGCCGCAATGGCTCAGGTGGTGGCCAAGGAAGGGCGCATCTCGCTTGCGGACTTTCCGGACCAAGTGGTCGCCTGGTGGGGCAAGGCCGAGGTCAACGCCGATGCTTTCGAGGAAAACCGCTTCATCAGTGAGTTCATCGCCCCAGACCGGCTTTGGTTCCGGGACTTTGAGGCCTTGCGGCGCGACGGGAAGTTGCCGGAAAACTCAAATCTGCGGTCCCTCGTTGAGCGCCGGATGCGTTGGGATGTGCTGGCGGAGATGACTTGGCGTGCCGCCATCGGTCGCACGTTGGAGCGAACGTATGCTGCGGCAGTCGGCTTCGACCGCGAAGCGTTGCTGGCCGCTTGCGAGCAGGCGGGGCTGCGAATTCGAGAGGAGTTCGGCGAATTGCGTAGCATCGATGAGGCGGCCGTGCGCGCCTTGGTGCTTGGCGTCGTGCGCCGCATGCGGGACCGCGGCGCTGTGCGGAACGCCGCCCTCGAAGGCTACCTACGCAACGGCGGCCGTCCCTACGCCATCCACGATCCCGCTTTGCAGGACTTCGGTGGACGCTCCAATCTGCCCGTGTTCCCTGCATCCGTGGCGGAGGATCAAGGCATTGAAGCGTTGGCCGGCGGGTCAAGCAAGTCCTGGTATCGAGTGTGGGCCGAGAAGGTTCTGACCCCGGTGAATGTTCTGGCCGCCAGCCAAGAGGCCGCCGCCGTGCTGCAGATCGTGATGACGGCTTTGCAGGATGCTGGATTGGTGTGCGTTCTGCCGGGCAAGAAGACGCAGGTTTGGGCGCTTGACCCCCAACGTCTCCACGTGACCTCCGAGGTCGCATTGATGTCCAGCCCCGCTTCGCCGCGAACGCTGGTGGTTCCCGCCGAGGAGGCCGATTTGTGGCAAGGCGCACCCTGTCTCGATCTGGCCACTCAGGAAAGCTACGCGGAATTCGTTCCCGGCCAGCCCACTTGGTCAGGTCAACTGTACCGCGACGCCGACATCCGGCGCATCGTTTCCGCCGAACACACGGCGCTGGTGCCCCGGCAGGAGCGCGACCAACTGCAGGAGCGTTTTGCTGCGGATGAACGCAAGCCTTGGGATCCGAACCTGCTATCCGCGACGCCGACATTGGAACTCGGCGTGGACATCGGCAGCCTCTCCAGCGTCATCATGTGCTCCGTGCCGCCTGCGGCCGTGAATTACGTTCAGCGCACCGGCCGTGCCGGAAGGCGCGACGGCAACGCCTTGGCAATGACGGTGGCCACCGGCCAGCCCCACGACCTCTACTACTACGCGGAACCCTTGGAAATGCTCGGCAGCCGCGTGGAGCCGCCCGACGTCTTCCTCAATGCGCCAGCGGTTCTTGAACGCCAACTCACGGCTTTCTGCTTCGACTGCTGGGTGGCCGAGGGCGTCGATGAGCAAGCGGTGCCACGGCGGATCGGGGCCGTGCTCGACAACGTGGACAAAGGCAACCAAAGCGGCTTCCCCTACCCTCTCTTCGACTTCATCGCGGAAAACGGCGATCGAATACTGAGCCGTTTCTTCCAAGCCTTTGACACCGGCTCAAACCCGGGTGAGGCAGACCTTGGCGAGGGATCGCAGAACTATCTAGCGCGCTTTCTGCACGGTGCCGACTCGGAGGACTCGCTGCGCTTGCGCATCCTCAAGCGCCTGACCGAAGTGGTCAACGACCGCAAGTCGCTGCGCAGCGATGTCGAAGCGCTGCGCAGTCGCATCAGGGCGCTTGAGCGGACCCCGTCCGACGAGGCCACCGAAGACGAAGTCAAGAAATTGAAGTCCGAGCGAATCGCGCTACAGAGTTTGTTGACTAACCTCAACGGACGCGACACCTTCGGCTTTCTCACGGACGAAGGATTGTTGCCCAACTATGCGTTCCCTGAACAGGGCGTCACCCTGAACTCCGTGATTTTCCGGCACACCGATGGCCAGGACGATGCGTCCGAAGACGACCGGATTGTCTATGACTACCTGCGTCCCGCAGTGGCCGCACTCGGCGAATTCGCCCCGGAAAACGAGTTCTACGCCGGTGGCCGCAAGGTGGCCATTCGCCGCATCGACATGCGGGGGTCGCCCATCGAGTGGTGGCGGCTGTGCCCGTCCTGCGCCTATTGCGAGAACATCGACGCGGGCGACCACCATGCCACCTGCCCTCGTTGCGGCGACCCGCTCTGGGCGGACGCCGGGCAACGCCGCGAAATGCTGCGCCTGCGGCTGGTGCATGCCGCCACGCCGGACCGCCGAAGCCGCATCATGGACGACCGCGATGAGCGCGAGCCCTTGTTCTACACGCGGCAGTTGGTAGCCGACTTTCCACCCGACTCCGTGTCCCGAGCCTATGCCACCACGGACGCAGCCCAGCCGTTTGGTTTCGAGTACATACCCTCCGCCACGTTCCGGGAGATGAACTTCGGACGTCGCGACGAACAGGATTCACCCACCGCGTTCGCTGGCGAGGTCATGCCGCGCAAGGGCTTCTCCCTGTGCCGCAAGTGCGGCGGCGTCCAGGGTCCGGGCGGCGAAGTGCAGCACACGCGTACCTGTGGGGCGAGCAACGACGAGGCGATTGTCGATTGCCTGTACCTGTACCGCGACTTCAAGTCCGAAGCCGTGCGCATCCTGATACCCGCTGTCGGCACATTTGAAGCCGAACAACGCAACAGCTCCTTCATCGCCGCCTTGGAGTTGGGCCTGCGTCGCCAGTTTGCCGGTGCAGTGGACCACCTGCGGGTGATGACCTGCATGTTTCCAGCGGCGGAATCCGGCGTCGAGCAGACCTTTCTGATGCTCTACGACACCGTGCCGGGCGGCACGGGATACCTCAAGCAGATGATGGGCGACCCGAACAACCTGCTGGAGGTCCTGCGCCGGGCCCGCGATGCCATTGCGCAGTGCGAGTGCAACGCCGACCCCATGAAGGACGGCTGCTATCGCTGCGTTTACGCCTATCGGCGCAGCTACGACATGGAAGGCACCTCCCGCACAGTGGCGCTGGCTTTGCTGAACGCGATGCTTGAGCAAGCGGAGGATTTGCAGGAGGTTCCGGGTTTGCGCTCCGTGAAGACCAATCCGCTGATGGAAAGCGAGTTGGAAGCGCGGTTCGTGGAAGCGTTGCGCCGCATCGAGGTGGAGGGCAAGCCGGTGCGTGTGCGGGAGGACATCGTCGGCGGCAAGCCGGGATTCACGCTTTCCGTGGACGAGCGCACCTACTTCATGGAGCCCCAAGCGGAGTTGGGCCGATCACAGGGGGTCGTGCTTCCCAGCCGCCCGGATTTTCTGATTCGGCCAGCGCGGACATCGAACGGTAGCCCACCGGTTGCCATTTTCATGGACGGCTTCGAATACCATCGTGATCGGGCGGACGACGATTCCGCAAAACGCATGGCTCTCGTTCGTGCTGGCTATTTGGTGTGGTCCCTCACTTGGTGGGACATCGACGAGGCATCCGGCAGCGGCACACAACCGCTGGCTTGGCTCGGCGGCAACGATGGCGCCATGGCGGCCTTGCAAGAGAAGTTAGACCAAAGGTGGGAAACAAGCCGGGTTCGGTCAGCGCTCGGCGAGCCGTTCTTGAAGCTGCTGGTTCGGTATTTGCGCAATCCCGACCCATTGGCTTGGAAGCGCGCCCTGTTCACCGAACTGCTCGGTCTCTTTCAGCGCGCCGACATGCAAAGCGCGGCCTTGCGGGATCGCTTCCTTGATGCGGCCAAACAACTGCCTGCTGCGGTTCAAGACCGTATGGCGGATTTGCCACAAGAAACCGCTTTCGCAGGAGCCGGTCCTTGGCGCAATGGGACGCCCGAGCTTGTTGAGCTATTCGTGGCGCTCCCACTGGCGGCCGTCCAAGAAGCCGAGCCCGACGCCATGGCGGTCGCACTGCACTTGAATGACGGGCAGTCTGAACACAAGAACTATCAGCGGCAGTGGAACGATACCTTGAGGTTCTACAACCTAGCGCAATTCCTGCCGGGCGCCTCGTGGACCACCGTGCGTGGCACAACGCACAGCATCTATCCCGAGTACCCCGACGTCGCCGAAGCGGACGCGCTCGGTGAGACGCCCGACGCCGCTTGGGCGGAGGCGGTGTCTCTGGCTGTCGCCTCACTCCGCCCCGTCCTGTTGGCGCTCGCCGAAGAAGGGCTGCCACCACCCGAAGTGGGCTTCGAGCTACAGGACGCTGCCGGTGAAGTGGTCGCGGAAGTGGAACTGGCTTGGGAAAATAAGCAAGTCGCCGTGCTGGTAAATGGGGTGGAAGACAGCGCGTTTACTGAAGCCGGATGGCGGGTTCTCAGCGCTGAGGAGGCCAACCTCGAATCTCAGCTACGAACTGTACTGTCTGCGGAGGAGTCCTCATGAGTGACGTGCGAATGGCCATGTCGGCGGATTTTCTGACCGCGTTCGCGAAGTTGCCATCGCGGCAGCAGCGCGGCGTTCGCACCATGATCACCCGCTTTGAGCGTGATTCCACGGCGTCCGGCCTGAACTACGAGAAGATCGCCAATGCGAGGGATCCGAACATGCGTTCCCTGCGCATTGACGGCGGCTACCGCGCCATTGTTCTGAAGCCTGCACAGGGCAACATGCACATGCTGCTGTGGGCGGACAAGCACGACGAAGCCTATCAATGGGCCACACGCCATGCATGCAGCATCAACGTGGAAACCGGTGCGCTGCAGGTTTATGAGCCGCGACAGGCTACTGGCCCGGATGGTTCGGCGGCGGCAGCCGATGAATCCCGCGCATTTGGCAGCCTAAAGCGCCGGGAGCTCGTGCGCCTCGGGGTGCCTGAGGAAATGACCGACGAAGTTCTTGAGCTTCAAGACGAGTCCGATCTGGAGGCGATGGCGCCGCGCCTGCCCCTTGAGGCCTACGATGCGCTGTTTCTCTATCTGGCAGGCGAGTCCTATGAGGTACTTGTGCGGGCGCGGGAAGCCCCGGCTGGGCCTGTGGATGCCTCGGATTTCGCCACTGCCCTCAAGCACAACGATTCCCGTAGCCGCTTCGTGGTCGTTGAGGACGACTTGGAACTCGAGGAGATGTTCAACGCGCCGTTGGAGCGCTGGCGCGTCTTCCTGCACCCATCCCAACGCCGTTTGGTGGAGCGCCATTGGAACGGCCCCGTGCGGGTGCTCGGCGGCGCCGGCACGGGCAAGACGGTGGTCGCCATGCATCGGGCGCGTTGGCTAGCCCGGACGCTGCCCCCGGGCCAGCGCATCCTGTTCACCACCTTCACTCGCAACCTAGCCGCCGACATCGCCAACAATTTACGCGCCATTTGTTCGCCAGAGGAGATGGAGCGCATAGAGGTGACGAACTTGGATCGTTGGGTGCAGCGTTTTCTGCGCGGACGGCGCTACCGGTTCCGCTTGGTGTTTGGGCGAGATGAGGAGGCTTGGCGAGAGGCGTTGGCGAAGAAGCCCGACGGCCTGATGTATCCCGACGCCTTCTACGAACATGAGTGGGAGCAGGTGATTCAGTCCCGCGGCGTCACTTCCCGCGAGGAGTACCTGCACGTCTCCCGCACCGGCCGGGGCGTACGCTTAAATCGTGCGGCGCGGGCGCGGATCTGGCCGGTGTTCGAGGAATACCGCGTTCAGTTGTCGGAGCGCGGCGTTATGGAGGTGGCGGACTGCTACCGGGCGGCGGCAACGCTTTTGGAGGAGGACCGGCGCGGCGCGGACTTTGCCGCCGTCATCGTCGATGAGGCACAAGACTTGGGTGCCCCCGCATGGCGGCTGATTCGCGCCTTGGCCCAGAGCGATTCCGATGACTTGTTCATCGTCGGCGACGCCCATCAGCGCATCTACTCGCGCCGCCGAGTGGTCTTGAGCCATTGCGGCATCGACGTTCGGGGCCGCGCTCGCAAGCTGCGCCTGAACTACCGCACCACCGAGGAAACTCGCCGCTGGGCCGCGGACTTGCTTGAAGGCCGATCCGTTGACGACATGGACGGCGGACGGGACGACAACGAAGGCATACGTTCGGTCACTCACGGGCCGGTTCCGGTGGTGCGGCACTTCGCCACTCGGGCCGATCAAGCCGCTTGGCTGATCGAGCATCTCGCCGCCTTGGAGGTCGAAGACCAACCTCTGCGCGGCGTCTGCATCGTTGCCCGCACTAAACCGGAGCGCGATGCCATCGGTCGGGAACTGAACCAAGCCGGAGTGGACGTGGAAGTGCTGGAAGCGGACGCGCCCGACGATTCAGCGTCCGGCGTTCGTTTGGCGACCATGCACCGCGTCAAGGGCTTGGAGTTCGACTACATCATCATCGCCAGCGCACACGCCGACACCCTGCCCCTGCCCGCCGCCATCAACACGGCCGACAACCCGGCCGCAGCGGAAACCGCCGAACGTTCACTGCTGTACGTCGCCGCCACCCGCGCCAAAAAGGAACTTTTGGTGCTCGGCTTCGGCGAGCCGAGCACCTATCTCACATAGATTACGGCCCCTGCTCCTGCCACCACTGGGGCGGCAGCGGTTTCCGCTCGGGCCAAATCTGGTCCAGGGTGTCCGCTTCGAACACTTCACCGCCCTTGACCACCAGGGATAGGTCCGCGGTGTTGCGGATGTTCTGCATGGGATCGCTGTTCAGCACGACGAGGTCGGCCAGCTTGCCGGCCTCGACGGTGCCGATGTCCTGGGCGACGCCGATGATTTCGGCGCCGTGGCGGGTGGCGGCGGTCAGCGCTTCAGTTGGGGTGAGGCCGCCGCTGGCCAGCGCCCAGAGTTCCCAGTGGTAGCCGAGGCCCTGCAGTTGACCGTGGGCGCCGACCCCGACCCGGCCGCCGGCGCGGATGATTTTGGCGGCATTCGCCGCCACTCGGGGGAAGCTGTATTCGCGTTCGTGGAACCAGGCGCGGCGCAGGGTGCGGGCCGCTAGGAAGGGCAGCGGCGTGAAGCGGCGCAGCTTGGGGTCGTCGTGGGGCGATTCGGTGGTGTAGAAGAAGTTCTCCGCCCAAGGGCCGCCGTAGGTGACGAGCAGCGTTGGCGTATAGCTCATGCTGGAGCGGGTAACCAGCTCCACGGTGTCGGCGTGCAGGTCCACGATGGGGAAGTTGTGCTCGTTGCCGCTGAAGCCGTCGATGGCGTGGGTCATGTTGAGCTTCATGTCCAGGGCGCCCTCGGTGGTCGGCATCAGCTTCAGCTTGTGCGCGGCCTGGGCCAGCCACTGGCGTTGGCGGCGGTTGCCGGAGATGTAGGCCTTCAAGTTGTGGACCCGGTAGTGGTCCCGGTAGCGGGTCAGCACCGCCTCGGCGTGGCGGGCGGAGCGGAACTCGTTGTGGTTGAAGATGCCGGGGCCGGTGGACAGCGCCCTTGGGCCGATCAGCAGCCCGGCGTCGATCTGGTCCTCGTAGGCCAGGATGTCGGTGGTGCTCGGCTGCACGTCGAGGCCGGTGGTGACGCCGTAGGCGAGGTTGGCTAGGAAGGTGGGGTTGCTGCCGCCGTGCACCCGGCGCAGCACCCGGAAGTGGGCGTGGGTGTCCACGTAGCCGGGCAGGATGGTCTTGCCTGCTAGGTCGATGCGCTCCGCGTCAGCAGGAATGTCCACCGCATCGCGTTCGCCCACGGCCAGGATTCGGTCGGCCTCGATCAGGACCACGCCGTCCTCAATGGGAGGCGCGTCCGCCGCCATGCTGTGAATCCGGGCGCCGATCAGCGCCACCTTCCCTTCCGGGCGATGCCGGGGGCGGTAGATTTCGATTGCCAGGGAGCGCACGGAGGGGTCTGCCTCCAGCAAGGGCTTTTCGTCTTCCTTCGCGGTGTCGCTAGGCTCACTGGCACCGTCGTCCTCTGCCTCCGATTGCTCGCCTTGGTCCCCTTTCTCACCCTCGTCCTGGCCCTCCTTTTCGTCGGTGTCGAAAGCCACGTCCGCCACCGCGCGTTGGTAGAGCCGATTGCCCGCGCTCCAATGGAGTTCGTCCCCACCGGCGCTCCAGCCGAAGAAGTCGGCACCCACGTCCGTGAGACGGACCAAGGGCAGGGACGGGTCAGCCAAGCTCAGCGTCACGTTGCCGAGGTTGCGGTTCAGCAGGCGGGCGAGATGAAGCTGGTTGGCATGGTGGATCAGGGCATGGCGGCCGTCCGGCGCCAGCCGGATGTCGGCGGCGCCCACCTCGCCTTCGGCGGAATAGATGCCGGGGCCGGTGGCGCTCAGCAGCAGGCGGCGGTCGGTGCCGTCGTAGCGAACGGACATCAGGCCGCTGCCCTCGGCCGCGCCAAAGGGGTTCGCTGCGGCGTAGAGGTAAATGCGATCGTCCTCCGGCCCGAAGTGGGGCGGGCCGTACCCGCGGGCGGGCATGATGGTGGTTGCCGGACCGCCGTTGGCCGGCAGCCAGACGAGGTCTGACCCGGTTGGAGTCCCGAAATCGAACTCTCGTTGCATGCGTTCGTGGCTCGTGGCGCGCAGGGCGACGATGCGCTGGCCATCGGGGGAAAAGACCGGATCGGAGTAGAATCCTGGCCGTTCAGTGAGGCGCTTCGGCTGGCCCCGGCCGTTGCTCCGCATCCGCCAGATGTGCCCGCCCTCGTCGCTCCAACTGACGAAGGCGACCTGTTTGCCATCCGGCGAGAAAGCGGGATGGAAGGCCTCCAGTCCGTCCGGCGAGAGGGCGGTGGTCACGCCGCCTTCGATCTGGTGCAGATGAATCCGGTTGAAGGCGGAAAAGGCGGCATGGGCGCCATCCGGCGACAGGGCGGGCGCTCGAATCAAGCGCGCCTTCACCGGCCCTAGGCCGAGCCGCCAAGGGAACTGCAAGCTCGGCCCCAAGCCAAGGGCCACATCGGCGGTGAACGGGATGTCCTCGATCTCCCCCGTCTCAATCGACACCCGGCGGATGCCGCCGTCGGCGGTGAAATACAGGGACTGGCCGTCAGGCGCGAAGGCGTAGCCGGGCAGCAGGTCGCGCGTGTAGCGGGACTCCTGGTCGTCGCGCTGCACCGGGTAGGCCAGCCAGCGGTCCTCGCCGGTCTGAAGGTCGCGCAGGCGCAGGCCCGTGTTCTGCTCGAAGCGGGTACCGTACACGAGCAGGCTGCCGTCCGGCGAAAGCCGCGGGCGCATGGCGCTGCCCTGGGCCTCGATGATGGCGTCCTCGGTGCCTTCGCGCAGGTCCCGGCGCGCGATCCGCCATTGGGGGAACATCTGGTTGTAGGAGAAGCCGCCGGCCTTCGTCGCGTAGTACAGATAACGGCCATCGGGCGAGTACACGGCGCCCAAGGCATTGTGGCGCTGGTTTCTGGGCGTTTTTTTGCCCTCCGGCGCGGCTTGGGTGATCTGCACGCCCTTGCCGCCGTCTATGTGGTAAGCCCAGAGTTCGTAGGTGCCGAGGCCGAAACTGGTCTTCGAGACGATGATGTGCTGGCCGTCCGGCGACCACTCCGGGGAGGCGAAGTCACCGCGCTCCCCAGGGCTTGCCAGCTTCTCCGGTTCGCCGTCTTCCAAGGCGAGAGTCCAGAGCGCGATGGCACCGTCGCGGTCGGAGACGAAGGCGATGCGCTTGCCGTCCGGCGAGAAGCGCGGCTGCGCGTCGTAGCCCATGCCTTGGGTGATGGCCTTGGCGGTGCCGCCCTCGATGGGCAGCAGGTAGAGATCGCCGAGAATCTCGAGCGCCAGTTGCTCCCCCGACGGGGCGACGTCCAAGGACAGCCATGTGGCCTCATCGACGGTGAAGCGAGCCTCTCGTTCAGCTTTGAGGGGCAGATCGGACTCGCCGGCCGCGACGCCGGCAACAAGGCCGACGGCGGCAAGCAAAAGCAACAAACGACGCACAGTGCAACGCGACGGGGTCATGAACATCTCCCCAACAGACCGGTGGATGAATTGTAGGGACTTAAGCCGTCGGCTCGTACTTCAACATGACCCGGGTTCCGTCAGCCAACCCGTTGCGGAAGCGTGGCCCCCAAGTGTCCCACTCGGCGCTGTACTTGGCGCCCATGGCCTCCAGCACCTGGCTGTGAACGGCGGCGTCCGCCTCCAAGCTGGCCCGGGCATCGACCGCCGGCAGCGCTTTGTACTTGCCATCCGCACCCCGCCAAGGCCCCACGTCGCCGATCCAGATGCGGGCGCCGGAAAGCCCTTGGCGCACGGCCTCGGCCCGCCAGGCTTCCGCCGCCGTGACCACGTACATGGCACCATCGACGCTGGCGAACCAGATTTCGGCTTGGCAGCGGCTTTCGGCGCCGTTTGACTGAATGGGCGTGAGGTAGATGAGCGGCGAGGCTTCGGCGGCGTCACGCCAGCTTGACCCGGCTCGGCCGATGGCGGGCAGCAGGGGCAGGGCCGCAGCGGCGGCCGAGGTCTTGAGCAGGGTTCGTCTCGAAATCATGGGATCAACTCCTTGAACGATTCAATAACAGGGGATCGATTCAACACAGGTCCACGCCAGAATCCGATTGAACGCACGTTGAGGATTCCGAGGGCGGGACGCCCTCGCTCCAAAGGAGGACGACCGGAGCGAGGGCATCCTGCCCTCGAAACGACGGAAGCCGGAGGCGGTTTCATGGGCTTCGGCGGGGGTCCGGAAGTTCGGATTCGCATTCCTCCTCGATGACGAAGAAGCGCATCTTGGGGCGATCGAAGAGGCGCTCCTCGTCGGCGACGATTTCCGCCACCGCATCCGGGGCAGCGAGCACCCGGCCGCAAGCCTCGAAGGTGGCCCGGTCGGGATACCAGATCTCCAGCACCACGTCGAAGTCCGGCTCCGGCACTTCGCCGGTCTCCCGGTTTGGGGAGGGCGTGATGAAACGGCGCATGTAGCGGCTGGCGAACCCGGACAGGTACTTCTCGCCAATGACGCGGTGGTGGGTTTCGTAGTAGGCGCGAAACTCAGCCACCGTCATGCCGGGACGGCGCTTGAGCATGCCAATGGTCTTGATCACGGCGGGTCTCCGAGGCTCAGGCTGGGATGGATACGGCGGGAATGGAATCACCGGTCGTCGGTCGAGCCCAGATTTTCGGCCCCGACTCGTGCACGGATTCGCCCCGGGCGTCCACGGCCACCGTCACCGGCATGTCGCGGACCTCAAATTCGTGGATGGCCTCCATGCCCAGGTCCGGGAAGGCCAGCACCCGGGAGCCGGTGATCGCCTTGGACACCAGATAGGCCGCGCCGCCAACGGCAATCAGGGAGGTTGCCTCATGGTCGCGGATCGCCTCGATGGCCTCGGGGCCGCGCTCGCCCTTGCCGATCATGCCCATCAGCCCGGTGCGTTCGAGCAGGGTGCGGGTGAACTTGTCCATGCGGGTCGCCGTGGTCGGACCCGCCGGCCCCACCACTTCCTCGCGCACCGGATCGACCGGCCCCACGTAATAGATGAAGCGGCCAGCCAGGTCCACGGGCAGGGGTTCACCGGCGTCCAGCAAGTCGATGAGCCGCTTGTGGGCGGCATCGCGCCCGGTCAGCATCTTGCCGGACAGCAGCAGGGTGTCTCCAGCTTGCCATTCACGCATTTCGGCGCGGGTGAGGGTCTGCAGATTCACCCGCCGCACCTCATCGCCGAGATCGAACGCGATGTCCGGCCAGTCGTTCAGGTCCGGCGGCTCGAAGCGGGCCGGGCCGCTGCCGTCCAAAGTGAAGTGGAGATGCCGGGTGGCGCTGCAGTTGGGGATGACGGCCACCGGCTTGTTGGCGGCGTGGGTGGGGTACTCCTTCACCTTCACGTCCAGCACGGTAGTCAGTCCGCCCAAGCCTTGGGCACCGATGCCGAGCGCGTTGACCTTGTCGAACAGCTCCAGACGCAGCGCCTCGCCACGGCTGGCCGGGCCGCGGGCTTGCAGGTCATGGATGTCGATGGGTTCCATCAGCGCTTCCTTGGCCAACAGCATCGCCTTCTCCGGGGTGCCGCCGATGCCGACGCCGAGCAGACCCGGCGGGCACCAGCCGGCGCCCATGGTGGGCACCACGGAAAGCACCCAGTCGGCCACCGAGTCGCTGGGGTTGAGCATTTTGAACTTGGCCTTGGCCTCACTGCCGCCTCCCTTGGCCGCAACCTCGACGCCCAAGGTATCGCCGGGGGTGAGGCGCGTGTGAATGACCGCCGGCGTGTTGTCCTTGGTGTTGGTCCTCGCACCGTCCGGGTCGGCAAGGACTGAGCCGCGCAGCACGTTGTCCGGGTTCAGGAAACCCTGCCGAACGCCGGCGTTGATCATGTCCTCAACACTCATGTCCGCGTCCCAGCGGACATCCATGCCGACGTCCAGAAACACGTTGACGATGCCGGTGTCCTGGCAGATGGGCCGCTTGCCCAGGGCGCACATTCGTGAGTTGACCAGCACCTGCTTGAGCGCCGCCTTGGCCGCCGGGGACTCCTCCTTCTCGTAGGCCTCGGCCATGCCGCGAATGAAGTCCGGCGGATGGTAGTAGGAGATGTACTGCAGCGCGTCCGCCACGCTTTGAATCAGATCGTCCTGCTTGATGACGCTCATTAAGGCTGTCCTTGCCGGCTCATGCGCGCACAATGCGCTTTGCGGTGGTCGCTTTACGGATGCAAAAAAGGCTAGTGTATCAGTTTGAATTTTCCACAGCCCTGCGGCGAGGCGAACAGGCCGAACTGCACATTAGCAACTACCGATACCCAAGGAGCGGCCACGAATGAGCACTCTTCTCTACATCGAGTCTTCGCCCAGGGAGGCGGACTCGTACTCCAGCCAAGCGGCGGCCATTTACCTGGACGCCTTGCCGAACGGCGTGACGGTCGAGCATCTGAACCTGTTCGCCGCGGGCCTGCCCGAGTTCAACGCCGCCGCGGCCGCCGCGAAGTACAAGGTGATGCGCGGCGAGGCGCTCAACCCAGCCGAGGAAAGCGCTTGGTCGGAAGTGTTGGCCTTGGTCGAGGGGTTCAAGGCGGCCGACCACTACCTGATTGCGGCGCCCATGTGGAATTTCAGCATTCCCTACAAGCTCAAGCAGTACATCGACCTCATCACCCATCCGGGCTTGACCTTCATCCCTCGCCCCGACGGCATGGAGGGTCTGGCCGGGGGCGACGCGGTGGTCATCTACTCGCGGGGCGGCAACTACGGCCCGAAGGACGGCCAGCCGGATCCCTACGATCATCAATCCCCCTATTTGCAATCGTGGCTGGGCCTGGTGGGAGTCAGATTGACTGCGGAGGTTGCTGTGCAAGGCACTATGCGTCCGCCAGTCGGCGCCGACAGTCACTTGGACGGTACGCGAGCTCGCCTCGTGGAGCTGGCCGCGGGCATCGGCGCAAACTGACCCGGAGTTCTTCGAAAATAGTCCCAATCCGCTGAGTCCATCGCGGATTCCAAAGACCAGTTCGAGGGCAGTTCGAGGGCAGGATGCCCTCGCTCCGGGTGTTCTCCTTTGGAGCGAGGCCAGTTCGAGGGCGGGATGCCCCCGCTCCGGGCGTTCTGCTTTGGAGCGAGGGCATCCTGCCCTCGATTTGAACCGATCAAGGAAAAAGCCAAAATGAGAACCGCTGGTCGTGGGGCGGCTTTATCCAGCCCGCGCTTCGCCGAGCAGCATTTCCTTTAGGTTCCCTTGGCTTTGCACGCTCAACACCAACAGGTAGATGGCGAGAAATGGCGCACCGAACAACAGCGCCAGCAGGCCCAGCAACAAGCCCTTGGGGCTGAATTCATTGCGCCATGCAGTCCACAGCGCCGACAGCATGAGCATGCCGAGGAAATCCAAGTTGAACTGTCCCGGCCAACCCAAAGCCCCGATGTCGCCAAAGAACACGGCAAACAGGTTCAGACCGTGCTCGGCAACCACCGCCAAGGTGTAGATGGCGATGACAGCCAACAGAGTTCCCAGAAACACTCGAAAGGCAGTCATGTTGATCTCCTGGTTGACAGTGGCCCTCGCCGTGCCGGTCAGGCCCGAATCACCCGCCCCGGCCGCGCCCCGGTGTCTTCGTCGTTTTCGCGGGTCTTGACGCCGGCAACGAAGGTGTTGATGTAGCCCTCGGCGGATTGCAGGATGCGGCTGCCGCCCGCCGGCAGGTCGTGGCGCACCTCCAGTTTGCCCAAGTTGAGTCGCTCCAAGTCGATCAGGTTGACGTCGGCCTTCAAGCCGACGCGCAAGGCGCCCCGGTCGTGCAGGCCGAACAGGTCCGCGTTGGTTTGGGTTTGCTTGCGCACCATCAACTCGATGGGCAGGCGCTTGCCCCGGCTGCGGTCCCGCACCCAGTGGGTGAGCTGATAGGTTGGCCCCACCGCATCGAATATCAGGTTGACGTGGGCACCCGCGTCGGAGAGGCCGATGGTGGTGTCGGGGTGGGCAATCATCTCCTCCATGACGCTGAAGGTGCCGTCCACGAAGTTGGCGCCGAGCAGGATCGCAAACTGATCGCCATCGCCGGCAGTGAGGTAGTCGTAGATGCATTCCGGCACTTCCTGGCCGGCCGCAGCCGCCCGGGCGGCCATGTTGCCGGAGGGGTCCGGCTCGTAGTTGATGGGCAGCTCGATGGGGAACATCATCGGTGCCGCCATCGCCATCAACCCGTAAACGTTGGCCATCACCCCCGGCTGGTCCGGCGGCACGTCATCGTCAGCGAGGATCGCCGCCTTGACTTCCGGCTTTCGCATTTCCGCCAAGCGCGCTTGGAGCGGCAAGTCGGCCAACTGCAGATAGGTCCGGCGCCGCATGAACATGTGATAGGACTGCAGGCTGGTGACAAAGCCGATGGGCCGCGAGGCGATCTGCGGCCGGATGTACAAGCCCTCGGCGTTGGCCCGCTCCACGATTTGCAGGCAGTTGCGCCACTGGTCCGGCCGGTCGCCGTTCTGGACCAGGGTGAAGGTGCAGGGGCGCCCGCTGGCCCGGGCCACTGCCGTAAACAGCTCCACTTCCTGTTCGGTGGTCCACTGCTCCGGCCCGGCGATGTCGCCCACCACGCCGGCGGGCACCGCCTGAAAGACGCCTTTGCCAGCGGCCTTCAGGGCCCGGCCGATGGCCAGCAGTTCGGCCTTTTCGGCGAAGGTGCCGGGGATGGGCTCGCCAAGCACCGACCGATGGCCAACGGTGCGCGAGGTGGAGAAGCCCAAGGCGCCCGCCTTGATTCCCTCCTGCACGACGCGGCCCATGGCCGCAAGGTCTTCGGCGGTGGCGTCCTCGTGGCGCAGCGCCCGCTCGCCCATCACGTAGTTGCGCACCGCGCTGTGCGGCACCTGGGTGCCCACATCCAAGGTATAGGCGCGGCTTTCCAGATAGTCGATGTACTCCGGAAAGCTCTCCCAGTTGCCCCATTCAATGCCTTCGTGCAGGGCGGTGCCGGGAATGTCCTCCACCCCTTCCATCAACTCCACCAAGCCCTGCTCGCCGCCCGGCGGACAGGGTGCGAAGCCGACGCCGCAATTGCCCATGACGATGCTGGTGACACCGTGGCTGAACGACGGGTCCAGGGTGTCGTCCCAGCTCACCTGTCCGTCGTAGTGGGTGTGCACGTCAATCCACCCCGGCGTGGCGTAGGCGCCGTCCGCGTTGATGGTCTCTTTGGCTTGCCCATCCACTGCGCCAACGGCGGTGATGCGCCCGTCCTGAATGGCGATGTCGCCGTTGTAGGGCTCCTTGCCGCTGCCATCGACGATGGTGGCGTTCTTGATGAGGGTGTCGTGCATGTGCCTTCGCCTAGTTGCCGTTGAAGGGTTGAATCTTAACCCGGTTGCGGACCATTGTTCCGCTTAGAGATTGGCTGGCACCGATGTCTGCTATGAGCTTTGGGCCCGTTCGGTTACCAAATTGCCGCCGCAGGCTAAGTCACCATCGCCGGCTTGTCTTGGGTTCCAGTATTGATTTGCACCGTGATATGCAAATCGCCGTCTAATGCCGCGAGCATTTTCATCAGCCGATCCAGCGTGAACCGCCCAAGGTTGGCATTTCGCACACGCGAAAAGTCCGCCGCAGCAAAAGGGGTCGAGGCGGCGGCCTTTCGCACCGAGAGTCCACGCTCGTTCAACGTCGTGATGATGCGAGCGGCGAGTACCGCCTTGGCATGCTTCAGGTCGGCTTCGGGATCGCCCAGATCGCGAAACACATTGCCGCCCCCTTCGATCAATTCAAATTCGGACTCGCTCATGACAACTTCTCCGTTTTCAATCGCGCCAGCCGGCCCGCGATCAGATCGATTTCGCGCTTCGGCGTCCTAATCCCCACTTTCGACTTCTTTCGGAATGCGTGGATTACCCAAAGCCGTCCGGCCAGCTCCGTGACGTAAACCACCCGCCAAGCGTCGGTTCGGTGCCGAATGGCGATCTGAAAAACGCCCGACTCCACGCCCTTCAGCGGTTTTGCGATGTCCGCCTTACCGCCCTCTGCCGCGATCGTCAGGGCGGTATTCGCCCGATCCCTCACGGATTGGGGGAACGTCTCGAAGACCTTGTGCGCCGCCTTGATCCAACCGATGGGCCTCGTTTTCCTGCTCAGGCCATATGTTGTCATTTTTGACCACGCCACTTCAAGATGATAGCGGTGAAGGGATTGATCGTCGTTGGGAAGTGTGCGGCGATGCCAAAGTTCAGTGCTTCAGCCGAGCCGCGCCACAGGGAACATAGACCATCTCCATAGGCAGACCGCGTTGATCCCTCGGTGGGTGCTCGGGCAACGTCTTTAGCGCCTGAGGTTCTGCCCAAGCCGTGATGGCCGCAGCAGCGGCATCGAGTATGTCGTCTCCATCGAGATTTCCTCTCTTGTGCTCCTCAAGGACTTTCTCGTCCTCCAGAATGGCCTCAATCGTTTCCGAAATGGATGGCCATAGCTCCCTCAAAACCGCCAGCCGCTCACAAAAGCCCTTGAGGATGTTCTTTTTGTATTGCATGGGCCTATTCCCAGCGAGCGCCCAGAAACAAACTTCCGGGTGGATCTCGCGGATGACCTTGCGCGCCTTCCCACAACTCCCGAGCAAGTCGTCCACCTCCTTTATCTTGGGCAGGATGTTAAAAGTCTGTTTGTTCAGCCCCTTGCCCTTCAGCTCCCCCTTGCCCGTCAGTTCCTTGCTGATTTGATTGGCGCGGGAGTAGTTGTTGGTGTGGCGGAGCACGGCGCGAATGGGCGCCGAGAATACGCTGGGTCGGCGTTGAGAGCCGAGTTTGTTGCGAGCTTCGGTATCGCAAACTCGCCCCACCCGATCATTGGGCAGGCCAATGGGGATGTCGATGAAGATGCGGTCGTCAGAGGCCGCCTTCACTACCAGTTCCTCTATTGTCCGCTCGATGCCCCAGCGCACTTTCTCCGAAGGACCAAACGCGATGTAGAACCAGCCAGCCTTGCACCCGTCAACGCCGTAGGCCGCAAACGCCGGCAAATTTCCAACTTCCATGATGGATTCCTTCCTTCAGATGGTCCCCAGCGATCGGCATCGGATATCGATGACGGTGTTGTCCGGGCCACCACGCCGTTAGGATGTCAGCTACGGGGCGTGATGCCAACAAGCCCCATGCCGGTTCGTGCCATCAGACTTGAAATCAGCCCCCAATGCGGCCTTAATTGCCGATTCGCGAAAAGCTGGATGGGAAAGCGAGAATGGCCGAAGCGGCAGTCACCGATGCGAACACCGACCTAGGATTCGATCCGGACGCCCTGCGCGAGCGTTATCGCGCCGAGCGCGACCGGCGGGTGCGGGCGGACGGCAACGAGCAGTACGTCGAGGTCACCGGCAAGTTTGCGCACTTTTTGGATGATCCCTACGTCGAGCCCGGCTTTGAGCGGGCGCCGCTCAATGACAGCGTGGAGATCCTCGTCATCGGCGGCGGCTTCGGCGGGCTGCTGGCCGGGGCGCGGCTCCGGGAGGCCGGGGTGGAGGACATCCGCATCATCGAGAAGGGCGGCGACTTCGGCGGCACCTGGTATTGGAACCGCTATCCGGGCGCCCAGTGCGACATTGAGTCCTACATCTATTTGCCGCTGCTGGAGGAGATTGGCTACACGCCCAAGGAGAAGTACAGCTTCGCCCCGGAAATCCTCGCCCATAGCCGCGCCATCGGCGAGCACTACGACCTCTACCGCAACGCCTGCTTCCAAACCGAAGTCACTGCCATGCGCTGGGACGAAGCCGCCAAGCATTGGCTGGTGGAGACCAACCGCGGCGACCGCATGACCGCCCGCTACGTGGTTATGTCCAACGGGCCGCTCAATCGTCCCAAGCTGCCCGGGATTCCGGGTGTTGAGTCCTTCGAAGGCCATTGCTTCCATACCAGCCGCTGGGACTACGGCTACACCGGCGGTGACGCCGAGGGCAACCTGCACCGCTTAGGCGACAAGCGGGTGGGCATCATCGGCACCGGAGCGACGGCGGTGCAATGCGTGCCGCACCTGGCCGAGACCGCCAAGCAGCTCTACGTCTTCCAGCGCACGCCTTCCTCGATCGACGTGCGCGGCAACAAGCCCACCGATCCGCAGTGGGCACAGAGCTTGGATAGCGGCTGGCAGCAGCGGCGCATGCAAAACTTCAACATCCTGGTCACCGGCGGCTTCCAGGACGAGGACTTGGTCGACGACGGCTGGACGGACATCATCCGCAACCTTGCCACCATCAACGCCAGCCGGGCCAACGACGGCAACCTGACCTTCGAGGAGATGAACGCCCGGGTGGAGCTGGCGGACTTCAAGAAGATGGAGCAGATCCGCGCCCGAGTGGACGAACTGGTGGATGACCCGCAAACCGCCGCGGCGCTGAAGCCGTGGTACCGCCAGTTCTGCAAGCGCCCCTGCTTCCACGACGACTACCTGCCGTCCTTCAACCGTCCCAACGTGCAGTTGGTGGACACCCAAGGCCGGGGCGTTGAGCGCATCACCCCCAAGGGCGTGGTGGTCGATGGGGTCGAATACGAGCTCGATTGCCTGATCTTCGCCACTGGCTTCGAGGTCGGCACCGCCTACGCTCGCCGGGCCGGCTACGACATCACCGGACGCGACGGGCAGATGCTCAGCGGCAAATGGAGCAGCGGCATCCGCACCCTGCACGGCTTCCAGACCCACGGCTTCCCCAACTGCTTCTTCATGGGCGTCCTGCAAGGCGGCTTCACCCCCAACTTCCCGCACATGCTCAACGAGCAGAGCAACCACATCGCCTACATGATCGGCCACGCCCGCAACAACAACTACCACTGTCTGGAGGCTTCGGCGGAGGCGGAAGACGCCTGGCTTGAGACCATCAAGGCCATGGCCGTGTTCAACGTCGACTTCCTCAAGGAGTGCACGCCGGGCTACTACAACAACGAGGGCCATGTGGATCAGGGCAATTCCCTGCTGGGCAACCAGTACGGCGGCGGGCCGGAGGCCTTTTTTCAACTGATTAAGGAGTGGCGGGAAGAAGGCAGCCTCGAAGGCCTGAATTTCAGCTGATCGCAACCATGTCAAAGATCACCGAAGACCCCAGGATCGACCCGCGCATCAAGGCGGTGTTCGGCGCCATGGACTTGGCCGCTTTAGGCGGCGGGGACGTGGCGAGCCGCGAGGACCTGCTTGCGGAAAGCAACAGCGCCGAAGCCCAGGCCGGGGCGGCGATGATGAAGCAGTTCCTGGCGCTGTCCGACACCGAGGAGGTCGCCCCCTCCGCTGGCCTGACGGTTCAAGACCTGCACTTCACCTCCGAACCGGACGGCAACCAAGCCAACATCCAGTTCATCCGCCCCGACGGCGATGCGGCCAAGCCCTGCGTGTACTACATCCACGGCGGCGGCATGCAGTCGATGTCCTGCACCTACGGCAACTACCGCGCCTGGGGCCGCATCATCGCCGCCTGCGGGGTGGCGGTGGCCATGGTCGATTTCCGCAACTGCCTCACACCCTCCTCGGTGCCCGAAGTAGAGCCCTTTCCGGCGGGGCTGAACGACTGCGTCTCGGGCGTGAAGTGGGTGGCCGCAAGCGCCGATAAACTCGGCATCGACGCCGGCCACATCATCATCGCCGGCGAGAGCGGCGGCGGCAATCTGACGCTCGCCACGGGGCTGAAGCTGCTGCGCGACGGCGACATCGGCCTGATTCGCGGCCTCTATGCCCTATGCCCCTACATCGCCGGCGTCTGGCCCCACGAGGGCAGCCCCTCCTCCGTGGAGAACAACGGCATTCTGCTCGACCTGCACAACAACCGCGGGGCGATGGCCTACGGCATTGAGGAGTTGAACAACAAAAATCCGCTCGCCTGGCCGGGCTTCGCCAGCGAGGCGGACTTGAAGGGCTATCCGCCCACCATCATCAGCGTCAACGAGTGCGACCCGCTGCGCGATGAGGGCGTCAACTTCTACCGCAAACTGCTGCGGGCCGGGGTCAGCGCTCGGTGCCGGCAGGTGATGGGCACCATCCACGGCACCGAGATCTTTCCCATGGCGGCGCCGGACATCAGCCGCGACACGGCGGTCTCCATCGCCGACTTCTGTAGGACGGCCTGACGTTTATGGCACTGCCACTGCCCAAGGTGACCCTGGTCGATTACGGCCCGGACGAGACAGCGATGGTCCGCTACCGCGCCGAAGGCCACGAACGGGCGATGGCGCTCGGTAACCGCGGCCCCATCCGCTTCGATGAGCAGGGCAACCTGCACCCCGACATTGTCGATGCTTACTGGCGCTGCGGCTTCTACGTCTTTGAAGAGGTGCTGAAGCCCGAAGAGCTCGACGACATCGAGCGGGACGTCGCCGACCTGCTGGAACGGACGCCGACCGAGCGGGGCGCCAAGCTGGACCGCCACGGCCGGCCCGCCCTCGGCGCGGACTGCAAGGCCCGCAACGTGTTCCTGGTGAAGCCGCTGAGCGACGCCTACGGCGGCACCGACTTTGCCAACGGGCGGCATCCGGCAAAAATGGCCGAGCCCACGCCGCCGCCGGACGCACCGGCCTATGTTCCGCAAGTAGTGCTCGGCTCCCTGCAGTTCTCCGACGCCTGCCTGCGCCTCTACGGGCATCCGCAACTGCTTCAGGTCGCTGCGGCGATCAATGGTCCGGACTTCACCCCCTTCAACGAATCGGTATGGGTCAAGCCTCCCGGCCTCGGCGGCTCCGTGGCCTGGCACCAGGACGGCTGGACCCACTGGGACAGCCCGGAGCTGGACGCAGGCACCCACGGCTTCAACTTCATGGCCCAGCTCTATGGATGCACCCCGGCCAACGGGCTTTGGGTGGTGCCCGGCTCCCACGCCATGGGCAAATTGGACATCAAGGCGATGGTGGCTGACGCGGGCTCGGACCGGCTGCCGGACGCCGTGCCCTTGGTCTGCGGCCCCGGCGACGTGGCCATGTGCAGCCGCCAAGCCATTCACGGCTCCTTCGCCAACACCAGCGCGGATGTCCGCGTGAGCATCAACTTCGGCTTCCACCGCCGTGCCTCGGTGCTCGGCGTGACCAGCGGCGGCGTCCACAATGAGATGGCAGTGTATGACGACGAACGCATTCGCCGCCGCTCCCGGCTGATCGCCTACGCCATCGACGCCCGCCGGCAGCGCTTTCCGGACGAGCAGCCCTACAGCTACCAACCTTTGGTGGCGGAAGCTGACCAGTGGCGCTGGACCCCTTCCACCAAAGCCGAGATCAAGGACTACAACCTGTTGGACCTCGGCATTTGATTCGGGCCAGGCGGCAACGCCGCTTCTTGGCCAAACGCCAAACGCAACCCAAGAGAGACCCCAGCATGCACAAACGCTTTGCCTTATCACGCATCCTCGCTGCCGTTCTGGTCAGCTTGGCGCTGACGGCCTGCACGCCAGCTAACCAGCCCGCCTCAAGCCCGGCCCAGGCAGTTGCCGCCGACCTGTCCCCCGCCGCGCCGGAAGCCGTCGGCCTGTCGAGCGAGCGCCTGGAACGCCTTTCAGCGGCCATGCAGGGGCTCGTGGATGAGGGCCGCTTGGCCGGCATTACCACGCTCATCGCCCGGCACGGCAAGGTGGCGCACTTCGGCACCTTCGGCGCCCAGGACAGGGAGGCCGACATGCCGATGACCGAGGACACCATTTTCCGCATCTACTCCATGACCAAGCCGATCACCAGCGTCGCCCTGATGCTGCTCTACGAGGAGGGCCTGTTTCGGCTCAGCGACCCGGTGGAGAAGTACATTCCGGAATTCAAGGATCTGCCCGTGGCGGTTGGCGAGGACGAGAACGGCATCGTCACCGAGCCCGCCGACCACCCCATGACCATCCGCGAACTGATGAGCCACACCGCGGGCTTAAGCTACGGCATCTTCTCCGAGTCGGCGGTGGACAAGCTCTACCGGGAGGCTGAAATCCTGCACCCGGACTCCACCCTGCGCGAGATGATCGAAGACCTCGCCGCCATTCCCTTGCGCCACCAGCCCGGTACCGTTTGGCACTACAGCGTGGCGGTGGACGTGCAGGGCTATCTGGTGGAAGTCCTTTCCGGCCAGCCGTTTGACGCCTTCCTCAAGGAGCGGATATTCGATCCCCTGGGCATGGACGACACCAGCTTCTGGGTGCCGCCGGAAAAGGCGGACCGCTTCGCCCAAGTCTATGTTTATGGCGATGACGGCGCCCTCAAGCTACCCGGCGATGAGCCGCTGCGCGACCGCGACTACCTGTCTCCGGTGAATTTCCTCTCCGGAGGCGGCGGGCTGGTTTCCACCACCATGGACTACGCCCGCTTCTGCCAAATGCTGCTCAATGGCGGCGAACTGGATGGCGTGCGCCTGCTGGCCCCCTCGACGGTGGAGTTGATGTATCGCGACCAAGTACCCAAGGGCGTTCCCGAGTTCTCCCCCGGCCAGGGCTTTGGTCTCAACTTCGCCGTGGTGAAGGACCCAGTGGAAGCCGACGGCATCTCCAAGGGCGAGTACTACTGGGGCGGCGCCGCCGGCACCTGGTTCTGGATCGACCCCGCCGAAGACCTCATCTTCGTTGGCATGATTCAGCAATTCGGCGAAAACCGGCCCGACGTGCGCTCCCTGTCACGGCGCCTCACCTACCAGGCAGTCGTGGGGGGTTGACCGGCCTTTGAACGGAACGCCCTGGCAGGCTTCAAGTGCGCACGGCCTTGGTGGGCAAGTGGCGCAGGAACAGGGCGAGCGCCAATAGGCAGGTGACAGCTTCGGCGGCCGGCAAGGCCACCACGAAGCGCTGGTCTGCGAGCAGCCAGTAGGCGAGAGCCAGAAATGCCGCCGGCAGAATCAGGCTATGGCAGAGAGCCACCGTCCCGGATTGCAGCGGACGGTGGATGGCCGTCAGGTAGCCCGACAGCAGGATGTTGACGCCAGCGAACAGGAATATGGGCCAGATGTAGGTGACGAACTCGCTGGCCATGCCCACTGTGGCAGCACTCTCACCAGCATCGACGAACAGCCGGATGATCGGCTCGCCGGCAGTCAGCAGCACCGTGATGAAGATGGCGCTCAGCATGGCGATGGTGCTGAAAGCCGTCTTAAGAAAGGCGGCCATGCGCGCTGCGTCGCGGGCGCCGAAGTTCTGCGAGATCATCACCGCAATGGTGTCCGAGATGGCGAAGAACATCATGTAGCCCAGCAGCATGCTGTAGTTGACCACGGTCATCGCCGCGACGCCGTACACGCCGATTCGTTGCAGCAGCATCCAGTTGAGGATCAGCACGACAATGCCCCCGGCCACTTCGTTGATGAACTCGGAGATGCCGTTGTAGGCAGCTTGGAACACTTCCTTCCAGTTGCGTTGGCGGAGGGCGAAGCGCAGCCTGCGGCCAGGCTTTGAGAAGTAGATCATCATCACCGGCAACGGCAACGCTTGGGATATCCCGGTGGCAAAGGCCGCCCCGGTCAGGCCCCAGCCGAACCGGCCAATGAACAGGTAGTCGAGCAGGATGTTGACCAGGGCGCCAATGGTCAGCGCGGTGGCGACCAGATTCGGATAGCCGTCCAAGCGGATGAAGTAATACAGCGCCAGGACGATGAGCTGCGCCAGCAGGAAGGGCATGATGATCCGGTAGTACTCGCTCATGGCCGGGAAGATCTCCGGGCTCGCGCCAAGCCCGGTGAAAAGCGCCTCCTCGAAGGTAAGCGCCAAGGCGATCGCAGCCGCCCCGTACAGCGCCATGAACACCAGCGTCTTGCTGAAGATGGCCGACGCGGCGGGCTTGTCGTCTTCGCCCAGGTACTTGCCGGCCCGCACCGAGCCGCCGATGGAGAGCATCATGCCGACGCCAAACAGCAGGGTTGAGATCGGAATGATCAGGTTGACGGCGGCCAGCGCGGTGACGCCAACGTAGTTGCCGATGAACAGCCCGTCAACCAGCATGGCGGAGGTCATGGCGACTAGCCCAAGCACGTCCAGCCCCAAGTACTTGAAGAAGGTGGGGACGATCGCGCCCTGAAGCGCTTGGCTGGTTTTCTCTGATGCTGAGGTCATGTGGAGACGCTAACCGCGCAGGCTCCTAGGTGTTGTATGGTTGCCGCACAGCGGAAGGGAGAACCCAATTGAAAGCATACTTCGAGTTTGCGGGCCGCACCCGCACTCTTCTGGTGACTTTTGTCGCCACAGCGGTGTTTCTGTTTCTAGTATTCCCCAGCCTGCCGATCAACGGCGAGATGCTCGACATGAAACCGGGATACTCGTACGACGAGGCCATGGCGTCGATGGAGGCGTACGGGCCGGACGGCAGGACCGCCTACGCCTGGGGGAGCATGCTGCTCGACACGCTCTTTCCACTGGTCTACGTCACGCTGTTCGCGGGACTGATCCACCGCTTCCGGCTCTCGGAGGGAACTTGGTGGCTGGCCTTCGTGCCGGTGGCCGCGGGCATCTTGGACCTGCTGGAGAACGTGCAGATCACGGCGATGCTGGTCGGGTATCCGGACTTAAGCCCGTCGCAGGTGGCGTCGGCGTCGGCCGCCACCACAGCCAAGTGGACCGTCGGGGCGGTGTATCAGATATTGGGGATCGGGCTGTTTCTCATCGCCATGGTCCGCCAGGGCTTGGCCCGGGTCCGCGGCGGCGATTAGCGTCGCCGGCAGGGATCCTAGGCTGAAGTCAGGTCATTCGCCTCATCGGCTCGCGCTGCTGCCCGTGACCTCGAGCACCTTGTGTCCGTGGTGGGTGCTGCCGAATTCGTCGGTTGCGACAACGGAGAGCAAATGCGTGCCCGGTCCGATGCCGTCCGGCAGATCGGCGATCCACAGGTGGGTGGACGGCTCCGGCTCCACCCAAGGCTTGATCACTGCGTCGTGCCGTTCCGCCAACTCAAGATAACTCGGGTCGAACGTCAGTTGCCGCCGCATGTCCACCCACTCCCCGTCGTTCACCCGGAAGCGGACGGTCGATGTCGGCCCGCCGTCGAATAGGTTGACGAGCAAGGAAGCCGCGGCGACCTGGTCTTCGTTGATGCGGCCGTCGTAGAGTTCGCCCGGCCGAACGTCGCGATAGCCGCCCTGCGGCCCGTGGTGGGCGGCATCCAGCATGATGCGCATCTGGTGGCTTTCGGGACGCCCGGCGGCCTTGAAGGACACCCGCAGGTCGGTGCCATCGACGTGCATGCGGTGGTATCCCCTGGGCGTGCCGTCACGCTGCATGGAAACCGGCAGCGCTTCGCCGTCAAAGGGCCCGCTCCACCAACTGCCGGACACCGTGGTGAGGACGTGATGATGAAACGCCTGCTCCCCCCGGTAGCCGTCCTCCTCCCCGATCCGGACGTGCTGGGTGGTGTGCGTATGGCCGGCCATCGCGTAGAGATTGGGGTAGTCGGTCAGCAGGTCGAAAAGCGCTTGGCGGTCCTCCACCCCGTACTGGCGTTCCGCCTGATCGGAAGGGATCAGGAGGGGGATGTGCACGGCGAGAACCAGCAGCCGATCCTTGGGCACATGGGCGAGTTCGGCCTCAAGCCACGCCAGTTGCACCTCGCCCAATGCCGCGTCGTAGCCGCCAGCGGCACGCGGATTCTCCGGTGTGGGCGCCGCACCCCGGTAGCGCACATCGTCGAGAACCACGAACACCGCGTCGGCGTATTCGAAGGCGTAATAGGGCGGGCCGTACCATTTGGAGAAGGTCTCCAGCGAGTACTTGTCGGAGGGCGCAAACAGGTTGAGTTCGTGGTTGCCGGGAACGTTGTACCAAGGAACGCCGATCTGGCCGATGATGCTGTTGTAGCGCGGGAACATGGACAGGTCGTCGGAGAGAATGTCGCCCATGGTCATGCCGAAGGCGGCACCGGTGCCGATGAGTTCGCTCACCACGCCATCGCGGATGTAGTCGAGTTCTGCGTCGGTCTGCGGCTGCGGGTCGGCAAACAGGATGGCCTCGAAGCTGGCCGGCTCCTCCTGTCGATGCAGGGCGAAGTCGATGCGCTCGGGCAGCGGGCCGGTGGGTTCGATGCCGGGATAGCGAAGCCCGGCGGGCGACCCTTTAGGGCGGTGCAGGTAGTGGAAGCGCGGCAGGCGGTAGGCGTCCAGGGGCGTCATGTAGCCGGACGGCTTGGTGATGAACACGATGCTGTCGCCATTCACCTCGAGTTGGTAGGCGCCCTGGTCGTCCGTGAGCACGACCTCCCGGCCGTTGGAGACGCGCACATTGGCGATGCCGGGCTCGCCGGCGTCGGCTTGGCCGTTGCGGTTCAGGTCATCGAACACCTTGCCGTCAAGGGTGTCCGCCAAGCCGTTGGCCACCATGAGGCAGGCAATGGGAAGTCCAAGGGCGAAGAAATTGGCTCGCGACATGCGCCTCACCACAGTTAGTAAGGAAGCCCCGCATTCTACAGGGCATTTGCCGCCGGTTTGTGACGCGGCCTAGTTCGGGAAGGTGGGGTTCAGTGGATTTCGCCGCCCTTGATCACGGTCAGCTTGGCGTGGTCCTGAAGCACCCGGATGTCCTCAAGCGGGTCGCCTTCGACCATCACCAGGTCCGCTGCCGTCCCGGCCTCCAAGGTGCCGAGTGACCCGGATGGATCCATCGCCACGCCGCCGTTTCGGGTGGCGCACAGCAAGGCTTCCGCTGGCCGCATGTCGAACAGGTCAACGAAGTACTCCAAGTCCTTGGCGTAGGTGCCGTGGGGCGCAATGCTGATGCCGTAGTCACCGCCGACCACGAGCTTGACGTCCGCCTTGCGCAACATCTCCACGGTCTTTACGGTGGCCTCGATTTCGGCCTCGTAGCCTTGGGCGCGCACAGTCTCCCGGCTGACGCCCAGCGATTCACATTGTTTGACGTACTGGACCTCCCAGGCGATTGCCGGGCCCACGTACACGGCGTCGTTGCGAGCCGACAGCAGTTCAACAGCCTCCTCATCCAAGTAGTTGGCGTGGCCGACATAGTCGACCCCGGCGCGCACCGCCTGCTTCACGGCCGCAGCGCTGCGCGCATGGCAGGCCACCCGCAGTCCGTGGCGGTGGGCTTCATCCACCACGGCGTTGACTTCCTCGTCGCAAAATCCCAATTCGCCTGGCGGGTTGACCGGATTGATGGCTTCGCCATCGATGAAGATCTTCACCACATCGACTTGGTCCCGGCGTTGTTCCCGCACGGCTTTGCGCAACGCCCAAGGGCCATCCGCGATCTGGCTCAAGCCGCCGGGGGAATCCACGTTGCTGGCCGTGGCGCCGAGGTCGCGGCCGGCGGCCAGCAAGCGCGGGCCCTTGATTCGTCCGCTGTTGATGGCTTCACGCAGAGCCACGTCGATCTTGTAGGTTGAGCCAAAGCTGATGGCCGATGTGAACCCGGACGACAGCATCAGGTTGGCGTTTCTGACCGCGGTGATCGTGGCCTCCTCAACCGGGGTGGCGCCGATCGCGAAGGGGCTGGCATCGGCAAAGGATAGGTGCGCATGGGTTTCCGTCATGCCCGGCATGACGAACCTGCCGCCAACATCACGAACCTCCATGCCATTCTCCACCGCCGGTGCGTCCGCCGCTGGCCCCGCGTATTGAATGACGCCGCCGTCAATCAGCAGCGCGCCCTGCTCGATGACGTCTTCATCCACGGCAGTAAAGAGCCGGGCGTTGGTCATTAGGATTGCCATGCGTGGTTCCTCAAGGGTGCCTTTGGTCGGTGCGGTCGCGCCTACTGTAACCCAAAGGCGGCCTATCGTCGTCTTCGCCGCTTGGCGGCGGCTTGGCTCTTCTTGGGCGCAGGCAGCGTGACCGCTTCGCCCAGATTGGGGAAGGCGTCGGTTTTGTGGGGAATGGCCATGGCGTTGACGAACTGGTCCTGGAAGTCCGTCGCGGTGGCGATTTCGATTTTCTCGATGCCCTGGACCAGGGTTTCGATCTCGGTGCGCGAGTCGGCGTTCAGCAGAGCCATGCGGGCACCGGTGCCGGCGGCGTTGCCGGCGGCGGAGACCTGGTCGAGGGCGCAGTCGGGGATCAGGCCAAGGACCATGGCGTACTTCACGTCGATGAAGCTGCCGAAGGCGCCCGCCAGGCGGATGCGGTCCACCTCCGTGGCACCGAATCGGGCCATCAGCAGCTTGACGCCGGCGTAAAGGGCCGCTTTGGCGAGTTGCACCGCGCGCACGTCGTTCTGGGTGATCTCGATGTCGGGCGTGTCGGCCGTGGGGGCTTCCCGCAGGCGGTAGGCGCAGGTCCGCCCTTGTTGGCGGATGCGGGGCGTGCTCTCCATCAGCGCCACGTCAATGACGCCGTCCGCGTCGATCACGCCCGCCAGGTACAGTTCCGCCAAGGCTTCGATGATGCCGGAGCCGCAGATGCCCGTGACGCCGGTATCGGCGACGGCCTCCGCAAAGCCCGGCTCGTCGGACCAGAGCGCGCAGCCGATCACCTTGAAGCGGGGTTCGAGGGTTTGGCGGTCGATGCGCACCCGCTCGATGGCCCCCGGCGCGGCCCGCTGGCCGCAACTGATCTGCGCGCCCTCGAATGCCGGGCCGGTGGGGCTGGACGCCGCCAAAAGGCGCTCCCGGTTGCCGAGCAGGATCTCCGCATTGGTGCCCACATCGACGATGAGATTGACTTCCGAACGCTTATGCGGCGCTTCGGCGAGCAGCACGCCCGCCGCGTCGGCCCCCACATGGCCAGCGATGCAAGGCAGCGCGTACACCCCGGCACCTGGGTTGATGGCCAAGCCCAAGTCCGCCGCCGGGGCTCGCAGGGCGCCGTCCACCGCCAACGCGAAAGGGGCACCGCCGAGCTCCACCGGGCTTAAGCCGAAGAAGAGGTGGTGCATGATGGGGTTGGCGGCAACGGTCAAGGCCAGCACCGCATCCGCGCTGACCGCGGCTTCGGTAGTGAGGTCGGCCATCAGGCCGTTCACCGCTTCACGCACGGCGGCGGTCAACTCGGATTCGCCGCCGGGATGCATCATGACCCAGGACACCCGGCTCATCAGGTCCTCGCCGAAGCGGATTTGCGGATTCATGCGCCCTGCCCCGGCCAGCACGTCGCCGGTGGCGAGGTCGCAGAGATGGGCCGACAAGGTGGTCGAACCGATGTCCAGGGCCACCCCGTACAGGCGCTCCTGAAGGCCGGGCCATAGCGCCACCACCCGTTGTTCGGCCTGCACCGCCGCCGTCACCCGCCATTGGCCGTCACGGAGCAGCGCCTGCAGGCCGGGCAGCAGGCGGAGGTCGCAGGAGAGGTCTTGCAATCCCCACTGGTCCGCCAAGGCGTCAAGCAGCCGTTCCTGGTCTCCGGCGGGCTGATCCAATTGCGGCGGCGTGACCTCCACGTAGCAGAGCCGCACCACGGGATCGATCTGGATGTCGCAGACCTCCGCGGCCTTGCGCACCACTTGGCGATGGACCTGGCTGTCCGGCGGCACATCGATCACCGCGTCGCCCTTGAGCTTGGCGTGGCAGCTCAGCCGCCGGCCGCCGGCCAAGCCGCGCCGCTCCGCGAAGCGCCTTTCCGGGTCGCTCAAGGGCGTAATGTGCGCTGCCGCTGAGGTGATGCCGTGCTTGGCGAACTGCCCCTCGGCCAGTTCGATTTGGCAGCGCCCGCAAATGCCGCGCCCGCCGCAGACCGAATCGATGTCCACGCCAAGTTGCCGAGCGGCTTGGAGCAGCGGGGTGCCTAAGGGAAAGCGACCCCGGCGACCGGAGGGCATGAACAGCACGAGCGCATCGCACCCCGCGCGTGAGCGCGGGCCTGCGCCTATGCGCGGGCCTGCGCTCACGCGCGGGCCCGGCGGCGGCTTCCCCGACGGCGCTCACGGCCCTCTGCGACCGGCGCCTGCTCGCGGTAGGCTTCCATCCAACGGCGGCAATCCGGGTCGTGGCCGAGCATGACGTCGGCGCCGCGCACGGCGGCCATCACCTCCGCGTGCAACGGGTTGGTGATGGCGGACGTCATGCCCGCCCCCGCTGCCATCGTCAGGAAGGCGGCGCCTAGGCCGTTGCGGTTGGGCAGGCCAAAACTGATGTTCGACGCCCCGCAGGTGGTGTTGACCTTGAGTTCGCGGCGCAGGCGTCCAATCAGCTTCATCGCCTGGCATCCGGCCCCGTTAATGGCCCCCACCGGCATCACCAAGGGATCCACCACCACATCGCTGGCTGGGATGCCGTAGTCCGCCGCCCGCTCGACGATCTTCTTCGCCACCGCAAAGCGCACGTCGATGTCCTCCGAAATGCCGGTCTCGTCGTTGGAAATGGCCACCACGGCGCAGGCGTGCCGCTTGACCAATGGCAGCACCCGCTCCAGAACCTCGTCCTCGCCGGTGACCGAATTGAGCAGCGGCTTGCCCTGATAGGCGGCAAGCCCCGCCTCCAAGGCCTCCACCACGGAGGAGTCAATGGACAGGGGCACGTCGGTGACGGCCTGCACCCGACGGATGGCCTCGGCGAGGAGGCCAGGCTCATCGGCCAAGGGAATGCCGGCATTGACGTCCAGCATGTGGGCGCCCGCCGCCACTTGGGCGGCGGCGTCGGCTTCCACTCGGGCGAAGTTGCCGGCCTTCATTTCCGCCGCCAAGAGCTTGCGGCCAGTGGGATTGATGCGCTCGCCGATGACGACGAAGGGGCGCTCAAAGCCGAGCGCCACTTCGCGGCTGGCGGAACTCAATAGCGTATCGGTCATGCCCAGGCCTCCTGTTGCAATTCAGTGGGCGAATCGGACGCCGGGGCGAAGCGGGCGTCCCGTCCCGGATACCAGGGGATGCGGCCGTCGAGGGCGCGGGAGCGATCGATGATCTCAGCGACGGCCTCCTCCTGCCGGTAGGCCATGAAGTGAACGCCGCACACCCCGGGAATTTCTCGCACGCGCTCCAGGATGTCGATGCAGATGCGCTTGCCCTCCGCCTTGGCCGCGCCCTTGCCCCGGGCCCGTCGCAGGCGGTCGACGACGGCATCCGGAATGTGCACCCCAGGCACATGGGAGCGCATCCATTCGGCGGCGCGGGCCGAAGCCAGCGGGCCAATGCCCACCAAAATGAACAGCCGCTCAGCAAGGCCCTCGTCGCGCGCCTGCCGCATGAAGCGCTCAAGCAGCGGCACGTCGAAGCAGTACTGGGTCTGCACGAACTCAGCGCCCGCCCGCGCCTTCTTGGCGAGCCTGGCCACTTGAAAGTCGAAGGGCGGAGCGAAGGGATTGGCGGCGCTGCCAAGGAACACCTGGGGTGGCGTGGTCAAAACGCGTCCGCTTGCAAAGCGCGCTTGCTCACGCATGGTACGGACAATGCCCAGCAAGGCGATGGCATCCAAGTCGAACACCGGCTTGGCGGCGGGGTGGTCGCCCACCGCCACCCCGTCGCCGGTGAGACACAGCAGATTGTTGACGCCCATGGCGGCGGCGCCGAGCACATCGCCCTGAATGGCGATGCGATTGCGGTCACGGCAGGAAATCTGCATCACCGGCGCATAGCCGACCCGGGTGAGCAGGGCGCAGACCCCCGCGCTGGACATGTGGCAGTTGGCTCCGGACCCATCGGTGGCGTTGATGCCATCGACGTAGCCGTCGAAGATGCGGGCACGGGCGTACACATCCTCCGCATTGGCGGAATCCGGCGGCGACAGTTCAGCGGTGATGGCGAACACGCCCGCCCGCAGCAGCCGCTCAAAGCGCCCCGCCGAGTGGTGGCCGGGCAGAATCGGCAAGGGGTCGCCCGGCGTGATGGGTTCGTCGTCGAAGCGCATGGTGCGGGTTGCCTCAGGCGGCCGCGCGTTGGCGCAACTCGGCAAGCCAGGCGGATTGGCCGGCCAGCCGGTGATCGAGCGGCACCTGAATCACCTCGATGCGTTCGCCGCCGGGCAGGCGCGCCGCGCCGCGCACCGCCTCCACCCACACGCAGCGCATGCCCGGGTCGAGTTCGCACGTGCCATCGGCGCGAACCCCGCCGCAGGGGCCGTTGCGCAATTGCTTGGGGCAGTTCATGGGGCAGGACATGCCGGTGGATTGAAGGACGCAGTGGCCGCACATGCGGCAGTCGAAGAACCAGCCCTTCAGCACCCGCTCGACGGCGGCGAAGGGCGCTTCCAAGCGCTGGTAGCCGACCACGCGCAGCAGCGGATCGATCCGGATAAACAGCCGATCCAAGGCTCGATACACCCGCTGCATGGCCCCGGCGTGGGACACCGACCAATAACGCACCACCCGCATGATGGCTCTCAGGCGGCTCGCCAGACCAAATCGTGCGCTTCCAACGCTTGGCGAAGGGGCGCGAAGCCGGTGTAACGGTACTCGAAGGCAAGGTTCAAGGCGCTGGCGTGCCGGGCGGCGGCTTCGCGCAGCCCGGCCTCCCCGCTTTGGGCGAGATGCACCACCCGCTGGTAGTTGCCGAAGTAGTCGCCGAGCAACTGCGGAAAGCGGTCGAGTCCGAGCCCCCGGACAATCAGGCGGTCGAAGTGGCGGACCAGGAAGTCGGTCAGGAAATAGCTGCCGGGCTCCTCGTCCATGAGCGCATCGAAGCGCTCCGTGCCAGCCAGGAACTCGTAGCAGTGGGCGCCCGGCAGGCGTTCGACCCCGGCCTCCTCTAGCACCGCATCGAGCGCCCCACCAGTGCCGCAGTCGCCGTAGCCAACCAGCACCCGGTCGTGACGGCGCTTGACCGCTGTGATCTTCGCCGCCACCGCTGCCGGAATCCGTGCTGGGCGGTTGTGCAAATCGGCAGGCAGACAATACAGCTTGAAGTGGGTCCAACGGTTGATGCGGCCCAGCTGAACCAGTTCCCGGGCGATGGCTCCGCAAGCGATGATGCCGAGCGGAGCTTCCTGCTTTTGCGGCAAGAGCGCCCCGTCGTCGAGCGCGGTCAAATCGAGGCGGTCACCGTCGGACATGCGCAAACTCCGTTGAGAAGCCTATCGCCAAGCGGGCGCAAGCCTATGCCTGGCCTTGAGCGCAAGCCGCTTTCAAGGCGACACGGGCTTATGCAAAAACGACTAGCGAAGTGGAAGCAAACCCCAACGTTGCCTTCCCGTGGCGCAACCTAGCAGTCCGGGGTCGCAACAGGTACACAAGGGCGCTAGTTGACCCACCATACTGCCGCTTCGATTCCAAAGCGGAGAACATGGCAGTGAGTGGTCAACGGGCAGGTGGCAGGCGCAGCGGCGGGCGGGCGGCGCGCATAAAGGCCCGTCAGGAAACGCAGGTGGAAGCAGCCTCTTACATCACCCGCCGCATCAAGCCCTTGGAGGTGCTCGACGAAGAGGGCTTGGAACTCATTGAGCGCAACGCCGACCAGTTGCTTGAGGAGGTCGGCATCGAGTTTCGCGACGATCCCGAAGCGCTTGCGGTCCTCAAGGAAGCAGGCGCTGAGGTGGAGCACGAGCGGGTGCGCTTTCCGCGTGGCCTGTGCCGATCCGTCATCCAGGCCCATGCGCCTCGGGAATTCGTCCAGCACGCCCGCAACCCCAGCCGCAACGTCCGCATTGGCGGCCCACACACAGTCTTTGCGCCGGGCTACGGGCCGCCGTTCGTGCGCGACCTTGAGGGCGGGCGGCGCTACGCCACCTTGGAGGATTTCCGAAACTTCGTGAAGCTCTCCTACCTGTCGCCCTACATGCACCATTCCGGGGGCACGGTCTGCGAGCCGGTGGACGTTCCCGTCAACAAGCGCCATCTGGACATGGTCTACGCCCACATGCGCTACAGCGACAAGGCGTTCATGGGCTCGGTCACCCACCCGGAACGGGCCGAGGACACCGTGGCGATGGCGAAGATCCTGTTCGGCGAGGACTTCCTGCGCAAAAGGACCGTCGTCACTGCGCTCATCAACGCCAATTCCCCAATGACCTTCGACGCCACCATGCTCGGCGCCGCCAAGGTCTATGCGCGCAACAACCAAGCCTGCATCGTCTCGCCGTTCATCCTCTCCGGAGCCATGTCGCCGGTCACCGCGGCGGGCACGCTGGCGCAGATTCTCGCGGAGGTGCTGGCCGGGGTTTGCCTGCTGCAATTGATCGCACCCGGTGCGCCCTGCGTGTTCGGCACCTTCTCAAGCTCCATTTCCATGCAGTCCGGGGCACCCACCTTCGGCTCCCCGGAAGCGGCCTTGGTGGTTTATGGTGCGGGCCAGCTGGCCCGGCGCCTCGGGCTGCCCTACCGCAGCGGCGGCGCCCTCTCGGCATCCAAGATCGCCGACGCCCAAGCCGCTTTCGAGAGCGCCAACACCCTGCAGCCCACCTTGTTGGCCGGCGCCAACTTCGTCCTGCATGCGGCGGGCTGGTTGGAGGGCGGGCTGGTGATGAGCTACGAGAAATTCGCCATGGACCTTGATCAGCTAGGCATGCTGCAAACCTTCAGCGAAGGCGTGGATCTATCGGAAAACGGCCAGGCCCTGGACGCCATCCGCGAAGTCGGCCCCGGCAGCCACTTCCTAGGCTGCGCCCACACCCAGGCCAACTTCGCCACCGCCTTCTACCAGTCGAGCATCAACGACAACAACAGCTTCGAGCAGTGGCGCGAGGAAGGACGCCTCGACGCCGACCAGCGCGCCAATCAAGTTTGGAAGCGAATGCTCGAGGAGTACGAAATGCCGCCCATCGACCCAGGGCTGAACGAAGCGCTGCTCGACTACATCGCCCAGCGGAAGGCCGCCATGCCGGACTCCGACGTTTAGGACCAGCCCGGAGCGGCGGCTATCGCTGCGCCTGCTTCCAGTTGGGGTGGATCCAAGGTGCTGCATCCTGTGTGGCAAGCCGTTTCCGTCCCAAGATGTGATCCGCCGCCTTCTCTCCCACCATCATGGATGGCGCGTTCAGGTTGCCGTTGGTGATGCGCGGAAAGATCGAACTGTCAGCGACGCGCAGGCCATCGACGCCAATGACGCGGCAGTCGGGGTCCACCACGGCCTTCGGATCATCGCGAGTGCCCATGCGGCAGGTGCCACAGGGGTGGTAGGCACTCTCGGCGTTGGCGGCGATGAAGGCATCAATCTGCTCATCGCTGCGAACGGCTTCGCCAGGCTGGATTTCGCCGCTCGCGTAGGGCCGCAACGCCTCTTGGGAGAGTATCTCCCGCGTCAGCCGGATGCAGCGGCGGAATTCCACCCAGTCCTGCGCTTGGCTCATGGCGTTGAATCGAATCACCGGGGGTGACTCAGGGTCCTCGGAACCCAAGGCGACCGTGCCCCGGGAGGGCGAGCGCATGGGCCCGACATGAACTTGGAAGCCGTGCCCTTGGGCTGCCGTTTGGCCATCGTAGCGCACCGCGATGGGCAGGAAGTGAAGCTGTATGTCCGGGTATTCCACCCCCTCTTCGGAACGGATGAAGGCGCCGGCATCGAAGTGGTTGGAGGCGCCGGGGCCGGTTCGCGCGCAAAGCCATTGGGCGCCGGTCCATGCCTTGCCGAACAGATTCCAGTGGCGGTGCAAGGTGATGGGCTGCCGACAAGCCACCTGCACGGTGACTTCCAAGTGGTCCTGCAAGTTCCGGCCGACGCCGGGCCGGTCCGCGACCACCGGCAGTTTGAGCCTCTCCAACGCCTGGGCCGGGCCGATGCCGGAGAGCAGCAGTAGTTTGGGCGAATGGATGGCCGAGGCGGCAAGAATCACTTCCCGGCGCGCGCGGACCAAGGTGATGCGCCGCCCCTGCCGCACTTCGACGCCCTCGGTCCGGCCAGTGGCGATCCGCACTGATCGGGCGAGGCCCCGAACCAACTGCAGGTTCGGCCGTGCCAATGCGGTGCGCAGGTAGGCCCGTGCCGCCGACCAGCGCTGCCCTTTCCAGATGGTTCGGTCGAAGGGGCCAAAACCCTCCTGCTGGTGGCCGTTGCAATCCGTGGTGGCAGGATAGCCCGCCTCGACCCCTGCCTGAATGAAGGCGTTCGCCAACGGATGCAACCGCGCCGCCCGCGTGACCCGCACCGGCCCGCCGGAGCCGCGCCAACCCGCATCGCCGCCGTGCCCGCAGTCGTGCCAGTCCTCCAAGCGCTGAAAGTACGGCAGCACATCGGCGTAGGCCCAGCCCCGCGCGCCGCTTGCCGCCCAGTGATCGAAATCCCGGGCGTGTCCGCGCACATAGACCATGCCGTTGATCGACGAAGAGCCGCCCAGCACCTTGCCGCGCGGAACGGCCAGCCGCCGGCCACCGAGGGCGGGCTCCGGTTCGGTGCCGAGCCCCCAGTCGTAGCGCCTCATGTTCATCGGATAGGAGAGCGCCCCCGGCATCTGGATCAACGGGCCACGACCGCGGCCGCCGTGCTCGATCAGGACCACGCTGTTGCGCCGGTCTTCGGACAGGCGGTAGGCCAGGGCGCAGCCCGCCGAACCGGCACCCACGATGACGAAGTCGGCTTCCATGAGATCGATCTAACTGTTTGACTTATCTTTGAATTTTTCGATCCTCCGAATCTTGAAACGTTCGCATAGAACTTGCAAGATTGGCGTTCCCCAAAATCGAGTAACTAGACGGCACCGAACCATGGCTGATGCCTACGATCCTCTTGACTACGATAACTTAGCGAAAAGCGTTGTGGATTCGCTGCTTGAAGTTGCTCCCGTCGAGCTGCCACCGGAACGATTCAACGGTTCGGGCGTTTACGCACTCTATTACACGGGTGATTTGGACTACTACCGGTCCATTTCCTCAAGTGAGTTCAGCATTCCGATCTACGTTGGGAAGGCCGATGCCAGGAGTACGCGGCGTGGCGAGCAAGTCGCCCACGCTGCCGGCACGACTTTGTACAACCGCTTACGGAACCACGCCAAATCCATAGAGGCGGCAAAGAACTTGAATCTCGTTGAATTTGGGTGCCGCTACCTCGTAGTCGCTCCGGTTTGGGTCAGTTTGGCGGAGCAGTTCCTACTGAATCGCTTTCAACCTGTTTGGAACACCGTTGCAGATGGTTTCGGCAATCACGCCCCCGGACGGGGACGAGACAATATGCGCCGCCCGCGATGGGATGTGGTGCATCCGGGACGCGAATGGGCCGACAAACTCCAGCCGGAAGAGACCGCAGACCAAATTCAGGCTCGAATAGTCGATGCCTTGCAGCGCTCGGCGTAGCCAAGGATAACCACGCGCATGTGGATTTGGACTCAAGCCGCCCGCAATTCCACAGCAGTTTCGTAGAGCTTGACCCTCTGCGTTACCGCATCAGAGCGCACCGATGAATTGACGATGCTGTTGCCGGTGCGCTTGCTGCGCACCTCGTGGAAACGGACGCAACGGAAACCCTCGCCTTCCGCAATTTCCGCGAAAAGACGGTCCGTCTTGAACTCGATGCCCTGCAGGATGTTGTTCCCGATGACTGCGACGACAGTGCCGCCGCTGCGCATGCGCTCACGGGTTTGTGCACAGAATCGTTGGCAGTCATTGAAGTAGGTGGCGGCGTAGTTGGCCCAGCCGGGGCCACCGTACGCGCCCTTTTCGGCATGTCGGCCCCTGAGTTCATCGATCAAGTCCGCCAAATGGGGAAGGTCTGGCTGCAAGGGCACCTCTGGTCCAGTGCGAACCGTTTGCCAGAACTGACCGAAGCTTCTGCACTCAATCTCCTTCAGATCCGCAGTTTGCTGCACCATTCCCAACCAAAACAAATGAGGCCGAGTGTTGCGGATGTAGTGGTAGTTGTTCAAATAGGGTGGTGAGGTGATGAGCACGTCAATGCTGTGGGGTTCAAGCCGGTCGCTGTGCTCCAGATAGGACAAGGGGTGAACAACGGCTGCAGGTAGATCCCCATGCTCGCTTAACTCCTCCTGGAAGCTCGCGATGTCTTCCGCCATCTCGTTGAGCTTGCGCTTGATGACGGCGACCACATCCGCATGCTCCACATTCGGCTTGCCTGCGCCTGCACGCGTACCGAGGCTGGGTTCGTAGGAGTAGTTGGAAAAGCTGACCATCACGGCGCCGAAAGCGATCTGGAAAAGCTCCTTCACCCAATCGGCGGTGTCGTGGTGGATGAAGTCCAAGCAGGCGAGCACCTGCCTTTCGATGGAGGGGCTGAAGAAAGGCACCCGGCTTTTGAACCCGGGGGGCGGAGCAAAGGACGGCGCTTCGTCCAGCCACAGCTTCTCGTCGGCAAAGTCGTCAAAGCGGCCTATGGCCGTTTGGAATTGGTCCAAGTCATAGTTGCCAACGCGAACCTTCGCCCGACAGGCCATCGCCGCGTAAGGGTTGATTTCAAAGCCGACCGCCTCATGTCCGCGTCGAAGCGACTCAATAAGCGTCGTGCCGACCCCAGCAAACGGGTCTAGCACCCGCAGCCGCCTGTGCTTTCCTCCGAACTCGTTGAGCACCCCTTCGACGAAGGAACCGGAGAATCCAGCAATCCATGGCACCCATCGGTGCAAGGCTTGATTGCGGTTTTCCGTAAACGCTGTGTCACGGAATCCGGTTAGAGGCAGTTCGTACTGGGTCGCCGCCTCCCTAACAAGGGCCGACGTGGGTGCCGGCCGGTCTTCTCCTGAGAGCCAAGTTTCCAAGGCACTGCGCAGAAACCGCCACTCCCGGCCAACCTTCTGGGAAGGGATGCGGCGCGTTCGCGCCATGTCCCCCAAGGTCTTGTCGCTGACCCGGATCAATCGAGCCGCCTCCGTCAACGTCAGAACATCTCCGTCCGCAATGTTAGACATCTTCCCACACCTTCCTTTAGTTGATGCTGAGGGGGCGATCGGGTGCATTGTCCTACAACGCGATAGCTACGGCTACCGATTTCCTGTTTTCTGCGCGCCCTCAGCTCGTCCCAGCGCGGCGGATCGCTGATACCAGCCAGATGCTCGGTCGAGGAGGGACGGCTCAGCCGATATGCCTTGCCATGCTCAGGCGTTCTTCGACATCGAATCCGAGCGATTCATAGAATCCGCGAACTTCGGCGTTCGTGGACCGAATTTGAATGTTGACCTTGGTGCAGCCGGCGGTGCGCAACTGGCGCATGGCATGATGGACAAGTGCTGTGGCCACGCCCCGGCGCTGATGCTGCGGCAGGACGGCGACCCTGTTAAGCCAACCTCGGAAGCCGTCATATCCCGCCATCGTGGTGCCGATCACCGCGTTCTCATCCACCGCGACCAATAGCAAGTCGTCCTGCACGGCGAGTTTGGCGTCGAACACCTTTGAAGGGGCGTTGTGCGGGGGATCGTCTGGAAAGACTGTTTCCCAAAGAGCGACGACGCTGGAACGGTCGGCGCCGGTGGCGGGTCGTATGATCATCTCGTTGGCCGTTCTTCGGCGATTCGGGAGCTCTGTTGACGCTGAAGGACTCAGCTCTTCCCTTTCAGTCGATCAACGCTTGGTAAGTGAAGCTCGTGAGCAACTCTCGCAGGCCGTAGGTTCCTCCGGGATAAACTTGGGTGAAGAACAATCCAATCAACTGCTCGTTGGGGTCCACGAAAAAGTAAGTGTCGCCCCACCCCGCCCATTCGTATTGGCCCAGCGTACCCGGCTTCGCCGATGCCGCAAGATTTTCCAGCACACCAAACCCCAGCGAATAGCCGTACCCCGGCAACGCGGCCCGAATGAGCCCCAGTTCCGCGTTCTCAACCACGATGGCGGTCATGAGTTCCACCGTCTTGCGCGAGACGATGCGCGCCCCGTCCAACTCGCCGCCATTGAGCATCATCTGGGCAAAGCGCAGGTAGTCGGAAACGGTGGACACCATGCCGCTGTTCGGGGAAAGAAACGGCCTGCCGGGCTGCCAACGCGCGATGTGGTCGGCCCCCGTCACCGCCTGCAACGATCCCGGGCCGGTTATGTCATAGGAATTCGAAAAACGATGCAGCTTATCTTCAGGAACGACGAAAAAGGTGTCCTCCATGCCGAGCGGGTCCAACAGCCGCTGCGCAATGAACTCGTCGAGCGGCTGGCCGGAAGCGACTTCCAGCACCCGTGCCAGCACATCGAAAGAGAGGCCGTAAACGAAGATCTCGCCGGGATGGCCCGCCAAGGGCAATTGAGCGATTCGCTGGGCGATGTCTTCAGCGCTTGGATTGCCTTCAAAAATCGCGGCCTTGGAATAGATTTCCCCAATGGCCCCTTCGGCGAACAGGTCACCCCCGGTTGCGATTCCCGCCGTCTGCGAAAGCAACTGGCCAACATTGGGCGTCGATTTGGGGTCCTCGAGCTCGGGGGCATCCGCAGTGCCTCCGGCGAGTACTTTCACGTCCGCGAATTCGGGAATGTACTTGGAGAGTGGCTCCCGAAGACCGAGCCGCCCTTCCTCGACCAGCGTCATGGTCGCTACGGCGAACAGCGGCTTTGTCATGGAGTGAAGGCGGTACAGCGTGTCCGCCCGGGTCGGCTTGCGCTCGTCAATGTCCGCCCAGCCGATGGTTTCAAAGTACGCAAGCTTGCCGAAGCGGGAGACCGCGATGGTCGCCCCGGGAATCTTCCCGGCTTCAACCATTGCCTTGGTGTAGTTCGCAAATCGGGCTAGGCGCTCGGTCGAAAGGCCAACCTCCTCCGGCGTCGCATCGGGTTCCCGCGCCAGCCCTGCGGTGGCCTGCAACAAGCAGAACACCAAGAGCAGGCGCAGCATATTTCGTGCAGTTCCCTGTAGGTGGTCACGGGTCATTGCTCAGGCCCTCCATTCAACCGGCATCACTACCCAATCGTATCCAATGCCTCCCGGAACCGTCCAATTCCCGCGTTGATGTTTTCCTCCGAGAGCGAAGCGTAGCCGAGCACCAACTCCATGTGGGCTGGCGCCTTGTCGTAGTGGCGCAGGGCGGAATGGATTCCCACGTTGCGCTGCTTGCACGCTTCGCGCAGTAGAGGGAATCGGTCGCTTGCCAAGTCTGGCAATCGAAGCAGCGCATGAAATCCCGCGCTGGTCCCCAGCAACTCCACGCGGCTGCCCAATTCGCGGTGCACCGCCTCAACGAGCGCATCACGCCGCCGCCTCTGGCGCTTGCGAATACGGCGTATGTGGCGGTCGAGAGCCCCTTCCCGGATGAAGTCGGCGAAGGCCAATTGCTCCAAGGTTGCGCTGATGCGATCAGTTAAGAATCTCAGTTGGCGAAACGTCTCCACAAGGCTTTCAGGCACGACTGCCCAGCCGATTCTCAGCGAGGGAAACATCATCTTTGAGGCGGAGCCCGCGTAGATCACCAATCCGCTGTGGTCAAGAGACTGCAGGCACTGGATCGGGCGCCCCGCGTACCGGAACTCACCGTCGTAGTCGTCTTCAAGAATGACGGCTCCCCGCTGGCTTGCCCAGTTCAGCAGTTCCATGCGGCGGGCTAGGGAAAGAACGGCTCCCGTCGGAAACTGGTGCGATGGAGTAACGCATGCGATCTTGGCGCGTGAAACATCCTTTAGCACATTGACCATGATGCCTTGTTCGTCGACGGGAGCACGCAAGACCTTCGCACCGGAGGCGGCTAGGCACATGGAGTAGCCCCGATAGTGGGGTTCCTCGACCACCACGGGGTCCCCCGGATCAACGAGCAGGCGCATGCAGATGTCAATGACCTGCTGGGAACCGTGCGTCACGACGATTTGTTCCGGGTGACAGACAACCCCTCGAGAGCGGGCAAGGTAGTTGGCCAACTCCTCCCGCAACGCGGGCGCACCGGCGGGTGAAGGATGGGCCAGCGTGTCCGTGGAGAGGCTTCTGGCCCGGCGTGCGAGCAGTCTGGTCCAAACTCGCAGCGAGAGACGTTCGTCCCCGCCTTCGCCGTGGCGAAAGTCGTATCGCACAGGTGCGCTTCGCCAATCCCATTCGGTGGTGACCGATGCTGAAGTCTGGACAATGCGCTGAGCGGCGGCTGAGAGATGTTCCGCCATGCCATCAGCCCCCTCACGCGGCGAGCCGCGTTCAGAGCGCACGGCCGCAAGGGTCTGAACCACAAAGGTGCCAGCACCTGTCCGCGTCTCAACGAGTCCTTCCGCCGCCAATTGCTCATAGGCGAACAGGACGGTGTTGCGCGAGACCCCGAGTTCCTCGGCCAGGGCGCGGGAAGGGAGAAGCCGGGTTCCGGCCGGCAAGATCCCCTTGACTATGTCGTTACGCAACCCTTCGTAGATTTGACGGTTCAGGGGACCGCCGCGCTCATTCTTCACCGGAATCTTCATGTGGTATTGGTACCATAGAAATTCCAGATATTGGAGCTTTTTTTCCAGCCAATCCAATTGGATAGTGGTGCCGGTTTATTGAGGGACCTGAGCAATGACCCGTGACCACCTGGAGGAAACTGAACGAACGCGTTTACGTCGAAAGCGCCAACGCGGCTCCCATCAGCTCGCGACAATCCACGCCATACTCGACGCGACGCCGATGTCCTACGTGGGCTACCTAGTCAATGGAGAGCCACGGGTGACGCCGACCATTCACTGGCGGCGAGGCGATCACATCTACTGGCACGGGTCACGGGCCAGCGCGGCGTTGATTGCAGCAACCGAAGGGCCAGTCTGCGTCACTGCGGCCGTTCTCGACGGGTTCGTGCTCGGCCGCTCCGGACTCCATCACTCGGCCAACTATCGATCCGTAATGGTTTTCGGCAAGCCTGCGGAAGTCCAGAACCGGGACGAGAAACTGCGGAGACTGGAAGCGTTCATCAATAGCCTGTTTCCCGAACGCTGGCGGTCATTGCGCCCGTTGACGCAAGGGGAGTTGAATGCCACGACCGTGCTGTCCCTGCCCATCAACGAGGCGTCCGCAAAGACGCGCTCCGGCGGGCCAAACGATTCGGAGGCGGATGTTTCACATCCCGTTTGGGCGGGGACGGTCCCCGTGCGCCTCGTGCTGGATTCGCCCCTGGCTGATCCGCGCCTGCCTGAAGGAGTTGAGAAGCTGCGGCATGGACTGTGCTTTGAACGACACTGGCGCTGGCAGCGACCGTTCTGGGAATGAGATCGGACGAGCGGACGACCAGGGGCTTCCGATTCGGTGCTGCCAGCCAATTGCCGAGGAACCTGAACTGGTCGCAGTCCTTGGGTGTCAATCGGCATCCAAAGCTGGACTGCATCCCCGTCTGCCGCCTGCTGCACCACTACCACATCGTCAACATTCGCGGCAACAGCTACCGCATGCGGGAGCACCAGGACCTGCTGCGGGCCGGGCCCGAGGAAGGCGCCCGGGGAGTCCCTGCGTGACCTCCGCGCCGGTTCCCGGGAGGCCGTCACTGCCGCTCGGACGTCCTCCCCGAAAGTGTGCAGTTTTCAATTGCCAAAAGTGTGCAGTTTTCAGTTGCCATTGACAGCTACGGATTAATAAAGAACAGAGTCCCCTCTATTTCGAGGGAGTAGGGTGATTGCGCAGCAAACGCATACACATGGCATCGATCTCAAAACACGCGCGGCCTACAACAAGCCCCTCAGAATCGAGGGTATTCAGTTCACCTGCTCACTGTAGTATCAAACAGTTTCTAGGATCGAACAAACCAATCGGGCAATCGACAAAGCCAAAGGGGAGATTGGAAGGATGATGAAACTCATAGATTGCTGGTTGAACGCACATCACCCCGAATTTGCGCCACCTTTCGATCCAGAGCTCTTGGAGATTGGTACAAAGCGATCCCCTAACCTTCTTAAAAACTCAGCCGAATACACCGGTCTGGACGCCGTCGTAGACCTCATGGAGTCGGGTGGTGTGGCAAAGGCAGTGATAACAGATCCCTACGGTTCGGAACTCCTGCAAAGCGCCGTTGATACCGCGATAGAAACACACCCAGATCGGTTTGTCGGTTGCGTGGCAGTTCAACCTTCTTCGGCGCTTCAAGACATGCGCAAAATTCGAAGCTATCGGGAACGGGGCTATCGTGCGATAAAGGTCCTAGGCGTCTTCTCCGGGCTGCCCTACGATCACCCGAAGTACTTCCCTATCTACGCAGCCTGTGAAGAGGAAAGTTTGGTGCTTAGCTGTACTGTGGGCATGCCTCATATTCCCATCTCTGATCAGCTCCAGGATCCAATGGCCCTGGATGTAGTGATGGAGCACTTTCCAAGTCTTAACGTGGCTATGTGTCACGGTGGTCTACCGTGGGCTGCTTCATGCGTAGCCCTAATGCGTAAGTGGCCGAGGTTGTATTGGATGTCATCGGTCATTGCAGAACAGCGACTGCCCCGCGAGATTATCGATTTTGGAAACGATGACGGAGCTGATCGCTTGATGTGGGCAACCGATTTTCCAGCACTTTCATTTGATGAAAAGCGACCTGAAGGAGCGAACAACCACTTCACTGGCGATGCTGCTGAAAACTACGCCTGGAGAACAGCAGAACGCATTTTTTTTGGCTGAGATTGCGGGGTTTCACACATGTAGCTGTTTACTACTATCTCAGGTAAAATCAACGCCCTAGAGCAACCAGAACATAGTCATAAGCTGATGAAGTGGTTGCTCTCGCACCGTAGACTCAGGGCGTGGCGTGAACCAAAACGAGAGCACTACAGGCGAATCCGACTTCACCGCACTGGCGCAAGAACTTCGCGCCATTTCACGCGAGGTTAGCTCCTTTGATCAAAAAGAAATCGCCTACAGCAAGCTCAGCGAAGCTGGAAGGCTGTTCGGCCTTGGCCTAGCTGTGGCGTTCAGGGATGTGTTCAATCTGGACAACGCAGAGTCTATTGCAGGTGCCGATGCCGTAGGATTACCGGCAGAGTTTTTCGAAAGAGTTCGTAAAAGGCGCTTCAGTCTCAAGTCTGATTCGAGAGTTTGGACAACACGGTTGCCATATGCCACATGCCTGTCCGTAGACTCCAGGCGTGATCCGCTCGATCAGGATGAGAAGTTCGTCAATCAGCAGTTGATGGATCTAGGCGTGGAAAACCTACTCGTCATACCCTTACATCAACCGATGGGAACAGTCGGGTACATTGGATGGGGTGGCTCCGTTGATCTAAAGGTCCTTTCTAATATCGCGGATAAGCTATCTCCCGAGCTCTTGGATTTCGGCTACAGGTTTATGACCCACATGCAAGCCGTCGAGGCTAAAGATCCCATCGACGCATCTATACCACACCTGACACTACAGGAACTGAAATGCCTAAAGCTTGTTGCAAATGGACTGTCCTTCGCAGAAGTATCCGAAGAGGTTGGCATATCAACTACCACGGTCAGATACCATATTGACAATTGTCGCACCAAATTCAACGCTGCCAGCGCCACACACTGCGTTGCATTGGCCGTTCCGTTCGGTCTTCTTGGAACCGTTGACCGGCGAAAAGAAGCCTTAAGCGAATAATTTGGCATCCTTTCTCGGACGCAAAAATCGAATTTACGAAATGGTGTCATCGTTCTGATACTTAGCAACGATCATAAAGTGGACACAAGACCAGAGGAATATGGCCAATGAAAGAACCATTGACCACCGCAAGCCATCTGTTAGCCTCCACAAACCGCTTTAAGCGATTCTTGTTGCACTGCGTCGTTCATTAGGTTTAGCGCTGTTTGTTGAATGCTTGGGTCGTGCCCCATGTGCCCAGACAATCCCCAGTGATCATTGCGCCCAACGAGATTCGAGAGTACAGGCGAATTCCGATGCAATGCGGCATCCATATGCGAGAAATCATCGGCCTGCCGCAAAAAAGCTCTGCAGTAAGCGTTGTGAAGCGTCACTCTGGGTTCTTGCAAGCTCCGATCACCCTGCCAGTGGTGAATACCGTGAGTGAAAAAGGTGACTGATCCTTTCGGCATCAAGATTGGGACACCACCGTCCGTTGTATCCTCTGCCCCAGGAAATCTTCGTAGCTTGTGACTGCCAGGAATCACCCACGTGGTGCCCGCCTCTTCAACCCAATCATCGAACGCCCATACAGCGACACCGACCATGCCCCACCTTGGGTAAGGGTCTGGAATATTTGGCATATCGGCGTGCAGAGGTACATTGCCCGGTCCGCAAAGCGAAACAGCAGAACCAACTGTGTAGAGCATCATATTGCATCCCAAAGCTGTCTCAGCTACCGTTCTGAGCTTCGGTATTTGAACAATGTCCTCAAAAGGTCGACCTCTTCCGAGGAGACCATTGGAATCAACCCGGCCCTGCAGCAGGTTGTTGTGACACAGAGTCTCTTCCCGAATCACCTTTCTTAATGACTCAGTAAGTTCCGGAGAAATAGCGTTCTCGATCACCGTATAGCCGAGCTCTTTCACCGCGTTGACCTGGCGTGTCAGTCCTTGCTGAACAACACGCATGGCTAGGTCTGGGTTCTCGAGTGTGCGCCTGGCCATATGGTCCCAGGCTGCACTCAGAATCGTTCGCAGGTGACCCTTAGGCAGCGTGCCTTCGACGCGAATACAGTCTTGTCCATAGTTATGTTTTGCTTCGTGCACCGCTCTGGATATCGCTTCTTCTCCAACAGCCTGAGCGATTGGCAAGGCGTGTGTGTAGTCAGCTTCAATCAGTAAGTCTGGTTGAGCGTTGCCATCGGGAGTGACTTTGACCTTCGATTCGGAAATGACAATAGAGAGCTTGCCAACATTGTCCGCCAGCGAAAGATGCGGTGGCGCATTCCTCAGTACCAATAAGATAGTTTGTGTTTCGCCTCTCAAAGTCTCTTTCATGTGGTTGAAGAAGATCTGGAGACGACTATCTAACGTCTCGCGCCAACCCTCTGAGAGCAGTTCTACGTACTCACTCATTGGTATAACAGGCTTGTCTTGCAAATTTGGTTCCATGATTACTCCCACAGAAGATTTAGAAACGATACTTCGCTTCAAAGGTAAACAAACGACCCGGTGCGATGGTAAGTCTCTGATCGAACCTGCCATTGTCTTCTACGTTCGGGATCCGACCGGTCGATGCACCCGCATCGAGAGCATAGTCTTCATCGAACACGTTGATGCCCGTAATCGACAATCTCCAACGTTCATCCGCACTCTCGAGGGCAGCATAGGCATCAACGACCCAATAAGAATCCTGTCGGTGCCAGACTTGGCTTTCGTTAGCCAGGTTGTAGTCGTCTGAGTAGCGAGTGTGCAGCGACAACTCTGCTCTGAGGTTGTCGCCAACAGGCCAGGAATAGTCCAATCCCAACTGCGCAGTCCACCCCGCGTTACCTGTGATCTGCTCCCCTTTCTGATTAACGTTGGTTTGATCAAAAATGTCGTCGGTGAGTTCAGAATCGGAATAGTAAAGACTTGCGTTCAAAGCCAGACCGTCTGCAACGACCCAGATCAGGTCTAATTCAGCGCCCTGGCTTGTCACCTCACCAAAGTTTTGCGTTACATACTGAAATGTCGCGCCATTAAAGATCTGAACTTGAAGGTCTTCGTACACGTATCGATAGAACGTGCTGTTGATGCGCAACGTACCGTCCAACAGATCAGATCTGGTGCCAACCTCAAAACCATCAGAGGTCTCTGAGTCATAAATAAGCCCCTGCAAAGCGGGTGTCGAAACATTGGTGGGCAGCGCGCTATTGTCTACACCGCCGGACTTGAATCCTGTTTTATAGGCCGCGTAGATCATCGTGGAATCAGTCGCGGCGAATCGCAGGCTCAGTTCGGGCGATACGTTATCGTCTTCGAATTCGATCGGCGACGACTGGAACCCTGATGAACCAGCAACCGGGATAGCCACGGGTAGGAGGAAGTAGACGTAAGGCAACTCTAACGTGTTGGACACTTCTTCGTCGGTGTAGCGCACACCCGCCGTCAAATCCAGTCGATCTGTAACGTTCCAATCCAGGCTGAAGAACGCAGACCAGGTTTCTGCGTCCGTGTCGTGCACCTTGTGCCACTCAAACGTTTCTCCGGTTCCCGGGTTCGGTCCGAAAAATTGCAGGAACAACGGCGCAACATCACCTGATTCAAAGTTGATTTCCCGGTCCTGATAGTAGACGCCCGCCATGAAGTTGACTGGTCCATCGTATGAGCTTTCGAGCCTTACTTCTTGCGATATCCCTTCTCGCTTGGTTTGAGCAAGCCCTATTCCCAACCCGAACTGATTACCGGCGTATGCATCTACGCTCTCATCGTCAATATCAAAATAGCCCGTTGTTGAATTCAGCGTAAGCGTATCGGACAGGTCGTACGCTACCTGAAGACTCGCAAAAGTTGCCTCTTGGTCAGAGAACGGTACGCCGTCCCATCCCAGGTAGTTACCTCGGAGAATTGGGTTAGCATCTCCAAACTGGATTTCACGGTCAAACGGGTCGCAGTCGAGACCACTTGGGCCGTAGACAACCCCGCCAACAATCACATCTTGTTGTGTGCCTGGGCACAACATATCGTGATTGGACAAAGTGCCATCGTTTTCAAAGTCGGAATACGCAAGTTTCAGTCTTACATCCAACGCGTCTGATGGTTCCCAGACGGTTGTTAAGCGAGCGTCAAAACTCTCCTCACCTCGTTTTGAATTACGAACTCCCGGGGCAGTATTCTTGAAAAGTTCGTCGGCTTCCTTACTTTGTAGTGCGAGCCGCATACCAAGGGTATCTGAAAGCGGACCGGATATCACACCAAACACCGTCGTTGTATCCAGTTCCGACTCATAGCTGACGCTCATATCCGCTTCAAACTCCGAGCCAGGATCGTTTGAACGCATTGTTAACACACCAGCGGACGCGCTTTTGCCATAGTATAAGGACTGCGGCCCTTTCAATAATTCAACTTGCTCTAAGTCCATGAACGTGTTGTTCACCAACCTCATAGAGTTGGTAACGACACCATCGATGTTAAGTGCAATTGCAGAGTCGAACGCCGCACTGATGTTGCTGGTTCCAATCCCTCGTAGTCGTAAGGAGCCACCTCCTCCAGATGCACCTTTAATGATGACAAAGTTGGGAATTCGATTCGCCATCTCATCCATAGTGTCGATTGCTTGTCGCTCCATGAGATCGGCCGATAGCACGCTGGCCGTTACGGGCACGTCCTGCAGACTTTCCGCTCTGCGCCGGGCAGTGACGACCACTTCTTCTATAGCGGATTCCCTGGCCGAAGAATCGATGGGTTCACTCGTTGACTCTGCGAATACGATTGTTGGCGTTGCCGTAATCACAAATGCCAAAGCCCCAAGGCAGAAGTTCACTATTTTGTCTGACATGCTGTACGCCCTCTCGATCGCCATTTTGTCGGTAGGTTACTGAGAAACGCATATCAGGCGTCCCCTCCATTTCGAGAGGGTACAAAGTGTGATCTGAGTAGCTCACTAAACCTTGTATCACCCTCAACTTTGAGGGTGTCTCACCTTCCTTGTTCTCGCTACGCTTTGATCAAGGTGCTGGAACTATTGAGGAGAGACTTGTGGTGTTGCCCGAATACAAACTGGTTGACATGGAGGGATAGGACGAATAAAGCGGTTCTGCGGTTGAGATGAAAGTATCAACCGGGTATGGATCTGCGGGATCTTGATGCGGTTGGTGTCCTGGTGTGATCGGCGTACGCTGTGGATGTTAAACTGCTGGTCCAGGGCAGGGCGGTTATCCCACAATCATGAAATCGAAGCCAAGGAGTTTTGCGGAGATCAGTTATGCGCCGTTGTATCCCGACGCCGCACGTCGGCGCCATGGCGCGCAATGCCGACCCCTCACAGCCGCTGCGGCGAGCGGGTGTCAGCAACTACCGCCGGCAACCGTTCCACCAAGTAGAGCGGCAGTGAGATCAGGCGATAGGCCACTTCGGCTTGCGTTCCGCCGCGCTGCACTCGGGTCCGAACCTCTTGCGCCGACGGCGGCGTCGCGTCGAAGCGGACGGCGAGGGGCACGGCTTTTTCCGCGACGAATTGGTGCAGCGACTTCAGACTGCCGCTTGCCCCCGCCTTGACCTCAATGGGCACGATGCGGCCGTCAAAGGCGGCGACATAGTCCACTTCCGCGTTCGCGGACCGGCCTTCGCGCAACCAGTAGCTGAGCTCGCGGTTGGCTGAAGCGGCCAGCAGGGCTTGGAGGTGCTGGCCGATAAACTGCTCGGCCATGGCGCCTTCGTTGACGAGCCGGGTTTGGTCCATCCGCTCGATCCCCGTCCAGCCCAAGCCGCATACAGCGTTCATCAAACCAATATCCATGAACAGCAGCTTGTACGCCCGCGGGTCGGCTTCCGCCTGCAGGGGCAGGCCGTTGCAGTGGCTGCGCACCACCTTGGCGAGGACCCGCGCCATGCATAGGAGCTCAATGCGCGCCTTGGTCGCCGCCGCCGTATCCTCCGTGGAGACGTGGACGTACTTCACCTTCCGTCCGACATTGCGAGCCGCGAAGTTGAACACGTTGACCATGCCGGCCAACCCCTGTGAGCCAACGTACTTGGGGAAATCCTCCCGGTAGGTGTCGATGATGGCGTTATGCACCTCGGCGATGTCGCGCAGGCGCCCCGAGCGCGCGAACGACTCAACGGCTTCCGGCATGCCGCCGGTGAAGAAGTAGGTCCTCAAGGCCGCCATGAGACGGTTGTGGATCGCCGAATCCAGTCCACGCTCGATCTCAAACGTTCGTATGGCGCGGGCGAGGCCGTCTGCGCCAACGGCTTCGAGATGTTCGGTGAAGGTCATCGGACCCATGTGCAGGTAACCAATGCGGCCCACCGGCATGGGCGATGCGTGGTCGGCGAGGGCGAAGTCCAGAAGCGAGCCGGCCGCCAGCACGGGAAGCTCAGGCATGTCCTCCCGAAAGTAGCGCAACGCTGGGATGGACTCGGGCACAGCTTGGATTTCATCAAGGAACAACAAGCCATCCGGACTGATCGGGCCGACTCCCGGCAGCGCTTCTAGCACGTTCAGCAGATAGGCCGGATCGTTGCGGGCGAAGGCCGGGCCCAAGTCGGGATGACGCTCCAAGTTGACCTCCACCAAGGGCCGGCCACAGCGTTCAGCGAACAGGCGCACCAAGGTGGATTTGCCGACTTGCCGGGCGCCGCGAACGATCAAGGGCTTCCGATTCGGCCCTGCCAGCCAATTGTCGAGGAAGTTGAATTGGTCGCGATGCATGGCGGTCTCCGATGCCAGAGCGACCGAGTATATCGAAAAAAGGGGATTATTTTGATCAAGATTTAACAAAACAAAGGGGTGTTTTACTAAAAAATTTTCAAAATAGGGTCCTGTTTAGGTTTTGGAAGTGCGTGACGAAGCGCTAGGCGGGTTCGTGAGTTAGCGTTGAGAGGTCCGTACGCGAAAAGTCCCTCCCAACGCATAGCAGCGGGAACTCATGTCTTTTCGCGAGTTCGTATGAAAAGCAGTCGCCAAAATTCAGTCTGGCGGCGTGATTGCCCTTGCCCCATGCGGCGTATGCGTTGGCTACTCTGCGTGCCGCGGCCTGCGAGACGCTATCGATTTCGAGTTGGAGTCCCTCGATCAACTCGCTCATCTCCATCCCGACGCCGCGTCTCTCGGAAACGATGAGTGCTTCGGCAAGCGTTGCGGCTGAAATGAGCAGTGGCTCATTGCTGGCAAGCACTTTGCGGCACTCGAGCGCCTCGGGCTCGTGCAACAGGATGGCCATCAACGCAGAAGTGTCGACAACGATCACTCTGGCAATCCTTGGTCGTCATACAAAAAGTCTTGGCTTCGAGCGGCGTTCGGCCCTGGCAATTTCTTGTTTCGAACGGCTTCCATGACGGAATCAATCACTTTCCGCCGACCCTCCGCGCTTGGTGTGTGCCTCAGCGGTGTCAATGTGGCGCACGCGCGGCCGTGCCGCGTAAGGACGATTTCCTCTCCCCGCTCCGCACGGCGGACGAGGTCGGTCAACTGAGCCTTGGCTTGGCTGACAGAAACGTGCATTTCCTTCACCAGTAGAATGAGAGATCAGCTAATAGTGGACTAGATTATGGTCCAAAACAAGTATCCAAGGGTCTTCTCCAAAGCCGGGATTCAGTGCTTTTATTCCGAATTGGACGATGATAAATTCCGAATCAGACGGACATTAATTCCGTAATGGACGACACTCTATGCCGAATTGGACGACATCACCCAACGAATATCTGCCAAGGCATGCCGAAGCCCGGGTCGGCACAGCCTTAAGGGACACCCGCATCGTTGCGCTGGTCGGACCGCGGCAGTCCGGCAAGACCACCCTCGCCCGCCGATTTGCTGACGACGAAAGCCGCCCGTTCATCACGCTTGACGATGAACAGTTCAGGCGGTTTGCGCAGGACGATCCCATCGGGTTCATGCGTGGCCGACGCGGTGCGGTCATCGACGAAATTCAACGTGCACCGGGGCTCATTCTCGAACTCAAGAAACAGGTTGACGAGAACCCGAGGCCAGGACGCTTCCTGATCACCGGCTCGGTGGAGTTGTTCAGAAGCGCGATTTCCCCCGATTCGTTGGCCGGGCGGGTCGAGACCATTGAGCTCCTGCCATTTTCCCAAGCTGAAGCGGCCGTCGCCAACGTGCCCGACTTCTTGGAGCGGGCGTTTGCCGCAGACTTTCCCACCCTCGCCACCACTGGCTCTACCGACAATCTGCTTGAACGGGTGGTCTCAGGGGGATTCCCGGAGGCACTCGCCCGCCCGAATTCCGCACGACGCCTGAGTTGGCTGCGGGCCTACGCCGGCTCACTCGCGGAACGGGACATTTCGGACGTCTCCGCCGTCAACAAGCTCGACCGCTTTGCGGACTTGATCGACCATGCGGCCGTCTGCGCTAGCCAAATGCTCAACCTGTCCGATCTCGGTTCGAGATTGCGCGTGGATGGCAAAACCGCCGATCGGTGGCTCACATTGCTTGAGCGGCTCTATCTCGTCCGTCGCCTCAAGGCTTGGCATCGCAATGACCTAAAGCGCTTGGTCAAGACGCCAAAGCTGCAATTCCTGGACTCGGGCCTGCTCGCCGCACTAAAGCGAATCAACCAAACAGCCATCGAACGGAACCGCCAGAGCCTTGGCCCTCTGCTTGAGTGCTTCGTTTACTCCGAGGTCGCCAAGGCCGTTGCGCTGCACGGCGATTCGATTTCGATTAGCCACTATCGGGACAAGGATCGCGTGGAGGTCGATCTGGTTCTGGAGCGCTCGCCAGGCGAGGTTGTGGGCATCGAGGTCAAGGCCAGCGCGACTGTGCGCCCCGATGACTTCAAGGGACTGGCGCGTCTTGAAGCGGCAGCGGGCGATCAGTTCGCCTGCGGAATCCTTCTACACGACGGCGACCGGATCATGCAGTCGGCTTCCAAATTGTTCGCCATGCCGATCAAGATGCTATGGGAGTCTGGCAACAGCGAAACCGCGAGGCCCTAGCCCGTCAGGCGTTCCATTCCGCTCAAGCCCGCAATCGCTCATTGCCAGGATCGTACGGGCTCTCCGGCACGACCAAGGCAGGGCGGCGCTCGCCGAGGATCTCGATGTCCAGCGCGGTGCCGGGGGCGGCGAGGGCCGGGCTGACCATGCCTAACGCCAAGGATTTTTCGAGCCGGTAGCCGTAGCCGCCGCTGGTGGCGCGGCCCACCAATTCGCCATTGTGGAACAAGGGGTTGTTGCCGAGGGCATCGGCGTCCTCCACGTCCAGTACCTCCAGAGTGACCAAGGCGTTGGCGAAGCCCTTCTCGCGCCACGCGAGCAGCGCATCGCGGCCAGTGAAGTCGCCCTTGTCCAGGCGGACGAAGCGGTCGAGGCCGGATTCCAGGGCGGCGTACTCGATGGACAGCTCGGTGCCGATCATGCGGTAGGACTTCTCCAAGCGCAGGGAATCCATGGCGCGGATGCCGAACGGCTTGAGGTTGAGGTCCGCGCCCGCTTCGAACAGCGCATCGAAAATGAGGTTTTGGCACTCCATCGGGTGGTGCAGCTCCCAGCCAAGCTCGCCGACGAAGTTGACCCGCATGGCCACGGCCTGCGCCAAGCCGATGTTGATCGGGCGGGCCGACAGCCAAGGAAAGGCGGCACTTTCGAAGTCGGCGTCCGAGACGCGCTGCAGCAGGGTGCGCGACTTGGGTCCGGCCACCACCAGAACCCCGACGGCGTTGGTGAGCGGCTCGAAGCGCACCGAGCCGTCGCCGGGCATGGCCTTAGCGAGGAAATCGTGATCGAGCCGCTGCAGGGCGCCGGCAGAGACCAGATAAAAAGAACCTGCCGCCTCCCGCAGAATGGTGAATTCGGTGTGGACGCCGCCGCGGCTGTTAAGGGCGTGGCACAGCGCGATGCGGCCGTCGCGTGCCGGCAGGCGGTTGGCGACCAAGCGGTCGAGGAAGGCCGCGGCGCCGGGGCCGGACACCCGGCACTTGGCGAAGGCCGTCATGTCGAGCAGGCCGACGTGCTCCCGAACATGACGGCACTCCTCGCCCACGGGCTCGAACCACCGGGAGCGGCGGAATGACCAATGATCCTCGGCGGCCATGCCGGCCGGGGCGAACCAATTGGTCCGCTCCCAGCCGAACTTCTGGCCGAACACGGCACCCCGAGCCTTGAGGCGCTCGTAGCAGGGCGCGGTGCGCAGCGGCCGGGCAGCGGGCCGCTCCTCGTCCGGGAAGTGAATGGTGAAGACGTTGGCGTAGGCCTCCTCGTTCTTCGCCTTGAGGTAGCCCTTGGTGGCGTAGTCGCCAAAGCGGCGCGGCTCCACGCCCAGCATGTCGATGGTCGGCTCGCCCTCCACAATCCACTCGGCCAACTGCCATCCGGCGCCGCCGGCGGCGGTGATGCCGAAGCTGTGGCCCTCGTTGAGCCAGAAGTTGGGCAGCCCCCAGGCAGGGCCGATGATGGGGCTGCCGTCCGGCGTGTAGGGGATGGCCCCGTTGTAGATTTCCTTGACACCCACTTCGGCGAAGGCCGGCACCCGATTCATGGCGGCCTCGACGTGCGGCGTCAGGCGCTCGAGGTCCTCCGCGAAGAGCTCGTACTCCACGTCGTCGGCCGGACCGTCCAGGTAGCAGCAAGGCGCGCCCTGCTCGTAGGGGCCGAGAATGAAGCCGCCGCGCTCCTCGCGCAGATACCAGGAGCCGTCGGACTCCCGCAGCACGCCCATTTCCGGCCGCCCCGCCTCGTGCCGGGCGACCACTTCCGGATGCGGCTCAGTGACAATGAACTGATGCTCCACCGGCAACACCGGCACGTCCAGGCCCACCATCGCGCCGGTGGCGCGGGCGTAGCTGCCGGTTGCCGAGACCACATGTTCGCAGCGGATGTCGCCAGCGGCGGTCCTGACCAGCCAATCGCCGCCTTGGCGCTCAATGGCCGTCACCCGGGTCTTGCGCACGATTTCCGCCCCCTTGGCGCGGGCGCCCCGGGCCAGGGCCTGGGTGAGGTCCGCCGGCTGAATGTAGCCGTCGTCGGGATGGCGAATGGCGCCCACTAGGCCGTCAATGTTGCATAGCGGCCAGAGCTCGCGCACCTCGTCCGGTTCAAGAAACTCCACCCGTACGCCGATGGTGCGGGCGGTGGCCGCGTACTGACGGTACTCGTCCATGCGTTCCGGACTCATGGCCAAGCGGATGTTGCCGACCTGCCTGAAGCCCACGTCCTGACCGGTCTCAGCCTCAAGCTGCTGGTACAGGTTGACCGAGTACTTGTGAATCTGGCCGACGCTGTAGCTCATGTTGAACAGCGGCAGCAGCCCCGCTGCGTGCCAAGTGGAACCGCAGGTGAGTTCGCCCTTCTCAATCAGCACCGCATCGGCGCCCCAACCCTTGCGGGCCAAGTGGTACAGGGTGCTGACGCCGACCACCCCGCCGCCGATCACCACTACCCGTGCTTGGGATCTCATCCGCACGCCACTCCGATACCCCGGAAAGCCAAACCGTTTGCCGCGCCAGTCTAGCGATGCCAAATCAGCGGGCAACCAATCCGACGCGACTCAAGTTTGCCGTTTCGCGTCACCAGCGAGCATCACCAGCAAGTGTTGACCAACCGCCCTGCAATGCCATAATCGCGACATTGCTGTCGGGGAGATGGCACCGTTGGACGCTCCCAACCAACCCCTGCACGTGGGCTTTCTGCTCCTGCCTCGATATACCCTCATGTCCCTGTCCTGCGCTGTTTCGGTGCTGCGCATGGCCAATCGGCTCAGCGGGCAGCCACTCTACACTTGGTCCCTGCATTCGGTCGATGGCGAGCCGGTGGATTCCAGCGATGGCCTGCGCCTGGCGATCGACGGCAAGCTCGACGAGACCGTTCCCGCCAAAATGCTGTTCGCGTGCGGCGGCATCGAGGTGGAGAAAGCCTGCGACTCCGAGGTGCTGCACGTGCTGCGCGCCGTCGCCAAGCGCGGCATTCCGTTGGGGGCGCTGTGCACGGGAAGCTACGCGCTGGCCGCCGCCGGCCTGCTCAACGGCCGCCGCTGCGCCATTCATTGGGAGAACATCGCCAGCCTCCGGGAGACCTTCCCGCAAGTTCTGGTCCAGCCGAGCCTGTTCGTCATCGACCGCAACCGCTACACCTGCTCCGGGGGGATCAGCTCCCTGGACCTGATGCTCAACCTCGTGGAGGCCCACCACGGAAGGCGGCTGGCCAGGGACATCTCCGAACAGTTCATTTGCGAGCGGATTCGCGATCAGCAGGACAGCCAGCGCATTCCCCTGCACCACTACCTCGGCGCCAGCCAGCCCCGCGTCGTCGAGGCCGTGGCCTTGATGGAGTCCAACGTCGAAGAGCCTCTAAGCATGGAGGATCTCGCGTCCTACGTGGGCGTCTCTAGGCGCCAGCTCGAACGCCTGTTCCACAAGCACCTTGACTGCACGCCGTCCCGCCACTACCTCGAACTGCGTCTGCAGCGGGCCCGCCTGTTGCTGCTGCAGACCGACATGCCGGTGATCGACATCGCCACCAGTTGCGGGTTCTCATCCGCCCCGCACTTCTCCAAGTGCTACCAGGAGCTGTTCGGACGTTCGCCGCGTGAGGAGCGCCGTCAATCGGGCCTCCACGGCCGACCATTGGAACCCGTGGCTGTACGTGGCTAGGTCTTCAGGACAGACGCTCAAGTTCCGGGTAGGGAACCAGTAGGGATGCCTTGGTGTCCCGCCGGTGCTGCCCGCTCGGCAGCGTCGCCTGCAGCTTCAGCAGGCCGTAAAGCGCTTTGAGGTCCGCGCGGCCCAATTCGGTAAATCGCCCCCGAGACAGCGTCGCCGGCAGGACGATGGGACCGAAGCGCACGCGCTTGAGGCGGCTCACGGTGAGCCCTGCACGTTCAAACAGCTTGCGCACGGCCCGGTTCTTGCCGTCCATCAAGGCCACGTGGTACCAGTGGTTGCGGCCGCTGCCGTCGTAGTAGCGCAGGTCCGTGAAGGCGTAGCGCTCGCCGTCGATCACCACCCCGTCGATGAGCCGCTGCATCCAGGCGTCATCCAAGCGCCCGTAGGCGCGCACGGCGTACTCGCGGTCGAGTCCGGTGGAGGGGTGCATCATGCGGTGGGCCAGTGCGCCGTCGTTGGTCAGGACCAGCAGCCCGGAGGTGGCGATGTCGAGGCGGCCCACGGCGATCCAGCGTCCTTGGCGCAGACGGGGCAGGTTGTCAAACACGGTACGCCGGCCTTCGGGGTCCCGCCGGGTGCAAACCAAGCCCTCCGGCTTGTTGAGGACCAGCACTCTGGAGGTGGCGGGACGATGACCCGAGAGCGGCTTGCCGTCCAAGGCGACGGCGTCGCCGGGCTCGACGCGCTGGCCCAACCGGGCCGGTTCGCCGTTCACGGACACCCGGCCATCGGCGATCCACTGCTCGATTTGGCGCCGGGAGCCGTGGCCCATCTCGGCCAGGGCCTTCTGCAGCCTGGGCGCTTGCTGAAGTGGCGCTTCGGCCATGGCGGCTCTAGTCCCGCGCGGTCGGCAATCGCACCACTTCGGCGAGCGCCTCAGCCGGGACCTCGGGGCTCGCGGCAGCGCCGTCCGGCTGGGATTCGCCACCCCCGGAGTGCGCTTGCGAGCCGCCATCGCTTGCGTCGGCCAGCTCCTCGTTCATGATGGGCTTGGCCAATCGCTCAAGCTCCTCTTCGATCTTCTGCTGGATCTTCTCAAGCGGGGGCAAGTCGTCGAAGCTGCGCAGATTGAAATAGTCGAGGAAGCCCCGGGTGGCGCCGTACAGGTTCGGGCGCCCTGGCGTCTCCCGCTGACCGACCACGCGAATCCAGCCACGCTCCAGCAGCGTGCGCAGAATGTTCTGGCTGACCGCCACCCCCCGGACGGACTCGATGTCGGCCCGGGTGACCGGCTGGCGGTACACGATCAAGGCCAGGGTCTCAAGCAGGGCGCGGCTATAGCGGGGCGGCTTCTCCTCCCACAGGCGGCTGACCCAGGGGCTTAAGCCTTGGCGAACCTGGAACCGGTATCCCGAGGCCACTTGCTTGAGCTCATAGCCCCGGCCCTCGGCCTCTTCCGCCAAGCGGGCGAGGCTATCCCTGATTTGCTTGCGGCCCTCCTGGGGATCGAGCTCGCCGGGCTTGAACAGCCCCGCCAAGCGATTCACCGACAGCGGTTCGGCAGCAGCCATCAAAACCGCCTCGACAATGCGCTTCAACTCGGCCGCGTCGAGTGGCTCGTTCATGGCGAGACCGGCTCGCTGGCCGCACGGAGGTAGATGGGCGCGAAGGGTCCGCTTTGGGTTAAGTCGGCCATGCCTTCGCGCAGCAGTTCGGTGATGGCCAGAAAGGTGACCACCACCCCGGCACGTCCCTCCTCAAGCGTGAACAACTGCGTGAACGGCACGAACGCCTTGGCCTGGTCGAGCGTCGCCAGCACGTTGGCCATGCGGTCGCGCACCGACAGCGGCTCCCGGCGCACGGCGTGGTGCTGAAACGCCTCCGAGCGGCGCATGACGTCCGCCAAGGCCACCAGAACTTCTCGAAGGTCCACTTCGGGGTGGGCCTGCTCGCGGACCCGCTCCGGCCGTTCCGGACTCAAAGGGAAAGTGTCCCGCTCCATGCGCGGCAGATCGCCGATTTGGCGCGCCGCCGACTTGATGCGTTCGTATTCCTGCAAGCGCTCGATGAGCGCCATGCGCGGGTCGTCCTCCTCGTCCGCGTCCTCCTGGCGCGGCAGCAGCATGCGCGACTTGATCTCCGCCAAGGTGGCGGCCATCACCAGGTACTCCCCGGCGAGATCCAGCTTGAGCTCCATCATCAGATCGATGTAGCTCATGTACTGGTCGGTGATGTCGGCGACGCTGAGTTCGAGCAGATCCAGGTTGCGGCGCCGGATCAGGTAGAGCAGCAGGTCGAGCGGCCCCTCGAAGGTTTCCAGAAACACCACCAGCGCGTCCGGCGGGATGTAGAGGTCCGCGGGCAGCTTGTCGACGGTCTGGCCATCGACGACGGCGAGCGCCTCCGTGGGTTTCGAATCGGTGGTCATTGGTGCGCAATCCGCATGCTGGCGCGCACCTCATTGAGGGTCTCCCTCGCCACGCTACGGGCATTCTCCGAGCCCTCCTGCAGGACGCGATGCACCAGGTCCGGCTGCTCCTCGAACGGCCTGCCTCGCTCGATCATCACTGCCTGCTCCGCATTGATGGCGTCGATGAGGGGCTGCTTGCAGTCCACGCAGCCGATGCCGGCGCTGCGGCAGCCACCAGCCGCCCATTCCAGCGTGGCGGGATCGGAATAGATCTCGTGCAGGCTGTACACCGGGCAATTGTCCGGTTCGCCGGGGTCGCTGCGGCGCACCCGGGCCGGATCGGTCTTCATGCCCCGCACCTTGTGCGCCACCGCATCGGGCGCCTCGCGCAGGGAGATGGTGTTCCGGTAGGATTTCGACATCTTCTCGCCGTCGAGCCCGGGCACCTTGGCCTGTTTGGTGAGCAGCGCCTCAGGCTCCGGCAGGATGGTGCGTCCGCCGCCTTCGAGGTAGCCGAACAGCCGCTCGCGATCGCCGTTCGATAGATTCCGCTGCTCGCCCAGTAAGGCGCGTCCACGTTCCAAGGCTTCGCCGTCGCCCTGCTCCACGAAGGCCTTGCGCAGGTCGCCGTACAGGCGCGAAGCCTTGCGCCCCATCTTGCGCACCGCGGCTTCGCAGCGCGCCTCGAAATCGGGTTCCCGGCCATAGAGGTGGTTGAAGCGGCGGGCGATTTCCCGGCACAGTTCCACATGGGCGACCTGATCAGCGCCCACCGGCACGCTGCTGGCCCGGTACATGAGAATGTCCGCCGACTGCAGCACCGGGTAGCCCAAAAAGCCGTAGGTGGCCAATTCCCGGCCGTTCAGCCGCTCCTGCATGTCCTTGTAGCTCGGCGCCCGCTCCAGCCAACTGACTGGGGTGATCATCGACAGCAACAGGTGCAGTTCGGCGTGCTCTGGCACCTTGGACTGGATGAAGATCACCGCCGCCGACGGGTCGACGCCGGCGGCCAGCCAATCCACCACCATGTCGAAGGTGTGCTGCTCAAGCTCGCCGGTGTCGTCGTAGCCGGTGGTGAGCGCATGCCAATCGGCAACGAAAAAGTAGCATTGATGCTCGTGCTGCAGCGCGACCCAGTTCTTGACCACGCCGTGGTAGTGGCCGAGATGCAGCCGTCCGGTGGGGCGCATGCCGGACAGGACCCGGCTGCCCGCGCCTTCAGCGCCCATGGGGCGAGCCTTGGGCCAAAGGCATCCCACCTTGGTCCGGAAACTGGAAATTCATTAGGTTAATCATGGTGTTAGCCAAGATGTCCGGCTAGGAACACAGTTCGGCAGCCACAGCGTTCAAGAAAGTATGGCCACAGAATTGACTCATTGCAATTGCCCGGCGCCTTCGCGAACCACCGTCGGCGGATCGCTGTTGAGGTCAATTACCGTTGTGGGCTCGGTGCCCGCATGGCCGCCGTCGAGGATCAGGTCCACGCCGTGCTCGAGCGCTTCCCGAATGGCGTCGGCGTCCGTAAACGGCTCCTCCTGCCCGGGCAAGCGCATGGTGGTGGTCATCATGGGTTCGCCCAGAGCTTCGATCAGGCCTAGGGCAATCGGATTGCCGGGCACCCGCAGGCCGATGGTCTTGCGCTTGGGATGCACCAAGCGCCGCGGCGCCTCGCGGGTGGCCGGCAGCAGGAAGGTGAAGGGCCCCGGCGTGTGCCGCTTGAGAAATCGATAGTTGCGGTTGTCCACCCGGGCGCATTTGGAAATCTCCGACAGATCGCGGCAGCACAGGGTGAAGAAGTGCCGGTTGCCGAGTTGCCGCAGCCGCCGCATGCGGTCAAGCGCCGCCTTGTCGCCGATGTGACAGCCCAAGGCATAGGTGGTGTCGGTGGGATAGACCACCAGCCCGCCCGAACGCATGATCTTCGCCGCGCCCTGCAGGAGCCGCCGCTGGGGATGGGAGGGATGCAGGACAAAATACTGACTCATCGGCGCTTTATACCCAATTGGCAGCGCATTTGGCACGGCCGCCAAACGCTGCTATAAGGAACCCAACATGCAGCAATTGCTGAACTTCCTGCCGATCGCCGTTTTCGTCGGTGTTTTTTTCGCCGCCGACATTTACTTGGCCACCGCCGCGCTAATGGCCGCTGTGACGCTGCAGATTGCCCTGATGAAAGCCATGGGCCGGCCCATTGGGCGGGAGCTCACGCTCACCTTCTGGGCCAGCATCCTCTTTGGCGGCTTGACGCTCTTTCTGCGCGACGAGACCTTCATTCAATGGAAGCCAACGGTCGTCAACTGGCTGCTGGCCGCCTCCCTGATCGGCGCCCATCTCATGGGCCGCAACCTGATCGAAAAACTGCTCGGCGGCCAACTCCGTCTGCCCGAGGCCGTGTGGACGCGCCTGTCGTTCGGCTGGGCGGCCGGCTTCTTCCTTGCAGGTGTCCTGAACCTCGTGGTCGCTTACGGCTTCTCCATGGAGTTCTGGGTGACGTACAAGCTGGTTGGCGGCTTTGGCTTAACGTTCGCCTACATCGCGCTGACCATCTATTACCTGCATCGGCAGGGCCTGTTGGTGCCTCCGGTCGCGGAGCGGGATGCCGCGGAGGGGGATGGGTGAGTCGCGTCGTTCTCCTTTGCGGGCTGTTGGCCAGTGCCTTCGCCTACTCGGAGACGCTGTACGTCAGCGACCGGCTGACCTTGAATCTGCGCGATGCGCCCTCAAGCACCGCCGGCGTTCTGCGGCCGAGCTTGAACAGCGGCGATGCCCTGGAAGTGCTGCGCCGGGACCGCGACAGCGAATTTCTGGAGGTGGTCACCGAAGACGGGCGCCAAGGCTGGGTTCACGGTCAGTACGTGGTCGCCACGCCCATTGCCCGCGACCGCCTGCAAGCAGCCGAAGAGCGCATTGCGGCGCTGGAGGGGACCATCGCGGAACAGCGCGGGGAACTTGAGGCCTGGGCCAGTGGCGAGCCTGTCGTTGCGCCTGCCGATGAGGCGCTGAAAGCGCAAATTGAGGGGTTGGGGCAGCAAATTGAGGAGCTCAAGGGTATCGTGGCGCGCGATGCAGCCCGGCGCGCCGATTCGCCGACGGGGGTGATACGCACCCTGCGGGACTATTGGCCGGTGATCGGTTTCGGCTTCTTCATCATCGGCTTGGTCGTCGGCTTTGTCATCCGATCCCGCCCCAAGCGCAGCGCTTGGTCTTGAGCGAAGCACTAGCCCTGAAGTGACGGCCTTAAGCGTCAACCTCAACAAGGTGGCGTTGCTGCGCAATGCCCGGGGAGGCGATGCGCCCAGTGTGGCCACCGCAGCCCAAACCGTGCTCAGGGCGGGGGCGGACGGCATCACGGTGCACCCCCGTCCCGACCAGCGGCACATTCGCCCCGACGATGTCCTTGCACTCGCCCACCTGCTGAAGGACCGGCCAAACATCGAGTTCAACATTGAGGGCAATCCTTTCGCCGGACCTCGGGACAACGGCTATCCCGGATTCGACGCCCTCATCGAGCAGGCCCGGCCCCAGCAAGCCACCTTGGTTCCCGACGGCGACAATCAGCTCACCTCGGACCACGGCTTCGATCTGCGCGGCGACAACGAAGCGCTGATCGCCAAGATCCGGCGCTACCAAGGCCAGGGCGCCCGCGTCAGCCTGTTCATGGACCCGGACCTTGAGCAAATCGCCCTCGCCCGGGAAATCGGCGCCGACCGGATTGAGCTGTTCACCGGCCCCTTCGCGGACGCTGTCGCCGAGTTCGGCATCGACCACCGCCGCAGCCACGCGTCCTTGGCCGGCTACCAAGCGGCGGCCCGGCACGCCGTTGAACTCGGCCTTGAGGTCAACGCGGGACACGATCTCGATGTGGACAATCTGCCCCTGTTCCGCCGCATCGCCGAGGTGAGCGAAGTGTCGATCGGCCATGCGCTGATCGCCCGTGCCCTCGACGATGGCCTCACCGCCACGGTGCGGGCGTTCCGGCGGGCACTGGACGGCGAATCCTGACCCATAGCATCAAGACAAGGAGTAAAGTCATGCGAAACGGCTTGTTGGCCTCTCTGTTGTGCGCCTGCTTGAGCGTGGCGGCGGCCGAGGCGCCGATGGTGCGCTTGGAGACCAGCGCCGGGAACATCGACATTGCGCTGCGCTCGGCCGAGGCGCCCGAGTCGGTGGCGAACTTCCTTGATCTGGTGGACAGCAACTTCTACGACGGCCTGATCTTTCACCGCGTGGTGGCCAACTTCGTCATCCAGGCAGGCGGTTACGACGCCCAACTCAACTACCGCGAGCCGCCCCGCCAAGTGCCCAACGAATCCCGCAACGGTCTGGCCAACCGGCGCGGCACGGTGGCCATGGCCCGGCTGGCCGATCCGCATTCGGCGGATGCGCAGTTCTACATCAACGTCAACGACAACGCCCATCTCGACCCCCAGGGCGGCAGCTTCGGCTACACCGTGTTCGGCGAGGTGGTGGCGGGCATGGAGACGGTGGTGGACATTGAACTCGTGGACACCGAGGTGCAAGACGGCATGGTCGGGGTGCCCGTGACGCCGGTCGTCATACATCGGGCGCGGCGCCTGACGGCGGAGGACTGATGTGGAGGAATGGCGCTGCGCGCCTTGCGAGGGCGTCACTTTCCCGGAGCGAGGGCGTCCCGCCCTCGAACTGGACGCCCGTCGGCCATTTGATGCGCTACAATTCATTGCGTCCGGTCCAACGGCGGGGACGAACCGCCGCTGCATGGTTCGCGCGGGAATAGCTCAGTTGGTAGAGCCCTTGCTTCCCAAGCAAGTTGTCGCGGGTTCGAGTCCCGTTTCCCGCTCCATCACCCCCCTTGCCTTGGGAGTTTCCCTAAAGATCCGAAGTCCAATTGGTAATCTCCGCACCCCCATGAAGAAAGCAATCCACTCAAGATGGTTGGTCGCTGCCGCCTTGGCCCTTTGGGTAGGGCCAATGGCCCAATCCGCCCTCCCCGCCCAACTGCCGAACGGCCAACCGTTGCCCAGCTTGGCGCCGATGTTGGCGAAGGTGAATCCGGCGGTGGTGAACATCGCCACCCACACCACCACCGCAGTGCGCAATCCACTGCTGGAAGACCCCTTCTTCCGCCGTTTCTTCAACGTCCCGGAGCGGCGGCGCTACCGGCGCACCCGCAGCGCCGGCAGCGGCGTCATTGTCGATGGCCGCGAAGGGCACATCGTCACCAACAACCATGTGGTGGCCCGGGCCGACGAGGTGGACATCACCTTATCGGATGGGCGGGTGCTCGACGCCGAACTGATCGGCACCGATCCGGAAGTGGATCTGGCGGTTCTCAAGGTGGACGCCAGGCAACTCACACAAATCGAATTCGGTGACTCCGACGCCCTGCAGGTGGGCGATTTCGTGGTGGCGATCGGCAATCCCTTTGGCCTCAACCAGACCGTGACCAGCGGCATCGTCAGCGCCCTCGGCCGCAGCGGCTTGGGGCTGGAGGGCTTCGAGGACTTCATTCAAACCGACGCCTCGATCAACCCCGGCAACTCCGGCGGCGCCTTGGTCGATCTCAGCGGTGCGCTGATCGGCATCAACGCCGCCCTCTACTCCCCGGCGGGCGTCAACGTGGGCATTGGTTTCGCCATACCCGCTAACCTAGTGCGCGCGGTGATGGACCAGATCATCGAGTACGGCGAAGTGCGGCGCGGCTACCTAGGCTTGGAAGTGCAGGATCTGAACCCCGACCTCGCCGAGGCCTTTGGCGTTGGCGGCAAAGAGGGCGTGGTGGTGGTCGCCGTCGCGCCGAGCGGCGCCGCTGCTGGAGCCATTGAAACCGGCGATGTCATCACCCGCATCGGCAACCGGGAAATCCGTGAAGTGGGAGACTTCGACAGTCAAACCGCCTCGGTGTTTGTCGGCGACCAATTGGAGGTGGAGATTTTGCGCACCGGCACCCGCCGCGACGTCCGCATAACCGTCGAGGAGGATCTGCTTGAGAAGGTGGCCGGCGAACTCATCGACCCGCGCTTGGCGGGCACCGAACTGCAGAACTTCCGCGACGAGGAAGAGGCCAGCGCCGGCGTGCTGGTCACCGGCATCGACGACGGCTGCCGGGCTTGGGAAGCGGGCCTGCGCCAAGGCGATGTGTTGGTGGCGGTCAACCGCAAGACGGTGCGCGAACTCAAGGAGCTGCGGGAGAACGTCGGCAGCGGGGCTCAACAGATCCTGCTGCGGGTGTACCGCTCCGGACGTTTCGGGTACGTCGCGATCCGTTAGCGGCAGCTACTCGAACATAATCACGTTGCGGGCCACTTCGCCGGTTTCCAGTTGGGCGAAGGCGTCGTTGACGTCCTCGAGGCGGATGCGGCTTGAGATCAGGTCGTCGAGGTGCAGCTTGCCCTGCAGGTAGAAGTCCACGAACCGGGGCATGTCCACCCGGAAGCGGTTGGAGCCCATGTTCGACCCCTGCAGCTTCTTCTCGGCCAGAAACTCGGGCCCGTGAATCTCCACCATGGTGCCCACCGGAATCATGCCGATGACGGTGGCGGTGCCGCCGCGGCCAATCATCTTGAAGGCCTGTTGGGTGGTCTTGGCCAAACCGATGGCCTCGAAGGCGTAATGCACGCCGCCGCCGGTCAGCTCCCGCACCGCCTTAACCGGGTCCACCTCGCTGGCGTTGACTTGGTCGGTGGCGCCGAACTTCATCGCCAAGTCCAGCTTGGACGCCACTTGGTCCACGGCGATGATGCGCCCGGCGCCGGCGATGGCGGCGCCGTTGACGGCGGCCAGGCCCACCCCGCCGCAGCCGATGACGGCCACGGTGGCGCCCGGCTCCACCCCGGCGGTGTGAATCACCGCGCCGACCCCCGTGGTGACGCCGCAGCCGATCAGCGCCGCCCGGTCCAAGGGCATGTCCTCGCGAATCTTGGCGATGGCGTGCTCATGCACCAGCATGTACTCCGCGAACGACGATAGGTTCAGAAACTGGGCCACGGCCTCGCCGTCCTTGGCCAAGCGCGGCGCTTCGCCGGGGCCCCGCTGCAGCTCCGGCTCCATGCACAGCGACATGTGCCCGGTCAGGCAGTGCTCGCAGTGGCCGCAAAACGCCGACAGGCAGGTGATGACGTGATCCCCGGGCTTGACGTAGGTGACCATGCTGCCCACCGCCTCGACCACGCCGGCCGATTCGTGGCCGAGCACCGCCGGCATCGGATGAGGGTAGGAGCCGTTTTGAAAGTGCAGGTCCGAATGGCAAACCCCCGCCGCCACGGTGCGCACCAGCACCTCCCGAGGGCCGGGGTCGCCGTGTTGAACATCCTCGATCTCAAGCGGTTTGTTGACTTCCCGCAGAACCGCTGCCTTCATAGGCTCTCCCCTTTGCAAGTCGGATTGGCAATGCGGGAAGTCTGCCAAAGGGGGTTGCCAATTGCCACCACTAGTCTTATCCAACGAGAAGTGAGCCTGAACGGGAGCCGGGTTTCCAACGGGAAGTGAGCCTGAAGGGTCGGTTTTTGGGATCATCGGAGGATGATCGTGACACTTCAGACCGAGCGGATCAGGACGTTGGAGGAGGTTCG
>JAJEIQ010000012.1 GCA_022827905.1 Pseudomonadales bacterium | reverse complement strand
GGCCCCCCCGCCCAACACCGCCCCCCCCCCCCCCCCCCCACCCCCCCCCCCCCCCCCCCGCCGGCCGGCCCGCCCCCCCCCCCCGCGCACCCACTCGATGGATTTCCTAGCGGACAACACCCTGAGAATTAGTGTTAACTGTATCCATGATCGACTGGACCCAAATCGACACCGTCATGCTGGACATGGACGGCTGCCTGCTGGACCTCAACTACGACAACCACCTGTGGAACGAGCTGGTGCCGTCCCGCTACGGCCAAGCCCAAGGCATCAGCCCCGACGAGGCTCGCCAGCGGCTGTACGGGCACCTTCTGGGGAAGGACCGCGATCTGGAGTTCTACTGCATCGATTTCTGGACCCGCCGCACCGGGCTCGACATCAGGGCCCTGCATCACGAACTCGCCCATCTGATTGACTACCGTCTTGGCGCCGCGGCCTTCCTGGACTGGCTGCCGGGCCGCGCCCGCGCCCTGCTGGTCACCAACGCGCATCGGGCGAGCCTCGCCGTCAAGGACCGATACTCGGGCTTAAGCCAACGGGTGGACGAAGCGCTGTCGAGCCACGACTTCGGCGCACCCAAGGAGTCGCGGGCGTTCTGGGACCGGTTGGCCGTTGCTAAGCGCTTTGACCCGGCCCGCACCCTGTTCATCGACGACACCGAGACAGTGCTTAACGCCGCCCGCGGCCACGGCATAGGCCACCTGCTCACCATCAGGCAGCCGGACTCCGGACGTCCGCCGCGCGACAACCTGAAGTACCCGGCGTTCAACGACTTCAACGAGCTGATCGACCATGGCTGAAGCGGATGCCAGCGTGCGCCTCGACCGCTGGCTGTGGGCGGCCCGCTTCTTCAAGTCCCGCGCCCAAGCGAAGAAGGCCGTGGAGGCGGGGCACGTCGAACTCAATGGCCGGCGGGCCAAGCCGGCCAAGGAAGTTGTGCCCGGCGATGCCCTGAGCATTCGGCGCGGCTTCGCCAAAAGCCTGGTCGTGGTGCAGGCGGTTGCCGAGCAGCGCCGCAACGCCACCTTCGCCCAAACCCTGTACGAGGAGACCGAGGAGAGCATCCGCGCCCGCGAGGCCGAGGCCACAACCCGCCGCCCGCAGCGGGCGGGCCTCGCCATGCCGGACCGGAAACCCGACCGCCGCGCCCGGCAGGCCATCAAGAAGCTCAAGAATGGTTGATGCTGCGGGCGCGGTGCCGTACTGTTCGCCCTAGGGAATTGCACGGGATTGCCATGGCCGTCGATATCGACATCACCACCAAAAACAACACCTATTACGATCTGTCCGCCGCGGCGTTGGCCGAACTCGCCGTGGTGCGTGGCGAGGGGTGCTTCGCCAGCAACGGCGCCTTGGTCGTGGAGACCGGGAGCCGGACCGGGCGTTCCCCCAAGGATCGCTTCATCGTCGAGGAGGCCTCCACCAAGTACGCCATCGATTGGGGCGAGATCAACCAGCCGATCGACGCCGGGACCTTCGATGCGCTCTGGGACCGTGTCCAAGTGCATCTTGAGGATCGGGAGCGCTTCGTCTCCAACCTCCATGTGGGTGCCGACCCGGAGCACTACGTCGCCATCGAGGTCACCACGGAGACCGCTTGGCACACCCTGTTCGGCAAGGCGCTGTTCATCTCCCCGGAGCACTTCAATCCGCACAACAAGAAGATCTGGCAGGTCGTCAACGCGCCGGGCTTCGTCTGCGACCCCAAGCGCGACCGCACCAACAGCGACGCGGCGGTGATGATCAACTTTGCGGCCCGCAGGGTGCTGCTGGCGGGCTTGCGCTATGCGGGCGAGATGAAGAAGTCGATGTTCAGCGTGCTCAACTTCCTGCTGCCGGAAAAGGACGTGCTGCCCATGCACTGCTCCGCCAACATGGGCGCGGATGGCGACGTCTCGCTGTTTTTCGGGTTGTCCGGCACCGGCAAGACCACCCTGTCGGCGGATCCGGGCCGCTTTCTGATCGGCGACGACGAGCACGGCTGGGGCAAGGGCACGGTGTTCAACTTCGAGGGCGGCTGCTACGCCAAGTGCATCGACCTAAGCCGCGAGAACGAACCGGTCATCTACGACGCCATCAGCTTTGGCGCCATCGTCGAGAACGTGGTCATGGATGCGGACAGCCGCGAGATCGACTACGCCGACTCGACCCTCACCGAGAACACCCGGGCCTGCTACCCGCGCGCCAACATCGAACTCAAGGTGCCGGAGAACCGGGCTGGCGAACCGGCCAACGTCATCTTCCTGACCTGCGACGTGAGCGGCGTGCTGCCGCCGGTGTCGATCCTGTCCAAGGAGGCGGCTGCCTACCATTTCCTGTCGGGCTACACCGCCGCCGTCGGCTCCACCGTGGTCGGCTCCTCGGAGGCGTTCAAGGCAACCTTCTCCACCTGCTTCGGCGCCGCCTTCTTTCCACGTCCGGCGGGCGTGTATGCGGACTTGCTCATTCGCCGGGTGGAGGAGTTTGGCTCCCGGGTGTACCTGGTCAACACCGGCTGGACGGGGGGCGGCTACGGGGTCGGCCACCGCTTTCCCATACCGGCCACCCGCGCCATCATCGCCGCCGTGCAGAACGGCGGCCTTGCGAACGCCGAGACCGAGTATCTCGCCAACCTCAACCTGACCATTCCCAAGGCCCTTGAGGGCGTTGACAGCGCCCTGTTGAATCCGCGCAACGCTTGGGGCGACAAGGCCGCCTACGATGCGGCGGCGGCCAAGCTCATCAGCCTGTTCGCAGAGAACTTCAAGAAGTTCGATGTCGATCAAGCCATCGTCGACGCCGGGCCGTCGATGGGTCGCCAAGACGCCTGAGCGGGCTGGCCCCGTGGCCGCGCAAAGCTTGGGAGCACTCACCATACCCAGCGGCGTTCTGGCCGGGCTTCAGGCCCGTGCCGGGGCGCTCGACGGCCTGCGGCGCGGGGTGGAAAAGGAGAGCCTGCGGGTGCGCCCCGACGGACGGCTGTCGATGCGGCCGCACCCACCGAGCCTGGGTTCGCCGCTGACCCATCCGCAGATCACCACGGACTTTTGCGAAGCCCAGCTGGAATTGATCACCGGGGTCCACGACACGCCGGAAGGCTGCATCGCGGAGCTTTCGGCCATCCACCGCTTCGTTTACCAGGGCCTCGATGACGAGTTGCTGTGGGCGGCTTCGATGCCCTGCCTGGTCATGGAGGACGATGAGATTCCGGTGGGGCGCTACGGCACCTCCAACATCGGCCGGGCCAAGACCGTGTACCGCTTGGGGCTCGGACATCGCTACGGGCGGCTGATGCAGACCATTTCCGGCATTCACTACAATTTCTCGCTGCCGGAGGGCTTTTGGCCCCTGTACGCGGAACTCAAGGGGCGCGAGCCGGGCCGGGACTTCACCACCGAGTGCTACTTCGCCTTGATTCGCAACTTTCGCCGCTACAGTTGGCTGCTGATCCAGCTATTCGGCGCCGCGCCGGCCATCTGCCGCTCCTTCGCCCATGGCGGCGGCCACGGTTTGGTGGGCTTTGACGAGGGCACCCTCTACCTGCCGGGCGCCACCTCCCTGCGCATGGGCCGCCTCGGCTACCAGAGCGACGCCCAGAGCAGCCTGCACATCTCCTACAACGGCCTCGATTCCTATGCCGCCACCATGCGCGAGGCCCTCACCCACCCCTATCCGCCCTATGAAGCCATCGGCGTGCGGCACGGGGACGAGTACCGCCAGCTCAACACCGCGTTGCTGCAAATCGAAAACGAGTTCTACGGCGCCATTCGCCCCAAGCGGCGCATCGAACCCGGCGAACGGCCCCTGACGGCGCTCAAGCGACGCGGCGTGGAATACGTCGAAGTGCGCTGCCTCGACATCAACCCGTTTCTGCCGGTGGGCATCGATGCCGAGCAGATGCGCTTCCTCGATGCCTTCCTGCTCTGGTGCCTGCTGGCCCCGAGCGCCGCGGACAGCCCGGAGGAGTCGAGGGCCATGCAGGCCGACCAAGCGGCCATCGTGGAGCGGGGGCGCGAGCCCGGCCTTGCGCTCAGCGGCGGCGACCGCGACGAGTGGGCCGCCGCCATCCTCGAGCAATGCGTGCTGGCGGCGGAGCTCGTAGACCGAGCTCAAGGCGGACGTCGTTCAAGCGACGCCGTGCGCAAACACCGCGCCCACTTGCAAGACCCTGCCCAAACCCCCTCCGCAAAAGTGCTTGAGGCGATGCGCAGCGCCCGCCAGCCGTTCTTCCGCTTCGGGCTCAACCAATCGGAGCGCCATCGACGCTGGTTCACGGAGCGGCCCCTGTCGTCCGCCGAACGAGCCCGCCACGAGCAGCGTGCCGCCCAATCATTCGACGAGCAGCGGCGCATCGAGGCCGGTGACCGCGAGAGCTTCGAGAACTTCCTGGCCGCCTACCTCGCGCCTCCGGAGTGATCTTCCCCACCCAGCGTTGCCCCGCCGAAAGCGGAGCGGGTAGAATTTTGCCTTTGCCTTGAGGAGAAGCCCGTTGAAGGCCGTGTTGTGCAAAGCCTATGGCGCGCCGGAGGACCTGGTGCTGGAGGATGTCGCCGAGCCCGTGCCGGGTGAGGGCGAGGTGTTGGTGGATGTGAAGGCCACGGCCCTCAATTTCCCCGATGTGCTCATGATTGCCGGCAAGTACCAGAGCCAGCCGCCCTTTCCGTTCTCGCCGGGCGGCGAAATCGCGGGAACCGTGCTGGAGACCGGTTCGGGGGTGAGGGAATTCGCGCCTGGCGACAAGGTGTTCGGCGGCGTCGGCCACGGCGGCTTTGCCGAGCGGGTGGCGGTGTCGGCACGTAGTTTGCAGCCTTTGCCCGATTCCATGAGCTTTGTGGAAGCCTCCGGCATCAGCACCACCTACGGCACCTCCTACTATGCGTTGCAGCAGCGGGCCGCCTTGCAGCCCGGCGAAACCCTGCTGGTGACCGGCGCTGCCGGGGGCGTCGGCATCGCCGCCGTGCAACTGGGCAAGGCCATGGGCGCTCGGGTCATCGCCGCCGCCAGCAGCGAGCAAAAGCTGTCGGTGGCCAAGGACAGCGGCGCGGATGAGCTGATCGACTACAGCGACGGCCAGTTGAAGGACAAGGTGAAGGCGTTGACCGGCGGCAAGGGCGCCGACGTCATCTACGATCCCGTCGGCGGCGCCCTGTTCGACCAGTGCCTGCGCTGCATCAATTGGTATGGCCGCATCCTGGTGATCGGCTTTGCCGCCGGCGACATTCCCAAGGCGCCCATCAACCTGATCCTGCTCAAGAGCTGCCAAGTGGTGGGGGTCTTCTACGGCGCTTGGTCGGCCCGCGCCCCGGACGAGAACCGGGCCAACTTCCGGGACATCCTGGCGTTCCATGCGGCGGGCAAGATCAAGCCGGTGGTGGGTGGCGTCCATCCCTTGGAGAACTACGCGGAGGCGTTGAACGATCTCGCGCAGCGGCGCGCCATCGGCAAGATCGTGGTCACGCCGGGGGGCAGCGCGCAATGACGCTGCGCTTTAGTAGTGCGGACTACGCCTTGGCCGCCATCGCCCTGTGCGGCGTGCTGCTGTTCGGGGCCGAGATCATGGAACACCGCTTTGCGATGGATCCCTGCCCGATGTGCCTGATGCAGCGCCTGTGGATCTTCGCCGCGGCGCTGGCCGCCTACGCGGGCTTGGCCCACAACCCCCGCTGGGGCATCTATCCGCTGTTGACCATCGTCGCCGCGTTGGTGGGCGGGGCGGTCTCGGCCCGCCAGCTTTGGCTGCAATCGGGCAGCTCGGTGGGCGGCTGCGGCGCGCCGGCCGGCTACATGATCGACAACGCCCCTTGGCGGGAGACTCTTTCCGCCATGTTCTTCGGCGACGGGAGTTGTACGCCGACCTACTTCCTAGGCGTGGACTTGGCGCTGTGGGCGCTGCTCGGCTTCGCCGCCCTCATCATCCTGGCGGTGATGCAGTGGCGGGCGGGGCTCGTGCGCTGACCCCGGGCAGCAGCCGGCTGGCCTTCTTGGCGGGCATTCACTATGCTCGTGCCACAAATCGCGGCGAAGGCGAGGACGATTTGAACGAAGCCCCAATCCGGCATGATTGGCGCGCCGAAGAGGTCATGGCGCTGTTCGAGCTGCCGTTGAACGACCTGCTGTTTCGCGCCCAAGCGGTGCATCGCCGCCATCATGCAGGCAACGAGGTGCAGATCAGCACCCTGCTCAGCATCAAGACCGGGGGCTGTCCGGAGGACTGCAAGTACTGCCCCCAGAGCATCCACTACGATACGGGCCTGAACGCCCACGGACTGCTGGCGCAGGCGGAGGTGGTGGAGGCGGCGACCAAGGCCCGCGCCGCCGGCGCGACCCGCTTCTGCATGGGTGCGGCCTGGCGCAGCCCAACCAACTCCCAATGCCGCAAGGTGGCTGAATTGGTGCGGGCTGTGAAGGACATCGGCGGCATGGAGACCTGCGTCACGCTCGGCATGCTGACCGGGGAGCAGGCCGACGAGCTGGCCGACGCCGGCCTCGACTACTACAACCACAACCTGGACACCTCTCCGGAGTACTACGGCGAGATCATCAGCACCCGCTGCTACCAGGACCGGCTGGACACCTTGGCCCATGTGCGGGCCGCAGGCGTCAAGGTCTGTTGCGGCGGCATTGTGGGGATGGGCGAGAGCCGCGCGGACCGCGCCGGGCTGCTGCGCCAGTTGGCCAACCTGCCGACCCACCCGGAGTCGGTGCCCATCAACAGCTTGGTGCAGGTGGCGGGCACGCCGCTGCATGGCACGCAAAGGCTCTCGCCGCTGGAGTTCGCCCGCTGCATCGCGGTGGCGCGCATCCTCATGCCGGAATCGGTGGTTCGGTTGTCGGCGGGCCGCACGGAGCTGAGCGAGGAGGCCCAGGCGCTCTGCTTCATGGCCGGAGCCGCATCGATCTTTTGCGGTGATCAGTTGTTGACCACGCCGAACCCCAGCTTCGATGAGGACATGGCGCTGTTTGAGGATCTCGGGCTATCGGCGCGAACCGCCTGATCTTCAAGCGCGGTGCGCTACTTCGAGGACATTGCCGAAGACTTTGAAGCCTTGATGGGGGTCTTTGAACTCACCGAGGACTCGGTGACCGAGTTCGCCCGGCAGTGGGACCCGCAGCCGTTCCATACCGACCCGGAAGCGGCGAAGCGTTCCGTGTTCGGCGGCTTGGTCGCCTCGTCGGCGCAACTGTTCGCCATCTGCACGCGGCTGTTCTTCGACTTCGAGGATCCTTTCCGGGTGGTCGCCATGCTTGGCAAGGACAAGCTGCGGCTGCCGAGCCCGGCCCGCGCCGGCGCCACGCTCAGCTATCGCACCCGCTGCATCGACAAGCGCGAGTCCGGCAGCCGCCCGGATGTGGGCATCGTCACGTTGGCGGACACCGTCACCGATCAGGACGGCAACGTGGTGCTGTCCCAGGAAGTGACCCTGATGGTGGCGCGGCGGAACTGATTGCGCCAGTCGGCTCGGCCATTGGCTGATTTCTCTTTGTTCGGTTCGGCCTGCACTGCTATAGTTCGCATTAAGATTGACAATAAATCTGGCATCCAACCGGAGACTGATATGCGAGTTCGACTTTTAGGGATGGCCCTTGGCGTGGCATCCGGGGTTGCCCTTTGCGGCAGTGCGCTGGCGCAGCCGTCCATGGGGCGCGAGCACGTTCTGCCCTTGTTCGTGTCCGAAGCGAACGCGATGCAGTCCGACTCCGGCGTTGTGCAGCAGGGCTTCATTCGCATCATCAACCACTCGGACGAAACCGCCTCGGTGCAAATCTCCGGTGTTGACGACGCGGGCAATCAGCGGGGCCCAGCAATGCTGGAGGTGGGCGCAAAGCGGACCATTCACCTGAACTCCGGGGATGTTGAGGACGGCAATGCCGACAAGGGCCTGCCGACCGGGCTGGGGCCGGCAACAGGCGACTGGCGTCTGCATCTGCACAGCGATCAGGACATCGAGCCGGTGGCGTACATTCGAACCAAACCGGATGGATTCCTCACCCGCATGTCCGCCGTGGCGCCAGCGGGGGGCATGCGGCATCGGGTGTCCATATTCAATCCCGCCAGCAACTTCAACCAGCGCAGTTGGCTGCGTTTGATCAACCTCTCGGCCAATGCGGCCAATGTCACCATCAGCGGGGTCGATGATGCGGGAGTCGCCGCGCCCGGCGGCGAGGTCGGGCTCTCACTGGCCGCCCGGGAAGCCAAGGCGGTCACTGCAGAGGCGCTCGAATCCGGTGCCAGCGACCTAACCGGCAGCTTCGGCCAGAAGGAGGCGGGCGGCAAGTGGCAACTGGCGGTCACCTCTGACCAACCCATCGCAGTCATGAGCCTGCTGAGCACGCCCACTGGGCACTTGTCCAATCTCTCCGCCCCCAAGGCCGACTATCCTGGCCCGGCCAACTTCTGGAAGCTCGCCTTTGAAGACGGAGTGACGGAGGAGGACGGCTATCTCGTCGTGCTGCCGGACAGCCGCATCTACGCCTGGCTGCCGGAGAGCGACGAGACGCTGATTGCGGACGGCAGCTACGACTCGGACTCGGGCCGCCTTGAGGCGTCCGGCGTGGTTTACGAGTCGGGCGAAATTGAAGTTACGGGGGGCGGCATCGAGGGCGGCAGCGAGCCGTTTGAACTGACGGCCACCTATCGCCAAGGCGACTGGATCACGGGCACCTACACGGTTGGCGGCGTCAACCGGGAGTTCAACGGCTGGGCCTTCACCGGCTTCGACCGCGGGGCCGATGCCGCGGCGCTGGCGGGCAATTGGGAAACCAGCGGTCTGGACTACACCGTTGACGCGACCGCCGAGTTCAGCGGTGAGCTGACCGCTGCAAGTTTTGAATGTGATCTTTCCGGCACCTTGGTTGGCGTCAATCCGGCGTTCAACCTGTATGAGAGCGTTGTCGATGTCGATTGCTCGCTACTCAGGCTGGATGTGGAGCTCATCTTCGCCGTCACCGACCTGCCGAACGCGCCCGGCGGCGGCGACCAAGGCCTGGCCCTGATCATCGCCCGGGACGACGAAATCGCCGTGGGCGCCATCGTGACGCGGTAGCCTCTACTCTTCGATAACCTCCGTCTCGCCGATCTGCGCGGCGCTGATGTCGGCTTCGCAGAAGGGGAAGCGGACCCATTCCTTGCGGCTGTAGAGCTCGGTTTGGTCGGCGTAGTGGGGTGACTGCGGATCGCTTGATTGGGACGGCACCAGCAAGGTGTCGGCGATGGGGCACTCGTCGTCGTCCCAGGTGACTGCCTGTATGTGGGAGTTGCCGCCGTGGGCCGCGTAACCGCCCTCCCCGAGCCGGGCCGAGATGGCCCCGTACACGCCGAGGTCGCCGTCGGCGCCGTGGATGGGGATGCGCAGGTTGTTGCGGGCGGCGAAATGGACGTCCCCCCAAGGCGCGTCCAGGGCAACGTCCGCCTCTTCAAGGGCCTGCACCGCGCCGCTTAGGGCGGCGATGACCAGTACGCGGTTGCGGGGTTCGTCGAGGTCGATGCCCCGTGGCGTGCGCAAGGGGTTGGCCGGGTCGAAATCCACGGCCCAGAACCGATTGCTGTCCACCACGTTGGTGAAGTCGTCCGCCAGCTCCCGGCGGATGCGGCGCCAGAACTCACGGAAAACCTGGGTGCCACGGCTGTCGAGATTCGCCTCGCGGTTCCAGTCGGCGAGCACCGCGCAGGCCGCCAAGGCCCGCTGCTCGGCCTCGTCGGTAGTGTCGGCGGGCAACGTCGAGCAGATTTGCAGCGCATCGTCCAAGGTGAGCTCGGCGGCGAACACGCGGTTTGTGAACATCAGGCCCTTGAGCGAGTCGAGGGTGAAGCCGGGCGCGCTGTCCAAGCCGTCGTCGGCGTTGCGCCGCTCCTCCACCATCAGGTGGCCGATGCGCGTGCGCAGCATCTGTTGTTGGCCCTCGCCGCCCAGCCAGCCGAACACCAGCGGAAAGCCAGTGAGCGGATTGTTGGGATCGCTCAGCCAGTAGCTGTCGTTGCTGTTGCCTACGTAGTCCCGGGTGCGGATCTTGGGCCGCGCGTCGTAGCCGTAGAGGTTGGTGTCGGGCGGACTGTCAGCATCCTCACCCCACTCGCAGGCCGGATCGCTGCCGTCAAGAACCAGCGCGGCGTTGTTGGCCAGCCCCGCCAGCAGCCGCCCGATGCGGGTGAGGCAGCCATCGAGCTGCGCTTGGGTGACGTGGGGAATGGCCGCCACCTCCCCGTAGAACGCCTCGCCGTGCCGGTCCGCGGCCAGGGTATGGAAGACCGGTATGGCGATGGGCTTGAGGGCGTCAGTGAACTGGTCCAGATTGCGGGCTTGGCCCATGCGCCGATACTGGTCGAAGAAGGTGGCGGCCCGGGGCTCATTGGCGTCGCGCAGTGCCAGCACGCTGCCGTTGGCCAGTGGCCAAGGGTCAAACAGGCCGTTGATCTCCTTGAGGTTGATGACCGGGCCGAAGTGGGAGCGGTAGAAGGTGTGGGTGCGCTCCTCCAGCGTGCCGTCCGGGCCTTTCACTTGGATGGTGACGTCTTCGGTGGTGATGTCGCGCCACTCGCCGTCGTAGCGGTACTGCAGCAGGTTGTCCGGGTTGAGTTCGAGTTCGTGGAGGGTGAACCGGGTGGCGAAGGAGGTGGTGTGCGTCCAAGCCAGGTCGCGGTTGAAGCCGATGCCAATCCAGGGCAGGCCCTGCAGGGCGGCGCCGGCCACGTCGTACTCCCCCGGCAGGGTCAGATGCACCTGGTAGAAGCTGCCGTCACCGCTCCAGGAGCGATGCGGGTTGGCCAGCAACAGCCCCTTGCCGCTCTGGCTGAGGTCGCTGCCCACGGCTAGGGCGTTGCTGCCATGGCCGGGACGGCTGAGCGCCCGGGCGAGCCGACCCAAGCCCTCGGCCAACTCGGCTTGGTCGGCCTCCTCGAACGTGCCGGCGGCGCCGGGGCTCGGCCCGCTGGTGTTGAAGATCGCCCGGCGCACGATGCCCTCGTCGGAACTGCCCTTCAATGGAATGCGCCCGAGCAGCATCCACAGGTCGGTGGCGTCGATTTCAAACACCCATTCCGCATCCCGGCAGCCGGACTCGCCCTCCGGCAGATCGGCCACCCCGGTCTCGCGGAGGTAGCGGTTCATGCCGAAAGCGAAGCCCTCCACCAAGCGATGGGCGGCGCTGTCCGTATCGGGCAGGAAGTTGGCCTCGAAGGCCGCCTTGTCGCCGAACAGAAAGCGCAGGACGAAGTCGGTGACCGGGTCGCCGTCCGCTTCGCCGAAAAACTCCGCGGAGCGGCTGGTGGCGGCGACGATGCCGCGCATCGCCACGCAGAACTTGTCCTGGGCGTAGGCGTATCCGTAGCCGTAGCCGAGGCTCCCCCAGTCCTCGGCCTCGATGTGGGGGATGCCGTACTCCGTGCGGCGGATGGTTGCCTGGAAGCGCGGCTCCGGCGTCGATGGTTCGACCGAGGTGAATGACAGCGTGACGTTGCCTCCGCAACCGGCGCAAATCAGCGCGAGGCCCAGGGCGAAAACCGGCACCCACCTTCGGTATCGAGGGCGTCCCGCCCTCGAACCCGCTCCGAAGGAACCCCCTCCGGAGCGAGGGCGTCCCGCCCTCGAACTGGCCGCCGGAATCTGCGGTGGTTTCACTCGTTTCAGCGCCTTTGCCGAGTTTGGCGGGCATTATAATGAACGGACCTTGCGTTAGTGCCGGGATGGGGGGCGAGCATGGGAACCGACACCGTCGCCCAAGCGGCGGCATTTGGGAAAGAGATTCGGGAGCGGGCGGCGGACATTGAAGCGGCCCGCCGGATGCCGCAGGACCTGGCGGCTCGAATGGCCGGTGCGGGTCTCTTTCGGACGCTGGTGCCGGCCTGCTACGGCGGCGGGCAGGTGCATCCGCGGGCGTTCTTCGATACGGTCATGACCACGGCCGAGGCGGACGGTTCGGTGGGCTGGTGCCTGATGATCGGCGCCAGCACGGGATTGCTGGCGGCGTCCTTGCCGGACGACGTCGCTCGGGCGATGTTCGCCGCCAACCCGGACACCATTGTCAGCGGGGTCACCGCGCCCATCGGCCGGGCCGAAGTGGTGCCGGGCGGGATGCGGGTCAGCGGGCGCTGGCCATTCGGCAGCGCGTCGCAGGTCTCGCAGTGGATTTGCGGCGGCTCGGTGGTGCTGGAGAACGGCGAGCCGCGCCAGGCGGCCGAAGGCGGGCAGGAAGTGATCCTGCCGCTGTTCGAGGCGTCGGAGGTGAGGATCCACGACAGTTGGCACACGTCCGGGCTGTGCGGAACCGGCAGCAACGACATCGAGGTGCGTGATGCGTTCGTGCCACAAGGCCGTTGGGTGACCCTGGGCGCGCGGCCCCGGGTGGATGCGCCCCTGTACCGCTTCCCGTTTTTCGGCCTGCTGGCGCTGGGCGTCTCCGCGGTCAGCTTGGGGATAGCGCGCCGTGCCATCGGTGCGTTCGTGGAATTGGCAGGCGGCAAGCGGCCGAGCGGCAGCCAACGCACCCTGGCCCAGCGGGGCAGCGTCCAGCAGGACTTGGCGCGGGCCGAGGCGTTGGTGGCTTCGGGCCAGGCATTGACCTACCAAGCCATCGACCGGGCTTGGCAGCAGGCCGAACGCGTGGGTCGCCTGGATCGGGAATTGAAAGGCCAATTGCGGCTGGCGGCCACCAACAACGCGTGGTCGGCAGCCGAGGCGGTGGATCGGCTCTACCACGCCGCCGGCGGCACTTCGATCTACCGCAGCAGCGTTCTGCAGCGGTGCTTCCGGGATGTGCACGTCGCCACCCAGCACCTCATGGTGGCGCAGCCCACCTATGAGGTCGTTGGCCGGGTGCTGCTCGGCATGGACCCCAAGACGCCCCTGTGACTCACTGGGCGAGATACGCCTGCTTGACTTGGGCCTTGATGGTCTTGCCGGAGGCATTGCGCGGCAGGGGGCGGCGCTGAATGCGCACCTGTTTGGGCGCCTTGTGCTTGGCCAGGCGGCCGACGCAGTGGTCGATCAGGGCGGCTTCGGTCAGGTCGCCGTCGGCATGGGGCACGACGGTGGCGACCAGCTTTTCGCCGAGCCGCTCATCGGGCAGCCCGAAGGCCGCGCTTTCGCGCACGCTTGGATGCTGGTCCAAGACCCGTTCGACTTCAGCGCAATAGATGTTCTCGCCGCCGGAAATCACCATGTCGGTCTTGCGGTCAACGATGTAGACCAAGCCGTCCCCATCCAGGTAGCCGAGGTCGCCGGTGGCAAACCAGCCGTCGGCGTCGAAGGGGTCGTGTTCCGAGTTGGCATATGCGGTCATCAGCGTCGAGCCCCGAATGTGGATTTCGCCGGTTGTGTTGGCGGGCAGGGCATTGCCTCGGTCGTCGCGGACTTCGACGTCAACCGTTGCCACGGGGCGGCCTGCCGAACGCGGATTGTCGATGAACTCCGAGCCGATCATCAGCGTCACGGTGCCGTTGCTTTCGGTCATGCCGTAGCCGGTCCCCATCACCGCTGACGGAAAGGCGCGATGGATGTCGGCGAGCAGCGCCGGCGGCGTTGCCTGCCCACCCACGGACAGGCTGGTGAGGCTGGACAGGTCATGTTCCGCCAGTGATTCCAGGCGCAGCAGGTCGCGATGCATGGTGGGCACCGCCGGGAAGGCGGTCACCCGTTCCCGCGCCATGAGCGCCACCGCCTCCTGGGCGTTCCAGCGCGTCATGAGCACGACCTTGCCGCCCTGCAGCAGGCTGGTGAGGAACACCGCATGGCAGCCGCTGACGTGAAACAGCGGGAAGATCAGCAGGTTGACCGGCGGCGGCCGCATCCCGGCAAGCGTCCCGTAGTCCATGCCGAAAGCCTCGGCCATGCCCTTGGCGATGAGGGCTCCGGAGTACTCGATAGTCTTGAGCGCCGTCAGCACGCCTTCATGGGACAGGGAGGCGCCCTTGGGCAGCCCAGTGGTGCCGCTGGTGAACATCAACAGCGCCTCATCGTCCGGTCCGCGCGGCGTCTCGGGCAGCGGATGGTCCGCTCGGCCGGACAGGATGCGCTGCGTCTCCGCCAAGGTCAGATCACTGATTTCGGCCGCCAAATCGTTGCGCTGGTGAATGCACAGCCGGCATTGGGTCGAGGTCAGGCAGTGGTTCACCTCATCCGCGCCCGCCCGTGCGTTGATCAACGCCGGCACCGCGCCGATGGCGCTGATGGCGATGAAGCTCAGCATCCACTCGGGCGAGTTGGGCAGGACCAGACCGACGCGGTCGCCGGGCTCGATGGCGCATTGGTTGGCGAGATGGTGGGCCAGGCGGGCGGCTTGGGTGCGGCTCTCGGCGAAGGTCAGCCGGACGTCCTCGTGCACGATGAACTCGCGCTCCCCATAGGTCTCCAGGCGTCTGAAGACTTGGCTCAAGTAAGCGTGGTTTTCGGCGAAGACCCGAATCTTGTGCCCGCCCCGAGGCTTCTCGCGAATCCCGAAGGCTGCGGCTGCGGCTTCCCAAGTGGCGTCCATGTCTCTCCTTCAGGCGAGCGCAACGGGACCAAGCCAGTTAGACTAACCTACGTTTGGAACAGCGAAAAGTGGGGAGACGGCGCTTGGAACGATTTGCAGGCCGTGTCGGCTTGGTGACGGGCGGCAGTGAGGGCATTGGCTTGGCCATCGCCAGCCGGTTGATTGGCGAGGGTGCCACGGTGACCGTCTGTAGCCGGCGGGCGCAGGCGCTGGCCGCAGCCCAGGAGTCACTGGGCGAGCAAGCCAGCGCCGAACAGCTTGACGTGGCCGATGGGCCGGCGCTGCAGGCGTTGATCCGCCGGATTGCCGAGCGGCATGGGCGCTTTGACTTCCTGGTCAACAACGCCATGCACGTCGGCTGGAGCGCCATTGGGGACACCAGCCTCGAGGCGTTCCAGCAGGACTTCCGCGTCAACGTGGATGCGGCCTTCGCCGCCACCCAGGCGGCACTGGGGATCATGGTGGCGCAGGGCCGGGGCGCCATCGTCAACATCGCCTCGATCAACGGGCTGCTGGCCATCGACAACATGGCGGCTTATTCCGCTTCCAAGGCGGCGCTCATCCACTTTTCCAAGTGCGCGGCCATGGAGGGCGCCACCCACGGCGTGCGCGTCAATGCGGTGGCGCCGGGCGTGATTGCCACGCCAAGCACCACCGAAGCGCTGGGGGGCGTGCCCGGCTACACCGAAGCGGTGGCCGGCGGCGTGCCGATGAACCGGCTCGGCGAGCCGGAGGAGGTGGCGGCGGCGATCGCTTTTCTGCTTTCCGACGAGGCGAGCTACGTGACCGGCGTGTGCCTGTCCGTGGACGGCGGCAAGGCATCGCAGCTCGTGGTTCCGCCACCGCCGGGTACGTAGCCGAGTTGGATTCAAATTGGGGGAAGGCCAATGAGCGATCAATCTCTCCAGGGCAAGGTCGCCGTGGTCACTGGCGCCGGCCAAGGCATGGGCCGGGCGGCAACGCGGCTGCTGTCGGAGCGGGGCGCGGCCGTTGCGGCCTTGGACCTCAACGAGGCGGGCGCCGCAGAGACCATCGCCGATCTCCCGGGGCGGGCGCTTGCGTTGCGCTGTGACGTCAGCGCCAGCGCGGCAGTGAACGAGGCGTTTGACCGGGTGGAAGCGGAATTGGGGCCGGTGAGTGTGCTCCTCAACAATGCCGGGATTGGCCGCGCCGGGGGCGACGGCAGCGATCGCATGTACGAACTCATGGCCCAGCGCAACGCCGAGCTTGAGGCCGGGAAGGAGGCCGAAACCCACGTGGACCACATGATCTTCATGGAGGACGAAGGCTGGCGCGGGGTGATGGGCGTGAATCTGGACGGCGCCTTTCATTGCGCCCGGGCGGCAGTGCGCTCCATGGTCAAGGCCGGCATTGCCGGTTCCATCATCAACATCTCCTCCACCGCCGCCCAATCCGGCGAAGGCCCCATTCACTACGTGACCAGCAAGGCGGCCCTGATCGGATTCACCCGGGGCCTGGCGCGGGAGCTGGGATCGCGGCGCATCCGGGTGAACGCGGTGGCGCCGGGTCCGACCAACACGCCGATCATGGACGGCATTCCCGAAGGCTGGATCCGCGACATGGAAAACGCCATTCCCCTTGGCCGCATGGCCGAGCCCTTTGAGATCGCCGAAGCGGTTTGCTGGCTGGCCAGCGACGCCTCGAGCATGTGCACCGGATCGGTGCTGGTGGCGAATGGGGGCAGCTACTTCTTCTAGCGGACAGCCGTGTTAAATTGCGCGGCTACAAAACCAAACACGGGGAAACAGGAATGGCAGATTTGGTGACCGTAGAGGTCAACGACGGGGTGGCTGATGTGCGCCTCAACCGGCCCGAGAAGTACAACGCGCTGAGCCCGGAGATGTTCAAGGCGATCGTTGACGCCGGGGAGCGCCTCGCCGAGGCGAAAGAGGTGCGGGCCGTGGTGCTGTCCGGCAACGGTCGCGGGTTCTGCGCAGGTCTGGACATGGCGAGCATGCGGAGCATCGGCGATCCCAACCGGGCTTCCAGTGGTGCGCTGCTCAGCCGCGGCGATCAGGTGGAGAACACCGCGCAACGCCCGGCCTACGTCTGGAAGAAGCTGCCGGTTCCGACCATCGCCGCGCTGCACGGCGTCGCCTACGGCGGCGGCTGCCAGATTGCCTTGGGCGCGGACATCCGATTTGCCGCCCCGGACGCCAAGATCTCCGTCATGGAAATCAAGTGGGGCCTGATCCCCGACATGAGCATCACCCAGACGCTGCGCGACCTAGTGCCCATGGACGTGGCCAAGGAACTCACTTTCACCGGCCGGGTCCTGAACGGCGAACAGGCGCGCCAGGCGGGCCTCGTCACTCACGTGGCGGATGACCCGCACGCTGCCGCCATGGAACTCGCGCGGGAAATCGCCGGCAAGTCGCCAGATGCCGTGCGGGCCGGCAAGGAGCTATTCGAGACCAGTTGGCACGCCGATGCGCGCACCGGCTTGGAACTCGAGGCCGCCTTGCAGGAGACGTTGATCGGCTCGCCCAACCAGGTCGAGGCGGTTAAGGCCAATTTCGAGAAGCGTTCGCCCGAGTTCAGCGACTAGAAGGAAGGGGTTGCGGAGCGCCGCCGGTGAGTTGGGAAAGCGAGGTCAAGGAACTGGCCCAGCGGCGCCACTTGGCGCGTCAGCAGGGCGGTAAGGAAGGCATTGCCCGCCAACACGCCAAGGGTCGGCTGACCATTCGCGAACGCATCGACGAACTGCTCGACCGCGGCACCTTTCAGGAGCACGGCCAAGCCACGGCGCTGCCGGACTACGACGACAAGGATCGGTTGACCGGCTACGTGCCCGCCAACTACGTGGTCGGCTTCGGCAAGATCGACGACCGCCGGGTGGTGGTTGGCGGCGAGGACTTCACCCTGAAGGGCGGCTCCCCCAATGCCGCCGGGCTGCGCAAAAGCATCTACGCGGAACATCTCGCCTGCCAGTACCGGGTGCCGCTCGTGCGCCTGCTCGAAGGTGGCGGCGGCAGCGTCAAGGGATCCGGCCGCAAGGGCGGCACCACGGGCGAGCCGGTGTTCTCCGAACCCCGCTTTCGCATCATCGCCGACGCCATGGGCCAGGTGCCCATCGCTTCCGCAGCCTTGGGTCCGGTGGCGGGGTTCCCGGCGGGCCGCTTGGTGGCTTCCCACTTTGCGGTGATGACCCGGCGCACGGCCCAAGTGCTGATTGGCGGCCCGGCGCTGGTGCGGCGGGCGCTGGGCGTCAACCTCACCAAGGAGCAGCTCGGCGGTGCCGAGGTTCATGCGACCAGCGGAGTGGTGGACAACATCGCCGTCGATGAGCGCGATGCGTTTCGCCAAATTCGGCAATTCCTAAGCTATCTGCCCGCATCGGTTTGGGAGCGGGCTCCACGCTTGGCCGTGGATGACGATCCAGAGCGCATGGCCCCGGAATTGCTTGAGGCGGTGCCTCGCGACGCCAACGCCCCGTTTGACATCCGCGCCATTTTGAAGCTGATCGTCGATCGGGAATCGCTTTTTGAGGTGGGCGCCACCTATGGCCCGAGCCAGATCTGCGCCTTCGCCCGCTTGGCCGGCCAGCCGGTGGGCGTGCTCGCCAACGACAACCGTCACTACGCCGGCGCCATGACCGCGGAGGCCGCCCAAAAGTACCGCCGCTTCGTGGAAACCTGCGACAGCTTCCATGTGCCGGTGGTCAACTTCGTCGATCAGCCGGGGTTCATGATCGGGCCCGAGGCAGAGGCAGCGGGCACCATCCGCTACGGCATGGCGGCGGTTGCCGCCGCGTCCCAAGCCAGCATCCCTTGGGCCGTGGTCCAGGTTCACAAGGGCTTCGGCGTCGCCACCGCCGCCCACTACGCACCGGGCGCCTATGTGCTGGCCTGGCCCTCGGTGGAGTCCGGCGCGCTGCCCTTGGAAGGCGGCGTGGCGGTGGCTTTTCACCGCGAGATTGCCGCCGCCCAGGATGCGGACGCCAAGCGCCGCGAACTCGAGGAGCGGTTGCGCAGCGCCCGCTCCCCCTTCCCCCGAGCGGAGTCCTTCGCGGTGCACGAACTGATCGATCCCCGCGAGACCCGCCCCTACCTGTGCCGCTGGATCGACTGGATTCAACCTCAACTCGATCGCCTGACCGGCCCCGTTTCCTTCCCCATGCGGCCTTAAGGGTCGGAATTGTTGTCAGTGTGGGGCTGTGCGGGCGGCAACCCGCGGGCCTTCCAGAGGTAGTACACCGCTGGAAAGAGAATGAGCACCACCACGCCGGAAGTGATTACGCCCCCGACCAGGGGGGCGGCGATGCGTTTCATGACGTCGGCGCCCGCACCGGCGCTCCACATGATCGGCAGCAGTCCGATGACGTCCGTGGCGATGGTCATGAGTACCGGCCGCAAGCGCTGCGCGGCGCCGTCCTGGATGGCGCGGGCGAGCGCGGCGCGGTCGGTCAGCAGGCCGCGTTGACGGTGTTCGCGAACCGAGATGTCGAGGTAGAGGAGCAGCACGGTGGCCGTCTCCGCGTAGAGGCCCGCCAGGGCGATGATTCCGACCCAGACGGCGACGCTTAGGTTGTAGTCGAGCGCGTAGAGCAGCCAGATGGCCCCGGTCAGGGCGAAGGGTGCGCCGGCGAGCACCAGGATGGTCTCGGCGATGGACTTGCGGCTCGCATAGATGATCGCGGCGATCACCAGCAGCGTGAGGGGGATGACCAAGGCCAGGCGCCGCTCGACGCGCTGCATGTGTTCGTATTGGCCGCTCCAAGCCAAGGTGTAGCCGGGCGGCAGGTCCACTTGGGCGCGGACGGCCTTGCGCGCCCTCTCGACGTAGGCGCCTAGATCCACATTGCGCACGTCCACGTGGACCCAGGCGTTGGGCTTGGCTGCCTCGCTCTTGATGCTCGGCGGGCCCACTGCGTACTCAATGCGCGCCAGCCGATGCAGGGGTATTTCGGCGCCGGCAGGGGTTGGCACGAGCACCGCGCGCAGGGCGGGCAGGTCGTCGCGCAACTCCCGGCTGTAGCGCAGGTTCACCGGGTAGCGGGCCAGGCCTTCGATTGCGGTCGTCACCCTAGCGCCGCCTATGGCGGTTTGGATCACGTCCTGGACGTCGCCGACGGTCAACCCGTAGCGGGCCACTGCGTCGCGGTCGATGTGGAAGTCCAGGTAGTTGCCCCCCATCACTCGCTCGGCATAGACGCTGGCGGTTCCGGGCAGCGTCCGCACAACCGCCTCCACTTCCCTGCCGAGCCGCTCAAGCTCCGCGAGATCAGGGCCGCCGAGCTTGATGCCGACCGGCGTGCGGATGCCGGTGGAGAGCATGTCGATGCGCGTCTTGATGGGCATCGTCCAAGCGTTGGTGAGACCGGGCACTCGAATGGCGGCATCCATCTCCTCGGTCAGCCGTTGCGGCGTCATCCCCGGCCGCCATTCGCTCTGGGGCTTAAGCTGGATCGTGGTTTCAATCATCGACAGGGGGGCGGGGTCGGTGGCCGTTTCGGCACGGCCGAGTTTGCCGAAGACGTGCTCGACCTCGGGAAACGTGCTCAGGATCCGATCGGTCTGCTGCAGTATCTCGGTGGCCTTGGTGATGGAGATGCCCGGCAGTGTGGTCGGCATGTAGAGCAGGTCGCCCTCCCATAGCCTGGGCATGAACTCGGAGCCGAGGCGCGCCCACGGCATGGCGGTCAGCGCCAGCCCAAGGACCGCGGCACCGAGCACAAGCGTCTTGAAGCGCATGGTGGCCGTTAGCAGGGGACGGTACAGCCCGGTGAGCAGGCGGCTGACGGGGTGTTGGTCGAGCGGGCGAAGCCGGCCGCGCACCCAGTAGCCCACCAGCACTGGCACCAAGGTCACCGCCAGCAGCGCCGCCGCCGCCATGGCGTAGGTTTTGGTGAAGGCCAGCGGTTTGAACAGCCGGCCCTCCTGGGCCTCGAGGGCGAACACGGGCAGGAACGAGACGGTAATCACCAGCAGTGCGTAGAAGAGCGTCGGGCCCACTTCCCGGGTGGCCTCGGCGACGACCTGCCAGTGCGGTCGCCGCCCCTGGTCGCGGGCGAGGTGGTTGTGCGCGTTCTCCACCATCACGATGCTGGCGTCAACTAAGGTTCCGATGGCGACCGCGATGCCGCCGAGGGACATGATGTTGAGGCCCAGCCCTTGAAGGGACAGCGCGATGAAGGTGGCGAGGATGGCGAGGGGCAGGGTGATGACCGCCACCAGAGCGCTTCTGACGTGGAACAGGAACAGCAGGCAGATGAGCCCCACAATGGCGAGCTGTTGGCTCAAGGTGACGCTCAAGCTGTCGATCGTGCGGTCGATGAGGGCCGAGCGGTCGTAAGCCACTTCGACCTCGACCCCCTCGGGCAGGCTGGCCTGGATGTCGGCCAGCCGGGCCTTGACGTCCTCGATCACCTGCCGTGTGCCGGCGCCGTGCCGCACCACGACGATGCCGCCGACCGTCTCGCCTTCGCCGTTCCACTCGGCGACGCCGCGGCGCATTTCCGGTCCGATGTCCACCGCGGCGACGTCGCCGAGCAGGATGGGCGTGCCGGTGCGGTCCACGCCGAGGGCGATCTTCTCAAGGTCCTGGGCGGACGCGATGGTGCCCAGCCCGCGGATCATGAACTCCTTCTCCGCCGCCTCCACGAGGCGTCCGCCCACATCCTGGTTGCTGCGCTGCACGGCGCTGCGAATCTGGGAGATGGGAATCCCGAAGGCGCGCAGGCGGTTGGGATCGACCCTGATTTGGTACTGGCGCTCGAAGCCGCCGATGCTGGCCACTTCCGAGACGCCGGGCACGCTCGCCAGTTCGTACTTCATAAACCAGTCCTGAATCGAGCGGAGCTCGCCGAGATCGTGCCGATCGGAATTCAGGACGTACATGAACGCCCAGCCGACCCCGGTGCCATCGGGGCCGAGCGAGGGCGCGACGCCGGACGGCAGACGCCCCCCGGCGGCGTCCAGGGTTTCCAGGACGCGGCTGCGCGCCCAGTACAGGTCGGTGCCGTCCTCGAAGATGACGTGAATCAGCGACAGGCCAAAGAAGGAGTAGCCGCGCACGGTCTGGGCATGGGGCGCCGCCAGCAGTTGCGTCGTGAGCGGATAGGTCACTTGGTCCTCGACGATGCGCGGCGCCTGCCCTGGGTGCTCCGTGTACACGATGACTTGGACGTCGGATAGGTCAGGGATGGCGTCCACAGGCGCGCGCTGCAGCGCTTCGATGCCGACGATGGCAACGATGAGCGCCGCCAGCGCCACGAGGATGCGGTTGTTTATCGACCAGCCGATGATGCGCTCGAACATGGCAATCCTCAGTGCTGGGCCGAGTGGTGGGAATGGGTGGATTCGGCGTCGCCAATCTCCGCAGAGCCGCCGGCCTCCTCAACGCCGCGCAGCAGTTGCGCGGTCGCCGCTTGCAGATTGCTTTCCGAATCGATCAGGAACTGTGAGGAGACCACGACCTGCTCCCCGGGCGCCAGGCCGGCGGTGATCTCCTGCAAGCCGTCGGCGGTGAGACCCAGTGCCACTTCGCGCGGCTCGAAGACGCCCTCGCCACGCTCAACGATGACCACCGCCCGGGTGCCGCTGCGCAGCACCGATTCGGCGGGGGCCAGCACGGCGTCCCGCGCGCCTTCCGCTTCGATGGAGACGTTGACGTACATCATGGGGCGCAGGGCGAGGTCGGGGTTGGCGATTTCCACGAAGGCGGTGAGCGCCCGGGTCTCCGCGCTCAGGGCGGAGCGGAAAAAGCGAATCGTGCCGTTCCAACGGCGCTCCGGAAAGGCCTCCACCTCAATGGACACGGGGCTCCCCTCATGCACATGGGGCACATCGTCCTCGTAGAGCTGGGCTTCCACCCAGAGCGTCGAGTGGTCGGCGATCTTGAGCACGGTCATGCCTGGGGTGAGCTTCATGCCGTCCAGGGAATCGCCCATCTTCGCCACCACCAAGCCCGAGGCCGGGGCCAGGAAGGGCAAGGTTCGAGAAGCTTGGCCTTCGGCCTCCAGCGCGGCGATCTGCGCTTCGGTGACGTCCCAGTGGCGCAACCGCTCCCGGGTGGCTTCGAGCAGCGACCCGGCCCGGTCCACCGCGTCCGCGTGCGCTGCCCCTTCCCGCAGCCGCTTGAGGTAGTCCAGGGTCGCCAGGTAGTCCTGTTGGGTGGTCACCAATTCCGGGCTGTAGATATCGAACAGAATGTCGCCCCGTTGGACGGATTCGCCGACGTTGTTGACGGCGGCCCGCTCGATCCAGCCTTCGAACTTGGTGTTGACCGAGACCACCCGTTCGTCGTTGTGGGTGAGGATGCCGACGGTGCGGATCTCCCGCAACAGATCGCCGCGCCGGACTTTGGCGGTGCGTACCGCAAAGTTCTGGAGGAACCGCGGACTGACGCGCACGGTGCCCTCGGTCGTGGTGTCTTCGCCGCCATCGTCGTAAACCGGGATGAGATCCATGCCCATTGGCGACTTGCCCGGCTGGTCGGAACGGTAGTTGGGATCCATGGGCGCCCGCCAATAAAGGATCCGCCGTTCCCCGGGTGCGTCGGCTGCGGGGCGGCTCGAGTCGGGCGCCTCGGTTCGCCCGAAAGGGTTCCAGCCAAGCAGTCCCACCGCGCCCGCGCCGAGCGCTGCGCCAGCCACGAGGCTGATGAGAACCGCGGCGTTGGCGGCCCGCCCGGTCATGACCGTTCCTCCGGAAAGGCGGTGCCAATCGCCCGTTCCATGTCCGCCAATGCCTGCATGTAGTCGGATTTCATGCGCGCCAGCTTAAGCTGCGCATCGAGCAGCGCCGCTTCGCTGTCGAGCAGATCCACCACGCCGATGTGGCCCGCCGCATAGGCCGACTCGGTCGAACGCAGCGCTTGCTCCGCTTGCGGCAGCAGAGCCCTTTCAAACAGCGCGATCCGTTCGCCCACCCTCGTCAGGCGCACCGTGGCGGTGCGCACGTCGCCGTCCACCGCGATGACCGTGCGGCGATGGGCGGCCTTGGCGGCTTGGAAGCGGGCCAGCGCTTCGCGCTCCGCCGCCCGGTAGCGGTTGCGGTGCAGCGGAACGTTGATGCCCACCGTAAAGCTGGCGGTGTCTTGGCCGTTGTCGGAGGGCGGGGCGAGCCGCCCGGCGACATCGCGACGCGGGCCGACACCACCCCAAGCGGCGCCCAAGGTGAAGTCGGGTGCGTACGCCCGCCGGGCGAGGCGCAGATTGCCCTCTTCGGCGGCCAGATGCAGGTGCGCAGCGCGGACTTCGGGTCTTTGTGCCCGCCCGAGCTGGCGCAGCCGTGGCTCATTGACGTTGACCACCGGCAGCGACTCAAGCCGGGTCTCGGCAACGGGCTCAAGGTCGGGCCGATCGCGCAATGTGTTCAACGCCGTCTCGATCTCGGCTCGCCGTTGCAGGAAGCCGTCTCGGCGGCTCTGCACCCGGGTGATCTCGGCCTGCAGCCGGACGACCGCTTGCTGCAGGCCGCCGCCTTGGGCGTAGCGAGTCTGCGCCAGGGACTCATAAAGGCGCAGAACCTCTTCCTCGCGCTCGGTGATGCTGATCGCACGATCCAAGTAGGCCAAGTCATAGTAGGCGAACTTGACTTGATGAATGACTTCGGCGCGGCGTAGCGCAGCCGTCTCGTCGTGGGCCTCGGCCAGTTTGCGGGCGACGGCGCCCCGGTCGGCGCGCTTGCCGAACCAGGGAATCCGTTGGCTGACCGAGATGCCGCCCCGCTGCGGGCCGACCCGCGTTTGCGGCGGCTCGGCGTGCCAAGTGAAGGCCAGGGTTGGGTCGGGCAAGGCCGTGGCTTGGGGAATGCGGTGGTGGGCCGCTTGGCTGTCGAGCAGCGCCTCGCGAATGCTGGGGTTCCGGTCGAGGGCCTCCGCGATCAACGCCGCCAGCCGTTGGTCGCCATAAGCTGTGAAGGGGGCGCTGCCCGCCCAGGCGGCGGGCAGGGACAGCAGCGACAGCGCGAGCCACCCGCTGGCGCAAACTGCGGCTTTGGTGAGGGACATGATTTCCTCCGATGCGTTAGACAAGGCACTGGCGCGAGCCAATGCGTTCGGCGGCGGGATGGCCGCGATGCGTCGGAGTGGTTTAGTTCAGCAGTACGTCGAACCGATGGATCGGCGTGTCAGGGCGGCGCCAAGGATGGCTGGGTGCGGCGGGCGGACTTAAGCCCCGCGCGTGAGTGGACGCGGCAATGGAAAACGGCGTGGGAACCTGCTCGAAGTCATCCGCCGCGTTCGTCGGCTTGACCGGCAACGGATCCCGTTCCGGGACGACGCCGCTGAATTCGCACGCCCCGGTGCAATCGGCGCGCTCGCAGGAGGCCGTCTCAGCGGGGGCGTGGTCCGGACCATGATGCGGGGCATGGGCTGCGGCGGCCGGTGCGTCGAGTGGCCCCGCCGCGCAGGCGCAGACCACCCCGCCGACCGTCACTGCGACGGCCAGCATCGATGCGAGCCAAGGATGTCTGCGTTTCATAACGCCCTAATACGCCTCACCTGCTTGCAAGTCAAGGCGTGCGCCTGCGGCGCACGTGCGAGTTGCTTCGCAACTCGGCGTTCCCGGAGCGAGGGCGTCCCGCCCTCGATTGAATCCCTCGGTTCCGTGCTCGGGCAAGTTGCATTCGTGGACCGGTTGCCGACCTTGCGGCCGCATTCGATTAGAATAAACCGTTTTGAGCAGGGGGATTGCCCGACATGACCTATTCGTTTGACGGAAGAGTCGCCATCGTCACCGGTGCCGGCGGGGGCCTTGGCCGATGCCACGCCCTGGAGCTGGCCAAGCGGGGCTGCAAGGTGGTGGTCAACGACCTCGGTGGGGCCATGGACGGCACCGGCGGCGGCTCCGAGGCCGCCGAAGGCGTCGTTGCCGAAATCAAGGCGGCTGGCGGGGAGGCCATGGCCAACGGCGGTTCGGTGAGCGACCGGGCCGGCGCGCAAAGCATGGTGGACGACGCCATGGCGGCTTGGGGGCGGGTGGACATCCTGATCAACAACGCCGGCATTCTGCGCGACAAGTCCTTCGCCAAGATGGAGCTGGACGACTTCCAGACGGTGCTCGACGTCCATCTCATGGGCTCGGTCAACGTCACTCGGGCGGCGTGGCCGATCATGCGTGAGCAGAACTACGGCCGGGTCGTGGTCACCACTTCGCCCACGGGGCTCTACGGCAACTTCGGCCAAGCCAACTACGGGGCCGCCAAGCTCGGCTTGGTGGGCCTGATGAACACCCTGAAAATCGAAGGGGTGCGCAACAACATCCACACCAACACCATCGCGCCGGTGGCGGCCACCCGCATGACCGAGAACCTGATGACCGGTGACGCCCTCAAGGCGCTGGCACCGGAACTGGTCACCCCGGCAGTGATCTACCTCTGTTCTGAGGAGGCCCCTAATGGCGTGGTGCTGCAGGCACAGGGTGGGCAGTTCTCCGTGGCCTGCATCGTCGAGAATGCCGGGGTGAACCTCGGCGTGGAAGCCACCGCGGAGGACATCGGCGAGAGCTTCGAGCGCATCGCCGACCTTGCCGGCGCCAAACCCCGGGGCAGCCTCGACCTCGGCGCCATGTGATTAGTGGGTTGACAGAGCACTAGCCCGTGGCCGCTGCCGTCCTCACCATCATCCTGACCTTCATCGCCTCGGGCAGCGTCTGGTTGGGGTTGGGGCCGAAGTTTGCCCTGAGCGAGGATGAGCAGGCCAACGGCCTGCTCAATCTGGGACTGTACTTCCTGATCGGCCTGCCCTTGGTTTTCGCCGTCGTGTTCGCGGTGATCGGTTAGCCGGTCGAGGGCGGCCCGTGCCCCGCATCGAGCTTCGCCACCTGCGCACCCTGGTTGCGCTGCGCGATGCAGGCAGCTTGGTGGAAGCCGCCGAGCGCGTGCATTTGACCCAGTCTGCGCTGTCCCATCAACTCAAGGAGCTTGAGGGCCGCATGGGCTGCGTGCTGTTCATGCGCAAGACCCGGCCGGTGCGCTTCACCAGCGCTGGGCTGCGGCTGCTGGAACTCGCCGATAAAGCGCTGCCCTTGGTGGCCCGTGCGGAAGCGGACGTGGCGCGGTTGGCGGGCGGGGAGTCCGGACGCATTCTCATCGCCATCGAGTGCCATAGCTGCATTGAATGGCTGCTGCCTGCGATCGACGCCTACCGCGAAGCTTGGCCGCAGGTGGAAATCGACGTCTCCTCCGGCTTCCACTTCGCGCCCTTGCCGGCCTTGAGCCGTGGCGACCTCGATCTGGTCATCACCTCCGACCCGGTGGAGGGCTTGGGTCTGCGCTATGTGCCCCTGTTCAGCTACGAGGCGGTGCTGGCGGTGGCCAAGGATCATCCCTTGGCGGGGCGGGATTGGATTGAGCCGCAGGACCTGGCCCACGAGACGCTCATCGCCTACCCGGTCGATCGCGACCGCTTGGATGTTTTCACCGGCTTCCTGGATCCGGCGGGGGTGGCCCCGGAAGCGGTGCGCCAAACCGAGCTCACCGCCATGATCGCGCAACTGGTCGCCAGCGGTCGAGGCGTCGCCTGCCTGCCCAACTGGGCACTGCACGACTATCTGGAACGGGACCTGCTGGTGGCCACCTCCCTGGGCGAGGAGGGCATCTGGCCCACTCTGCACGCCGCCGTGCGCCGGGACCAAGCGAATGCGCCCTTCATGGCGGGCTTCATCGATGCCGCCATCGACACCTGCTTCGCCAACCTCGTCGGCATCGTGACGGCGGAGGTTGTCTGATGGAACACGCCGACTCGCAACAGGGGCCGTGGGACAAACTGGAACAGGCGCGAAGCTTGGTGGCGCAGATGTCGCTGGAGGAGAAGGCGGCGTTTTGCTCCGGGCAGAGCTTCTGGCATCTCGAAGCCTGCGAGCGCCTCGGGGTGGCATCCATCATGTTGACCGACGGCCCCCACGGGCTGCGCAAGCAGGCGGGCGACGCCGACCACGTGGGCCTCGGCCACAGCGTGCCCGCCACCTGTTTCCCCACGGCCAGCGCCCTGGCCAGTTCCTGGGACCGCGATCTGCTGCGCGAAGTCGGCGTGGCGTTGGGTGAGCAATGCGCGGCGGAGGACGTCGCCGTGCTGCTCGGGCCGGGCATGAACATCAAGCGCCACCCCCTGTGCGGGCGCAATTTCGAGTACTTCTCCGAAGACCCGCTGCAAAGCGGCGAACTGGCCGCGGCCCTCATCGAGGGCATTCAATCCCAAGGGGTAGGTGCCTGCGTCAAGCACTTTGCGGTCAACAACCAGGAGCAGGGCCGCATGTTCGTCGATGCCATCGTCGATGAGCGCACCTTGCGGGAAATCTACCTGCGCGGTTTCGAGATCGCCGTCAGAAAGGCCCGGCCGTGGACGGTCATGTGCGCCTACAACCGCTTGAACGGCGCCTATTGCAGCGAGAACGACTGGCTGCTGAACCAAGTGCTGCGCGGCGATTGGGGGTTTCAGGGCGCGGTGGTGACCGATTGGGGCGCCGCCAACGACCGGGTGTTGGGAATCTCAGCCGGACTGGACTTGGAGATGCCCGCCAGCGGCGGCATCAACGATCGCCGGCTGGTGGCCGCCGTCCGTGACGGCCAGCTGCCGGAAGCCGACCTCGACCGAGCGGTGGCACGCAACCTCAGCCTGGCCCTGCTGGGGGCTGAGCTGGGTGAACGGAGGGGTGCGGCGGATCACGACGCTCACCACGCCTTGGCCCGGCGAGTGGCCGGCGAGTGCGCCGTGCTGCTGAAGAATGAAGGCCCCCTGCTGCCCTTGGCGCCGGGCACCCGCGTCGCCGTCATCGGCGCTTTTGCCAAGCAGCCACGCTACCAGGGCGCGGGCAGTTCCCAAGTCAACCCCACGCGGCTCGACTGCGCATTTGACGCCATTGCCGAGATTCAGGGTGATGGCGCGTCACAGCTAGGCTACGCGCCGGGTTATGACCCCGAGCACAGCGAACCCGATGCCGGACTCATTGCCGAAGCGGTAGCCGCCGCCGGGCAAGCGGAGGTGGCGGTGGTGTTCGCGGGCCTCCCCGGCATATACGAGTCGGAAGGCTTCGACCGTTCGCACATGGTCCTGCCGGAACAGCACGACCGGCTGATCGAGGCGGTTTGCGAGGCCAACCCGAACACCGTGGTGGTGCTTTCCAACGGCGCGCCGGTGGCCATGCCCTGGGTTGGGGCGCCCGAGGCCATCCTCGAGGGCTATCTGGCGGGGCAGGGCGGCGGCGCGGCCATGGCCGACGTTCTGTTCGGGCGCGTCAATCCGAGCGGCAAGCTGGCGGAGACCTTCCCCCTTCGGCAGGCCGACGTGCCCGCAGACCGCTGGTTTCCTGGAACGGGCCGCCAAGTTCACTACCGGGAGGGGCTCCATGTTGGCTACCGATACTTCGACACCGCCGCCGCACCGGTGCTCTTTCCCTTCGGCCATGGCCTCGGCTACACGCGCTTCGAGTACGGCCAGCTCGAATTGTCCGCCGACGCCTTTGAGCCCGGCGGCGAGCTGGCGGTGTCCTTGGCGCTCACCAACAGCGGCGACCTGGCAGGTTCCGAAGTGGTGCAGCTCTATGTCCATGCCGCGCAATCGAGCGTCCATCGGCCCGAACAGGAACTGCGGGCGTTCGCCAAGGTGGCCTTGGCCCCCGGCGAAACCCGGCGGGTAACCCTGACGCTGGACGATGCCGCGTTCGCCATCTACGACACCGGTGCGGGGACATGGATCGTGGAAGCCGGGGAGTTCGAGATTCGCTTGGGCGCCTCAAGCCGGGACATTCGCCTAAGGACGAGGCTGAAGGTCCATTCCGGCCAACGGCTGAGCGCATCCGCTCGGGGTGCTGGCGGCGACCTCCCGCCGCAGCTTGGCAATGGCGGGCTCGACGGTTCCGACGCAGCCTTCGCCGCCCTGCTCGGCAAGCCGGTGCCGGCGCCCGAGCCCTCACGTCCCTACCACTTGAACTCCTCGCTCGGCGAACTCGGCGAAACGGCGCTGGGGCGCTTCGTCCGCTCCAAGGTGGCCAGCGGATTCCAAAAGCGCATGGGCGTCGCCACGGCGGACGAAACCACCGCCCGGATGTTTGAGGCCATGGCCAACAACATGCCGTTGCGCTCGCTGGCCCTGTTCTCCGGCGGGCGGCTCAGCTTCAATGGGATCAGCGTCTTGGTGGCGTTGCTCAACCGCCGGGTCCTGACCGCGCTGCGGCGGCTGCTGCGCCGCTCAGACGACGGCTTCGGCGGCTAACCCGCCGGCGGGGAGGGCGTGCGCTGTTCGGCTTCGTCGAGCGCCTTGCGCAGCCGTCGGATGCGCAGCGCACCCTTGGCCCGGCCGGGCAGGAGTGCGGCGGAGCCAACCACCGCGCCGGCCAGAAAGGCGATCAGCAGCCACCAGTAGAGGCTCCATTCGGGGCTGCGCCAGGTGAGGAAGCGGATCGACACCTGCTCTTGATTGACGGCGATGACAGCGAACAGGAACAGGGCGATGGCGATCAGCGCCGCCAGGATACGCCAAATTCGACTCACGACCGGCGCGCCTAGCTGCTTCCAGCCGCCAATTCCCGCTGGTAGCCGGCGTCAACCCGTTCCCGCAAGTCCTTGCCGGGCTTGAAGTGCGGCACGTACTTGCCCGCGAGGGCGACCGCTTCGCCAGTCTTGGGATTGCGCCCGATGCGTGGTGCCCGGTAGTGCAGCGAGAAGCTGCCGAACCCGCGAATCTCCACCCGCGATCCATCGGCCAGCGCCATGGACAGGTGCTCGATCATCATCTTCACCGCCTGCTCCACGTCCCTAGGGGGGAGCCGGTCGTGCTTTGCGGCGACTCGGTCGATGAGTTCCGAGCGATTCATGGCTGAGCGTCTCGCTCGCCGGCAGCGCCTTCGGCATCCTGTTCAGGAGCCTCTTCAGAGGCCTGTTCGGGAGCCCCCTCCATTTGCGCCTTGATGAGATCGCCCAAGGTGCCCGCCTTCACGCGCTCACCCTCCTTCTTCTTGTGTTCGCGCACCGCCGCCCGCTCCTCGTCGATCGCCTTGGCCTTGAGCGAGAGGCTGACGTTGCGGTTCTTGCGGTCCACGCTGATGATCTTGAGCGACAGCTCCTGGCCCTCGGAGAGCTCCTTGCGGGCGTCCTCCACCCGGTCGATGCTGATCTCCGATGCCTTCAGCACGCCGGTCACCTCCTCCGCCAAGCGGATGACCGCTTCCTTGGGCTCGACGCTGTCCACCACGCCGTTGACCAGCGACCCCCGGTCGTTGATGGTGACGAAGTCCGAGAACGGATCCTGATCGAGCTGCTTGATGCCCAAGGCGATGCGCTCGCGCGCCGGATCGATGGAGAGGATGAGGGTGTCGATCTCCTCGCCGCGGCTGTAGCGGCGCACCGCGGTCTCGCCGGGCTCGTTCCAAGCGATGTCGGACAGATAGACCAACCCGTCGATGTCCCCCTCCAAGCCCACGAAGATGCCGAAATCGGTGATGGACTTGATCTTGCCGCGGATGCGGTCGCCCTTGGCGTTCTTGGCGGCGAACTCATCCCAGGGATTGGTGCGGCACTGCTTGATGCCCAGCGAGATGCGTCGGCGCTCCTCGTCGATGTCGAGCACCATGACCTCCACTTCGTCGCCAACGCTGACCACCTTGGAGGGATGGACGTTCTTGTTGGTCCAGTCCATTTCCGAAACATGGACCAAGCCTTCAACCCCTTCCTCGATTTCCGCGAAGCAGCCGTACTCGGTGAGATTGGTGACGGTGGCAAACACCCGCGAGCCTTCCGCGTAGCGGCGGGTCAACTGCACCCAGGGGTCGTCGCCCAACTGCTTCATGCCGAGGCTCACCCGATTCTTCTCGCGGTCAAACTTGAGGATGCGCACCTGGATTTCGTCGCCGATGGTCACCATCTCGCTGGGATGGCGAATTCGCCGCCAAGCCATGTCGGTAATGTGCAGCAGGCCATCGACGCCGCCGAGATCGACGAAGGCACCGTAGTCGGTGAGATTCTTGACCACGCCCGTTACGTCCTGGCCCTCCTGCAGGGACTTGAGCAGCGCTTCGCGCTCCTCGCTGTTCTCCTGTTCGAGCACCGCACGCCGGGAAACCACGACGTTGTTGCGCTTCTGGTCGAGCTTGATGACTTGGAACTCCAAGGGTCGGCCCTCCAAGTGGGCCGTCTCGCGCAGGGGGCGGATGTCCACCAGCGAACCGGGCAGGAAGGCGCGGATGTCGTTGACATCGACGGTGAAGCCGCCCTTGACCTTGCCGTTGATGACGCCGGTGATGACCTCCGTCTTCTCGAAGGCGTCCTCCAGCATCTCCCAAGTCTCGGCCCGCTTGGCCTTTTCGCGGGACAGCCGGGTCTCGCCCCAGCCGTCATCCACGACCTCCATCGCCACCTTGACTTGGTCGCCGATCGCGAGGGTGAACTCGCCGGTCTCGTTGAGGAACTGGTTTTTGGGGATGATCCCTTCGGATTTCAGGCCGGCGTGAACGACGACCCATTCATTGTCGATATCGACCACCGTGCCGGTGACGATGGAGCCCGGCGACATCTCGATGGTGCCGAGGCTTTCCTCAAATAGTTCAGCAAAACTTTCGCTCATGTTTTGTTTTGACGCCGCGCCGGGGTGGGATGCGCGGCCACTCCTGATTATCGGTTGGTTGATGTCATGCGCTGTTGCCGCCCGCAACCGACGGGGCCTTAAGCCAGTCCGCGTTCGCGGACCAAGGCCAAGGCCTGCCGCAACACGTCGGCGATGGTCATGTGAGTGCTGTCGATGATGACGGCATCACTGGCCGGTTGCAGTGGCGAAACAGCGCGCCCTTCGTCCCGCGCATCCCTATCCCGGATGTTGGCGAGGACGCTGCGCAAGTTAACAGTGATTCCCTTGTTTCTCAACTGTTTATAGCGCCTTTGCGCCCGCTCCTCGGCGCTGGCGTCGAGGAATATCTTGAGTTCGGCGCCCGGAAACACGACCGTGCCCATGTCGCGCCCGTCGGCGACCAAGCCCGAACTGCCGCCATCCGGCGATTCGGCGGCGCGGCGCTGTTCCGCGAGAATCGCTTGGCGCACTTGCGGATGCCGGGCCGCCTCCGAGGCGGCGGCCCCGACGGCCTCATCGCGGACCCGCTCGGTGAGATCGAGGCCGTCGGCCCGAATGCGCCCGCCGGTCAACTCGATGTCGAGGCTTTTAGCCAAACCCACCAGCGCCGATTCATCATCGGTGGCGACCCCCCGGTCAAGGGCCACAACTCCAATCACCCGGTACAGAGCGCCGCTGTCCAGGTAACGCCAACCCAAACGCTCGGCGAGGGCGGTGGCCAGCGAGCCCTTGCCGGAGCCGCTTGGACCATCCACGCAAATCACCGGTGCAGGCAGGCGGCGCTCAGTCACTGCTTCTTTTGATCGCGGGTCAAGCGCCGGCCGGCCGCATCGATAAGGGCCTCAAGCGCCTCGCGGTCGTCGTTCGCCAAAGTGCGCTCGAAGCTGTCCAGCGATTCCTTGAAGGCGGCCAGCGCCGTGATCAGGGGACCGCGATTCAGGCCAAGAATGCTCGCCCAGAGATGGGGGGCGGCGGCGCCGATGCGGGTGAAGTCCTCAAAGCCGCCCCCGGTGTGGGGCAGGTGGCCCGCCTCCACTTGGTCGAGATAGGCGAAGGCGAGCAGATGCGGCAGATGGCTGGTCACGGCCATTATTCGATCGTGGTCCGCAGCGCTCATCAGTTGCGCATCCGCCCCCACGCCGCGCCACAGGGCGCGGACCTGGTCGATGGCTGCGGGATCGGTTTCCGGCACTGGGGTCAGCACGGCCGGGCGTCCGGCGAAGAGGTCGCCGTCGGCGGCTTCGGGGCCGCTGCGCTCGGAGCCGGCGATGGGATGACAGGGCACGTAGCGCGGCGGCAGGGCACCGTCTTGGCCCTTAAGCGACTCGATGATCGGCGCCTTGACGCTGCCGGCATCGAACAGCGTCCCCGGATGATCGGCCAGCCGGCGCACCCAGCCCGCGATGCCATCGACGGGAACGGCCAGCAGCACGGCCGCGGCGTCTCGCGGCACGGCATCCGAAACCCGGTCGATTAGGCCCAGGCGCAGCGCCGTCGCGGCGTTTTCTGAGTCAGCGTCCAAGCCGACGATTTCGCTGCTGAGCCCCCGGCGGCGTACGGCCTTGGCGAAGGAGGCGCCGATCAGGCCGGTGCCGACCACGGCGAGCTTCACAGCACCTGCCTCAACGCCTCAAGAAAGCGCTGGTTTTCCTCCGGCAGGCCAACGCTGACCCGGATGTGGTTGGGCAGCCCGTATTCGCGGATGGTGCGCACGATGACCCCGGACCGCAGCAGGGCCTCAAACACCGGCTGGGCGTCGCGTTTCACATCGAAGCACAGGAAATTGCCTGCCGAAGGCAGCGGCGGGTAGCCGAGTTGGTGAAGCCCCGCCTCCAGCGCCGCCAGGCCGTCGCGGTTCAGGGCGGCGCTCTCGGCCACGAAGGCGGTTTGGTCCAAGGCGGCCTCGGCGGCGGCTAGGCCCAAGCTGCTGACGTTGAATGGTTGCCGAGCGCGGTTCATCAGGTCGGCGGCCTCAGCGGAGCTCAAGGCGTAGCCGATGCGCAAGCCCGCCAAGGCGTGGATCTTTGAGAAGGTGCGGGTGACGATCAGGTTGGGATAGCGCTCCAGCAGCGCCCGTCCATCGGGGTAGTCCGGCGCATCGACGTATTCGGCGTAGGCCTCATCGAGCACCGCCCACACTTTGGCAGGCAGCCGGTCGAGAAAGCCGGTAAGTTCCCGCTCGCCGACCAAGCTGCCGGTGGGGTTGTTGGGATTGGCGATGAAGACGATGCGGGTGGCGTCGGTGACCTGGTCCAGCATGGCCTCGAGGTCGCAGCCGTAGGCCTTGGCGGGCACGGTGACCAGCGTGGCGCCACTGCCGGTGATCGCCAAGGTGTACACGATGAACCCGTGGGCGGACATGATGCCTTCCGTGCCCGGCTGCAAGGTGAACTTGGCGGCCAGCTCCAGCACGTCGTTGGAGCCGTTGCCAAGGGTGATGCGGTGCGGCTCGATGTCGTGATGGATCGCCAAGCGTTGCTTTAGGGCATGGCCGTTGGCGTCGGGGTAGCGGGACAGCTCGCCCAACGCGCCCTGGATGCGTTCGCGCACCGCGGGCGCCGGGCCGCGCGGGTTTTCGTTGCTGGCGAGCTTCGCCACATGGGTGAGGCCGAGCTCCCGGGCCACCTCGTCGATGGGCCTGCCCGGCTGATACGGATTCAGGTGGGCGATGCTCGGATTGACTGGCGCGTCCACTACATCACCGATCGGGGGTAGCAGCCGAGGATGCGGACCTCCAGAGCCACCTCGGACACGTCATCAAGGGCTTGGCGCACGACGGGCTCATCAGCGTGGCCGTCAAAGTCGATGAAGAAAACGTAGGACCAGTCCCCGGAGCGGGCGGGACGGGTTTCGATGCGGGTCAGGGATATCTCGTGCCGATGAAACGGCTCCAGCACCCGAAACAGGGCGCCCGGTTCGTTCTTGGTCGATACCAGGATGGAGGATTTGTCCTGCCCGCTCGGCCCCACGTCCTGGCGGCCAAGCACCAGGAAGCGGGTCTTGTTGTCGGGCAGGTCCTCGATGTTCCTCGCCACCACCTTCAAGCCGTAGCGCTCCGCCGCCATCTCCCCGGCGATGGCGCCCCAATCCGGATCCTGGGAGACCCGCAGCGCCGCCTCGGCATTGCTGGCCACCGCCACGCGCTCGATGCCCGGGTAGTGGGTGTCGAGCCAACCCCGGCACTGGGCGAGGGACTGGGCATGGGAGACGACCCCAGCCAGCGCCTCGGGGTCGCCGGCGCTGTCCTTGTGGACGATGAAGGCGTGGTGGATCGGCAGCTCCACCTCGGCGCAGATGCGCACCCGGCGGGGGAATTCCATGAAGCAGTCCAGGGTGTGGTTGACCATGCCTTCAGTGGAGTTCTCCACCGGCACGACACCGAAATGGACGCCGCCGTTCTCCACTTCGCGAAACACCTCATCGATGGCGGACAGCGGACGGGTTCCGGCAAAGTGGCCGAATTGGGCCAGCGCCGCCATCTCCGTGTAGGTGCCCGCCGGACCCAGGTAGGCTACGCTGAGTGGCTGCTCCAGGGACAGGCAGCAGGAAATGATCTCGCGAAAGAGGCGGGCGATGTCGTCGTCGGAGAGCGGGCCTTGGTTGCGCGCCTTCAAGGCGTTGAGGATCTGGGCCTCCCGCTCAGGACGATAGTAAACCGGCGGCTCGCCGCCCGGGGCGGCCTGCTTGATGCGTCCCACTTCGAGGGCTAGGCTGGCGCGCTCGTTGAGCAGCCTCTGCAGCTCGGCGTCGATCGCGTCGATGCGTTCCCGCAAGGGCGCCAGCGCCTTGTTGTCCCCGCTCATGCGGACGCCCGCTCGAAATCGTTCATGTAGTCCACCAAGGCCGCCACTGCCGCTTCCGGCACGGCGTTGTAGAGGCTGGCGCGCATGCCGCCGACGCTGCGGTGGCCTTTGAGGTTGGTCAGGCCGTGCGCCTTGGCCCCCTCGAGAAAGGCCGCATCGAGGCGGGGGTCGGCGAGGGTGAAGGGCACGTTCATCAGTGACCGGTCCGCTGCGGCAACCGGCGAGTGATAGAAGTTGCTGCGGTTCAGGGCGTCGTACAGGAGGCCCGACTTGGCCGCATTGCGCGCCGCCATGCCCGCAAGGCCGCCTTGGCTGAGCAGCCACTTGAAGACCAGCCCCGCCACGTACCAGGCAAAGGTGGGCGGGGTGTTGGACATGGAGCCGGCCTTGGCCTGCACGGCGTAGTCGAGCATGGCGGGCGTGCGCGCCGCCGCCCGGCCGAGCAGGTCGTCGCGCACGACCACCAGCGTCAGGCCCGCCGGGCCGATGTTCTTCTGGGCGCCGGCGTAGATCAGCCCGAATCGGGTCACGTCGATGGGCCGCGAGAGCAGTTCGGAGGAGAGGTCGGCGACCAGCGGAACGCCGCAGTCCGGATAGCTGTGGAACTGCACCCCGCCGATGGTCTCGTTGCCGCAGATGTGCAGGTAGGCGGCGGCGCTGTCGAGCTGCCAGGCATCGAGTGGCGGGATCTGGTTGAACCCCTCGGCAGCGGACGTGGCGGCCACGTTCACGTTGCAGTGGCGGCGGGCCTCCTGGATGGCCTTCTTGGACCAGGAGCCGGTCTCGACGTAGTCCGCGCCCGTCTTGCCGTCGAGCAGATTCAGCGGCACGGCGGCGAACTGGGTAGTGGCTCCGCCCTGCAGGAACAGCAGGCGGTAGTCGTCCGGCGCGCCGAGCAGGGTGCGCAAGTCCGCCTCGGCGGCTTCGGCGATCTCGATGAACTCGGGGCTTCGGTGGCTCATCTCCATTACCGACATGCCGCTGCCGCGGTAGTTGAGCAGTTCATCACGCACTTGATTGAGCACGGCCTCGGGCAATGCCGCCGGTCCCGCCGAGAAGTTGAACGTTCGCTCATTCATCTTCCGGGCCGTCCCCGTTCAAGCTGGCTTCGGCGATGCGGGCGACGCTGTTGAGCCGCTCCTCGCCGCGCACGTTGATCAGCCGCACGCCCTGGGCGTTGCGGCTGATGATCGAGATGTCATCGGTGCCGGTGCGCACCAAGGTGCCTTGGTCGCTGATGAGCATGAGCTCATCGCCTTCGAACACCTGCACGGCGGCGACCAAGTCGCCGTTACGCTCGCTGGCCTTCATGGCGATCACGCCCATGGCGCCGCGTCCCTTGACCGGAAACTCGCTGATCCGGGTGCGCTTGCCGTAGCCGTTGGCGCTGGCCGTGAGCAGGTAGCCGTCCGCGGCGGGAATCACCAGCGAGATCACCCGCTGGCCACCCTTCAGGCGAATGCCGCGCACGCCCCGGGCTGTGCGTCCCATGGCGCGAACGTCCGATTCCGCAAAGCGCGCCGCCTTGCCGGAACTGGCGCTCAGCAGCACGTCGCACTGGCCGTCGGTGATGGCGGCGCCCACCAAGGTGTCGCCCTCGGCCAGCCCCAAGGCGATCAGGCCGCTGGTGCGGGGCTTGGAGAACTGCGAGAGTTCGGTCTTCTTGACGGTGCCGTCGGCGGTGGCCATGAACACAAAGTGGTCATCGTCGAATTGGCTCACCGGCAGGAACGAGGTCAGGCGCTCGTCCCGCCCTTTGTCCAAGGGCACTAAGTTGATGAGTGGCTGCCCCTTGGCGTTGCGGCTGCCTTGGGGGATGCGGAACACGCGCAGCCAATAGACCTTGCCCAGATTGGAGAAGCACAGCAGGGTGTCGTGGCTGTTGGCGATCAGCAGATGCTCGACGAAGTCCTCGTCGCGCACCGAGGCGGCCACCTTGCCGCGCCCGCCCCGCCGCTGGGCTTGGTAGACGTCGAGCGGCTGGGTCTTGGCGTAGCCCTTGTGGGAGATGGTCACCACCAGGTCCTCGACCGCGATCAGGTCCTCATCCGACAGGTCCTCGTGGCTGGCGACGATCTCGGTGCGGCGCTCGTCGCCGTAGGTGTCGAGCACCTCTTTGAGCTCCTCGCGAATGACCTCCGCCAAGCGCTCATCGCTGCCGAGAATGGCCTCGAGTTCGCCGATCTCATCGAGGATGCCCTGGTAGTCCTCCATCAGCTTGTCTTGCTCCAGGGCCGTTAGCCGATGCAGGCGCAGATCGAGAATCGCCTGGGCCTGATCTGCGGACAGGTGGTAGGCGCCGTCGCGCAGGCCGAACTCATCGCCCAGGTCGTCCGGACGGCAGGCGTCGGCCCCGGCCCGGGCGAGCAACGCTTCGACGTTCTCCGAAACCCAGCCGCGGCCCATGAGGGCGGCGCGCGCCTCCACGGCCGATGGCGAGCGGCGGATCAGGTCGATGACCGCCTCGATGTTGGCCAGGGCCACCGCCTGGCCTTCAAGCAGGTGGCCGCGCCGCCGCGCCCGCCGCAGCAGGAACAGGGTGCGCCGGGTGACCACTTCCTTGCGGTGCTGCAGGAAGGCCTCCAGCATCTGCTTCAAGTTGAGCAGCCGCGGCTGGCCATCGACCAAGGCCACGCAGTTGATGCCGTAAACCGATTGCAGTTGGGTCTGGGCGTAGAGGTTGTTCAGGACCACTTCGCCGGACTCGCCGCGGCGCAGTTCGATGACGATGCGCAGGCCGTCCTTGTCGGATTCGTCGCGCAGCTCGGTGATGCCTTCGATGCGCTTGTCCTTGACCAGTTCGGCGATCTTCTCGATCAGGCGCGACTTGTTGAGTTGGTAGGGGATCTCGGTGATGACGATGACATCGCGCCCGCCCTTGCCGTCGTGCTGCACTTCGGCCCGGGCGCGCACGTAAATGCGGCCGCGCCCGGTTCGGTAGGCTTGGACGATGCCGGCGCGGCCATTGATGATGCCGGCGGTGGGGAAGTCCGGGCCTCGAATGTGCTCCATCAGGCCATCGATGCTGATGTGCGGATCTTCCATCAAGGCCAAGACGCCGGCCACCACTTCGTTCAGGCTGTGCGGAGGTATGTTGGTGGCCATGCCGACGGCGATGCCGGAACTGCCGTTGATGAGCAGGTTGGGCACCCGGGTCGGCAGCACCTCGGGCATGGTGAGGGTGTCGTCGTAGTTGGGCGTGAAGGGAACGGTCTCCTTGTCGAGGTCCGCCAGCAGATCCGACGCCAGCCGCGCCATGCGCACCTCGGTGTAGCGCATGGCCGCTGGCGGGTCGCCGTCCACGGAGCCGAAGTTGCCTTGGCCATCGACCAACAGGTAGCGCATGGCGAAGGCCTGGGCCATGCGCACGACGGTGTCGTAGATGGCGACATCGCCGTGGGGGTGGTACTTGCCCATGACGTCGCCCACCACCCGCGCCGACTTCATGTAGGGACGGCTGTGAGTGTTGTTCAGCTCGTTCATGGTGAACAGCACCCGGCGATGGACCGGCTTCAAGCCATCGCGCACGTCGGGCAGGGCGCGGCCGACGATCACGCTCATCGCGTAGTCCAGATAGGACTGGCGCAGCTCGTCCTCGATGTTGACCGGGAGTATTTCGCGCCCCTGGGCAGGGGTCATTTCAGACATGGAGATGCGGTTCCCCAAAGGGTGCAAATTTTAGCACGGACTGACGCCGGGAAGGCGAAGCCGGATGGTCTTTTCGGGCTATCATCTAGTGCTCCATGGGCGATTCGCGCATCGCCCGTTCGGACTTCAAGCCGGGAGAGCCCCATGCCTTGGTACCACGGTTGGAACGTTCTGGCCGTCGCAATGCTGTTTCAGGCCGTGACCTTCGGCGTCGGCATCTATTCGTTCACCTTTTGGGTGGCGCCTTGGTCGGCGGAATTCACTGTCGGGCGCAGCGAAGTGATGACGGTGTTCATCACCTTGCAGGTGGCCATGGGGCTGCTCTCGCCGCTGGCCGGACGGGCGGTGGACCGGCTGTCGCTGCGCGGCTTGATCATCGCCGGGGCCCTGTGCCTCGCCGCCGGCTTGCTGCTGGCTGGGCGCGCCGGGGCGCTGTGGCATCTGAACCTGGTGTACGGCACGCTCATCGTGGCCGGGCTGCTGCTGGCCGGCCCGCTGGCCGGGCAGACCTTGGCGGCGAGGTGGTTCGCCCGCCGGCGCGGCACCGCCTTGGGCGTGGTCACCATCGGCACCTCGATCGGCGGCTTCCTGGTGCCGCCGCTGGTCACCGGGCTGCACGCGGAGATCGGCTGGCGGGCGGCCAATGACTGGCTGGCGCTGATCGTCGTGCTCCTCATCGTCCCACCGGTCTGGCTGCTGGTTCGCAACGCGCCCAGCGCGGGGCTTGGGGCGGTTGAAGGGACTGGCGGCGACGGCCACCGGGATGGCGGGCCGGTCCCGTCCACGGCCACCTTGAACATCCTACGCCAGCGGGTCTTCTGGCTGACCGTGCTCGCCTTCACTCCCTTGGCCACGGCGTTCGGCGGGGCGCAGCAGAATCTCGGCCCTTACGCCAGCGACCTGGGCATCGACGCCCAGTCCGCGGCCTACCTAGTGTCGGTGATGGCCTTGGTGATGATTGCCGCCAAGATCTTTTTCGGCGCCATGGCCGACCGCTGGGACATACGGGCGCTGTTTCTGCTCACCGTCGTCGGCCTCGGCGTCGCCCTGGGCCTGATGCTGCTGGATTTGAGCTACTTCGCCTTGGTCCTGGTCTGCGGCCTGCTCGGCTTCGTCGCCGGCGGATTCCTGCCCCTGCTCGGCGCCCTGGTAAGCCAGAACTTCGATATCCGCACCTTCGGCCAAGTGATGGGCATGATTGGCCCGTTCACCACCCTGGCCGCGGTGGGCCCCTGGATTGCCGGCTACCTGCGCGACACCACCGGCAGCTACGACCTGGCTTGGCTGGCCCTAAGCGCCCTGCTGGTGCCCAGCGCCGCCGCCATCAGCCTGCTTAAGCCGCGCTTGGCCTAGAAGGCCAAGCGTTCGAGTTGCTGCGCAACTCGGCGTCTAGCGCGGATAGCCGTAGGGCTTGGAGAGGTCTTTGTAGCGTTCGAAGAGCTGCGTCTGGCGGGACTGCATGGGCATTGCTTGGCCGTCGATGATGACCTGCTCCGCCCAAGTGGTCAGTTCCAAGGGGTCGCCGGTCCAGACCACGAGGTCGGCTGCCGAGCCTGGGGTTAGGGTGCCCACGTCATCCATGCCCCAGACTTGCGCTGCCCGCCGGGTCAGGCCGTCCAGGGCGGCGCTCCACGGCAGCCCGTAGGCGACGGCGTTGCCCGCCAGTTGCCGCAGGTTGCGCGCGTTGTGGGTTTCGGCGGCGGTGAAGACCACGTCCACCCCAGCCTCGTGCAGCAGGGCGGCATTGTCGAGGCGAGCCCCCAAGGTCTCGAAGCTGCGCGGCAGGTTGTCGTGGGTGCGCACGATGACCGCGGCGCCGACGGCGGCCAGTGCGTCACGCACCCGCCAAGCTTCGGCGCCGCCCAACACGATAAGCCGCAGGTCGTGAGCCCCGGCGAGGCTGATCGCCCGTCGAATCTCCGCCGCCCGGTCCACCGCCAACACCAGCGGCTTGCCGGAGCGGAGATATGTCTTGAGTGCGGCCATATCGTGGCGACTGTAGTCGCCCGGCCCCGGCCGGTAGCGGCTTGGACTGAACCGGGCGGCTTCATCCAATGCACGGCCCAGGCGCTGCATCACCGCGGCGCGGCTGCCGCCGGCCAGTTCCGCGCTGGCCGCGCCGATGTGGCCGAACAGCGCCGTTTTCGGCTCCAGGAGAAAACGGCCAGTGCCGAGACTCACGGAGGCGGCCAGTCCGGCCAGCGCGTCCACCCCCGGCCGCGGCGCGGTGATGGCCCGGCTGACGCCGTCCATGCGGTTGACGGCGATGAGCGTGGAGGCCGGATTCAGCGCTAAGCTTACGTCGAATCCGGGTCCTAGGGGGTATTCCAGCAAGGAGGCGTCGTTGGTGGTCGCCTCCCCCTCGATCTCGATCAGCCCGAAGTGGCTGTAGGACTCGATGAGGGCGGGCGTGACGATCTTGCCGGCGGCGTCGATGCGCCGATACTCAAAAGGCACCGGCAGTTCCACGCCCACCTGCTCAATGCGCCCGTTGGCGACCAGCACGGTGGCGTTCTCAAGGGGTTCGGGCGCCGCCACGGTGTACACCCGGGCGCCGACGATGGCCAGTTCCGCCCAGCCCGGCGTGGCCAGCAGCCAAAGCAGCCAGGCGGCAGCGCTCATGGAACCCATGGCGATAAATCGGCAACCGGCTTTCATCGTTCTCCCCCGGCCACCGTTTGACCCAGATCGAAGTCGCTGACCGGCTGGCGCGCTGGGTCGGCGCGGTCGTAGTACAGGTGGCCGTCGATCCAGACCTTTTCGGCGCGGGCGTAAACGCTGAACGGATGGCGGTCCCAGAGCACGGCGTCGGCCGCCTTGCCGACGCTTAAGGTGCCGGTCTCGTCATCCAGCCCCAAGGCCTTGGCGGCGTTGCCGGTGATCCAGGCCATGGCTTCGGCATCACTGATGGCCATGCCCATGCGTCGTCCGGCGGCCACGGCCTTGGCGGTTTCCTGGTTGAGCCGCTGAATGCCCTCGGCCGAGTCCGAGTGGATGATGGCGCAGGCCCCGGCCGCGTGGATTAAGGCGGCGTTCTGGGAGACCCCGTCGAAGGCCTCCAGCTTGAAGCCCCACCAGTCCGCCCACACGGCCGAGCAGATGTTCGCCTCGGCCAGCAGGTCGGCGATCTTGTAGGACTCCACGGCGTGATGGAAGGCGGTGATGGCGTAGCCGAATTCTTGGGCGACGTCCATCATCACCGCCATCTCGTCGGCCCGGTAGCAGTGGTTGTGCACCAGGATCTCCCCGTCGAGCACTGCGGCTAGGGTGTCCAGCGTCAGATTGCGCTCTGGAGGCGCCTCCGCCTCACCGGACTCGAACTGCTGGCGCTGGTCCCGATAGGCGGCCGCCTCCGCCCAGGCGGCGCGGTAGCCGGCCACGTTGCCCATGCGCGTCATGGGCGCCTGCATGCGTTCGCCGTAAACCCGCTTCGGATTCTCGCCGCAGGCCATCTTCAGGCTGTGCGGCGCGCCTGGGAACTTCATGTCCTGCATCGTGCGGGCGGGGACGTTCTTGAGCGTGACGCCCCGTCCGCCGAACAGGTTGGCGCTGCCGGGCAGGATGTGCAGGGTGGTCACGCCCCCGGCCAACGCCAAGCCGAATTGCGGATCCTGCGTCCAGACGGAGTGTTCCGCCCAGACCTCGGCGGTGTTGGCGGCGGTCATTTCGTTGCCGTCGCTGGTCGATGCCACGCCGGGCGACGGATAGACGCCGAGATGGGAGTGGACGTCGATGACGCCCGGGGTGAGCCACTTGCCGCTGCCGTCAATCACCCGCGTGGTCTGAAGGTCCGCCGCCGGGGTGCCGTATTCGGCGATGGCCGCGATGCGCCCGTCCTTCAGCAGCACGTCCGCCCGGTCGAGCGCGCCGCCGTCGCCCGTAAACACCGCCACGCCCAGTATCAACGTGGCCTCCGTCGGCTGCGGGACGTAGGTGGACTCGTAAGGCGCCGCGGCGACGGCCAAGCCAGCCTGCATGACGGCCAGCAGTGCGCAAATCCGTGTTCTCATGGTGTGCGGGATCGGTGGTCGAGGGCGCACTTTGCCCCGAAACGGGCGGACTAGTCCAGTGGGGGATTTGACTACAAGTTCATCAGGTCGGCGTTGCCGCCCTTGGCGGCGACGTTGTCGGTTCGGGTTCGCTCGACGGCGAAGCGCGGCAGGTAGTGGGGCCCGCCCGCCTTGGGTCCGGTCCCGGAGAGGCCGCGGCCGCCGAAGGGGTTGACCCCCACGACGGCGCCGACCATGTTGCGGTTGACGTACACGTTGCCGGCCAGCGCCTTGACGAATGCCTCGTCGGCGAAGCCGTCCATGCGGCTGTGCACGCCTAAGGTCAAGCCGTAGCCGGTGCGGTTGATGGCCTCTATCAGGGCGTCCAGATTCCGGCGCGGGTAGCGCACCACGTGCAGCACGGGGCCAAAGACCTCCGCCTCAAGCTGTTCGACGGCGTCGATTTCGTAGGCGCAGGGCGCGAAGAAGGTGCCGTGTCGGCACTTGGCCGGTAGTTCGCAGGCCGCAACCCGGCGCGCCCTGCGATTCAGGGTCGCCACATGGGTTTCAAGGGCTTCCAAGGCGCGGGAGTCGATGACGGGACCAACGTCCGTGGCTGGATCCGAAGGATCGCCGATGACGAGTGCTTGCATCGCGCCGGCCAACATCCGCAACACGTCGTCGGCGATCTCCTCCTGCAGGCAGAGAATGCGCAGCGCGGAGCATCTTTGCCCGGCGCTGTGGAACGCGGAAGCGATGACGTCATCCACCACCTGCTCGGGCAGCGCCGTCGAATCCACCAGCATGGCGTTTTGGCCGCCGGTTTCCGCGATCAGCGGGGTGATTGGCCCCGGGCGCTCAGCCAGCCTCCGGTTGATGGTTCGAGCCGTCGCCGTCGAGCCGGTGAAGGCCACCCCCGCGACCCGCAAATCGCCAACTAGGGCGTCCCCGACCTGGCCGTCGCCCGGCAGCAGATGCAGCGCGTCCTCCGGAACGCCTGCTGCATGCAGCAGCCTAGTGGCTGCGGCGGCGACCAAGCCGGTTTGTTCGGCGGGCTTGGCGACGACGCTGTTGCCCGCAGCGAGGGCGGCGGCGGTCTGGCCGACGAAAATCGCCAACGGAAAGTTCCACGGGCTGATGCAAAGGAAGGTGCCGCGGCCATGCAGGCTCAGTTGATTGGTCTCGCCGGTGGGGCCGGGCAGCCCCTTGGGGCGGTCGAATCCCCGCTTTGCCTGCATGCCGTAGTAGCGGCAGAAATCCACCGCCTCGCGCACCTCGGCCAGCGCATCGGCGACGGTGCGGCCGGCTTCGGCCACGATCAGGCCCATCAGCTCGGCGCAGTGGGACTCAAGCCGGTCCGCGGCCCGCTCCAGAACGGCCGCCCGCTCGGCGCCGCGCTGTTCGTCCCAAGCCGGTTGCGCCGCGGCGGCGCGTTCCAGGGCCGTGTCGATGTCCGAATCGGTGGATTGCGCCACCGTGCCCAGGTGGCGGCGCCGGTCGGTGGGACTGAAAACCGGCACGCCATCCGCGTGGCGGAGCGCGCCGCCGACGATGGGCCCGGCATGATGGGGGCGTTGCGAGGCCTCGTCCATGGCGCTGGTCAGGGCTTCGAGCTCGGCCGGGTCATCGAGATCGCATCCCTTGGCGTTGGTCCGCTCCTCCCCGGCGTGGCGGTACAGATTGGGCGGCGCGGGAATCTTCGGATGCCGGGCGCCGCCCTCGGCGACGGTGCTTTGCAAGGGATCCCCCACCAGTTCATGCACCGGCGCCTCACGGTCCAGGAAGCGATTGACGAAGGAGCTGTTGGCTCCGTTTTCCAGGAGCCGACGCACCAAGTAGGGGAGCAAGTCCCGGTGCGAGCCGACCGGGGCGTAAACCCGCAGGCGCACGGCTTCCCGCAGTTCGGCGTAGAGCAACTGACCCATGCCGTGCAGCCGTTGGAATTCAAAGCCCGCGGCCTGCCCGGCCAGTTGCAGGACCGTGCTCAGGGTGTGCGCGTTGTGGGTCGCGAATTGCGGGAAGACCGCTTCCGGCGCAGCCAGCAGGCGGGCGGCGCACACTTCGTAGCAAAGATCGGTGTGGGCTTTGCGGGTAAAGACTGGGTAGTCGGGCAGCCCCAGTTCCTGGGCCCGTTTGATCTCGGCATCCCAGTAAGCGCCCTTGACCAACCGCACCGCGAACCGGTGCCCGGTGCGGGCCGCCAGCGCCACCAACCAATCCGCCACCAAGGGCGCGCGCTTCTGGTACGCCTGCAGGACGAAGCCGAGGCCCGGCCAGTCAGCCAGTTCAGAATCCTGGGCGAGACCCTCGAAAAGATCCAGGTTGAGCTCAAGCCTTGAGGCCTCCTCGGCGTCGAGGGTGAACTGCAGGCCATGCCGCTTGGCCTGCAATGCCAAGGCCTTGAGCTTGGGCGCCAGTTCGTCAAGCACCCGCCCGCGCTGGCGCTGCTCGAATCGGGGATGCAGGGCGGAGAGCTTGACCGACACGCCCTCGGCTGCCTCCGGCGGGGCGCTGGGCTCGGCTTGGCCGAGCGTGTCGATCGCATCGGCGTAGGCCTCGAAGTAGCGTTCGGCATCGGCGTCGGTTCGCGCGGCTTCGCCGAGCATGTCGTAGGAGAAACCGCTGACCGGCCGGTCCGTCAGCGACCGCCCGCGCCGCAAGGCCTCGTCCAAGGTGCGTCCGAGCACGTACTGCCCGCCCAGGATGCGCATGGCTTGGGCAACCGCCGCCCGCACCACCGGTTCGCCCAATCGGCTGGCGAGGTGGTGCAGCCAAGCTTGAGGGTTGGCTTCGACATCCGGGGGCGGCGTGACCAGGCGCCCGGTGAGCATCAGGCCCCAAACCGAGACGTTTACGAACAAGGAACGGGAGTGGCCGATGTGGGCGCTCCAGTCCCCGGAGCGAACCTTTTCGGCGATCAACGCATCGGCGGTGCGCTGGTCGGGAATCCGCAGCAGCGCCTCCGCCAGGCACAGCAAGGTCACGCCTTCGTCGTTGGACAGGCCGAATTCCAAGAGAAAGGCGTCCAGCGTGCCGGCGCGGTGGCCGGCCGCCCGGCAGCGCTCGACCAGCGCCCGGGCTTGGTCCAGCGCTTCGCGCCGGGCCGCTCCGTTCAGCCCCCCCTTGGCCTCCCGCACCAGGTTCTGGACCGAGCGGCGTTCGTCCAGCAGCGATGCGCTGCGGATGGCGCCGCGTATTTGGACACTACTTTTCAGAGTGGAGGCCGCCTAAACGCTCTTCGCAAATCGCACCAATGATCCCAGGGTCTCGAAATAGAGATCGGGGGTCAGATCGGGGTACATGAGGTCCCCGGCATGGGGCGTGCCCAGCACGGTTCGCGCAGTGGCTCGGACTTTGGCGGCGTTCAGCTTGCGGTAGAACTCGATGCCTTCGTCCCGCAGCGGATCGAGCTCATTGACCGAGATGCAATGAGGCGGCAGATCCTTCAAGTCCGCCGTGCTGGCATGCAGTGGCCAGGCGAGCGGGTCGGATTCGTGCTCTCCCGCTGGATCATAGACCCGCACCAGGGCGACCATCTGGTCGCAGGTCAGTGAGTAGCCGTCGTTCTCGCGCAGGGAAGCGAGTGCCTCAGGTGGCTCGGCATAGGCGTTGGAGATGTAGGGGCAGCAAGCATAGACGCCGTCGATGTGATCGAGCCAGCCCTCCTGCTTGGCCTTGAGCGTGGTGGCGATGGAGAGATTGCCGCCGCCGGACTCGCCGGAGATCACGATGGCGGTCACGCCCAAGCGCTCGCGGTTCCGGTGCACCCACTGCACCGCGCTGGCGCAGTCATTGAGGCCAGCAGGGAATGGATGGTTGCCGAGTTTGCCGCCGCCGTTGCGGAATTCGACGCCCACGGCGCGCAAGCCCGCGCTGGCCAGATCGCAGCGCCAACGGCGAAAGCCGGGATCGGCGGCGGCCATAAGCACCATGCCGCCGCCGTGGGTGTGAACCACGCAGGGGCCGGGCGGCGTGCCCTCCGCGGGCAGATGCACGTACAGCGGGATGTCGTTGCCATCGACCCCTTGGATGACCTCGGTGGCGTTGGTGATGCCTGCATAGGCGGGCATGGCCTGTTCCGCGATTGGGTTGAGCAGGTCAAAGCGCGCTTCCATCTCAGCGCAGTAGGCCAAGCAGTCTGCATAGGAGGCGCCGGGGGCGGGCGCTGGCAGTTCCTCCTCGGCTTCGGCGGCCAGAGCGAAGGCTTGCGCCAGCCGCGGATCTGAGCGGCGATCGGTCATGAAGGTCTCTTCCGGGTTGGCCAGTCGGCCCTGCTTGGTCATGGTGTTTCTCCCAACTCGTCGGAGTCGGCAACGCTCCGTTTCACTCGCGGAGTGCAGAGGCACCGCCGACGTAATGTTGCGGATTATAGTTGATGCCCTTCCTACTCCGTTCCCGGACCGCCCGGGGTGTCCACACATCGACTTTGAAGCCCGCATCTGCGAGCATTCCGGCCGCTAGGGAAACAGGGGTGAAAGGGGTAGGCATGCAAGATCAGGGAATCGAAAGGGTTGCGTGGAAGCACCTGTTGGCAATAACTCTGCTCGTTGCGGGCGGCAGCCCGGCGGTGGCTGCGGACTACTCGCCCTATGCGAACGTCGAGCATCCGACGCGGGTGCTTTGGGGGGACACCCATCTGCACACGACCAATTCCCTCGACGCCCGGTTGCTCGGCGTGACCCTAAAGGTGGCCGATGCCTACCGGTTTGCCCGGGGCGAGCAGGTGGTGGCCAGCAGCGGCCAGCCCGCCCGGCTTTCGCGGCCGCTCGACTTCCTGGTGGTCACCGATCACTCCGACTTGCTCGGCATGGTGGATCAGCTTCTGCTCGGCAACCCCGCACTGCTGGAAGATGCCGAACTGCGTGAACTGCACGACGGGATCCAGGCGGGCGGAGAGGCAGCGGCCGCGGTGATGGCGATGATCGGCAACGCGCTCGATGGCGACTACAGCGGACCGCTGCTCGATGCGGCGCTGATGCAGTCAACTTGGGAGCGTTACGTCGAGACGGCCGATCGCTTCAACGAACCCGGCTGGTTCACCGCGCTGATCGGCTATGAATGGACGCCCACCAACAGCGGCGACAAGCTGCACCGGAACGTGCTGTACCGGGATGGCGCGGACAAGGCGGCTGAGTTGTTTCCGTTCACGGCCAACGACAGCCTCAATCCCCAGGATCTATGGGCTTGGATGCAGCGCTATGAGAATGAGACCGGCGGTCAGGTGCTGGCCTTGGCCCACAATGGCAACCTGTCCAACGGCCAGATGTTTCCAGTGGAAACCAATCCCAACACGGGCACCGCCATTGATGCGGACTACGTCAGCACACGCGCCCGTTGGGAGCCGCTTTATGAAGTGACCCAGATCAAGGGCGACGGCGAAGCGCACCCCTACCTTTCGCCCGCGGACGAATTTGCCGACTTCGAAACCTGGGATCGCGGCAATGTCACGTTGGAGATCCTGAAGACGCCGGACATGCTGCAGTACGAGTACGCCAGGGAAGCCTTGAAGAACGGGCTGAAGCTTGAGCGCAAGCTTGGCACCAACCCCTATCAGTTCGGCTTGGTGGGGTCCACCGACAGCCACACGGCCCTCTCAACCGGGGAGGAGAGCAACTTCTTCGGCAAGTTTTCGGGGGTGGAGCCGTCCGCCGGACGCGTCACCTATCCGATGATGGAATTCGACGGCCAGCGGATGTGGGAAGTTTGGGAGACCGGCGCTTCGGGCTATGCGGCGGTCTGGGCCACGGAGAACACCCGCGAGGCCATCTGGGACGCGATGCGGCGCAAGGAGGTGTACGCGACCACGGGGCCGCGCATGACGGTGCGCTTCTTCGGCGGCTGGACGTTTTCAGTGGCCGATGCCAGCTTGCAATCCCTCGCGGAGACAGGCTACGCCAAGGGCGTGCCCATGGGCGGCACGCTGCAATCGGGGCCGCAAGGAGGCGCGCCAACCTTCCTTGTCGCCGCGCTCAAGGACCCGCACAGCGCTAACCTGGACCGCATTCAGATCGTCAAGGGCTGGCTCGATGCTTCGGGCGCCACCCACGAGCGGGTTTTCGACGTGGTGTGGGGCGATGCGCATCGCCGCCAGCTTGTCGAAGGAAAACTGCCGCCGGTGGGCAACACCGTGAACGTGGCCGACGCCACCTGGACCAACACCATCGGCGATGCGGAATTGGTTGGGTTGTGGAAGGATCCGGAATTCGACGCCGCCCAGCCGGCGTTCTACTACGCCCGGATCATCGAGATCCCGACGCCCCGCTGGACCGCGTACGACGCCGCCTACTACGGCATCACCCCGCCCGCCGAAGCCCCAATGACGCAGCAGGAGCGCGCCTACACCTCACCGATTTGGTATTCCCCGCCCTGAGGAACCGCGCCCTTTCCTTGCCCCACTCATAACGCGATAATCCTCCCCTTTGCCCAGCGTTCCGCTGGGCACGATCATGTGGAGGCGCAGCCCTTGTCGGCAATTGAGGACATGACGGCTTCAGTGGACGCGATCCGCGGCCACTTGGAGGACCACCGCTACATTTGCAGCAGCCAAATCGCCACGGCGGTGTACTTGGCCTACCAACTGCGCAAGCCCGTTTTGATCGAAGGCCCGCCGGGGGTGGGGAAAACCGAGCTGGCCAAGACCACGGCGGATATGTTCGAACTGCCGCTGATTCGCCTGCAGTGCTACGAGGGCCTCGACGAGGCCAAGGCCATCTATGAATGGAAGTACGGCAAGCAACTGCTCTACACGCAAGTGCTCAAGGAGACCCTCGACGAAGTGCTGCAGGGCGCCCGGGGCTTCGCCGAGTCGGTCACCCGGCTGCACGAGTTTGGCGACATCTTCTTCTCCGAGGAGTTCATGGAGCCGCGCCCGCTGCTCAAGGCGTTGCAAGAGGAGGACGGCTGCGTGCTGCTGATCGACGAGGTGGACAAGTCGGACCACGAGTTCGAGTCGCTGCTGCTGGAAATCCTCTCCGACTTTCAGGTCTCGATCCCCGAGATCGGCACTGTCAAGGCGACCCGGGAGCCGCCGATGGTGTTTCTGACCAGCAACAACACCCGGGAAATCTCCGACGCCCTGAAGCGCCGCTGCCTGCATCTCTACATTCCGTTCCCGGACGTGGAGTTGGAGCAGCGCATCATCCACGCCCGGGTGCCGGAGATTCCGCCGGAGCTGCGCCGGCAACTGGTGGCGTTCATCCAGGAACTGCGCGACCTCGACCTGAAGAAGGTGCCAGCCATTTCGGAGACCATCGACTGGGCCCGCACCCTCGTGCTGCTGCACGCCGAAAACCTGGACCCGGACTTGGTGCGGGAGACCTTGAACGTGGTGCTCAAGTTTCAGGAGGACATCGAGAACGTCCAAGGCGAGGTGGCCGCCCTCACCAGCAAGGTGGTCAAGCATTGACCCGCCCTTGAGCCGCCGTGGACCGCACCCTCGCCAACTTCATTCGCGCCCTGCGCAATTCCGAGGTGCGCATCTCCACCGCAGAGACCTTGGATGCCTTCAATGCCGTGGAGTTGGTGGGTTATCGCGACCGCGCCTTCCTCAAGCGCTCCCTGTCGCTGGTGCTGCCCAAGACCGTCGATGAGAAGGAGACCTTCGACGCTTGCTTCGACCAGTTCTTTTCCTTTGAAGAGGTGCGCGCCAGTGAGCAGGCGGATTCGACCAGTGGGCAAGCCGATGAGTCCGGCGCTGATGGACAAGGCGAGGGGCAGGGGGGCACCGGCGGCGACCGCGGCGAGGCCACTCCGGCAGGCAGCGAAGAACGCCAGCGCAAGGGCAAGCGGAAGTCCCGCAACGCCCTCTACGAGGAAGAGGAGGAGCCCGACCTAGGCCCTGGCGAGATGAGCGCGCCGACCTCGGCCCTAGGCACTCTCTTGATGCAGGATTCCAAGGTCGAGCTGTCCATGGCCATGTCGACGGCGGGCGAGGCGGTCGATGTGCGTGAGATTCAGGTCTTCACCCAGAAGGGCCTCTACACCCGGCGCATCATGGACCAGATGGGCTTGGTCGAACTCAACCGGGAGATCGCTGGCGCCCGGGAGGACCCGGCCGTTCCGGTGCGGCGCTTGGGCCAGGAGCTGCGGCGGCGGCGGGATTGGCTGCGCGGTCAGGTGCGCGACTACGTGGAGCGCCAGTTCCTGCTGCACGCGGACGCCTCCGGCAAGCGCCTGCGCGAGGAGCTGCTGCGCAAGGTGAAGCTCTCCAACGTCGAGCACCGCAGCTTCCGCCTCATCCAGGAGATCGTGTACAAGATGGCCAAGCGCTTGGCCACGATGCACTCCCGGCGCAAGAAGGTGTTCAAGAAGGGCCAACTCAACGTGCCCCGCACCCTGCGCCACAACATGGCCTACGACGGCGCCATCTTCGACCTGCGCTGGAAATCGGTGAAGATCGACCGGCCCAAGGTGTTCGCCATCTGCGACGTATCCGGGTCGGTGGCCAACTACGCCCGCTTCATGCTGATGTTCCTCTACAGCCTGGAGGAGGTGATGCCCAAGGTGCGCTCCTTCGCCTTCTCCTCGGACCTCGCCGAGGTGACCGATCTCTTCGACCGCAATGCCATCGAGGACGCCATTGCCAAGACCCTGCGCGACTACGGCGGCGGCTCCACCGACTACGGCCAAGCCTTCGAGGACTTCAAGCGCTCGTGCCTCGACGACGTGGACAACCGCACCACCATCATCATCCTGGGCGATGCCCGCAACAACTACGGCGACCCCCGCGCCGAAATCCTCAAGGAGATGTACGACCGCGCCAAGCGCGTTATCTGGCTGAACCCCGAATCGCGCAACGCCTGGACCGTGGGCGATGCGGAAATGCGCCGCTATAGCGCCTACTGCCACCAAGTGGAGGAGTGCAACTCGCTCATGCACTTGGAGCGGGTGGTGGGCAACCTGCTGAAGACGGTGCAGTGACGGGCGCTCCCGACCGCGGCGGCGAAGCGGCCTTCAATCGATCGGCGGCCCGGCAATTGGGGCTTTTCGGCCTCGCCATCCTGGTCGGGCTGGCGGCCTTGATGTGGGGGCTCAACCTGCTGGCGAGCCTTACCGCCACCGCGGGCGGCGCGCCTCCCGCGGTGGATGCGGCCAACAACGCCATCACCGTGATGCTGACCGAGGAGCCGCCGCAACTCGACAGCACCCGATCCACCGACCAGGTGAGCGGCATCGTGCTCGGCCACGTGATGGAGGGGTTGCTGCGCTACGACGACCGGGGCGAACTCGCACCGGGGATGGCCGAGCAATGGCGCATCGACGAAGGCGGCGCCACCTTCCAGCTGCGCGCCGATGCGCGCTGGAGCGATGGGCAGCCGGTCACGGCCCACGACTTCGTCTTCGCGTGGCGGCTGGGCCTCGATCCGGAGAACGCCTCCGAGTACGCCTTCATTCTCTATCCGATCAAGAACGCTGAGGCGATTAACCGAGGCGAGCTTGCGGTCACTGAACTCGGTGCGCGGGCCATCGATGAGCGGACCTTGGCAGTGGAATTCGAACGGCCCATCGCCTTCTTCGACAAGCTCACCGCCTTCTCCACCTACCTGCCGGTGCGCGAGGACTTCTACCGGGCTACCGAAGGCCGCTACGGGGCGGACGCCGACCAACTGCTGTACAACGGCCCCTTTGCGCTGTCGAGCTGGGTGCATGGGCAATCCCTGCGACTGGACCGCAACCCCCACTATTGGGACCAGGCGCGGATTCGCTTGGACCGCATCAACGTCGGTTACATCACCTCCGACCCCAACACCCGCCTGAACCTGTTCAAGGACGAGAAGATCGTGATGGCCAACCTGGCTGCGGAAAACCTGACCAACGCCCTGGAGCAGCGGTGGCACATCCAGCGGCACATGGACGGCTCGATTTTCTACTTGGACTTCAACCACCGGGAGGAGCGGCTGACCCGCAACCTCAACCTGCGCAAGGCCATGATCCTGGCCCAGGATCCCGGCGAACTGGTGTACAAGGTGACCAAGACGCCGGGCTACCTGCCGGGGGAGTCGTTGTTTCCGCGGTTTCTGGAGGGCGAGCGGGGCAAGTTTCGCGATGAGCATCCGGCGCCCACCTACCAATTGGACGTGCAGGCGGCCCGTGCCCATCTGGAGGCAGCGCGTCGCGAACTCGGTTTGGAGGCGTTCCCGCCGTTGGTGCTGCTGGCGGGGGACAATCCGGTCTCCAACATTCAGACCGAGTACTTTCAGGCCGTGTTCAAGAAGAACCTGGGGCTGGACATCAAGATCGACCGGCAGATCTTCAAGCAGCGGCTGGCCAAGATGACGGCGGGGGACTTTGACTTGGTGCTGGCGGGCTGGGGCCCGGACTACAACGATCCGCTGACCTTCGGCGACCTGTACGCCTCTTGGAACCTGAACAACCGGGGCCGTTACGCCAGCCCGGAGTACGACCGCCAGGTGCGCATCGCCCAAGGCGCAATGGATGCGCCGACGCGCATGGCGGCCTTTGCCGAAATGCAGCGCATCATCCATGAGGACGTGGTGATCATTCCCAACTACGAGCGCGGCGTCGCCTACGTCACCCATCCCCGCGTCAAGGGCATCGTGCGCCGGGTGGTGGGCGCCGACACCGACTACACCTACGCCTGGATCGAGTAGTGCGCTGTTTGCGAATCGGGCATCGGCGGTGTTCTTCGAACAGTCGAGGGCGGGACGCCCTCGCTCCGGGGACCCCGTTCGGAGCGAGGGCGTCCCGCCCTCGAATGGCGAGGTAAGGCTATGCTGCGCTACAGCTTGAAGCGGCTGCTGCAGGGCCTGGTCACCGTGTTCTTCATCGCCACGGCCACCTTCTTCGCCATGCACAGCGTGCCGGGCGACCCGTTGGCCAGCGACAAGGCGCTGACCGAGCGGATTCGAGCCAACCTGGAGGCCAAGTACGGCCTCGACCAGCCCTTGACGACGCAGTACGGCATCTTCCTCGGCAACCTGCTGCAAGGCGACTTCGGCATCTCCTACACTCAGGAGAACCGCCGGGTGAACGACATCATCCGTGAGCACTTCCCGGTCTCCGCCACCCTCGGCATCCTGGCCATCGCCTTCGCCGGCCTTGGCGGCGTGCTGTGGGGCGCGCTGACCGCGCTGTACCGCAACCGGCTGCCGGACGTGCTCATCATGCTGGCGGTGATACTCGGCATCTCGGTGCCGAGCTTCGTGTTCGCCGCCTTGGGCCAGTTGCTGCTGGTGCAGATCAACGGCGTGCTCGGCTTTTCCGTGCTGCCGGTGGCGGGCTGGGGCACGGTGGCGCACATGCTGGTTCCGTCGTTGGTGCTCGGCCTCGGCACCATGGCCTACTTGACCCGCCTGATGCGCTCATCGATGTTGGAAATCGTCGGCTCCGACTTCGTGCGCACCGCCAAGTCCAAGGGGCTTCCGGCGCGGCGCATCTTCACCCACCATCAACTGCGCAACGCCATCCTGCCGGTCGTCACCGTCTTGGGGCCGGCCATCGCCGCCATCACCACCGGCGGCTTCGTGGTGGAGATGGTGTTCGCCATCCCCGGCCTCGGGCGCTACTTCGTGCAGGCGGTGCAGCAGCTTGACTACACGGTCATCATGGGCACCACCGTGTTCTACGGCGCCTTCCTGGTGTTCATGGTGATCGTGGTGGACCTGCTTTACGGCTGGATCGATCCCCGGGTGCGGTTGGAGTGAGCGTGGCCGAAACCGCCTTCACCGCCGACGACTTTCAGCCCGCCGCGGCAACGGAGTCCGCGCAGACGGTTTCGCGCCCTTCGCTGTCCTATTGGCAGGACGCCTGGATTCGCCTCAAGGCCAATCGGCGGGCGCTGTTCTCCCTCTATCTAGTGATCGGCCTGTCGCTGTTCACCCTGATCGGTCCCTTGATCTGGACCGTGGATCCGTCGCTGCAGGACTTGGAGCAGATCAGCCAGCCGCCCGGCGCCAATCGCGACGCCGTGGTGGTGATGCCGCATCGGCCTTGGGACGGAACGGTTCGGCTGCCCGAAATCCGGGGCTTGGAGCTTGCCGAACCAGCCACCACCCAGTCGGTGCGACTGGCTTGGGCGCCGCTGCCGAATGCGGCGGGCTACCGCCTGTACCGCAACCTGTTTCCGGCTGGCGAAGGACAGGCGCTCGGCCTGCCGTTGTTCGAGACGGCCAGCTTGAACGAACGGCACTTTGAGGACCGCTTGGACCTCAAGCCCCGAACCTACCACTACAGCGTGGCGGCGTTGGACACCCAAGGGCGCATGACCGGCGCTGTGCATCGCTTGGAGTTGGCGGTGGCGAGAGTCGTCACCGCCCAGGAGGCCCAAGCCATGGGCCTGGTGGCGGAAGCCGGGCAGCTTAAGCCCGGCGACCGCATCAAGCTGCGGGCGCATCCGCTGGGCACGGACTACCTGGGGCGCGACCTGCTGGCCCGGTTGATGGCGGGGGCCCGAGTCTCGCTCTTCATCGGCATCGCCGCGCCCTTGCTGTTCATCGCCTTCGGCGTGATTTACGGCGCTGCGGCCGGTTTTCTGGGCGGCTGGGCGGATCAAGCGCTCATGCGCTTTTCGGATTTCGTGGTGGCGCTGCCCTTCCTGCTGTTCATGATCCTGCTGCGGGTCGCCTCGGGGGTGCAGCCCGGCGAATCGGGCATCACGCCGATGGTGCTGGCCATGGTGCTGCTCAGTTGGCCGGCCGCGGCGCGGCTGGTGCGCGGGCAGATCCTGCAAATCCGCGAGGAGGGCTACATCAGCGCCTCGCGCCTGCTCGGTGGCGGCGCACCCTACCTAGTGCTGCGCCACATGATTCCCAACACCTTGGGCGTCATCCTGGTGACCATGACCTTTGCCGTGCCCACCGCCATCTTCACTGAGGCCTTCCTGTCCTTCATCGGCATGGGGGTGGCGCCGCCGACGCCCTCCTGGGGCAGCATGTGCAACGAGGGCATCAAGACCATGCTCACCACGCCCCACGAACTGATCTTCCCGGCGCTGTTCATCAGCGTCACGGTGCTGGCCTTCAACCTGCTTGGCGATGGGCTGCGCGACGCCTTGGACGCCCGCATGCGGAGCGCCGAATGAGCACCGTGCTGGAGGTGCGCGACCTGGCGGTGGAGTTCGACACCTACGGGGGCGTCGTCCAGGCCGTGCGTGGGGTGGGCTTCGCCGTGGAGGCCGGCCGCACCCTCGCCGTGGTGGGTGAATCGGGCTGTGGCAAGTCGGTCATGGTGCAGAGCGTGATGGGGCTGATCCCCATGCCGCCGGGCCGCATCACCGCCGGCAGCGCCCGGCTGCGCGGCGCGGAAATCCTCGGCCGGCCCGAAGTCAACGGCAAGGACATCCGCGGCGATGCCGTGGGCATGATCTTCCAGGACCCGATGACCTCACTCAACCCGACCATGACCGTCGGTGACCAGATCGCCGAAACCCTGGTGGCCCATCGCGGCCAATCCCGCCGCCAAGCCTTGGCGCGGGCCATCGAGCTGCTGGAGATGACGCGCATTCCCGAAGCGGCGGAGCGCGCTGGCCAGTATCCGTTCGAGTTTTCCGGGGGGATGCTGCAGCGGGCGATGATCGCCATGGCCATCGCCTGCGAACCGGCCCTGCTGATCGCCGATGAGCCGACCACCGCCCTGGACGTGACCATCCAGGCGCAGATTCTGGATCTTCTGGGCGACCTTCAACGCCAGACAGGCATGGCCATCATCCTCATCACCCACGATCTCGGCGTGGTGGCGCGCCTGGCCGACGACGTGGCGGTGATGTACGCCGGACGGATCGTCGAGCGCGGGCCGAGCGACGCGGTCTTCTATCGATCCGCCCACCCCTACACCTTGGGCCTGAAGGCCGCCATGCCCACCCGGGACGCCACTCGCGATGAGCCCCTCAAGCCGATCGACGGCAGCCCCCCGGACCTGTTCAGGCCGCCGCCGGGTTGTGCTTATGCGCCGCGCTGCCCCCAGGCCATGCGGCTTTGCCAACGCCGCGACCCGCCGCCGTTCGAAGTGGGCGAGGCGCATGCCGCCAACTGCTGGCTGCGCCATGCCGAGGTGGAGCCCTCAGCCGGGGAGCGCGAGGGGCCTGCCCCTCGCATGAAAGAGCCCTCTGCGGGAGGGGGCCGGTGAGTGTCCTAGTGCAAGCCAGCAACCTGACCAAGCACTTTGACTTGGGCAAGGACCGGCGGGTGCATGCGGTGGACGATGTGAGCCTGACCATCAACGAACGGGAGATTGTCGGCTTGGTGGGCGAGTCCGGCTCCGGCAAATCAACCTTCGGCAAGGCCTTGGTCGGCCTGCACGACAAGACCGGCGGCAGCGTCTCATTTCAAGGGCGGGCCCTGCCGCGCCGCTACCGCCAGCGGGACTTTGAACGTTACGCGCCGCACATGCAGATGATCTTCCAAGACCCCTATTCCTCGCTGAACCCACGCATGACCGTGGGGGAGATCATCGGCGAGGGCTTGAGGCTGCACTCGCCGCTCTCGGGGTCGGAGATTCGCGAACGAGTGGCAGCCTGGCTCGAGCGGGTGGGATTGAACGCCGACCACCGATCGCGCTACCCCCATGAGTTCTCCGGCGGCCAGCGGCAACGCATCGGCGTCGCCCGGGCGCTGATCCTGGAGCCGGAGTTCGTGGTCTGCGACGAGCCGATTTCGGCACTGGACGTCTCCGTTCAGGCCCAGGTGATCAACCTGCTCGACGACCTCAAGGCGTCAATGGGCCTGACCCTGCTGTTCATTGCCCACGACCTCTCCATGGTGCGCTACGTTAGCGACCGCATGGCAGTGATGTATCTCGGCTCGCTCGTGGAGGTGGGCAAGGCGGACGAAGTGTTCTTCGAACCCCGCCACCCCTACACCCGGATACTGGTCGGCTCCAACCCCGAGCCGGACCCCACCTCGGAGCGGGCGCGTCCCTCGACCGCCATCCAGGGCGAGATCCCGTCGCCGGTCAACCTGCCCCCCGGCTGCCGCTTCGCCGACCGCTGCCCACAAGCGATGGACCACTGCCGCGTTAAGACGCCGAAACTCAAGCCCTTGGCGGATGAGAGCGACCGCTTGGTGGCCTGCCACCTGTACGACTGAGATCAGAGCGACATTGTGATCCCTTAGGGGAGTAGGTGGGCCACGGCGTCCCGTTCGCTGGCCAGTTCGTCCTCCGTTGCCTGCAGGCGCTCGCGGCTGAAGTCGTTGACGTCGATGCCATCGATGACGCGCCAGTCGCCGCCTTGGCAGCGCACTGGGAAGGAGTAGATCAGGCCTTCGGCGATGCCGTAGGCGCCGTCGCTATGCACCCCCATGCTCAGCACGGTGTCCGAGCCCAAGGCCCAATCGCGCATGTGCTCGATGGCCGCGTTGGCGGCGGAGGCGGCGCTCGATGCGCCCCGGGCCTCGATGATGGCCGCGCCGCGCTGCTGGACCTTGGGGATGAACTCCTCGGTGTACCAGGCCATGTCGATGAGGCTCATGGCGCTTTGGCCTGCGACCCTGGCTTGGTGCAGGTCGGGGTACTGGGTGGATGAGTGGTTGCCCCAGATGCACAAACCCTCGACCTCGGTGGTGTGGGCGCCGGTTTTTTGCGCCAACTGGGCGACGGCCCGGTTGTGGTCGAGGCGGGTCATGGCGGTGAAGTGGCGCGGATCCAGGTCCGGGGCGTTGCGCTGGGCGATCAGGCAGTTGGTGTTGGCCGGGTTGCCGACCACCAGCACCCGCACGTCCCGGGCCGCGTTGTCGTTCAGGGCCTTGCCCTGCACCGAGAAGATGGCCGCATTGGCCTCCAGCAGGTCCTTGCGCTCCATGCCCTTGGTGCGCGGCCGCGAACCCACCAGCAGGGCGTAGTCCGCGTCGCCGAAAGCCACCTCCGGATCGTCGGTCTGCACCAGACCGCGCAGCAGCGGGAAGGCGCAGTCATCGAGCTCCATGGCCACGCCATGCAGGGCGCCCAGCGCCGGGGTGATCTCCAGCAGATGGAGAATCACGGGCTGGTCCTTGCCCAGCATCTCGCCGGCGGCGATGCGAAACAGCAGCGCGTAGCCGATCTGGCCAGCAGCACCGGTGACGGTCACTCGAACGGGGTCTTTCATGGTGGCTTCCAACGATTAAAGCCGTATTCTACCGAGTCCAGTGGAATTCGTGATACCACTGCCCTTCGGGCATCGCCAAGGCGTCGATGAGCCAGGGCGTGACTCGCTCCGGCAGGTCGTTGCGCGGGCTCCAGCAGCAGGCATCGAAGAGGGCGGGCTCGGCAACGGCGGGCTCGCCGGTGAAGGCATCCGCCTCGAAGACGAAGTTAAGTCCTTGGTGAGCGCCGGACCGGTAGGGCAATGCGAAGCGGGGCCTCAACTCGCCCACCTCGACGCCCGCCTCCTCCAGGCACTCCCGCCGGGCGGCGTCGCTCACACTCTCGCCAGCCTTTTGGTGCCCGCCAGGCAGGCAGAAATAGCCGTCCATGAAGCCGGTCGCGGCGCGGCGCAGCAGGAAGACGTCCTCGCCGCGTAGCAGCATCACGTGCACCACCACCGGGAAGCCTTCTCTCTTGGGTCGAGTCCCCATGTTGCGCCAAGCCGATTGCCGAATCGATTGAGATTATTGTCTTTCAATGGGTTGAAGCCAATGGCTGCCGCGCCTGCTATGGTGGGTTGGCGATGATTCGAGATGAGTGTCTGGGGCGAGCTAAGGGCTTGCGGCTTGCTACGGTGGGCGGGCTCGGATTGATAGTGGTCCATCCTACTGCTAACTTCGCACTACTATGGCCGCGTAGTCGCCGAACGATGGTCGAAAAGCGGCCAGCAAGCATAAGCAGGAGCAAAGCGATGGCATTCAAGGGAGTCGGCGAGGTCCAGTTTGGCGTCGGCGTGTATCCGGCCGATTGCGCCATCGGCCCCATCGCCGGTCCCAGCGAGGCCGCTACGGGCTTTAACCGCCGCGCCCGAGCCGCCGTAGCCCAGGGCTGACAAGCCGCGAGTACGTCACATGGCACTGGAGCGCATCAAGGTTCACGGCTTCAAGAGCATTCGCAAGCTCGATTTGGAGTTGCGGCCCATCAACGTACTCATCGGTGCCAACGGGTCGGGGAAGTCGAACTTCCTCGGGGTCTTTCCGCTGGTGCATGCGGTACGACTCGGTCGAGAGGAGCGCTACTCCGCCCTGCGCGGCGGTGCCGACCGCCTACTTCATTTCGGATCGAAGCACACCCCGGATATCCGCATCAAGCTACAGCTTTCGGAAGGTATCGAGTATTCGGCTGTTCTCATCGCAACTGACGAGGACCGGCTGCTCACGGTGGAGGAGAGTTTGTCGAGCAACGAGGGTTCAGAGATCGACCTCCTTTTCCCCACCGATGACGAAGCCGAGGTCGAGAGCCACCACCTAGACCGCATCATGACCAAGTGGAATGCCTACCAGTTCCACGACACCAGTTTGGGGTCGCCAATGCGGCGCACTGCGCTTATGCGCGACCGTCGGCGATTGCGTATCGACGGCACCAATCTGGCTCCGTTTCTCTATCGTCTGAAGAAGCACCGACGAAAGTCTTACAGACGCATTCTCCATACGGTGCGCCTAGTTGCCCCATTTCTTTCGGACTTCGTGCTCGAACCCGACGAAGACGACCAAGACTCGATCCGGCTGGAATGGACCCACGCCGAGTCGGACAGCTTCTTCGACGCGGCATCAATGTCGGATGGAACGCTTCGGTTTATTGCTCTGGCGACGTTGTTTTGCCAGCCATTGGAACTTCGGCCCAAGGTCATTGTGGTGGACGAACCGGAACTCGGCCTGCATCCCGCAGCGATCGGCTTGCTGGCGGAGATGATTCAATCAGCTGCACACGACTCGACCGTGATCGTCGCCACACAGTCGCCAACCCTTGTCGACTACTTCGAGCCAGAAGATGTGGTCGTAGTCGATTTGGTCGATGGGGCAACGGAGTTCACTCGGCTTGAAAGCGCCGAACTCGAAGAGTGGCTCGATGACTTCAGTCTTGGCGAGCTCTGGGAGAAGAATCACTTTGGAGGACGGCCAGCCTGACGCTGCGCCGTGTCGGATCAAGATGCGTCTGCTGGTTCATGTGGAAGGACCGACGGAGGAGGCATTCGTCAAGCGGCTGCTTGCCCCGCATCTCGGGCACCGAGGATTTGCGAGTGTCGATGCGCGCATCATGGGAGGTGCGCGGCAACGTGGGAAACGCGGAGGCGTCCGGTCCTGGACCTCGTTCCGGGCAGAACTGATCCGGCAGTTAAAGTCGGATCGCCATCTCTTTCATACCTCCATGGTTGACTTCTACGGGATGCCTGCTGAGGGCAACCGAGCGTGGCCGGGCCGACAGGAGGCCGCCAAAATGCCGCAAGACCGAAGAGGCCAACACCTTGCCCAACAAATGCTGGCGGATCTGCACACGACGCTGCCGGGCGAGGAGCGTTTTGTGCCATTCGTAACAATGCACGAATTCGAAGCACTGCTCTTTAGCGACTGCGAAGCGTTTGCCCGCGCCTTGGCGATGCCCGAACTCACCGAGTCCTTTCTGGACATCCGCAGCCAGTTCGAATCGCCAGAGCACATCAACGACGTGCCGGAGACTGCTCCTTCGAAGCGAATCAAAGTGCTGCATCCAGATTACAAGAAGGTTGCTGAAGGCACCGCAGCTGCGGAGGAGGTGACTCTGGCCAAAATGACCCAGCAGTGCCCGCACTTTGCGAACTGGCTGCATCGGCTGGAGACGCTGGGATGATTCCAATCCAACGGACAGACGATGGTTGAGCGGGAGGCGCTGTTGAATCGGCGCATCGAAGAGGCGTCGTTGAACGCTTGGCCCGCCCTGCACCAGATGCTGCTCGATGGATGGGTGCTGCGCTTCGCCCGCGGGTTCACCAAGCGGGCCAACTCGGTGACGCCGCTGTATCCGGGCAGCCAGCCCATCGAGGAGAAGGTGCGCTTCTGTGAGAACCTCTACGCACGGGAGCGGCTGCAAAGCGTCTTCCGTTTGACGGCCGGTGCCGATGGCGCCGATCAGGCGGCACTCGACCACTGCTTGGAAGCCCGCGGCTACCGGCTTGCCGATTCAACGCTCGTGCTTGGCGCGTCGGTTGCGCCGGAGGCCGTCTCGCCCCGCTGGTCGGTGCTCACGCTCAAGGAGTGGCTGAACGCCTACGCGGCGCTGACCGGAATGCCGAGCAAATTCATGCGCCTGCACGGCGCCATGCTCAATGCCATCCGCACCGAGTGCGCCCACGCGGTGCTGCGCCATGGCGATGAGGTGCTCGCCTGCGGGCTCGGCGTTGTGGAGCGCGGCCTCCTAGGGCTCTTCGACATCGTCACCGATCCGGCCCATCGGCGCCAAGGCTGTGGCGAGGAGTTGGTGCGCGGCCTGCTGGATTGGGGACGCGAACGCGGCGCCCGGACCGCATACCTCCAAGTCACCGAGGGCAATGCGCCGGCCCAGGCCCTGTACCGCAAGCTCGGCTTTGCCGAACGCTACCGCTATTGGTATCGGATCGGGGATTGACGGGACCTCGCGGCGATGGTGGCCAATCCAGTCGGTACGTTCGGCGAACAGCGAAGTCTCCCGAGTTGCTACCATTGAACCTTTGTCGAGGAAACACACATGGCCTATGTCAAACGCCGGGCCCTGGCCGGTGTGCTTGCGATACTGGCGTGTACCGGCTGTGGGGGCACGCTGCAGGAAACGCCGCCTACTGATGATACGGCCGCGCTGCTCAAAGCTTGGGCAGACTACTATGCGGCGATCGACGGGCTGAAGAACAACTTTCTAGCCAGCGACTCCTTCAAGATCGACGACGCCCACCGCGCTGGGGCGGTACGGCTGATGCAGAGCATCATCGCCTCCAACGTCAACGGCGCCATGGGTGGCGGCGACGGATCCTACCCGCACCTTCGCCTGCTGCTGTCCCCCACCATCAAGATCGGCGTCGACAATCCCGACACCCTGTACCGCGCCGCCACCATCACCAATCCCGACGGCGGTTACGTCTACCGCGTCTGGGGTCGGCTTGGCACCGCTTCGGACTTCCTGCTCGAGCAGTTCTACGGCCCCGATCCCCAAGGCGCCATCAGCACCTTTGAAGACGACGATCTAGTCGCCGACGACGAGGGGCGATTCGAGATTTTCCTAAGCGCCGAACCCATGGGCGAAAACTGGATGGAACTCGCCCCCACCGACCGGCTCCTGACCCTGATCATCCGCGACAGCTTCACCAACTGGGAGACGGAACATCCGGCAACGGTGGAAATCGAGCGCATCGGCACCGACGGCGAGATGTCTCCTCCCCTGCGCGAACGCGACCTGATCCGGCCGATCGAGCACGCCACCGCAATCCTCGAGCGCCAAGGCCGGTTCTGGCCCGACTTTTCGTCCCGCCTGCGGCTGGTCGGCGAAAACAACTTCATCGACTTTCGCGCCACTGAGTCGTTGGGAATCCCGACGCAGTTTTTCAGCGCCGGTTTTTTCAGCCTTGCCGAGGACGAGGCGCTCATCGTCACCATCCCCGATGTCGATGCCGCCTACTGCGGCTTTCAGGCGGCCAATTTCTGGGCGGCCAGCCCCGACTGGATAAACCGGCAGACCAGCCTTTCCTGGTGCAACGAGGGTGCCCAGGCGCTGCCCATGTCGAACGGCAGCTACCAATTTGTCGTCTCACCCCGCGATCCCGGCGTGCACAACTGGATCGACACCGCGGGACTCACCCAAGGCGTGCTCTATGCCCGCATTCAGAGCCCCCGGGGTGAGGACTTCATCGCGCCGGACCTGCAGGCGGAACGGGTCAAGCTGAGTGCGCTGGACAAACAACTGGCGCCCGGGACGCCACGGGTCGACCCCGCTGGCCGCAGGCAGGCCATCGCCGCGCGCCAGGCCCACGCCCGGCGCCGCTATGAGACTTGGTAACGCGGTCGCCACCAAGGCTGACGACATTTCTCCAGTCCTTGATTCAACCTGCTTTTTTTGCGAAGGTTCAACGCTCGCCTTTGCGTGGGCCACCGATGCCCACCGCGGCCCGACCATAACAATAACGCGAGGGGCATGCCCTTCGCACCAAAGACGGGCTGCCTTGGCGTGAGTGAAGGCGCTGCCGAATCTCGCTTGGCAACGCCCCGACGATGGACACGATGAATCAATGACCGCAATGCGCAACGGCCAGGATATGAACATGCCCTTGGGCGGGTTGCCGCCCAAGCGGGGCCTGTACGATCCGGCGTTTGAGAAGGACAGTTGCGGCGTCGGCTTCATTTGCGACATCAAGGGCCGGCCAAGCCGGGAGATCATCGAATCCGCGCTGTCGATGAACTGCTGCATGGAGCATCGGGGCGGGCTGGGCTACGAAAAGAACACCGGCGACGGGGCCGGCATTCTGCTCGGCATGCCGCATCGCTTCATGGAGTGGGCCGCAGGCCAGGATCTGGGTACCGAACTGCCGCCCTTGGGCAGCTATGGGGCGGGCATCGTCTTTCTGCCGACCGATGCCGACGAGCGCGAGCGCTGCAAGGCGCTGATGAGTTGGGTGATCGAGGATGCGGACCAGACTTGCCTCGGCTGGCGGCCGCTGCCGGTGAGCCCGGATGACGCCGTCATTGGCAAGGCGGCGCGGGCGGCCATGCCGCACATGGAGCAGCTGTTCATTGCCGCGAACGGCGAGGCGGCGGAGGACCGCGAGGCCTTCGAGCGCAAGCTCTACCTGATCCGCAAGCACGCCACCCACCGGCTGCGCGGTGCCCCCAACCTCAGCCAGCGCCAGATGTTCTACATCTGCTCGCTGTCGTCGAAGGTGATCGTGTACAAGGGCATGCTGACGCCCAAGCAGCTCGGCCCCTTCTTCGACGACTTGGCCGACGAGGAGTTCGAATCCCATCTGGCCATGGTTCACTCGCGGTTCAGCACCAACACCTTCCCCTCCTGGGACCGGGCGCAGCCGAACCGCTTCATGAGCCACAACGGCGAGATCAACACACTGCTCGGCAACACCAACGCCATGAACTCACGCGAAGGGGTGGTCCGTTCGGAGCGCTTCGGGGATGACCTGCCGAAGCTGTTCCCCATTGTCGAACCGGACTGCTCGGATTCCGGCACCTTTGACAACGTGCTGGAGTTCCTGCTGATGAGCGGGCGCAAGCTGCAGGAAGCGGTGTTGATGATGATTCCGGAAGCCTGGCAGCAGCACGGCAACATGGACCCCGCCCGGCGCGACTTCTACGAATACCACTCCTGCCTGATGGAGCCTTGGGACGGCCCCGCCTCCATCGCCTTCACCGACGGCAACTACATCGGTGCCGTGCTCGACCGCAACGGCCTGCGGCCGAGCCGCTACCTGATCACCGACGACGGCAAGTGCATCATGGCCTCGGAGACCGGCGTGGTGCCGGTGGATCCGGCCAAGGTGGTGGAGAAGGGCCGCCTGCAGCCGGGCCGCATCTTCCTCATCGACTTTGAGCAGGGCCGCATGATCCCCGACGAGGAAATCAAGTCCGAGTGGGCCAAGGCGCGGCCGTACGGCGAGTGGCTGAGAAAGCAACGCATCGATCTTTCGGAGCTGCCCCCGGCCCAGGCCACCGCCGGGGACCAGGCCACCTTGACCGCCCGCATGAATGCCTTCGGCTACACCGTCGAGACCATGCAGATCATGCTGCTGCCGCTGGTCAAGGAACTGCGCGACCCGCTCGGCTCCATGGGCAACGACGCTGCCTTGGCGGTGATGTCCGACAAGCCGCGCATGCTCTACGACTACTTCAAGCAGCGCTTCGCCCAAGTGACCAATCCGGCCATCGACTCCATCCGCGAGGAAGTCATCATGGCCTTGGAATGCTACTGCGGGCCGGAGCGGAACCTTTTGGAGACCACGGAGGCCCACGCCCACCGGCTGCGCATTCCCCATCCCATCCTATCCAACGACGAACTGGCCGCCATTAAGCACTTGGACCATCGGGGATGGCGCAGCGCCACCATCGACATCAGCTTCCCGGCCGGCAGCGGCAAGGCGGGCCTTGAGGCGGCGCTTGATCGAATCTGCGCCGAGGCGAGCCAAGCCATCGCCCGTGGCGACAGCCTCATCGTGCTGTCGGATCGCGCCATGGACGCCGAGCGGACTCCGATCAGCGCCCTGCTGGCGGTGGGCGCGGTGCATCACCATCTGGTGGCCGAGCACGAACGCACCCGGATCGGCGTCGTTGTCGAGACCGGCGAGGCGCGGGAGGTTCACCACCACTGCCTGCTGATCGGCTACGGCGCCGACGCCATCAACCCCTATTTGGCCTTTGAAACCCTCTGGGACGCCCGCGAGCAGGGCTACCTCGACGACGCCGCCCACATCAACAGCAACGAGGACGTGATTGCCGCCTACCGCAAGGGCGTCGGCAAGGGCATGCTGAAGGTGATGGCCAAGATGGGCATCTCCACGCTGCAATCGTACAAGGGGGCGCAGATCTTCGAGGCCGTGGGGCTGGCCGAGGACGTGATCGAGCGCGCCTTTCGCGGCACCGCCAGCCGCGTGCAGGGGGTGGGGATGGACGTGCTGGAGCAGGAAATGGAGCGCCGCCACCGTCTCGGCTACCCGAGTCGCGGCGAAAACGTCGCGGTGCTGCCCAATCCGGGCGACTTTCACTGGCGGCGCCACGGCGACACCCACATGTGGGACCCCGAAGCCATCGCCGACCTGCAGGTGGCGGCCCGCACCAACGATGAGGCCGCCTACTGGCGCTTTGCGGAACACGCCAACACCCAGAGCACGGCGCAGTCCAGCTTGCGGGGCCTGTTGCGGTTCAAGCCCCCGGGTCCGGCCATCGACCTCGACGAGGTGGAGCCGGAGAGCGAAATCGTCAAGCGCTTCGCCACCGGCGCCATGAGCTTCGGCTCCATCAGCGCCGAGTCCCACGAGGCGCTGGCCATCGCCATGAACCGCATTGGCGGCAAGTCCAACACCGGCGAAGGCGGCGAGGACCCGCGCCGCTTCGAGCCCATGCCCAACGGCGACTCCAAGCGCAGCGCCATCAAGCAGGTGGCCAGCGGGCGCTTCGGCGTCACCATCAACTACCTAGCCAATGCCGACGAACTGCAGATCAAGATTGTGCAGGGCGCGAAGCCCGGCGAAGGCGGCGAGCTGCCCGGCCACAAGGTGGATGAGGTGATTGCCGGCATCCGCCACTCGACGCCGGGAGTCGGCCTGATCAGCCCGCCGCCGCACCACGACATCTATTCCATCGAGGACATCGCCCAACTCATCCACGACCTCAAGAACGGCAATCCGAACGCCCGCATCAGCGTCAAGCTCGGGGCCGAAATGGGGGTCGGCGCGGTGGCCGCCGGGGTCACCAAGGCGCGGGCCGACCACTTGGTCATCGCCGGCGATTCCGGGGGCACTGGCGCATCGCCACTGACCTCGATCAAGCATGCGGGGCTGCCCTGGGAACTGGGCATCGCGGAGACCCATCAGACCCTGGTGGTGAACAACCTGCGCTCCCGGGTGGTGCTGCAGACCGACGGCCAGATCAAGACCGGGCGGGACGTGGCCATCGCCTGCCTGCTGGGCGCGGAGGAATTCGGCTTCGCCACGGCGCCGCTGGTGACGCTGGGCTGCATCATGATGCGCAAGTGCCATCTGAACACCTGCCCGGTTGGCATCGCCACCCAGGATCCGGCGCTGCGGCGGAAGTTCCTGGGCCAGCCTGAACACGCCATCAACTACTTCTTCATGGTGGCCAAGGAGATGCGCCAGATCATGGCGAGCCTAGGCTTTCGCACCGTCAATGAGATGGTCGGCCGGGTGGATGCGCTGGACGCCGAGGCGGCGGTCAGCCATTGGAAGAGCAGGGGCGTGGACTTGAGCGAAGTGCTCATGCCGGCCCAGGAGCCGGCCGAGTTTCTCGGCTCCTACGCCCGGCACAGCCAGGACCATGAGCTGGACCGGGCGCTGGACAATCGGCTGATCGAGCTGGCCGGCCCCGCCTTGGCCGACGGCGGCCGCAGCGGCAAGCGCGTTCGTCGCAAGCTGCCCATCGTCAACACCAACCGGGTGGTGGGCGCGATGCTCTCCCATCACATCGTCGAGACCGTCGGCCCGGAGATGCTGGAGGACGATGCCATCCGCTTCAAGTTCACCGGCAGCGCCGGTCAAAGCCTGGGCTGTTGGCTCGCCAAGGGCGTGACCCTGGAGGTGGAGGGGGACGCCAACGACTACGTGGGCAAGGGCCTGTCGGGCGGACGGATCATCATCTACCCGCACAAGGCCTCCAAGTTCACCGCCGAGGACAACATCCTGATCGGCAACGTGGCTCTGTACGGCGCCACTAGCGGCGAGTGCTACTTCCGCGGCGTGGCGGCGGAGAGGTTCTGCGTGCGCAACAGCGGTGCTGCGGCGGTGGTGGAAGGGGTCGGCGACCACGGCTGCGAGTACATGACCGGCGGGCGGGTGGCCATACTCGGCCCCACCGGGCGCAACTTCGCCGCCGGCATGAGCGGCGGCATTGCCTACGTTTGGAACCCCGAGGGCGCCTTCAACGCGTTGTGCAACCCGGAGATGGTGGAGCTTGAGCCGCTGCTTGACCGGGAGGACATCAGCGAGCTGCGGCGCATGGTCGAGGCGCACCGGCGCCATACGGACTCGGCGGTGGCCAAGCGCCTGCTGGGCCGCTGGAAGCAAGCCTTGGGCGAGTTCGTGAAGGTGATGCCCGTGGACTACAAGCGGGTGCTCATGCAGCGCAAATCGATGATCGCGGCTGGCTAGCCGAGCAGGCTGCTATGGGCAAACCAACCGGATTCATGGAATTCGAGCGCCATGCCGCGCCCTATCGGGACGCCGCCGCCCGGCTGCTCGACTTCGACGAAATCTACACCGGCCATGACGTTGGCCACTTGGCGAAGCAAGGCGCCCGCTGCATGGACTGCGGCGTTCCCTTTTGCCAGTCCAACGACGGCTGCCCGATCCACAACCTGATTCCCGAGTGGAACGATCTCGTCTATCGGGGCCACTGGCGCGAGGCGCTGGATCGGCTGCACAAGACCAACAACTTCCCCGAGTTCACCGGCCGGGTCTGCCCGGCTCCCTGCGAAGGCGCCTGCGTGCTCGGCATCACCGATCCGGCGGTGACCATCAAGAACATCGAAATGGCGATCATCGACCGGGGCTTCGCGGAGGGCTGGGTGTTGCCGGAGCCGCCTACCGCGCGCACCGGCAAGCGCATCGCCGTTGTGGGCTCCGGCCCCGCCGGCCTTGCTGCCGCCCAGCAGTTGAACCGCGCCGGACACTCGGTGACGGTTTATGAACGAGCCGACCGAATCGGTGGCTTGCTGATGTACGGCATTCCCAACATGAAGCTCGACAAGGCGGAAGTGGTCGAGCGGCGGCTGGCGCTCATGCGCGAGGAGGGGGTCGAGTTCCGGGCCAATGCGGCGGTTGCCGACGGCCAGGATGGCAGCATCGACAGCCGCGCCCTGGCCCAGGAACACGACGCGGTGCTGCTCGCCACCGGCGCCACCGTGCCGAGGGACTTGCCCATTCCCGGACGGGACTTGGACGGCATTCAGTTCGCCATGACCTTCCTTACCAAGAACACCAAGAGCCTGCTCGACTCCGGCTTCGAGGATGGCGCCTACACGTCGGCCAAGGACAAGCACGTGGTCGTCATCGGCGGCGGCGACACCGGCGCGGACTGCATCGGCACTTCATTGCGCCACGGCTGCCGCAGCCTGGTCAACTTCGAACTCTTTCCGCAACCGCCCGCTGATCGCGCCCCGCACAACCCCTGGCCAACTTGGCCGGTCATTTTCCGCACCGACTACGCCCACCAGGAGTCGGCGGCCCGGTTCGGCGCCGACCCCCGGGTGTACCTCATTTCGTCGGTGGAGTTCCTCGGCGACGGCGGCCGGGTCAAGGCCATTCGCACGGTGGACGTAACCTTCGAGAACGGCCAGTTCAAGAATGTCGAGGGCACGATGCGGGAATGGCCGGCTGACCTGGTGTTGTTGGCCATGGGCTTTTTGGGGCCCGAGCATGAGGCCTCCGACCCGCTCGCCATCGACTACGACGAACGCAGCAACTATCGGGCTGAATACGGCGCCTACCAGACCAACGTGGCGAATGTGTTCGCCGCTGGCGACTGCCGCCGGGGTCAGTCCCTGGTGGTGTGGGCAATCAACGAAGGCCGGGAAGCGGCCCGGGAAATTGACCGCCACCTGATGGGCGCGACGGAACTGCCATAAACCGAAGGAAGTGAAGACATGAGTAGAGATTTGGCGGACGAGCAACCGGATGGGGCGGCCGACCCGTTGGCCGCCAAGGCGGCAGCCGCTTTGCTCGGTGGCGGCGAGCGCCGCATTGAGCAGCAGCACGCCAAGGGCAAGCTGACCGCCCGGGAGCGCATCGGCCTGCTGCTCGATGAAGGTAGCTTCGAGGAGTGGGACAAGTTCGTCGAGCACCGCAACAGCGATTTCGGCATGGCCGATCAGAAGATTCCCGGCGATGGCGTCGTCACCGGCTACGGCAGCATCAACGGCCGGCTGGTGTTCGTGTACAGCCAGGACTTCACCGTGTTTGGCGGCGCCTTGTCGGAGGCCCATGCGGAGAAAATTTGCAAGGTGATGGACCAGGCCATGAAGGTGGGCGCGCCGGTGATTGGCCTGAATGACTCCGGAGGGGCCCGCATCCAGGAGGGCGTAGCCTCCTTGGGCGGCTACGCCGAGATCTTTCAACGCAACGTCCTGGCGTCGGGGGTGGTGCCCCAGTTGTCGGTCATCATGGGGCCCTGCGCGGGCGGTGCGGTTTACTCCCCCGCCATCACCGATTTCATCTTCATGGTGGAGGACTCCTCCTACATGTTCGTCACCGGGCCGGACGTGGTGCGAACGGTCACCCACGAGGTGGTCACGCCGGAGGAGCTCGGCGGCGCCAGCATCCACAGCCGCAAGTCCGGCGTGGCCGATCTGGCCATCGCCAATGACGTGGAGGCGTTGCTCCTGACCCGCCGCTTCTTCGACTACCTGCCGCCCAACAACCGCGAGCAGCCGCCCCGCTGGCCGACCAGCGATCCGGCCAGCCGCACTACGCCGTCGCTCGCGAGCCTAGTGCCCGCAGACCCCGCCAAGCCCTATGACATCAAGGAGGCCATCGTCAAGGTGGCCGACGAAGGGGAGTTCTTCGAGCTGCAGCCGGGCTATGCCCAGAACATCGTCATCGGCTTCATCCGACTGCAGGGGGCCACCATCGGCGTGGTCGCCAACCAGCCCATGGTGCTGGCCGGCTGCCTGGACATCGACTCGTCCAAGAAGGGCGCCCGCTTCGTGCGCTTCTGCGATGCCTTCAACGTTCCCATTCTGACGCTGGTGGACGTGCCCGGCTTCATGCCGGCACCGCCCAGGAGTACGGCGGCATCATCAAGAACGGCGCCAAGCTGCTCTACGCCTACGCCGAATGCACCGTGCCCAAGGTGACCTTGATCACCCGCAAGGCCTACGGGGGCGCCTACGACGTGATGGCGTCCAAGCATCTGCGCGGCGACGTGAACTTCGCGTGGCCGAGCGCGGAGATCGCCGTGATGGGCGCCAAGGGCGCCGTGGAGATCATCTTCCGCAAGGACAAGGGCGATCAGGACTTGATTCAGGCGCGCACCGACGAATACCAGGCCAAGTTCGCCAACCCCTTCATTGCTGCCAGCCGCGGCTACGTGGATGACATCATTCGGCCCCATGAGACCCGGGAGCGGGTCTGCAAGTCGTTCGCCATGCTGCGCGACAAGCAGCTTGAGAACCCTTGGCGCAAGCACGGCAACATCCCGCTGTAGCGCGCCCGTCCGTATTCCTGCTTTTGGTGCTTTCCATGCCTGATTCAATGTTCAAGAAGATCCTCATCGCCAACCGCGGGGAAATCGCCTGCCGGGTCATTCGGACCGCCAGGAGGATGGGCATCGCGACGGTCGCGGTTTATTCCGATGCGGACGCTGGCGCGCTTCATACGCGCACGGCGGATGAATGCGTGCGGATCGGCGAAGCGGCCTCCACTGACAGCTATCTGCGCATCGACCGGCTGCTCGACGCCTTGGCGGCGACCGGCGCGGAAGCGGTGCATCCGGGCTACGGCTTTCTCTCCGAGAACGCCCAGTTCGCCGAAGCCTTGGCCGAGCGCGGCATCGCCTTCATTGACCCCGGCGTCCACGCCATCACCAGCATGGGCGACAAGATCACCTCCAAGCGCATTGCCAAGGAGGCGGGCGTCAACACCATTCCGGGCTTTGAGGACGTCATTGAGGGGCCGGACCACGCGGTGGAGATCGCTCGCAAGATCGGCTATCCGGTCATGCTCAAGGCCAGTGCCGGGGGCGGCGGCAAGGGCATGCGCGTGGTGCATGACGACGACGAGTGCCGGGACGGCTTCCAGCGGGCGGCCAACGAGGCCAAATCCAGCTTCGGCGACGACCGGGTGTTTGCGGAGAAGTTCATCGAACAGCCGCGGCACATCGAAATTCAGATCATCGCCGACCGCCACGGCAACGCCGTCCACCTTGGCGAGCGCGAATGCTCGATCCAGCGCCGCCATCAGAAGGTCATCGAGGAGTCGCCGTCGCCCTTCATCGACCCCGCCACCCGCCAGGCCATGGGCGAACAGGCGATCGCCTTGGCCCGGGCCGTGGACTACGCGTCGGCAGGCACCGTGGAATTCATCGTCGATGCGGACAGGAACTTCTACTTTCTGGAAATGAACACCCGTTTGCAGGTGGAGCATCCGATCACCGAGATGGTCACCGGCCAGGACTTGGTGGAGCTGATGATTCGGGTTGCCGCTGGCGAAACGTTGCCCCTGACGCAGGACGACGTTCAGCAGAACGGATGGGCGGTGGAAGCCCGGGTTTACGCCGAGGATCCACTGCGCAACTTCCTGCCTTCCATCGGGCGGCTGGTTCGTTATCAGCCACCCGCTGAGAGCGCCCGGGTGCGGGTGGACACGGGCATCGAAGAGGGCAGCGAAGTGTCCATGTTCTACGATCCCATGATCGCCAAGCTCGCGACCTGGGGGGAGAGCCGGGAAGCGGCCATTGAAACGATGAATGAGGCGCTGGACGCTTATTACATTCGCGGCGTCAATCACAACATCAGCTTTTTGGGCGCCGTTATCGCCCATGAACGATTCCGCGCCGGACGCTTGACCACCCATTTCATTGAAGAGGAGTTCCCGGACGGCTTCCAAGCGGATCAGCTACCCGACGGGGAAGTGGATGTCCCGGTGATTGCCGCTGCGGTGGTTCACCAGAGCCGGGCGGCCCGTGCTGCCGAGATCAGCGGTCAGACGCGGCGCTTTCCCCGGGCCGCCAAAGAGGATTGGGTGGTGGTCATCAACAAGGTGCAGTACGCCGTTCGGGTGACGCCCGTCGATGGCGGCTTCACCGTTCGCATTGGCGACGCCGATCATCACGTGGCCACCGAGTGGCGGCCCGGCGAGCCCCTGTTCAAGGCGGAGGTTGACGGTGCTCCGGTGCTGGCGCAGGTGGACGTTGAAAGCGCGGGCTACAAGTTGTTCCACCGTGGGGTTGAAGCCCGGGCCTTGGTCTTGACGGCGCAGGGGGCGGAACTCGCCCGGCACATGATCGACAAGGTGCCGCCGGACTTGAGCCGTTTCCTGCTTTCACCGATGCCGGGGCTTTTGGTGCGGCTGTGCGTGCAGGCCGGGGATGAAGCCAAGGCCGGCGAGGAGTTGGCCGTGGTGGAGGCCATGAAAATGGAGAACAGCCTACGCGCCGCCGAAGATCTGGTCGTTAAATCGGTGCTTGTCCAAGAAGGCGAAAGCTTGGAAGTGGATCAGCCGATCCTGGAGTTTGAATAGCTGGCGTCGAGTGAGTGAGCGGCGCGGGTGTCCTGCACGCCAGGCGGATGCGCTTACCAATGCGATGGGCGCAGGCACGAGCCTTAAAGGTGCAGGACACCCGCACCGCTCACCCACTCTCATTCCGGGATTCAACCCGCCCGGCTTAGTCTTGGCCGGGCGGGCGTATTGAAGGACCGAACGACTACTTGCTTGGCGTCTCGTTCAGTTTGTCGAAGCTGCCGCGCAAAGCGTCCGAGGTCAACTTTTTGAAATTGGGAACGTAGTCCCCACGCCCCTTCTTGCGAATGGTCTTGCTGGCCACCAGCCAACCTAGAATAAGGTACACCTGATGGATGGGCAGATTCTTGCCGTCGGGCGTGTTGAGGCCGGTCAGAATGTCTTTGCGAAACGTCGCGCCACCATCGCCGACGATGGTAGTGGCGATCTGCGCCACCGTTGCGTAGGGCACGGCGTGGGTTTGTTCGACTTTCTTGCTGTGCGACCAATCCGTTCTTACGAGGCTGTCGTCTCGCCTTGAATACTTCGGATAGCCTCGCTTCGGCGGCGACCGGCGGCGCTTCTTGGGCGCTTCGGCTTCCGCTTTCGCCTTCGGTTCGGCCTTGGGCGCCGGTTGGGCCTTGCGGGCGGGTTCGGCCCTACGGGCCGACGCGCGCTTCGGCTTCGGCTTGGCAGGCGCCGGCGCCGCTGCCGGTGGTTCGAGGCGTTCGATTTCGGCGATTACGGCGCGCACCTTTTCAGATACCGAGGCCAATTCGCCAAGATGCTCGAATTCGCGTTTTGCCACCGCTTCGGTCATTTGCGTCGCCAAGCGCTCGTCCGCCTTGGAAAGAGACTGCAAAACCCTATTAAAAATTCCCATGTAAAAGCTCCCGATCAAGTGTTTCGTTGGAAAAGAGAAAATGACCCGTTGGCGGTCTATAACGAAACATTCTATCGTTAATTTAAGAAGTGTGAAACAACAAATTAATCAAGCCGTTTGCGAGGCGCGGTCGGCCCGCTGCACTTCCTCCAACTCAATCAAGGTGCCGCAGAAGTCCTTCGGATGAAGAAACACCACCGGCAGATTGTGCGCGCCAGTCCTAGGTTTGCCGTCGCCGAGCACGCGGGCCCCCTCGTCCGTGAGATGTTCTATCGCGGCGTGAATGTCCTCCACTTCATAACAGATGTGGTGCATGCCACCGGCCGGATTGTTGGATAGGAAGTTCGCGACCGGAGAGCCCTCTCCCAAGGGGTGCAACAACTCGATTTTGCTGTTGGGCAGTTCCACGAACACCGTGGTGACGCCATGGTCCGGCAACGGCACCGGATCGGAAACCGCAGCGCCCAGTTGACTCTTGTACAAGGCGGCGGCGGCCGCCAAGTCCGGCACCACAATGGCAACGTGATTCAATCGTCCAATCACAATAGGCTCCTCTTGATCAGTTTGAATTCGACCGCGCGACCGTTAGGTCGCGCGGCTATCGGTTCCGTCCGGGAATGAGCTTAAGAATGTCGCTGGCCGCCTTCGGAATGTTAGCTCCGGGGCCAAAGATCGCAGCCACCCCGGCATCCAGCAGGAAGGCGTAGTCCTGTTGTGGAATGACGCCGCCACAAACCACGATGACGTTCTCCTTGCCGAGCGCCTTAAGCGCTTCGATCAATTGCGGGGCCAAGGTCTTATGGCCGCCAGCCAAGGTGGAGAAGCCGACCACGTGGACGCCGAGGCTGCCGGCATCGGCGGCCGCCTCGTCGGGCGTTTGAAAGAGTTCGCCGGCATGGACGTCAAAGCCCAAGTCACTGAAGGCGTTGCAAATGACCTTGGCGCCCCGGTCGTGGCCGTCCTGGCCGAGCTTGACCACGAGAATGCTCGGTGCGCGGCCTTCAAACTCCGTGAACACCTTGATTTCATCCACTACCCGCCCATAGTCCCCGCCATCGCCATGCACGCTGCCGTAAACGCCCTTGGTGATGCGGGTCACGGCGCGGTGCCGGCCCCAGCTCTTCTCCAAGGTGCTGGACACTTCACCGACCGTGGCCCGCCGCCGCGTGGCCTCAATGCTCAAGTGAAGCAGGTTGCCGGTGCCGTCTTCGGCGGCTTGGGTGAGATCGTCCAAGGCAGTTTGGGTGGTGGCTTCGTCGCGTTTGGCGCGCACTTCGGACAGCCGTCGAACCTGGGCCTCGCGCACCTTGGCGTTGTCGATCTCCAGCACGTCAACGTTTGAGTCGTCCGTCTCAAGCTGGTACTTGTTGACGCCGACGATGACCTCCTCGCCCCGTTCGATGCGGGCTTGGCGGCGGGCCGCGGTTTCCTCGATGCGCTGCTTTGGCATGCCTTCGGCAACGGCCTTGGTCATGCCGCCCATCGACTCGACTTCCGCAATGAGTTCACGCGCCTCGCGAACGATGGATTCGGTGAGGCTTTCCACGTAGTAGCTGCCGCCCAAGGGGTCCACGGTGCGCGTCACGCCGGACTCCTCGGCGATGATGATTTGCGTGTTGCGGGCGATGCGCGCGGAGAAGGGCGTCGGCAGGGCGATGGCCTCGTCGAAGGCGTTGGTGTGCAGGCTCTGGGTGCCGCCGAGCACCGCGGCCAGCGCCTCGATGGTGGTGCGCACCACGTTATTGTAGGGATCCTGCTCCTGCAGCGAGACGCCGGAAGTCTGGCAGTGGGTGCGCAGCATGGAGGACGCCGGGTTGGTGGGCTTGAACTGGGCCATCAGTTCAGCCCAGAGGATGCGCGCCGCCCGCAGCTTCGCCACCTCCATGAAGAAGTTCATGCCGATGCAGAAGAAGAACGAAAGGCGCGGCGCGAACTTGTCGATCTCGATGCCGGTGGCCAGCGCCGCCCGCACGTACTCCACGCCATCCGCCAAGGTGAAGGCCACTTCCTGGACCAGGTTGGCGCCCGCCTCCTGCATGTGGTAGCCGGATATGGAGATGGAGTTGAATCGCGGCATGTGCTCCGCGGCATGGCCGATGATGTCGGCGACGATGCGCATGCTCTCCTTGGGCGGATAGATGTAGGTGTTGCGCACCATGAATTCCTTCAGTATGTCGTTCTGAATGGTGCCGGACAGCGCCTCCGGAGCGACCCCCTGCTCCTCGGCGGCGACGATGTAGCCAGCCATCACCGGCAGCACGGCGCCGTTCATGGTCATGGAGACGGACATCTGATCGAGGGGGATGCCATCGAAGAGGATCTTCATGTCCTCGACCGAATCGATGGCCACCCCGGCTTTGCCGACATCGCCGGCCACCCGTGGGTGGTCCGAGTCATAGCCCCGGTGGGTCGCCAAGTCGAAGGCGACGGACAATCCCTTCTGCCCGGCGGCTAGATTGTCCCGATAGAAGCGGTTGGACTCCTCGGCGGTGGAGAAGCCGGCGTACTGGCGAATGGTCCAAGGCCGGTTGGCGTACATGGTGGCCCGCGGGCCGCGCACGAAGGGGGCTAGGCCCGGCAAGGTGTCCACCTGCTCCAGGCGCTCCAAGTCGGCGCTGGTGTACAGCGGCTTGATGTCGATGCCTTCCGGGCTGCGCCACGTTAGATCCTCGACGGCTCGGCCGCGCAGCTCCTTTTCCGCTAGGGACTGCCAGCGGCTGTCCTGATGTTCGCTCATCAAATGTGCTTCCTTGAACCATCGGGTTCGCTTATGATACGCGCAGTGAGGCGGGAGGGCTTTGTCATCCCTCCAACGGAAATCCTGATCCGAACGGCTTTTTGTGGGTTTGCTAGACCCACCGCCCGGGGGTTCCCCGCCATGTCCGCCACATGCGCCTCATTTTCGACGCCGCCAAGGGTATCCTTGGCGGCGTTTTATTCTACGGCCCGGCCAGTCGGTGACCAAGCGCAATTTGACTAAAGGAGACGCGCCATGCCCAACCCCTACGCAACCGCCATTGAACTGCTCGAACTGCTGCGCACGGGCGAGGCCTCCGCCTTGGAGCTGACCGACATGTACCTCAATCGCATCGAGGCGTTGAATCCGGCCATCAACGCAGTGGTCTGGCAGGATGCCGAAGGGGCAAGGTCGGCCGCCCGCCAAGTCGCCGGGCCGCCGACCGATGAGCAGCCCCTGCTGGGCCTGCCGATCACGGTCAAGGAGGCCTACGGCCTCGTCGGCTCGCCCACCACCTGGGGCAACCCGGACTATCGCGACAACGTCTCCACCGAGGATGCGCTGGCCGTGCAACGGCTCAAGGCGGCGGGTGCCATCGTCATGGGCAAGACCAACGTGCCGCTGAATCTGGCCGACTTCCAGAGCTACAACGACATCTACGGCCAGTGCAACAACCCCTACAACCTGGAGCGCACGCCCGGCGGCTCCTCGGGCGGCTCCGCGGCGGCGCTGGCGGCGGGCATGACGGCCTTGGAAATGGGCTCCGACATCGGCGGCTCCATCCGCACCCCCGCCCATTTCAGCGGCCTGTTTGGCCACAAGCCCACTTGGGCGCTGGTGCCGAGTCGCGGCCATGCCCTGCCTGGCATGGTGGCCGAGCCGGACATCGCCGTGATTGGGCCCATGGCCCGCTCCGCCTTCGACCTGGAGCTGCAACTCGACATCGTGGCCGGGGCGGACGATTTCGAGCCCGGCGTTCGCTACGAGTTGCCCGGGTTGCCCAAAGCCGGCGTGGCCGGCTTGCGGGTTGGCGTTTGGGCCAACGACGCGGCCTGTCCCGTCAGCCGCGAGACGGAGAGCCGAGTGCATCTCGTCGCCGAAGCGCTGCGCGGCTTGGGTGCCACCGTGGACATGGACGCCAAGCCGGACTTGACCGGCGCCGAGTCGGATGCAGTGTACCGGCCCCTGCTGTGGTCGTTGATGACCGCCGGCTCGCCCAAAGCCACCGTCGAGGGCTGGAAGGCGCTGCTGGAAAGTGCGTCCCCGGACGACGATAGCGAGGCGGTGCGCATGGCCCGCGCCGCCACCATGGACCATACCACTTGGCTGCGCCTGAACCATGCGCGGGACCGATTGCGCTGGAAGTGGCACGCCTTCTTCCAGAACTACGATGCGCTGATCGCCCCGCAATTCGCCATTCCGGCCATTGCCCACGACCACCGCCCCTTTGGCCAGCGCACCCTCAAGGTCGATAACGAGGAAACCCCCTATTACCAGCACATCTTCTGGGCTGGCCTGACGGGCATCTCGCGGCTGCCATCGACCGTGGTGCCGACCGGTCTTGGCGATGAAGGGCTGCCCATCGGCATTCAGATCGTGGGCAACGCCCAAAGCGACCGGCTGACCATACAGATCGCCCAGGCGCTGGAGACGGCGGGCTTCGGCTTCGAGCCGCCTGCCGCGTTTCCGGCCTAGGGGACTTGCCGTGCAGCCAGCGAACGGGCCGGAGATCGTCCAGCTCGCCTACTTCGTGCCGGACATCAAGCAGGCCGCGCAGCGCTGGGCCAAGAACCTAGGGGCTGGGCCGTTCTTCCTCTCCGAGCACATTCCCCTTGACGCGGTACGGCTGGACGGCGCCCCGGCGGCCCTCGACCACAGTTCCGCCTACGGCTGGTGGGGGCGCGTCATGGTCGAGCTGGTGCAGCAGAACGGCGACGACCCGTCGGTGTTCACCGGGCGGGCTTGGGGCCTGCACCACACGGCCTACTTTACGCCCGACCTCGACGTCGAGCTCGCCAGCCTCGAAGCGCGGGGCTTCCCCACCCGCATGACGGCGCGGGCGGGCCAGGTGAAGTTCGCCTTCGCCGACGCCAACGCCAGCTTGGGCCACTACTTCGAGATCTACGAGGAGGACCCCGGCCTGCGCCGCTTCTACGCGATGGTGGAAGAGGCTGCCCAAGGCTGGGACGGCAACGAACCCTTGCGCCGCCTTGCTTAGGAAGAACACCTGGGCGGCCGAAAGTTGGCGTTGATCGCCAAGTTGCGTTAACGTCAATCCATGTCTGAGTTGCCCGCATTCCTGCTGGAGGACGACGGGGGCGGGGAGCACAGCTTTCCCGGCAGCCGGCCCGCGTTGATTTGCTTCGTCAATGAGGACTGCCCCACCTGCAACGACGTCATGCCGCTCATCGAGGCGCTGCACCGCGACCTGGGGGCGGCGGCGGACTTCTACGTCGTGGGCCAGACCGCCGAGGGCAATCGCGTCCTCACCGAACGCCACGGCCTGACCGTGCCGCTGCTGAACGATGAATCGCTTAAGGTCTCCTTCGCCTACGACGTGGAGATTGTGCCCACCCTGCACTTGGTGGACGCGAAGGGGCAGTCAAACGCCAAGCTGGTGGGATTCGCCCGCGATGAGTGGCACCAAGCCGCCGAGGGCTTTGCCGAAGCGTTGAAACTCGCGCCCCTAGGCTTGGACTGGGCGGACTACCCCGAGTGGCGGCCGGGCTGCGGCTCCCGCTCCGCCGACCCGCTCATTGCCGACCGCCTGCGGGCGGAATCCGAGAACAGCCCGCTGCGCGCCCGCCGCATTGAAGTGGGGGCGGGCGACGATGAGGTTGAGTTGATGTTCGATCTCGGCTTCAGCGATGGCCTGCCGTTGGTGCCACCCACCCCCGAGCGGGTTCTGCGCATGCTGGGGGGCACCGGGCGCGATGCCCAGGAGGTGGTGGCCACGGTGCCGCCCAACATGGGCGAGGCGACGGTGGAGAAAGTCGCCATCAACGCGGTCATGGCCGGCTGCCGGCCGGAGTACCTGCCGGTGGTCATCGCCTGCTTGGAGGCGGTCTGCACCGACGCCTTCAACATTCACGGCGTCATGGCCACCACCATGGGGGCTAGCCCGGTGATCGTCGTCAACGGGCCGGTGCGCGAGCGCTTGGGCATGAACATGAAGCTCGGGGCGCTCGGCCAGGGCAGCCGCGCCAACGCCACCATCGGCCGGGCGCTGCGCCTGGCCATCCGCAACATCGGCGGCGCCGAGCCCGGGGGCACGGAGCGCTCCACATTGGGCAACCCGATGAAGTTCACGATGTGCTTCCCGGAGTGGGAGGAGCGCAACCCTTGGACGCCGCTGCACGTGGAGCGGGGCTTCGCCGCCGGGGACTCGGTGGTCACCGCCTTCGCCATGAGCAGCGGCCCCACCCTGATCGTTGACCAGGACGCTCGGGACGGCGCCCATCTGGCGGGCAGCTTCGGGTTGTGCTTAGACAGCATCTTTCACCCGCGGGCCCACTTCGCCACCGAAACCCTGCTGGTCATCGCCCCGGAGCATGTGGACACCTTTGCCCGCGATGGCTACGGCAAGGCGGAGATTCGCGCCCGCATCCAGGAAGTGACGGCGCGGTCCATTGAGGAGCTGGCAGCGGATGAGGTCTCTGCAGTCGGCTTCAAGCCCGCCATGATCGAGGCCATGGATGAGCAGGCGCGGGCCAAGAAGCTACCCAAATTCCGCCGCGATGAGGATATCCACATCGTGGTGGCGGGCGCGGAGGCCGGCAAGTTCTCCGGCGCCTTCCACGGCTGGGTGACCGGCGAGATCGGCTCGATGCCGGTCTCGAAAATCATTGAGGAAGCCTGAACAGGCAGGACGGAAAGCCAACAACAGGAGGCAAGAGCCATGACAACCATTCTTGATCCAACCGACGAACGGGTGCCGGTGGAGCGGCGGGTGACGCCGCGAAGCGGCCGGATTGCCGGCAACGTCGCCTTTCTCGACATATCCAAGCCCAAGGGCAATGTGCTGCTCGACCGGCTGGAGGTGCTGCTCAAGGCCGAGGCGCCCGGCATCCGCGTCAACCGCTACGCGAAGCCGACCTTTGCCAAGCCAGCGCCGGCGGACCTGCGCGCCGAAATCGCCCGGGACAACGACTTCGTGGTCGAGGCGCTGGCCGACTGAGGCTCCTGTACCACGTGCAGTTTGCATGACACGGTATGGTTCGAGATCCAGGGCAAGCCGTCGGTGTCGATCGCTTCGACCGAGTTTGTTGACGCCGCCGCCACCCAGGCCACGGCGCTCGGCATGAAGGACGCCCGGTGCGTGTTCGTGGCGCATCCCATCCAGGACGCCACTGACGAGGAGATGAACGCCAAGGCGGAGGCCGTCATTGATCAACTCGTGGAGGCTCTGACATGAGCAAGGTGCGCTAAATGCCGGACTTCAAGGGCTTCGGGGCCGATACCATCGGCTTTCTTGCCGAATTGGAGGCGAACAACAACCGCGACTGGTTCAAGGAGAACAAGCACCGTTACGACGAGTGCGTGCTGGAGCCGGCGTTGGACTTCATCGCCGCCATGGGGTCTCGCCTCGAGGAGGTGTCGCCGCACTTTCTGGCCATCCCCAAGCGGCAGGGCGGCTCTTTGATGCGCGTGTATCGGGATACCCGCTTTCATCGCGGCGCACCTTACAAGACCAACATCGGCATTCAGTTCCGCCACGAGCTCGGCAAGGACGTCCATGCGCCGGGGTACTACCTGCACATTGAAACCTCAGGCTGCTTCCTCGCCGCCGGGATGTGGCGCCCGGAGGCGGGCGCGCTGAAGCGCATCCGCGAGCGCATCGTCGAGCATCCGAAGGCTTGGCAGCGGCTGAAGGCGTCCCGGACGTTCAACAGCGCCTTCGAGTTCGGCGGCACCCGCCTTAAGCGCCCGCCCAGAGGCTATACGGAGGATGCGCCCCACATCGAGGACATCAAGCGCAAGGACTTCATCGCCGCCTGCAACTTCCCGGTCGCCAACGCCGCTTCGGCGGGCTTCGTCGATGAGGCGGCCGAAGCCTTCGCCAAGGCCCGGCCGCTGATGGCCTTTCTTTGCGCGGCGGTGGAAGTGCCTTTCTGAAACGAGAATAAACTCACGATGTAAATGTTGTATAGGAGACAAAGCCATGATTAAGGAGATTGAACGGCCGGTGCGGTGGTTGACCGTGTTCGCTGTGGTGGTGGCTGGCGCATGGGGCGCCGGGCCGGGCCTTCAGGCCGCGGAGATCGAGGAGATCGTGGTCACTGCGGAGAAGCGGGAGTCGTCGCTGCAGGAGACGCCGGTCGCGGTGACCGCAGTGTCGCGGGAGACCATCGAGGTGCGCGGCCTCGATGACTTTCAGCAACTGCAGTTCGTCGTGCCGGCGCTGGTCTTCAACGAACTCGCGGACATGGCGCAGATGACCATGCGCGGCGTCGGCGTGGACATTTCGGAGATGAGCGCGGAGCCCGGCGTGGCGCTGCACACCGACGGCGTGTATCGCGGCGGACTGGTGTCCTCGTCCTCCCTGCTGTTCGACGTGGAGCGCATCGAGGTGCTGCGCGGTCCCCAAGGCACCCTGTTCGGACGCAACTCCACCGGTGGCAGCCTGAACGTCGTGACGCGCCTGCCGGGTGAGGAGCCCGCATTCAGCGCCGCTGCCCTGTACGGCGACTACGACCGCAAGCGCGTTGAGGTCTCGGGCGATGTGCCCATCAACCCGGGCGTGTTCGCGGTGCGGGCGGCCATCGCCTACGATGAGCGGGACGGCTATGCCAAGAACCGGCTTCTCGACCGCCGGGAGGACGATGCCGAGGCCCTGTTGGCGAAAGTTTCTGCGGTCATCAATCCCAGCGACACCCTGGAAATCGTCCTGCGCGCCGAATACACGGACAGCGAGGTGGGCGGGCCGCCGTTAGTGGTCACGGACGACCACCCGGTGCCGCCGCTGCTGCTCAGCACCGGCAATCCCGGCGGCATCCTGAGCGTGCCGGGCACCCTCTGCGGGCCAGTGAGCTGCGCGGAGGCGCTGGGGCTCCAACTGAGCCGGCCGGGCGTGTGGAGCTCAGATCCGCGCAATCCCTATTCAACGGGCGGATTCGAGTCTAAACGGGAGTCCTACGGCCTGTCCGGGGTGTTGTCGTGGGATCTCAGCGAGGATGTTGAATTGAAGTCGATCACCGCCTACTTCGAAATCGACCAGGATTGCCCGATGCAGAGCATCGACGGCTCCGACATCGACGCTCTGACCATGGGCTGCTTTCAGGACAACAAGGAGTGGTCCCAGGAGTTCACCCTGAGCGGCCGCTCCGGCAACCTCGACTGGATCGGTGGGGCGTACTACTACGAATCGGACATTTCCGAACTTTGGGACTATGAGCTGCCGGCTTTCCAAGCCACCTTTGAGGCCATCTTCGGCCTGTTCGGCGGCTTCGGCGGACCGCTGCCGCCGGGTTCGTTGGCGGCGTTCGGGGCCAAGCTCGACGGCAGCCCCAGCCCGGTGCCGTTCCTGCAGTTCAACATCTTTCAAGACACCACATCCATAGCCGCCTACGGGCAGGCCACTTACAACTTCACCGACCGGCTGCGCGGCACCGCCGGCCTGCGTTGGACCGAGGATGAGAAGGACTACGGCCAGTCGGTGGTGAACAACTTGGGCGGCGACTTCTGCTTGGGGCTCGAACTCAACGACAAGTGGAGCGAAGTCACCGGCAAGCTCGGCGTCGATTTCGACCTGCAGGACAACACCATGCTGTACGGTTCCGTCTCCACCGGCTTCAAGTCCGGCGGCTTCAACGGCGGCACCTGCAACAACCGCTTCGACCCGGAGACCCTGATGGCCTATGAAGTGGGTAGCAAGTCGCGCTTTCTGGACAACGCCATGCAGCTCAACCTGTCGGCCTTCTACTACGACTACGAGGACTACCAGGCGCGCTTGTTCATCAACAACGCCTCCGTGGTCGAAAACGCCTCGGACGCCAAGACGTACGGTTTCGAGGCGGAATTGCTGTGGCTGGCCACCGAGCGCTTCCGCATGGACAGCTCAATCTCCTTGCTCAAGGCGGAATTCAAGGACTTCCTGTCCACCGACCCGCTCAACCCGCACATTGGTGACAACTGCGACGCAACGGGCCTCGGCTGCAAGCAGCAGCTTAAGGGCAACAACCTGCTGCGCTCGCCCGGCACCAAGTTCACCCTAAGCGCGGAGTACGACCTGCCGTTGGGCGCCGCCGGCAAGCTCACCCTGCGCGGCGAGTACTCCCATACGGATAAGCTGTACCACGATGTCTTCAACAACGACTTCGCCCAGCAGGATGAGATATCGATGGGCAATGCGCGCCTGATCTGGACCCCCGCCGCCGCCAGCATGGAGGGGATTCGCGTGGTCGCGTTCGTGGAAAACATCTCCGATGAGGAGTTCATCTCGATCCACACCCCCAACGCAACCACCGGCGGCACCATCTCCCAATACGGGCCGCCACGGACTTGGGGGGTTTCCATTCGCTACGCGCGCTGACGCGGAGCCGGAGGCGAGAAACAATGATTGCTCGGTTGATATCCCTTATCCTGCTGCTCGTTGTTGCCTCAACAGCGGTTGCCGACCTGTCGACGAGCTATCGGCGGCTGCTGCCGCTGGAAGGGGGTTCGAACTTCCGCGATCTCGGCGGCTACAAGACGGTTGACGGCAGAACTGTCGCTAGGGGTCTGCTGTTCCGCTCCGGCGCGATGACGGGTTTGACCGATGCGGACATGGCTTACCTGGATCAATTCGGGATCAAGACCATCGTGGACCTTCGATCGAATGACGAGATCGGCCTTTATCCGAACCACTGGGCGGCCAAAAGCCGCATCGGCTTGGTGATGGGGGATTACTCGTTTGCCGACATGATGTCCGGCGATGAGGCCGCCGAACGTCCGGACACAGCCGAGTTGTATCCCCTGCTGCTGGCCTCGATTGGGCCCCAGATCAAGACGTACTTTCATCAAGCGCTTGGTGACGGGGCGCCCATGGTTGTGAACTGCTCGGCCGGACAGGACCGAACGGGGATCGTCTCCGCCCTCATGCTGTTGCTGCTCGGCGTTCCCGAACCCACCGTCATCGAGGACTACCTGCTGTCCACGGACTTTCGTAGACCGGCCGTCGAACAGGGCGGCGTCGATCTTGCCGAGGCCGCCAAGACCAACGCCTTCGCCGCCGTGATGCTGGAGTACCGCAAGGCCATGTCGCACCCCGACCGGCCCAATCCGTTGGTGACCTCGGACGGCGTTCCCTACCTCGCATTCGTCATCGAACGCATCCGCGACGAGTACGGATCGGTCGAGGCCTATGCCGAACAGGAACTAGGGATCGACGAGCAGGACCTAGCCGCTCTCAGGCGCAAGTACCTGCGCTGACCGCGGTCGTTTTGCGGCCCGCGATAGGCCGTGCTACGGTGGCGGCTCGCCTTCAAGGCTCGGAGACCGCGCCCATGAGCGATCCAGCAACATCCCCCGAAACGCCCGCCGAGGAGGAGGCACGGCTGGTGGCCGAGTTTCACGAGCGCGAGCGCCGTTCGGAGGCGAGGTACCCGAGTTCGGACGGCAAGCCCATGTCTGAGAACGACGTTCAGGGCTACGCCATCCGCTACTTCGACGCCGCCGTACGGCTGCGGTGGTACGTTGATCAGCCCAATGTGTACGTGGCCAGCGACCTGCTGATCTACGCCAAGGAGGGCGATCAGGCGGCAGTGGCGGCACCGGACCTGTTCGTGGTGATCGGCACACGCGACTTGCCCCGCTACAGCTATCGGCTGTGGGAGGAGCCGAAGCCGCCGGACTTCGCCTTGGAGGTCGCCTCGCCAAGCAGTTGGCGGCGTGACCTGAACGAGAAGCGGGACATTTACGAGTCCATGGGCGTGAAGGAGTACGTCGCCTGCGATCCGAGGGCGGAGTTCTACGAGCCGCCGCTGCGCGGGTTCCGCCTTGAGGGCGACGCTTACGTGCCTGTCGCGCCGGAGCGGCGCGGCGGAGTCTGGACGCTGCACAGCGAGGTGCTCGGGCTGACGTTCCGGCAGTTCGGCGAGGAAGTGCGGTTGATGGACCCAGCGACTGGCCAGGACTTTCCCACCTATGACGAGCTGGACCTCAGCCAACGGGACAGCGCTGCAAGGGCCGAAGCCGAGGCGGCGCGACGCCGAGCGGCAGAGGAACGTCAGCGTGCTGCCGAGGCCCGCGTCGCCGAATTGGAGGCGCGTTTGGCTCGGCACCGGGCAGGTTCCCAACACCCTTCCCAAGAACGCGACTAAGAACCTGCGCCTCTGATATCTTGCAGGCTCGAACTAGCGCTACGCGAAGTCCCTACATCCAGTTCAACACTGTTCGGAAACGCACATGAACCAACAAGTCAACGACCTGCGCGAGGAGGGCACTGAGCTTTTCTCGTTCCTCGACACGCTGAAGGACGACCAATGGTCGCTGGAAACGCCCTTCAAGGGCCGCACCGTCAATTGGGTGGTGCAGCACCTGCACGACGCCGACCGCTGGGCGGTGCACTCGGTGACCGACCCGGACGGCTTCCGCGAATGGCGGGACGGATTGGATGCGGGAATTCCGCCGAACCTGAAGCCGTTGGAGGGCCGGGCGCTGCTGGAGCGCTGGCGCTCTTACTTCGATCAACTCTGCAATGCCCTCGATGTGGCGGACCCGGCATTGCGCGCCCCCTGGTTCGGGCCAGACATGGGCATCGCCATGATGGCCACGGCGCGGCAAATGGAGACTTGGGCGCACGGCCAGGACATCTACGACCTGCTGCACGTGCAGCGCCGCAACAGCGACCGCATCCGCAACGTCTGCCACATCGGCGTGCGCACCTTCGGCTGGACCTTCGTTAACCGCGGCCTCGAAACCCCGTCCCCGATCCCCTACGTGCGCCTCGATTCGCCCTCCGGCGCGGTGTGGGAATGGAACGACCCGTCCGACACCGACTGCGTGAGCGGTTCCGCCGTGGAGTTCGCCCACGTCGTCACCCAAGGGCGCAACATCTCCGAAACCGATCTCAACGTGGTCGGCGACGCCGCCACGTCTTGGATGGCCATTGCCCAATGCTTCGCCGGGCCGCCGGAAGATCCGCCGCCGCCGGGGCATCGGGGTTGGTAGCTGGGGGGCGGTTCAACGGTTTGTGCGGGCAAGCGACTAACCGCGTCCTAATACAGACCACTCCACTAGCTGTTGGTCCTGCTTTAGCCGCGCCCGCTGATGCACCGTCGCTTGGTACACGTCCTTTAAGGGAGGGGGGTCGCCGGAAAGCCCCGGCAGGGAGTATTCCGCCTCCATGAAGAACTGGTCACGATGCGGTGACTGTTCCCAAGCACTCTGCCACCAATTGATAATGTTCTCGCGAGCTTCGGACATGGCCAATGAAGAGGGCAGCTTATCGAGCTTACTGCGGTTGATTTCCTCCTTCGCCGGCATCAGATTCCAAAGGTCGTTGTTGCACCACCTTGACCAAGGAAAGCAGTGATCGATTTCGAAGGACCGTTTGATCCTTGAATCCGACCAGACGCACTTCAGATCGAATCCTTCATTTCTTATCTCCTTCGCTCGTTCTTTAGCGACCGTGGTGTCGTGAGAGCTTTCTTGCCAGTCGAGACCTTGGACGAGGTTGTCTTTCACATCCGCCACGCCCCAGCCTTTCGTCATCTGCGACCACTCTTTCACAATCACCGGATCCAGCCAGCAGGCGTACTGACCGAGCGTCTGCCAAAGTAGGCTTGGAATTCGGAAGCGGCCGAACTTTGACAGATAGCCCTTCGATAGGACTATGTGTTTGGCAGGTCTTCGCACCGATCTCAAATCGCATTCGAAGACAGGTTGGTTGGGTGAGCCGGGATAGGTGATGTACGTTGCAGGCATGTCCCTGATGTTGCGGCAAGCGTCGCCGATGGCGCGGGTCACTATGTCTCCATGACTTACATCTAGCGAGGCTCCGCCTCAGACCGACGAGGCATGTGTTGCCACTGGGGGCGTGTTGAGACGGACCCCGGCCGCTGCCCCTCTCCGCGGCGTGAAGCCGCCTTTATTGGTCGCGCCAGGCGATGGTGGCCGTATAGTGGCCTGTGGGGAGCCCATCGACCGGAGTCCGAAAGATGACCGTAGCACGAAACGCCGGCGAGGTGCTGTCGGCGCACGCCACCCTTGAGCTGGAGTGCATCGACCGGCTGTACCTGAACGTGTACGTGCCGATGCTTCAGTCGGGCGCGGGCACGGCGCACTTCTTCCGCCAGGTGCGCGGCAACGCGGTGCCGTCGTCGGCGCTGATGGCGCCGATGACGCGGCGCTTCGTCGCGGACATGGAGCGCTTCGCGCGGGACGAGGGCGTCGACCTGGTGCGCTTCGAGCGGTTCGAGCGCAAGGACGACCGGACGCAGGCGTACCTGCGGGAGTTCGAAGGCGCGGAGGGGGTGCTGTACGTCGGCAAGGCGCAGGAGAAGGCGCGGGTGGTGCGCACCGAGCGCCGCGAGGACCCGGCGCGCGGCCCGTACCCGTGGCTGGTGCCGGCGACGGCGATGGTCAACCACTACTACGTGTACATCGTGGACGAGGACTTCGGGCCGCTGTTCATCAAGTTCTGCTCGTACTTCCCCCACAACGCGAAGCTGTGCGTCAACGGCCACGAGTACCTGAAGCGGCAGTTGGCCAAGCGCGGCGTCGCGTTCGAGGCGCTGGACAACGGCATCGCAAGCTGCGCCGACCCGGCGCTGATGCAGCGCTTGGCCGACGGCCTGACGGCGGCCGGGATCGACGCCCTGCTGCGCAAGTGGCTGGCGCGCCTGCCGCACCCGTTCACCGCCGCCGACCGGGCGGCCGGCGTCCGCTACGACGTGTCGATCCTGCAGGCCGAGTTCGCCCTCACCCAGGTCCTCGACCGTCCCGTGCAGGGGCGCGTGCTCTTCGAGGACATCATCCGGGAGAACGTCGACCTGGGGCGTCCCGACCACGTGCAGTTGATCTTCAACAGACGCGTCACCAAGCGCACCCCATCGCGGCACCGGACCCGCGTGATAACCGACGGGGTCATCCCGTCGCTGCACGTCGACTACAAGCGCTCCCGCATCAGAAGCAGGCGCGTCGCAAGCGACGCGACCACAAGGAGGGGCGCGCCCTGCGCACCGAGACGGTGGTCAACGACACCTACGACTTCGACATCGGCAGACGGCTGAAAAACCTCGATGATCTGAAGAAGATCGGCTTCGCCGCCAACCGACGCCTGCTGCGCGTCCAACGCATCAGCCACGACTGCCACGTCGGCGCCGAACGGTTCGACGACCTCCACCGCTCGCGCATCGTCGACGGCCAGCGCGCCTCCGCGCTGCGCTTCGGCGACCCCCGCGCCCAGGCCCTGTTCGCCGCGCTGCTCGCCTTCCGCGTCCTGCCCGACGGCTTCGCCAACCGCGACCTGCGCGAAGCCGTGGCGCCGCTGCTCGGCCTGCCCGACGACGGCTACGGCCGCGGCCGCACCACCTACGACCTGCGGCGCCTGCGCCTGCGCGGCCTCATCGAGCGCATCCCCTTCACCAAGCGATACCGCGTCACCGACGACGGCCTGCGCACCGCCATGTGCTACCACCGCGCCCACGCCCGCGTGCTGCGCCCCGCCATGTCCGTCGCCTTCGAAGCGCCGCCCCGCTCCAACGCCCGGCTCAGCCGCGCCATCGACTCGTTCGACCGCGAAGTGCAGCGGCTGTGGGACGGCCACGGCCTTGCCGCTTGACATGCAACCTGACCGGCAACATAAATGCCTCTCAAGGAGTCTAGTTGTGCGCCAAGCCGCAGATCAGAAGGAGAAAAGCCTTTGGCCAATTGATAAAAGGCGCCTTTCGCCCACCCGTAGTCGGTTTTACCGCGAGGCCGCTGCGGAATCCGTTCGTTGACCAAGGGCCGGTACTGCTTAATCCAATACAGGCCGACCACGCCGAAGGGAATGTCCACATAGTCGTCGGTCCGTTCGATGACAATGCCTGGAGCGCTCTCGGCGACTCTCACTAGGGCGTGTTAACACTATCGCAGGGCCTCGACGATGAGGGCGAAGACGATGAAGCCGAGGAACATGACGTCGAGCTTCTCGAAGCGCGAGAAGATGCGCCGGAAGCCCTTGAGCCGCCGGAACAGGCGCTCCACCTCGTT
>JAJEIQ010000062.1 GCA_022827905.1 Pseudomonadales bacterium | reverse complement strand
CGTTCGTTCGTGGGCCGGGCCCATTGCCCACGAACGGGAAAGAGCACTTCGGTGCCCCTTCATCCCGCTGCGCGCGGGTCCAGGGCTTTGCCTATTAGGGGCAGGCCCCCCGCGCTCCCCGGCTGAGGGCCTTTGCCGGCGCGGGGCGAGCCCCTCGCGCTCCCCGGCTGAGGGCTCCCTGTAACGACACTTGAGCGGTGCCGCCGCGTCCGGAAGGGCCGGCCACCGGTGTTGTCACACCAGCGCACCCCCGCGGGGGTGAGGAGGGAGCCAATGGCTCGCAACGCCCTGCTAGTCCTTCTGGTCGCCTCGGCGACCGCATCCGCCGCCGGCCAATCGCCGGCCAGCGGCGAAGACCAAGATGGCATCGACACCATCGTGGTTACCGGAACGCGCATTGAGCAAACCGCCGCGGAGAACGGATCGACCGTGCGGGTCATCGATGCGGCGCAGATCGAAGCGCTCGGCTTCCGGCATGTCCTGGATGCCGTCGCCAAGGCGCCGGGCGTCACCGTCAACCAGAACGGCGCCTTCGGCGGTTCCGCGTTCGTTCGGATTCGAGGCGCCTCCAGCGACCAGACGCTGGTGTTGGTCGATGGCGTGTCCGTCAACGATGCATCCTCGCCTGGCGGGGGCTTCGACTTTGCCCGGCTGGACACCGAGAACATCGAGCGCATCGAGATTCTGAGCGGGTCTCAATCGACGCTCTGGGGAAGCGACGCGATCGGCGGCGTCGTTTCCATCACAACCCGGCAACCGGGAGCCGGTCTTGGCGGCAACCTGTTCGCCGAGGCCGGCTCGTTTGGCACCGTTCGCGGCGGCGCGTCGGTCAGCCAGGGCGGCCCCGCCGGCGACTTCCGGCTGGCCGCCACGCGGCTGAACACCGACGGCATCTCCCGCGCGGATGACCGCAACGGCAACGCCGAGGACGATGGCTTGGAAACGCTGAGCGTCTCCGCTCGGGGCGGCCTGAACCTCCCCCGGGGCGCCCGGCTCGAGGGCAGCCTGCTGTGGAACGACTCCGACACCGAATTCGACGCGTTCCGCTTCGGCGCCCAAGGCAACGTCGGCGACGGCGATGAAGTCGGCAAGACCGAGGAACTGTCGGGGCAACTCGCTTTGAAGGCAGCCCTCTTCGATGGGCGCCTGGACAATCTCCTGCTCGTCGGCCGCGCCGAGATCGACCGCGAGAACTTCAGCGACGGCGAGCAGAGCTTCAAGGCCAAGGGTGAGCGCACCCTGTTCCGATATCAGGGCACCTTGGCCATTGACGCGCGCAACACCCTGGTCCTGGGCGCAGAGCGGGAGGAGTCCTCCGCGAGCGGCAACGACAGTTCGATCAATGGCCTGTTCGCACTCCACGAATGGCAGCCCGCCGACCGGCTGACCCTCACGGGCGGCCTGCGCTCCGACGACCATGAGCGCTTCGGCTCGGAAACCACCGCCCGCATTGCCGCCGCCTTGGTGCCGGTCCCGAGCCTGACGCTGCGCGCAAGCTGGGGCCAAGGATTCAAGGCGCCAACGTTGTTCCAGACCACGTTCTTCTGTTGCGGGGCCCCTGCGGCCAACGACGACCTCAAGCCGGAACGCTCCAAGAGCATCGACTTCGGCGCCGAGTGGCGTCCCGCCAGCGGGCTCGGGCATGCCGGACTAACGCTTTTCAAGCAGGATACCGACGATCTCATCGACTTCTCGTTCGCCATCGGCGGCTACGAAAACATCGAGGAGGTGACGTCCAAGGGCATCGAAGTGTCCGCCGGCTGGAACCTCACGGACTCGGTCACGCTGTCGGCCGACTACGCCTACATCAAGGCCCGGCGAGGCGACGGCACGCCACTGCCGCACCTGCCCCGGCACTCTGGCGACCTAGCCCTAGGCTTCGATCCCTCCGGCCCCTTATCCGGCACCATTCTCCTGCGCTTCAATGGCCGCGAGACCAACAGCGACGGCAGCCGGTTGGACGACTGGACCCGCGTCGACATCAATGTCCGCTACGCCCTCTCCGATAGGCTGGAGCTGTTCGGACGCCTTGAGAATCTGTTCGATGCCCACTATCAGCAGATTCTCGGCTACGGCACCCCGCGGCTTTCCGGCTCGGTAGGCGTGCGGTGGCGCTACTAGCCCCAACAGGACGCCGCAGAGCCGCGCTGGCACTCACGCTTGCGTGGTTGCTTGGCGGATGCAGCCATGGGCCCAAGGAACCAGACATTGGCGATCGGCAGCCGCAGCGCATCGTCAGCCTCGACTACTGCGCCGATCAATACGTGTTGAGGCTTGCGGACCGGCAACGCATCCTGGCGGTGTCGCCCGATGCGCAGCGCGACTTCTCCTACATGCGCAAGCGGGCGGCGGGCCTGCCGACCGTCCGCCCGGTGGCCGAGGACGTCATCGTTCTGAAACCGGACCTGGTGGTGCGTTCCTACGGCGGCGGACCCCAGGCGGCGGCGATGTTCGCCAGAGCCGGCGTGCCGGTGCACGGGGTTGGCTGGGCCGAGGACTTCCCGGCCATTCTGCTGACGATCAGGAGCACGGCCAAGGCGCTCGGCGCCGCAAAGGAAGGCGAGCGCGTTGCCGCGGAAATGCGCCGCCGCTTGAAGGCTCTTTGGCCCACCCGAACCCAAGGACACCCAGCACGCCGCAGCGCCCTGTACATGCCCCCCGCGGGCGTAACCTCGGGGCCTGGCTCGCTGATCCATGAAATGCTTGTGGCCGCCGGTCTGGACAATTTTCAAGCGCGTCCGGGCTGGCGAACGTTGCCTTTGGAACGTCTGGCCTACGAACAGCCCGACCTGATCGCGGCAGCATTCTTCCAGAGCCTGACCAACCACCCCAGCGGCTGGAGCCCCAGCCGGCATCCCGTGGCCCAGTCCCAACTCGCCGAACGCAACGTGGTTCCCATCAAGGGCGCTTGGACCGCCTGCGGCGCCTGGTTCCTGATGGATGCGGTGGAATCGCTGGCACGGGCCGCAGGCGCGCCCGGGCGGGGCGGCGTTCGATGAGAACTGGCAGCGCGTGGTCCGTGCCGGGTACGGCAGCCCTGATGCTGGCCAGCTTGGCGGCGCTGTTTGCCGCCTCCCTGCTCGGCTCCACCCCACTGGAGGCCGAACGGGTGTTGGCGGCGCTACTCGGCCGCGGCACCGTCGGCGATCAACTGGTTGTGGTGCACATCCGCCTGCCCCGGTCGCTGACCGCATTCACCGTCGGTGCGGCGCTCGGAGCCAGCGGCGCCGCGCTGCAGGGTTTGTTGCGCAACCCCTTGGCCGAACCGGGCGTGCTCGGCGTATCGGCAATGGCATCCCTTGCCGCAACCGCTGCGCTCTACACCGGCTACGCCGCCGCAAGCGCTTGGTCGATGCCCACGGCAGCAATCGCCGGCGCCCTTGCGGGGACGGCCCTGATCGCTTTTGCAGCGCTGCGCACCGCCTCGGCAGTGACGCTGATCCTGATCGGGGTGGGCCTGTCGAGCTTTGCTGGCGCGGCGATGAACCTGTTGATGAGCCTCGCACCCAATCCGTTCTCCCTAGCGGACATGATCAACTGGATGCTGGGCTCAGTGGCCAACCGGAGTTTCCTGGACCTGGCCTTTGCCGCACCTTTCCTGGTGGCGGGCCTATGCCTTCTGTTCGCCGCCCGACGCGGTCTCTCGGCGTTGACGCTGGGCGAAGAGGCGGCGAGCGGCGTCGGCCTCAACCTGAGGCAGCAACGCCTGCTCGTGGTGCTCGGCACCGGGCTCGCCACCGGCGCCGCGGTTGCCTTGGCCGGCGTGATCGGTTTCGTTGGCATCGTCGCCCCGCACATCGTGCGGCCGATGGTTGATCACGACCCGGCCCGTTCCCTGCTGCCCTCCGCTCTGTTGGGCGGCGTGATCCTGGTGCTGGCCGACATCGGCGTCCGGCTCGTGCCCACGACCAGCGAACTCAAGCTCGGCGTGGTCGCCGCGTTGATCGGGGCACCCGCCTTCATCTGGATCGCCATGCAGCGCCGCAGCGTCCACGACTGAGCGGGTGATCGATGACCGTCGAGGCCAGCAGAAACCAGGGCACCAGTGGCTTGACCGTGTCCGGCTTGAGGCTCATGGCGGGCGGCACCACCTTGGTGGAGGGCGCCTCGTTCCGCTTGCGCGCCGGTGAACTGGTCGCTCTGCTTGGCCCCAACGGTGCCGGCAAAACCACCCTGCTCCGGGGTGCCGTGGGGTTGGCCCACCCAGCGGCCGGACAGGCTCAGGTCGAAGGCGAGGACACCGCGGCCATGACCCCGAGGCGGCGCGCCCTGCAACTGGCCTATCTGCCCCAGAATCGGCCCTTGGCGTGGCCCAGCCCGGTGCGCGACGTGGTAGCGCTTGGGCGCTTCGCACATGGCGCCGCCCTCGGACGATTGCGCGGCGCCGACCGCACGGCCGTCGAGCGGGCGCTGGCCGCCTGCGACCTGCAACAGCTAGCCGGGCGATCAACCGCCACGCTGTCCGGCGGTGAACTGGCCCGCGTGCACTGCGCACGCGCCTTTGCCGCCGAGGCGCCGCTGCTGATCGCCGACGAACCGGTGGCGGAACTGGATCCCTACCATCAATTCCGGGTCATGGACTTGATTCGCGCGTTCGTGGCCGAAGGGGGTGGCGCCTTGGTGGTGCTGCATGACCTAGCGTTGGCCAGTCGCTACGCCAGCCGGTTGATCTGGATGAAGGCGGGACGCATCCGCGCCGACGGGCCTCCTGCCGCCACATTGACTGCGGAGCGGCTGGCCGACATCTACGGCGTTCGCGGGCGCATCGATGGGACGCGCGTCGAAATTGAAGGCCCGTTGTGAGCCCGCGCGGCATTCATGCTGGCTTTACGGTCATCGGCAGCCCCGCAACCATGAATTCCACCCGACGGCAAGCGGCGGCAACCTCCCGATTCAGCTCACCTTGGGCGTCGCGGAAATCCCGGCCCAAGCGCGTCTCGGGCACCAAGCCCATGCCGACTTCATTGGACACCAGAACCACCGGACCGGACGCCGTAGCCAGAAAGGCGGCAAGCGCGCACGTGACGGCGCGCACGTCGCGGCGTTCACGCATGCAATTGGACAGCCAGAGCGTCAGGCAGTCGACCACCGCCACCCCGGTCGGAGACACCTCGGCTTGCAGCGCGTCGACCAAGTCCAAGGGCACTTCAACGGTCCTGAAATCAGCCTCTCGCTCGGCTTGGTGCCGGGCGATGCGCTCGGCCATCTCCGCGTCCGTGGGCTCCGCGGTGGCAATGAAGACCCGCTCCCCGTCGATTTCCCGGGCAAGCTGCAGCGCCCGCCGGCTCTTGCCCGACCGGGCGCCGCCAACAATCAGGATGCCGTGCATGTCAGGTACCACAACGGGCTGTATCCATTGGGATTATGGAAGATTGAAACGGAAAAACAACTTGGCATACTTACCGCGTTAGAAGCCCGCACCGCGGGCTCCTGAGAGCGCCCCATCCCCTGCAGCGGTTCAAGATGAGCAACTCGGAAAGCGACAGTCGCGGCGCCCTCGTGCGGTTGGCACGGGAACAACTCGGGAGGTCCCGCACCGACTGGCGCTGGGGTGCGGCACTGGCGCTGTTCCTGTTCGCGCTTGGCGGTTTCCTGTCCGGCGTCAGCCTGACTGAGCGGCCCGAGGTCGCGCAGGCCGGTCTGTTGACCCAGGCTTACTACAGCTTGGGACTGTTCGTCGTTGGCGGCCTGGACATCGGCACGCCCACCGGGGGACCGCTGATCGCGCGCTGCTTCCTCTGGGTCGCCTACTTCGGCGCCCCGATTCTGACCGCATCGGCAGTGATCGAAGCCGTGGCCAAAATTCTCTCGCCCCGTCCCTGGCAAATGCGGCGCATCCATCATCATGTCGTGATCGTCGGCACCGGCGCCATGACGGACAGCTATTTGCGGGTGCTGCGCCGACATGAGCCGCGCCGGCCGGTGGTGGTGGTCGATGAACGCATCGAGATGATTCGGCGCCAGGAACTGCAGCAAACGTTCAACGCCACCGTGGTCACCGGCGACATCACCCACGAGTTTCTGATCACAGCCCTGCGGCTGCATCGGGCCAGCAAGGTTGTGCTTCTCGGCGAAAGCGACTTTCAGTCCTACGAGGCGGCGAGCCGCATGCTCGCCCAGTTTCCCCGGCTCGCCGGACGCATCGTGCTGCGCTGCCACAACCTGCGCTTCATGCGGGCGCTCCAGGAAACCGCCGTCGCCCGACAATGCCTGACGTTCAATTCCTACCAACTGGCTGCTGCCGGACTGGTTCGGGACCATCTCATCGACCACTTCCGGCAAACCAGCGAGCGCGATGCCGTGGTCATCGCGGGGTTCGGGCGCTTCGGCCAGACAACGCTCGAAGAACTCCAAGCCCATGCCCAACTGGAAATCTCCACGGTGGCGCTGATCGACTCCGATGCGACCCGTCGGTTACTGGTCGCCGAGGAGCAGCGTCGAATCGGCGGCAGCTACCGCAGGGAAATCCTTGAAGGCGACATTTCGCACCCCGAGGTCTGGCGCCAGCTCGACAGCGTACTGGACCTTTCCGTCGGTTCACCGACCGTCATTCTCGGAACGGGCAACATCGAGGAGAACCTGCGCGCGGCACTCTGGATCAAGGGCAAGCACCCCAACGCCCTGGTGTTCTCGCGAACCACGGATGCCTCCCAGCTCGCGCTTCAGGTCGGCGCGGAGCACGACATCAACTACTTCAGCATTCGGCAACTGGTCGAGGATAACATCCCCGCCGAATGGCTTAGCTGAAGGGTCTGTTCGAGGGCAAGATGCCCTCGCTCCGGGAGCCATGGAGCGAGGGCATCTTGCCCTCGAACCGGGAGCCATGGAGCGAGTTTCTATCTGGTCAACAGTTTTTTTCGTGTTTTCCGTAAGGGGCCTCCTTGGGTGGTTGCCGCCCGCATTGCGCCGCCGGTCCGGCCGAGCTTCACCCGTGGACGGGCTCGGCTTCGGCCCGGCGGCTGCGGGC
>JAJEIQ010000032.1 GCA_022827905.1 Pseudomonadales bacterium | reverse complement strand
CGCGCTCATGGTGCTGCTGGCCACCGGCGGCCCAGCCGCCCAACCGCCCTGACCCCTCACTTCCCGAACCCGAAGCCGTCAATCCACAACCCTCGGAGAACCGATACGAATCAGACCATCTGCCAAAATGAGAATTGCTGCCGCCAATCGGATTCTTGCGGTATGCGCGCCCGCTAGGGCGTGCGGGCGCACGTTTGCGCTTCACTGCCGAGCGCACCACACTATGCTCGCCATGACGCCCGTCGTTCGCATTGCCGTTCCCGTTCCCCTGCCGCAGGCGTTCGACTACGCCGTTCCCACCGCCTGTCCCCCGCCAGCCGTTGGCGCGAGGGTGCGGGTGCCGTTCGGCAGTCGAACCTTGGTGGGCATATGCATTGAGACGGACCCCCAGGATGCCTATGCCGACCCCAAGCCGTTGCTCGAGGTGCTTGACGAGCAGAGCATCCTGCCGGATGAGGTCCAGCAGCTGGCGCTTTGGTTGGCCGGCTACTACCACTATCCGTTGGGCGAGGTCTTCGCCACCCTGCTACCCAACGCCGCCCTGAAGGGAGCGCCTCTGCGCACGCGGATAGAGGAAGTTTGGCGACGCACCGGCGCAGCGGCACCGGACCTATCCCGTGCCCAACGGCAGCAGGCGCTGCTCGCCTTCCTGGACCGCAACGGCGGCTGGGCCAGCGGCAAAACCATTCGGGCTGCGGGATTCACTTCCGCCATGATTGCCGCCCTGGTTCGCAAAGGCGCCATCGAGGCGGGCGAGCGCCGCTTCGATGCGGAGCGGCCTCCGCGACTGACCGCGGACCAGGATGCGGCCGTTAAGGACTATCAACAAACACTGGACGGCTTCTCGCCGAACCTGCTTGAAGGCGTCACCGGCAGCGGCAAGACCGAAGTCTATCTGCGCACCATCGCCGATGTGCTCAGCCGCGGCCGCCAAGTGCTGGTGCTGGTGCCCGAGATCGCCCTGACGCCGCAAACCCTGGCGCGCTTCAGGCGGCGCTACGGCGCCACCGATGTCATGCACTCGGGCCTAAGCGACCAAGAACGGCTCAACGCTTGGCTGCGCTGCCGCGATGGCCAGGCGCGGATTCTGATCGGCACCCGCTCGGCGGTCTTCACGCCTTTTAAGCAGCTCGGCCTGATCGTGGTGGACGAGGAGCACGATGCCTCGTTCAAGCAGCAGGATCGGCTTCGCTACTCGGCGCGCGACGTCGCCGTCAAGCGGGCCCGGGACCTGGGCATTCCGCTCATTCTGGGCAGTGCGACGCCCTCGCTGGAATCGCTCGAAAACGTCCGCTGCGGACGCTATCGACACCAGCTTCTCCGCCACCGCGCCACCGGCGCGCCCATGCCCAGCATGCGCATTCTCGACATCCGCGGCCATCCCCTGCGCGAGGGCTTGAGCCACCCGTTGGCGGCGCACATCGAACGCCACCTCGATGCCGGCGGCCAGGTGCTGGTGTTCTTGAACCGGCGCGGCTACGCGCCGGTTTACCTTTGCGCCGACTGCGGCTGGCAAGCCACCTGCAGCCAGTGCGACGCCCGGCTGACCCTGCACCGTAGCCGTGGGCGCCTCGCCTGCCACCACTGCGGCGCCGAACGCCCAGTCATCGAAGCCTGCCCATCCTGCGGCAGCGCGCAGTTGATGGCGGTTGGGGCCGGCACCGAACGCACCGAAGCCGGACTTAAGGAACGCTTCCCCGGCGCCTCCCTCATTCGCATCGACCGCGACACGGCCCGCTCCCAACGCCGCCTTGAGGCGGGGTTGGCGAAGATCGGGCGCGGTGAGCCGGGCATTCTGGTCGGCACCCAAATGCTCGCCAAGGGCCACGACTTTCCCAACATCACGATGGTCGCCGCCGTCAATGCCGACGCTGGCTTCCTCAGCGCCGACTTCAAGGCGCCGGAACGCACCGCCCAGCTACTCATCCAGGTGGCCGGACGGGCTGGAAGGGCAAGCCGTCCCGGCGAGGTGTGGATACAGACCCTGCAGCCCTCGAACCCAGCGCTTCAGCGACTCATCGAGGAAGGCTACGCCGGTTTCGCCGACCACGAACTGTCCATTCGCCACCGGGCAGGACTGCCTCCGGCACGGCACATGGCCCTGTTGCGCGCCGCTGCCGCCGACCCCGCCGTTCCCGCGGCCTTCCTCGCCAAACTGAAGGCCAGGCTGCCAAACGATCTGGAAGTCCTTGGCCCGGCGCCCGCGCAGATGCAGCGGCTGGCCAATCAGCACCGCTTTCAACTGATGCTGCTCGCCGACCGGCGCGGCCCGTTGCATCGGGGCATTCGGGCGGTGGCCGGCATCGCAGCACCACGCGGACTGCGTTGGGAAATCGACGTTGACCCTGTGGATGCGCTTTAATATGGGCTATGGTTAAGCGCACCAAGAGCGCCAAGCGCAAACCGCGCGCCAGCACCCGCCGCGCACAGTCATCTTGGCATACCCCCAGCTTCATGGCCGGCGTCCTGTTCGCTGCGGCCGGCTTCACGTTGGTGACCCAGGCGCCCGACTACTTTTCCGAAGGCATCGCCAAGCTGCCGGACCCGAGCGCCGTTCTCGAAGGCGACGAATCCGAACAGCTCGACTTCAAGTTCACCGACCTGCTCGAAGGCAGCGAGGTGCCCGCCCACCCGGAGAAGTACGGCCCAGCGCTGCCACCCGCCTCCGACCCGTCCGAAGGGGCCGCACCGCCAGCCAATGAAGGGCAGCCCATCTACATTCAGGCGGCATCCTTTCGCGATTTGGCCGACGCCGAGAACCTGCGCGCCCAACTCATCCTGCAAGGCTTGGCAGCCGCCACCGCGCGGGTGGACCTCAACAGCGGCGCTTGGTATCGAGTCACCGTTGGCCCCATCGAGTCGGCAACGGAAGCCAAGAGCGTCATGAACAACCTGCGCGAGCAAAAGCTCGACGCGATATGGATTAAGCGCAGCTAGTGGCTATGCAGCCTCTTCACGCAACCACCATCCTCGGCGTCCGGCGCGGCGGCGAGGTCGCGCTTGGCGGCGACGGTCAAGTGAGTGCCGGACAGACCATCATGAAAGGCAACGCCGTCAAGGTGCGGCGCCTGCATCAGGATCGGGTGCTGGCCGGCTTCGCCGGCGGCACCGCCGATGCCTTCACGCTGTTCGAACGATTCGAGGCGGCGCTCGACAAGTTCTCCGGCAACTTGACCCGCAGTGCGGTCGAACTGGCCAAGGACTGGCGTTCCGACCGGGCGCTGCGGCGTCTTGAAGCGATGCTGATCGTCGCCGACCAAGGCACCACCCTGATGGTGAGCGGCACCGGTGACGTGATCGAGCCGGAATCCGGCCTGATCGCCATCGGTTCCGGAGGCCCCTACGCCCAGGCCGCCGCCAGGGCGCTGTTTGAGAACACCGACTTGGGCGCCCGGGACATCGTCGAACGGGCGCTCACGATCGCCGCCGACATCTGCGTGTACACCAATCACCATCGGAGCATTGAAGTTCTGGCCAGCGATGGGCAATGATGGGCGCCCCGCCGCCCTGCTACCCAGGCGGCGACCTTCCAATACACGCAGCGCAGAGAAAAACCACAATGATGACCCCTAGGGAAATCGTGCATGAGCTCGACAAGCACATCATCGGTCAGGACGCCGCCAAGCGGGCCGTGGCCATCGCCTTGCGCAACCGCTGGCGGCGGATGCAGCTCGATGAGGAGATGCGCGATGAGATCACGCCGAAGAACATTCTCATGATCGGCCCCACCGGGGTCGGCAAGACCGAGATCGCCCGCCGTCTTGCCCGCTTAGCCGGGGCGCCGTTCATCAAGGTGGAAGCCACCAAATTCACCGAGGTGGGCTACGTGGGCCGGGATGTGGAGTCCATCATCCGCGACCTGGCTGACGTCGCCGTCAAGCAACAACGGGAGACCCAGGTCGTTCGAGTGCGGCACCGGGCCGATGATGCCGCCGAAGAGCGCATTCTGGACGCGCTGCTGCCCGCTCCCCGGCAGGCTGGCGAAGACTCGCCGCCGGCCGACTCATCCACCCGCCAAGTGTTCCGCAAGAAGCTGCGCGAGGGCGAACTCGACGACAAGGAGGTCGAAATCGAGGTGGACGCTGCTCCGGTGGGCGTCGAAATCATGGCGCCGCCGGGCATGGAGGAGATGACCCAGCAACTGCAGAGCATGTTCAGCAACCTAGGCTCCGAGCGAACCCGCCGCATGCGATTGAAGATCAAGGATGCCTACCGGCGGCTCAGCGAGCAGGAAGCATCCAAGCTCATCAACGAGGACGAGGTGAAGGCACAGGCCATCGCCGCGGTTGAACAGACCGGCATCGTGTTCCTCGACGAGATCGACAAGGTAACGAGGCGCTCCGAAACCATGGGGGCCGACGTGTCCCGGGAAGGGGTGCAACGGGATCTGCTGCCCCTGATCGAGGGCTGCACCGTCTCCACCCGCTACGGCATGGTGCGCACCGACCACGTTCTGTTCATCGCCTCCGGCGCCTTCCATCTGGCCAAGCCGTCGGACCTGATCCCGGAACTCCAGGGCCGCCTGCCCATCCGGGTGGAGTTGGCGGCGCTGACGCCCGGCGACTTCCAGCGCATCCTCGTGGAGCCGGACGCTTCGCTCACCGAGCAGTATGAAGCGCTGATGGACACCGAGGGCTTTGCCATCCGCTTTGATGAAGGGGGGCTTAAGCGCATCGCGGAGCTGGCTTGGCGGGTCAACGAGAGCACCGAGAACATCGGCGCGCGAAGGCTGCACACGCTCATGGAGCGCCTGCTCGACGAAGTGTCATTCGCCGCGTCGGAAAACGAGGGCGGCAACATCCTGGTCAACGCCGAGTACGTGGACCAGCACCTGGAGGAACTGGTGAAGGACCAAGATCTGTCGAGGTACATTCTCTAGCGCAGCGAACCTCCCCATGCGGCCAACCCATATCACCTACCGCAAGCGCAGCCGCCTTCTGGAACTGCAGTTCGACGGCGGCAAGGCCAGCCTGCCGGCGGAGCTGCTGCGCGTCTATTCACCCTCTGCGGAGGTGCGCGGCCACAGCCCTAGCGAGCGCCAACTGCAGACCGGCAAAAAACAGGTGCAGGTCACCGCCGTGGAGCCGGTCGGCAACTACGGCATCCGCATCAGCTTTGATGACGGCCACGACACCGGCATCTACGCTTGGGACTACCTGCGCGACCTGGCCGACAACGAAGAGCGCTACTGGCAGGAGTACCTAGCCGAACTCGAGGCCGCCAACGCCTCGCGCCTGCCGAGCATTCCGGTCCGCCAATTCACGCCCAAACCTAGCTAGGCCCTGTTGTACACTCCGCTCATGGCCAAGTCCGATGAGCGGGTGAGCTTCGGCTTCAGGGAGGTTGCCGCAGAGGAAAAGACGCGGCTGGTGGACGACGTGTTCACCTCGGTGGCCAGCCGCTACGACCTGATGAACGACCTCATGTCACTGGGCAGCCACCGGCTGATGAAGCGGATGCTGGTGGAGATGTCCGGTGCCCGGCCCGGCCACCAAGTGCTCGACTTGGCCGGCGGCACAGGCGACATCGCCCGGCTCCTGGCACCCGTGGTGACCCGCGCCGGCCGGGTGGTCCTGGCCGACATGAACCCGGCCATGCTGGCCATCGGGCAGGACCGGATGCTCGATTCAGGCCTTGTTCAAGTGCAATGCTGCTGCGCCAAAGCGGAAGCCCTGCCCTTCATGAACGATCAGTTCAACAGCGCCACCATCGGCTTCGGCCTGCGCAACTTCACGGCCAAGCACGAGGCCCTGCGGGAGTTGAGGCGCGTGCTCAAGCCCGGCGGTGCCCTGCTGGTGCTGGAGTTCTCGAAACCCGCCAACCCTTGGCTGAACGCCGCCTACCAAGGCTTTCAAAGCGCTTGGCCGGCACTCGGCAGGCTGGTGGCGGGCGACGCGGCAAGCTACCGTTACCTGATTGAATCCATCCGGGTGCATCCGGACCAGGAAACGCTCAAGCTGATGTTGGCCGACAGTGGCTTTCGCGAAGTCGAGCACCACGACCTGCTCGGCGGCATCGCCGCCATTCACCGAGCCGTGGCATGAATCCGCTCGATGCCATGTTCGCCGACCTGGCCGAAACCATCGGCAACGCCGTTCTGAACTTGGACGCCGACGCCAAGGAACGCCTCACCGCCCTTGAAGGCCGCTGCATCCGCATTGAGTGCACGCTGCCAAGCAAGTCGGCCACGCTGAAGGTGCAGCGCTCACGCATCGCGGTTTCAGCCGAGGCCATGGGCGAAGCGGATGCGGTCGTCCAGGGATCGATGGCGGAACTCGTCGGCTGGGTCGCTGCCGGTGCGCCGGCCGACAGTACGGCGGTGCGCATCGAGGGTGACCAAGGGGCATTGGCTGAGGTCACGGCGGCCATCACCCCCAGCCTCATCAGCCAGCTATCCGACGCGCTCTCCCACGGCCCGGGTGAAGACCTGCTCGGCGTGCTTGAACTCGCCGCCGCAGGGCTGCGCTCCGCTGCCGAAGGCGCCGCCCATGCGATTGAACAAGGGCTCAAGTCCTCCCCGGAAGGCACAAGCCCGATGGACCATCTAACCCCGGCGTTTGAAGCCCTGCGCGAAGGCGTCCTAGAGATTGCGTTCAAGGCCCAGGAACTGACCAAGCCAGCCCGCGGCGACCCGCCGTGAAGGCCCGGGCACGGCGACACACCGGGCGGGGCCGGCTGTTCGCCATCGTCCGCAGCGCCGTTCGGCATCGCCTCGATGCCGCGCTTCCAACCGATGCGCTGATCGCCAGCGGCGTCCCGCCCATCCTGCGCTGGGCGCTTCTGGCTTGGCCCGGGCGCTGGCTGCCGACGCCGCGCTTGGAGCATGCGGTGCGGCTACGGCTCGCGCTGGAGGAGCTCGGGCCAGTGTTCATCAAGTTCGGCCAACTGCTTTCCACGCGCCGAGACCTGCTCCCCGCCGACTACGCCGACGAGCTGGCCTTGCTGCAAGACCATGTGCCGCCGTTTGACGGCGAGCGGGCCCAAGCCATCGTAGCCGACGCCTTGGGCGAGGATTTTGCCAAGGAAATCAAGCAATTCGACCTCGAACCCATCGCCTCGGCCTCCATCGCCCAGGTCCACGGGGCAACCCTCGCCGACGACGCCCAGGTCGTGGTCAAGGTGGTGCGCCCGGACATCGAAGAGACCATTCGCGCCGATCTTGACCTGCTGGCCCAGTTCGCGGGCTGGATCCACCATCACATTGACGCCAGCCAACGCCTGCACCTCCCGGAAGTGGTCAGTGAGTACGCGGATACGGTGCTCAAGGAACTCGACATGGCCCAGGAGGCGGCCAACACCCAACGGCTGCGGGAGAACTTCGCCGCCTCAAAACTGCTCTACGTTCCCCGGGTCCACCACCAGCTCACCCGCCCCAACGTACTGGTGCTGGAGCGCATCGACGGCGTGCCGGTGGGCGATCTGGACAAGTTGAAGGCCTGCGGCGCCAATCTCGAAGTCCTGGCCCAGCGTGGGGTGGAGACCTTCTTCACCCAAGTGTTCATCCACAACTTCTTTCACGCCGACATGCATCCGGGCAACATCTTCGTGGATGTGACCGACCCCGAGAACCCGCGCTACATCGCCCTCGATTGCGCCATCATCGGCCAACTCACCGAGCGCGACCAAGACTATCTGGCCCGCAACCTGCTGGCCTTCTTCAACCGCGACTACCGCCAGGTGGCGCGCCTGCACTTCGAGTCCGGCTGGATTCCGCAGCAGACCGACGAGGCGCAGTTCGAGGCCGTCATCCGCGAAGTGTGCGATCCGATCTTCGCCAAGCCCCTAAGCGAGATCTCGTTCGGCCACTTCCTAGTCACGCTGCTGCGCACCGCTGCCGACTTCAACATGGAGATTCAGCCGCAACTGGTGCTGCTGCAGAAGACACTGCTCTACATCGAAGGCGTGGGGCGAACGCTCTATCCGCAACTCGACCTCTGGGAAACCGCCAAGCCCTTCATGGAGGGCTGGATGGCGGAACGGGTCGGCCCGCTGGCCACCCTGCGCAGCTTCGCCGACCGGGCGCCGGAGATCATCGAGCACCTGCCGCGCCTGCCGGAATTGATAACGGACACCAGCCGCGCCCTGCGGCGTCTGGAATCCGGGCTCAAGGAGCAACAGGCCGTCACCGGCAAGCTCGAGGCGGAACTCGCCCAGCAACAACGACGACGACGGCGCCATCGCTTGGCCGGCACCGTGCTCATCGCGCTCGCCACCGCCCTGCTCTGGGAGCCTGCCGGTCAAGTGCTGGGCGTCTCCTTCGGATCCGTGGCGGGCGTCGCCAGCGCCCTGGCCGGCGCCTACCTGCTGCTGGCCAAGGCATGAGCGAATCCCCCCGGCAAAGAACCCGCAAAAGCCTATAATGAGGGCCACCCAATAGGATCAGCCGGGAGATTAACCATGTTTGGCGGTTTCGGCGTCACTGAGCTACTCATCGTTCTGGCCATCGTGCTGCTCATCTTCGGCCCCAAGCGCTTGAAGAACATCGGCTCGGATTTGGGCAACGCCATCAAGGGCTTCCGCAAGGCGGTCACCGACGAAGAGGCTGAGGCCGCCGCCGCAGCCAAAGCGCAGGGCGACCCGAACGTGATCGAAGGCGAGGTCGCCTCCCAAGCGTCGCAAAAGGAAGATAGCCAGCAGCAGAGCGCCAATCAGCAAAGCCGTGTTTGACATCGGCTTTCCCGAACTGCTGCTGGTGGCCATCGTTGGCCTGCTGGTCATCGGTCCCAACCGGCTGCCCGAGGCCTTGCGCACCCTGGGCCTGTGGCTGGGCCGCATGCGGCGCAGCTTCAACACGGTCAAGGCCGAAATCGAGAAGGAGGTCGGCATGGACGAGGTGCGCCGGCAACTGCACAATGAAGCGGTGCTGGACGAAATGAAGCGCATCGAGCGGGAAGTGAAGGACACCGGCAAGGCGGCCCGAATCGACCCGCCACCCCAGCCGCAGAGCCAGGCCGACCCGCCGTCCAAGGTGAACGATGACTGACGGCCCCAAGCCCTCCGAAGCCGAGCCGGCGAACAACCAAGTCCCTGCCGAAAGCCCCCGCAACGACGAGGAGGAGCACGACGCACTGGTGGACAACGCCGAGATGCCGTTTCTCGCGCACCTCGTGGAACTGCGCCAGCGCATCCTCAAGGGCCTGTGGGCGGTAGTCGTGCTGTTCCTGCCTATCTACTTCTTCGCCAACGACCTCTATGTGCTGGTGGCAGCGCCTTTGATGGCCCACCTGCCGGGCGACGGCACCATGATCGCCACCGAGGTGGCCTCGCCCTTCCTGACGCCCTTCAAGCTGGCCATCTACGCTGCCATCTTCGTCGGCATGCCCGTCATCCTGCACCAGGCTTGGTCGTTCGTGGCACCGGGCCTCTACAAGCACGAAAAGCGCTTCGCCATGCCGCTGCTGCTGTCGAGCATCGGCCTGTTCTACCTCGGTATGGCCTTCGCCTACTTCGCGGTTTTCCCCCTGGTCTTCCAGTTCATGGCCAGCGTCACGCCCATCGGCGTGACCATGATGACGGACATCAACCGCTACCTGGACTTCGTCCTCACCATGTTCTTCGCCTTCGGCTTCGCTTTCGAGATCCCCATTGCGACGCTGCTGCTGGTCTGGTCCGGCATCAGCACCGCCCAAGGCATCGCCAACAAGCGCCCCTACGTCATCGTCGGCTGCTTCGCTGCCGGCATGCTGCTGACGCCACCCGACGTGATCTCCCAACTGCTGCTGGCCCTGCCCACTTGGGTGCTGTTCGAAATCGGCATCCTGTTCGCCCGGGTGGCGGAGAAACGCAGCGAAGTGGCTTAGTGTCCAAGCCACGCCTCATCATCGACTGCGACCCGGGGCACGACGACGCCATCGCCCTGATCCTCGCCCACCGCCATGCCGAGGTCGTAGGCATCACCACCGTCAGCGGCAACGCGCCCCTGGACGCCACCACCGACAACGCCTTGATGGTGACGGCCTTACTCGGCGTGGACACCCCGGTGCATCGCGGCGCTGCCGGCCCCCTGGTGGGCGAACCCGCCCATGCGGCGGCCGTGCACGGTGAATCCGGATTGGGCGGCGTCGAGCGCATCGACCATCAGCGCCAAGCCGCGAGCGACGACGCCGTGGGCTTCCTGCTCGACACAGCCGACGAGGCGCTCTGGGTGGTGGCCGTCGGACCGCTGACCAACTTGGCATTGGCTCTCGAACGGGACCCCGCGTGGGGGCGCCGCTTGGCCGGCATTTCCATCATGGGTGGCAGCACCGACATCGGCAACGTCACCCGAGTCGCCGAATTCAACATCTTCGCCGACCCGGAAGCGGCCGCGCGGGTGTTTGACTGCGGCGCCCGCCTGACGATGTGCGGCCTCAACCTCACCCGTCAACTGCGCTCCAACGACGCCTTGGCCGAACGCCTCAGACGCACCGATTCCCCCTTGGCGCAATTCGCCGCCCAATCCTTCGACGACCTGCACGACCGCATCGAAACCCTGACCGGCGTTCGCGAAGCCGCCCTCCACGATCCCTGCGCGGTACTGGCGGTCACTCATCCCGAGCTACTCGAAACCCGCCGCCAAGCCGTCTCCGTGGAACTCGACGGCAAGCACACCCGCGGCATGACGGTGGTGGATCAACGGCCCCAGCCACCCGGCGGCGCAACGCGACGGGGCGCGGATGCGCCGACCGTCAACGTGGCCTACAAGATTGACGCCGAGACGGCCATGGGTGCGGTTGTGGAGGCATTGGGGGTGAAAAACCGAGAGTAGAGAAGGAATTTTTACTTGTAATATGAAAATATCTTTGTTTTTTTCACTTTCTAGATGAAATTTCGGGCCATTTGGCGCTACAATGGCGCCAAATGGCCCAGTCTGGTCAGCCCATGGCATTCGAGCGCCTGCTCACAGCGCCCTTGGAAACACCAAAGAGCTTCTTTCTATTCGGCCCGAGAGGGACGGGCAAAACCACTTGGTTGAAGCGCCATCTTCCGCAGGCGCCGTTCATCAACCTACTGCAGGCCGAATTCCACGGTCCCCTGTCGGCGGATCCCAATCGGCTGCGAACGTTCATCCCCCCCAACCACACCGATTGGGTGGTCATTGACGAAGTGCAGCGCGTTCCCGCCTTGTTGAATGAGGTGCATGACCTGATCGAGTCGAGCGAGCTGCGCTTCATTCTCACTGGGTCGAGCGCCCGCAAGCTGCGCCGGCAAGGCGTGAACCTGCTCGCGGGCCGAGCCCGCACCTTCCGCATGCACCCGCTGACCGTGATGGAACAGCAGGAGGCCTTCGACCTGAGGGAGTCCCTGCTGCACGGGCACCTGCCCGCCCGGTTCAACGACCCCGACCCCAGCGCCTACCTGCGGGACTACGTGCAAACCTACTTACGGGAGGAAGTGATGCAGGAGGGGTTGGTCCGCAACATCGGCCACTTCTCCCGCTTCTTGGAGGTGGCGAGCTTCTCCCAAGGCCAAACCCTCAACATCAGCGGCGTCGCCCGGGAAGCCCAAGTTTCCCGAACAGTGGCGGAGAACTACTTCTCCATTCTGGAGGACCTGCTGATCGCCGTGCGCCTGCCCGTGTTTTCCCGGCGCGCCAAGCGGGGCCTCGTGGCGCAGAACAAGTTCTACTTCTTCGATGCGGGTGTGTTCCGCGCCATCCGGCCCACCGGCCCTTTGGACTCCGGAGCCGAAGTGGATGGGCCGGCACTGGAAACCCTGGTGCTGCAGGAGTTGAGGGCGGCCAACGACTATGGCGACCATCGCTACCAAATCCACTTCTGGCGCACCCAAGGCGGTTCGGAAGTTGACTTCGTCCTCTACGGCCCTCGAGGGCTGCTGGCCATCGAAGTCAAGCGTTCACGCCACATCGAGCGCAAGGACACGCGCGCGCTCAGGGAGTTCAAGAAAGACTACCCGCCCGCCCAGTGCTACATCCTCTACGGCGGCACGGCACCACTCTACATGGACGATGTCACGGCGCTGCCGATTGAGGATGCGCTCAGGAACCTCAGCCAACTGCTGGGCAGCCGCGGGGCGGTCACGTCTGACGGGCAGGGCATCTTGCCCTAGTCGCTTGCTGAACTGGCCTCCACCAACGGCGCCACCTCGTCCCAGACCGCTTCGCCGTTGGTGCGCAGCATGGCCACCATCGGCGGAGTGAGCCAGTCGGATACGGCGGTGGCGAAGGCGGGCAGGGCTTGAACCCGTTGATACCAGTCGAGGACTTTGGGCCGCGCCTCTATGGCCGAGGTGATGAACAGGTGGTCCAAACGCAGGACATAGGGTAGAGCGCCGGCGTCCGCTAGGCCGAAGGACTCGCCGGACAGCCAGCCGGCGGACGACAGCAAGGCGTTCTCCATGCGATCGAGCAGGTTGATCAGGGTGCTGAGTGCGCCGGCGAACTCCGGGGCTTTGACGCCATGCTCAAGGACGCTGCGGCGCGCGGCGCGGCGCGCCGGGTCCGGGATGGCATTGGTGTTGGCCTCGCGCACCTCCTTGGGCTGGTTCAGCAGCATCGAGCGGGGGCCGATCGCGAAGGTGACCACGCCGGTGGCCGGGTGGACCTTGTCGTCGAGCAGCTTCGGCCAGAGCCGCGCCCCGTGCCTCGCCGCAGGGTCGGCGGGCAGCATGGCCGGTTCAGGGAAGGCGTCGTTGACGAATTCGTTGATCAGGCTCGACTCGATCAGCACCGCCCCATCGTGCACGAGGGTGGGCACCACGTGATTGGGGTTGAGCTTGACGTACTCGGGCGCATGCTGGCCCCCGCCCAGCAAGTCAATTTCATGGGATGTGAATTCCAGCCCTTTGTGCGCCAGCACCAAGCGCACTTTCTGGGAGCAGGTGGAAACGGCGTTGTGGTACAGCTCAAGCATGGCATGGCCTCTGTGTTGGGAATGTCACAGTACAACGCAATAGCCGCTGCTTGTCGATGTTCGGACTTCGCAGAGCGGTGTCTCGTGCCCCCGCCCAGTCCCCTCGGTTCATCGCTCCAGCAGGAAGGTGGCCGGTCCGTCGTTGACCAGCGCCACGCGCATGTCGGCTCCAAAACGCCCGCTTTGAACGTCGGCGCAGGACGCCCGAAGGCCAGCGGCGTAGGCCTCAACGAGCCGTTCGGCCTGATCAGCGGGCGCGGCGCCGCCAAAGCTGGGCCGCTTGCCGCGGCTTAGGTCGGCGGCCAAGGTGAACTGCGAGACCACCAAGATGGCGCCGCCCACGTCGAGCACCGATCGATTCATGGGCTTGCGCTCATCGGGAAAGATCCGCAGGCCCAGGGTTTTTTCCACCAGCCAATCCACTTCGGCGATCCCGTCATCCGGGAAGACCCCAACAAAGGCCAGCAGTCCGGGCCCGATTTCGGCAATCGTGCGGGACGCCACCACCACCGACGCCTCGGTCACCCGCTGCAGCAACACTCTCATCGCGCGGAATCAAAACCCACAACGAGCCCCCTGTCCAGCAACTGCGCGAACAAGCAATTCAGTTCGAGGGCAAGATGCCCTCGCCCCGTCAGCAAGATGGCCTCGCAGTTCGAGGGCAAGATGCCCTCGCTCCGTCAGAATGGGAGTAAAATTCACCCACGATCCGAAAACCCGGCTTACTTGCCCGATTGCCCGCTGCCCAAAGACTCGAGCCATGACCGAACCAATCAAAGCCGTTGCGCTCATTTCCGGTGGGCTGGACTCCATGCTGGCCGCCAAGGTCGTCATGAACCAAGGCGTGCACGTGGAGGGCATCAACTTCTTCACCGGCTTCTGCGTCGAGGGCCACACCCATGCCATCCGGTCCCGCAAGGGCGGCGCGCCCAAGCGCAACAACGCCCTGTGGGTGGCGGAGCAGCTCGGCATCAAGCTGCACATCATCGACGTCATCGAGGAGTACAAAAAGGTGCTGCTGAAGCCCAAGCACGGCTACGGCCAGCACCTCAATCCCTGCTTGGACTGCAAGATCTTCATGGTCAAGAAGGCCTTAGCCTGGGGCTTCATGGCGGAGCACGGCTTTGACTTCATCATCACCGGCGAAGTAATCGGCCAGCGGCCCAAGAGCCAGCGCAAGGCGACCATGCCGGTCATCGCCAAGGAATCCGGCGCCGACGACCGCCTGCTGCGGCCCCTGTGCGCCCAAAACCTGCCGCCCACCCTGCCGGAGCGGGAGGGCTGGGTGGACCGCGATGCGCTTTTCGGCTTCCAGGGGCGCAACCGCAAGCCGCAAATCGAGCTCGCCCAGCGATTGGGATTCACGGAGTGGGCGCAACCCGCGGGCGGCTGCTGCTTCCTCACCGATGCCCAATACAGCCGCAAGCTCACCGACCTGTGGCAGGCTCAAGGCCGCAAGGACTACGAGCTCGACGACATCATGCTGCTCAAGGTGGGACGCCACATCCGCCCCGCGCCCCACTTCAAGTTGATCGTCAGCCGGGAAGAGGGCGAGAACCGCTACCTCGAAGGCTACCGCCGGCGCTTCCTCAATCTGCGGCCCATCAGCCACGCCGGCCCCCTGTGCCTAGTTGACGGCGACCCGCAGCCGGCCGACGTGGAACTCGCCGCCCGGGTCGTGGCCCGCTACAGCCAGGGACGGGAAGCGGCGGCTGTCACCGTGGCCGCCGAAGACCCGAACGGCGGATGCCGGGAATTGTCCGTCCCTCCCCTGGCGCCCGCGGAGATTCCCTCAGCTTGGCATGTCTGACCCGGTTGAGACCCTCGACGCCCGGGGCCTGCTGTGCCCCATGCCGGTCATCAAGGCCCAGGACCGAATCGCCGGCCTGCGCCCCGGCATGGTGCTCGATGTGCTGGCCACCGACCCAGGCACGTTGGCCGACGTGCCAGCTTGGTGCCGCGTGCATGGCCACGAGGTGCTTGAGACGGCGCAGGCCGACCATGAAATCCGCATTCGGATCAAGGTCCACTGACCATCCGGCAGCGGTTTTTCCCGGTTTTGGTGCATGCGGCGTCGGGCGAGCACTTATTTTGTGCGTCAAATGGGCGCACCGACGGCGCATCGGGGCCACATTGCCCCTATCCCTTCGATATCAGGCATGGCATATTTGTTGCTTCGCCCTAAAGGTGCGATAAGAGAATCGCGGCCAGCGGCACCAGCCCGCCTAGCGGGCTTGACGGTGCAAGCTGAGTCTTTTTTTGGAAAACACTGTCAATCGAGGAGCAACCGAGGAAAACGATGTCTGACAACACACTGAAAATGATGAGCGACAACGACGTGAAGTGGGTGGATATGCGCTTCACGGACCCGCGCGGAAAAGAACAGCACACCACCCTTCCCGCGGATCGCATTGATGCCGACAGCTTGGCCGACGGCGTCATGTTTGACGGTTCATCGATTTCCGGCTGGAAGTCGATCAATGAGTCCGACATGATCCTCATGCCGGACGACGAGACGCCGGTGATGGACCCCTTCCGCGACGAGCCGACGCTCAATTTGCGTTGCGACATCGTCGAACCCTCCACCATGCAACCCTACGAGCGGGATCCCCGGTCGGTGGCCAAGAAGGCGGAGGCCTACCTCGCTTCGACGGGCGTCGGCGACGCCGCCTTTTTTGGGCCCGAGTGCGAGTTCTTCGTGTTCGACGACGTCAAGTACAAGATCGACATGGGCGGGGCCTCCTACGCCATCAGCGCCGAGGAGGCGGCTTGGGAGTCCGGCAGCGACTTCGAGGGCGGCAACCTCGGCCACCGGCCCGGCGTCAAGGGCGGCTACTTCCCCGTCCCCCCAGTGGACTCCGCCGCCGACCTCCGCTCGGCGATCTGCGCGGCCATGCAGTCCATGGGCCTCAAGGTTGAAGTGCACCACCACGAAGTGGGCACGGCCTGCCAAGCCGAAATCGGCGTGCGCTTCAACACCCTGGTGAAGAAGGCCGACGAGACGCAGATCTACAAGTACTGCGTCCACAACGTCGCCGACGCCTACGGCAAGACCGCCACGTTCATGCCCAAGCCCATAGTCGGCGACAACGGCAACGGCATGCACGTGCACCAGTCGATCTTCGCCGGGGACAGCAACGTGTTCCACGGCGACGGCTACGCCGGGCTCTCCGAAACCGCCCTGTTCTACATCGGCGGCATCATCAAGCACGCCCGCGCCATCAACGCCTTCTCCAACGCCAGCACCAACTCCTACAAGCGGCTCGTGCCCGGCTTCGAGGCGCCGGTGCTGCTGGCCTACTCGGCGCGCAACCGCTCGGCCTCGGTGCGCATCCCCTACATTCAGGGCGGCAATCCCAACGCCTACCGGGTGGAGGTGCGGTTCCCGGACAGCACCGGCAATCCCTACCTCACCTTCGCGGCGATGCTAATGGCGGGCCTGGACGGCATCAGCAACGAGATCCACCCGGGCGAGTCGTTCGACAAGGACCTCTACGACCTGCCTCCGGAGGAGCTTGAAGGCGTGCCCACCGTGGCGAGCTCCTTGGAGCAGGCGCTGGCCGCCCTCGACGCCGATCGGGACTTCCTGCGCGCCGGCGACGTCTTCACCGACTCGATGATCGACGGCTACATGGAGCTCAAGCAGGAGGAAGTGGACTACCTGAACGCCACCACCCATCCGGTGGAGTTCGACATGTACTACTCGGTCTAAGCCACCTTCGCAACAACCCCGGCGGCAGGACGCAACGCCCTGCCGCCGGGCCACCCACCCCATCGACCCATCATGTCGCTGGATTGGCTCAGTGTGCCGTCCGGCGCACCAATTTTTTCGAACCTCGGGACAATTTCCTACAGACGCAGATCACCGAAAGCCTCAAGATGGCCCCAATCAACTTGAGGCTTTCAACATGAACGCAAAACCATCCATCGTCGGCGCCGTGGTTCTCGCCGCAGCGCTGCTCATGGCACCCCCCCTCGCTGACAGCGACCAGCCCACCAGCGGGTACTCAAGCGCCCGCATCATCTCGCCCCCCGATGGCGATGGACTGCGGGCCAATTCGGGGAACTTCGAGGTCCGGGCACAGGTCGAGCCGGATCTCCGCCAAGGCCATCACCTGCGCCTGCTGCTCGACGGCGACCCACAAGGCGCCGCCCAAGCATCATCCACTTTTCGGCTCACTGGCATCGAACGCGGCGAGCACCAACTGCGGCTGCAAATCGTCGATGATGACGGCGGCCTCGTCTTTGAGGGCGAACCGAGCACCTTCCACCTGCTGAGGCATTCCAGACTGCACCCGCAGCCAGCCACCAATCCGTAGCCCCTCTCCAAGACACCCTTCGGTGGGACGCAGGTCAACGGCGCTCTGCCGAGCGCCGTTCCGAGGGCGGGACGCCCTCGCTCCGGGGGATGTAGTGGCCATTCGCACCATTTTGGTGCAAGATGAGTCGCTAACGGCATCCGTTCGGTCGAAAAGTTGGACCGAATCTTGCTCGCCGAATCAGCGTGAACCCTTTGATCGCAGAAGAATCGGCCACCGCCCAGGCGGAACTCGCATACAAGGCACTGGAGCACCAGCCCAGCGCCATCCTGGTCATATCGTCAGCGCAAGTGCTCAAGCTGCTCAATCCCGCTGCCGAAGCCCTGTTCGGCGTCAGCGGCGGACGGGTGCTGGGCCAACCGCTGAGCGCCCTGATCCGCAACACCGATGCAGTGCTGGAATTCCTTGGGAAGTCAGCAGCACCGGGGCAGTCGTTCACCCTGCGCCAGCAAAGCCTACAGGTGGCCGGTGGACGCACCCTCATGGTCGATCTGACCTGCGCCGCGTTCGATGGCGGCACCGACTGGGTGATCGAGGCGCAGCCCCTCGACCGGCTGCAGCGCATCAACCACGACGACCGGCTCATCAACATCCAGGAGACCACCGCCAGCCTGGTCCGCGGCTTGGCTCATGAGGTGAAAAACCCCCTCGGCGGCATTCGCGGCGCGGCGCAACTGCTCGGCCACGAGCTGCGCCGGCCCGAGTTCGCTGAGTACACCGAGGTGATCATCCGCGAGTGCGACCGCCTCACGGAGTTGGTGGACCGTATGCTTGGCCCCAGCCGCCCGCTCAACATCACCCAGGTCAACGTGCACCAAGCCTTGGAGCACGTCGCCCGGGTGGCCGTGGAGAGCGTTGCCAACCACCAAGTGCGCCTGAAGCGGGACTACGATCCGAGCCTGCCAATGGTTGACGCCGACGAAGACCAGCTCATCCAAGCCCTGCTCAACATCGTCAACAACGCCTGCATCGCCCTTGATGAGGTGAAGGGCGCGGAGATCACCCTGCGCACCCGGCCGCTGCGCCGATTCACCATCCACGGGCGGCTGCATCGGTTGGTGGTCAGCATCGAAGTGCAGGACAACGGACCCGGCATACCCGATGAACTGCTGGACCGAATGTTCTATCCGATGATCAGCGGCCGGGCAAGCGGCTCAGGTCTAGGCCTCGCCATCACCCAAGCCATCGTGCGGCGCCACCAAGGCATGATCGAGTGCGAGAGCCGTCCCGGAAAGACGTTCTTCGCCGTCATTCTGCCCCTAACCTACGAACCGGAGAACTGCGCGTGAATAGCGGCAAGGCGCCCATCCTGTGGATCGTCGATGACGACCGATCGATCCGTTGGGTGCTCGAAAAGGCCATGACCCGGGCCGGCATCGCCAATGCATCATTCGCCAGCGCCGACGAGGCCTTGGCCTCCGGGCAGCGCCCGATGGCGGTTCTCAGCGACATCCGCATGCCCGGGACCGACGGACTCGACTTTCTCGATGCGCTGCGGGACCAAGAACCCGACCTGCCGGTCATCATCATGACCGCCCATTCCGATCTCGACACCGCCGTCTCCTCCTACCATCGGGGCGCCTTCGAGTACCTGCCCAAGCCCTTCGACATCGATGAGGCGGTGGCCGTGGTCCAGCGGGCGGTGGCCCGCGCCGAGCGCCAATCTGTCCGCAGCCCCCAAATGGCGTCCTCAGACCATGAAATCCTCGGCCAAGCACCAGCCATGCAGGAGGTGTTTCGCGCCATCGGCAGGCTGTCCGCCTCCAACGTCACCGTGCTGATTAACGGTCCATCCGGCTCTGGCAAGGAGCTCGTGGCCAATGCCCTGCATCGGCACAGCCCCCGTTCCGAACGGCCCTTCGTGGCCTTGAACGTCTCCGCCATCCCCAATGAACTGGTCGAATCGGAACTGTTCGGCCACGAAAAGGGCGCTTTCACTGGCGCCACCAGCCGACGGATCGGCCGCTTCGAACAGGCCGACGGCGGCACCCTGTTTCTGGACGAAATCGGCGACATGCCCGCAGAGAGCCAGATTCGCCTGCTGCGGGTGCTGGCCGAAGGGGAGTTTTACCGGGTCGGCGGCCACAACCCCGTGCAGGTTGATGTGCGCATCATCACCGCCACCCATCAACACTTGGAGCAGAGGGTGGAGGACGGCGCTTTCCGCGAGGACCTGTTCCACCGCTTGAACGTCATCCGGGTGCATGTCCCGGCACTGGCCGAACGCCGGGAGGACATACCCCTGCTCGCCAACCACTTTCTGCAGCGGGCCACCAGCGAACTCGGCGAAGCGCCCAAGGTGTTTGACTCGACCACCCTCGAAACTCTTTCCGCGTTGCCGTGGCCCGGCAACGTGCGGCAGTTGGAGAACACCTGCCGCTGGCTGGCGGTCATGGTGGCCGGTCCCATAGTACTGGTCGATGACCTGCCACCGGAACTGAAACAGACGCCACCGCCTTCCGAGGCCGGCAACTGGGAGGAAGCACTGGCCAAGTGGGCCAGCAAGGTGCTGGCCAAGGAGGACGCGCAGCCCTTGCTGAAGCACGCCTTGCCGGCCTTTGAGCGCATCTTGATAAAGGCCGCGCTGGCGCGCACCGCTGGACGGCGCGTGGAAGCGGCGGAGCGCCTTGGCTGGGGCCGCAACACCCTGACCCGAAAGATCGCCGAACTCCGTTTGAACGAGATTTAGGCCCGAATCAATGGGCGGTTTGCTGCTCCTGCTGGCGAACCGCCTCGGCATACAGCGCTTCGAAGTTCACCGGCGCCAGATGCAAGGCCGGGAACCCGCCCTTGAGCGTTAGATTGTCGACCGCTTCACGCGCATAGGGGTACAGGGTGGTGGGGCATAGGGTGCCGAGCACCCTTCTCAGGGTCTCGCCCTCGACGCCCTCAATGTGGAACAGGCCCGCCTGCTGCACCTCGACGATGAAGGCGGTCGCCTCCTCCCCAAGCTTGGCGCTCAGGCCGATGGTGAGCACCACTTCGAAGCGGGTCTCCTCCACCCGATTGGACTTGGTGTTGATGTCGGCCTGAACCTCGGGCGTCCAGTTCTCCGCGAAGATGCCAGGGCTCTTCGGCGACTCCCAGGAAGCGTCCTTCAAGTAAATCCGTTCCAGGCGCACTTGCGCCGTCGGCTGCTCGCTCATGACTTCACCACTGGCAGGCTCTCGTTGCGCCACCCGGTCACCCCGCCTGTGAGCCGCACGACGTTCTGGAATCCATGCTTGCGCAGCACCACGCCGGCGCTGCCTGAGTGCTGACCCATCTTGCAGGCCACCACCACGGGCCGGTCCTTGTGCTTGTTGAGTTCTTCCAGGCGGCTGTCCAACGCCGAGAAGGGGATGTTGACCGCATCGACGATATGGCCCGCGTCGAACTCCTTCTTGTCCCGCACGTCCAGCACCAGCGCCCCTTCGCGGTTCACCATGTCCACCAGTTGCTGCGCCGAAACCGAACGCCCGCCACGCCGCACTTCGTTGCGCACGAACAGGGCCAGCAGCACCACGAAGGCACCGCACAAGAGCGGATGGTTGGCAATGAACTCGAAGACTTGGTCCATGGCAATCGGGGTAGGGCCGGGGGATGGAAAACGGCGCAATTATACAGGCAAGTTTCCACCGACGCCGCTGGCGGATATCATGCCGCCTGCTCATGGAATCCGCTGCCGACATCCAATCCGCCAAACTGATCCTCGTCATTCTCGACGGCTTCGGCCATCGGGAGGACGCGGCGGACAACGCCATCGCCGCGGCGCACACGCCAAACTGGGATGGCTTCCTGGCCCGCTGCCCGCACACCCTGCTTTCCGGCTCCGGCGTGGATGTGGGGCTCCCCGCAGGTCAGATGGGCAACTCCGAAGTCGGACACATGGTCATCGGAGCTGGGCGGGTCGTGCACCAAGACCTCGCGCGCATCAACCAAGCCATGGAGCGCGGCGAATTCGAAAGCAACGCCCATCTCAACGCACTCATCGATGGGCTGCGGAAATCCGGCGGCGCCCTGCACGTGCTTGGGCTGCTCTCCCCCGGCGGCGTCCATTCCCATGAGCGGCAGATCTTCCAACTCATCCGCACCGCCCACGACAAGGGTGCTACGCCCATCCACCTGCACGCCTTTCTCGACGGGCGGGACACCGCGCCCGCCAGCGCCGCCGCCTCCTTGGAACAGGCCGACGCCCTGTTCGACGAACTCGGCACCGGCGGGGTGGCCTCCATCTGCGGCCGCTACTTCGCCATGGACCGGGACCAGCGCTGGCCGCGGACTGAACGGGCCTTCAAGCTGATCGTCCACGGCGAGGCTCCGTTCCGTGCGGCCAGCGGCCAAGCCGGCCTGCAACTCGCTTACGAGCGGGGCGAAACCGATGAGTTTGTCCAACCCACGGCGGTTGGTGCCGCCGGTGAGCCGGCGCCCGCCCTGGCCGGGAACGACGCGGTCCTGTTCATGAACTTCCGTGCGGACCGGGCTCGGCAACTGAGCCGAGCGTTGCTGCAGGCGGAATTCGACCAATTCCCACGTCACCAATTCACCCCTGTCGAGAACGCCGCCACCCTGACCCGCTACGCCGAGGACCTTGAGGTGCCGTGCCTGTTCGAGCCGGCGATGCTGGCCAACACCTTCGGAGAGCACCTCTCTAGGCTCGGCAAACGGCAACTGCGGGCTGCCGAGACCGAAAAGTACGCCCATGTGACCTTTTTCTTCTCTGGAGGTCGCGAGCAGCCCTTTCCGGGCGAAGAGCGCCTGCTGGTGCCGAGCCCCGAGGTCGCCACCTACGACTTGAAGCCGGAAATGAGCGCCGCCGAGCTGACCGCAGGCCTCACTGAGGCGCTCCGCTCGGATCGATTTGATGCCATCGTCTGCAACTACGCCAACGGCGACATGGTGGGGCACACCGGCCAATTCGATGCCGCGGTGGCAGCGGTGGAAACCCTGGACCAGTGTCTCGGTCAATTGGCCGCAGTGGCCGCCGAACGTGGTTGGCGCATGCTCATCACCGCCGACCACGGCAACGTGGAGCGCATGCGCGATGCCGCCACGGCCCAGCCGCACACCGCCCACACCACCGAAGCCGTGCCCTTGGCGTACGTGGGCGATGGCGAACCCGCATTGGCCAGCGGCGGCACGCTGGCCGACGTGGCACCCACCGCCTTAACCTTGATGGGCATCGCCCTGCCCTCTGAAATGACGGGCCGTTCGCTGATACGGGGATGAATGTCCCCTCTTGGCGCGAGCGCATCCAGTTCGAGGGCGGGACGCCCTCGATCCGGGAAACACGTCGAACAAACGTCGGAGCGAGGGCGTCCCGCCCTCGGTGCGCCGCAGTTGCGGCGATCACGGCGCTGTTGCTCGCCGCCTCAATCAACGCGGCGGAGGCGGCCGATGAAGGAAGCCAAGCCAAGGCGAAGTTGGAGTCCGTTTTGGCCGAACTCAACGACCTCGAATCCTGGCTTTCCGATGCCGAGCGCCGCCGCTTGCGGTGGCTAAAGGACGTGCAGGCCCGGGATGGCGCCGTCGCCCAAATGAGCGCCGCCGTTCGAGCCGGCGAAACCGCCTTGGCGGACATCCAGGACGCGATGGCCGGCCTGCAGGCTGAGCAAGACCACCTGAACGCGCAACGCGAGGAGGAGGTGCGCCGCTTGGCCAAGCACCTCGCCGCCGCCTATCGGCTGAGCGGCGAGCAATTCGTCAAGCTGGTGTTCAACCAGCAATCCGCCGCAACCTTGGAGCGCATCGTGGTTTATCACCGTTTCGTCGCCGATGCGCGCGCCCAAGTGCTCGACGGCTTGCGCCAATTGGCGCTGGACATCGAGCGCAACGGACAAGCCCTGACGACCCAGCAAGCAGCCGAACGCCGGGACTTGGAGAACCTGCGCGCTCGCCGACAAGCGCTGCGGTCGGAACGCCAAGCCCGCAGCGCCCTGATCGCCGCACTCGACCAGGAGTTCGAGGACAAGGAAAACCGCCGCAGCCGCCTGCTGGCCGACCGGCAGCGGCTGCAGAAGCTCATCGATCAAATTGAACGGCGCACCATCCCCGGGGTGGGCCGTTTCACCGCCCGCAAGGGCAGTCTCGCATGGCCGGTGCGCGGTGAACTCACCGGACGCTTCGGCCAGCCCCGGGCCGACGGCGACACGGATTGGCAAGGGCTGCTGCTGAACGCGCCGACCGGCACCGAAGTCGCTGCGGTCCATGGCGGGCGCGTGGTGTTCGCCGATTGGCTGCGCGGCTTCGGGCACATGGCCATCATCGACCACGGCGACGGCTACATGACCCTCTACGGCCATGCCGACCAATTGACCAAGAAGGTCGATGACTTGGTCGAAACCGGTGAAACCATCGCCCGCGCCGGTCAGAGCGGCGGCGCGACGGCGAGCGGCATCTACTTCGAATTGCGCCACAAGGGTCAAGCGGTCGACCCCTGGCAATGGCTGGCGCCGCCGTGATCCTGCGCCCCCTCGTACATCTGGGTGTTCTCGTCAGCATCGTGACCGGCGTGGCGCTTGGGGTGGTCGCCTATCGGGCGCTGTCCGGCACGAGCCTCCTCCCCAATCGACTCGTCAGCGAGGCCGCTCGCCAAATCAAGGCCAACTACGTCGAACAGGTGAGCCACGAACAACTCGCCACTGATGCCCTGCGCGGCATGCTGCGCGGGCTGGACCGCCACTCCCGCTTTCTGGACAGTGCCGACTTCGAAAGCCTGCAAGCGGATGCCGATGGCTGGTTCGGCGGCATCGGCGCCGAGTTGGCCCTAGTGGGCGGCTACTTCACCGTCGCTTCCACCCTTGATGATTCCCCCGCCACGCGGGCCGGACTGCTGCCCGGCGATCGGATCACCTCGATCGAAGGGACATCGTTGAAAGGCAAGCGCCTGAAATGGGTTGTGAGCAGCCTGCGCGGACCGCCAGGCACGCCGTTGCATCTGCGGGCGCAGCGCGGCGACGAACGATTTGGCCTTGGCCTCACGCGCGCCTTGATCGCCGCGCCCACCGTCCGGTGGAACTGGCTCGAGGCGGGCTACGCCTACGTCCGCATCACCGGATTCAACAAGCGGACCGGCAGCGAATTTCAAGACGCCTTGGCCACCTTGGCGACGGAAAGCCCGATTGCCGGGCTAGTCCTCGATGTGCGCGGCAACACCGGCGGCATCCTGCCCGCTTCCGTGGACGTTGCCGGTGCCCTGCTCGACGGCGGTGTGGTCACCACCATGCAGAGCCGGCCGCCGGTCCCCCGCCAAGCCTACCGCGCCCCGCCCGGCGACGCGCTGGGCGGCGCCCCCGTGGTGGTACTGATCGACAGGAAGGCCGCCTCGGCTTCGGAAATCGTCGCCGGGGCGCTTAAGGACCACGGACGCGCCATCCTGCTCGGCGAGACCAGTTTCGGCAAGGGCACGGTGCAGTCCCTAGTGCCGCTGTCGGGCGCCCAAGGCCTCAAGCTGACCACCGGCCACTACTTCACCCCCAACGGCGATTCCATCCACGATGCGGGCATCAAGCCCGACGTGGAAGCGAACCCTGATGACACCAACGCGCTGCTGGCACAGGCGCTCAAAGTGTTGAAGGCTGGCTCCGGAGCCAGCCAGCCGCTGGCCTCAAGCAGGTAAGCCTTCAAGCATCAAGCAGCGCTTGGCCTCGTTGAAAGTCCAACGTGCCGGCATAGATGGCGCGTCCGGTTATGGCGCCCAGCAGCAGGTTGCCGGCTTTTTCATCGGCAACTCTGAGTGCAGCCAGATCGTCGAGATCGTTGAGGCCTCCAGAGGCGATCACGGGGGTGGACAGGGCGGCGGCCAGCCGCAGCGTGGCGTCGGCATTGATGCCGCTCTGCATGCCGTCGCGCTCGATGTCCGTGTACACGACGCCGGCCAAGGGCAGGGCATCCGCCGCCTGGGCCAATTCAAGCACTGAAGCTTCGGTGGTGATGTCCCAGCCATCCGTCGCCGCCCACTTGCCGCGGGCGTCGAGCCCGAACAAAACCTGGTGCGGAAAGCGTTCCGCCAAGCGCTTCAGGAAGTCGAAGTCACGCACCGCTGCGGTGCCGACGATGACCGCCGCCACACCCGCTTCGAAATAGGCGGCGGCCGTATCGAGGGACCGGATGCCGCCACCGACTTGCACTGGCACCGCACCCGCCCGGCGAACGATGTCGGCAATGCACCCCTGATTGCGCGGCTCCCCGGCAAATGCGGCATCGAGATCAACCACGTGCAGCCGTCGGCAGCCTGCCTCAAGCCAGTGCGCCGCCATGGCTGCGGGATCGTCGGAATACCGGGTGGCGTCGCTCATGCGCCCCTGCTTGAGGCGCACGCATTGCCCATCCTTGAGATCGATGGCCGGGATCAGCAGCACGGCAAACTAGAGTGATCCCTTGGTGGACGGTACTTCGCCGACGCTGCGGGGATCCCGGGCGAGCGCCATGCGCAGCGCCCGGCCAAAGGCCTTGAACAGGGTCTCCGCCTGATGGTGGGCGTTGGCACCGCGCAGATTGTCCAGATGCAGGGTGACTTGGGCGTGGTTGACGAACCCCTGAAAGAACTCGCGCAGCAGGTCAACGTCAAAATCGCCGATGCGGGGCCGCACGAAGGCGCAGTGGTACTCCAGCCCCGGCCGGCCGGAGAGATCGACCACCGCCCGCGACAGAGCTTCATCGAGCGGCACGTAGGCATGGCCGTAGCGCCAAACGCCCTGCTTCTCGCCCACGGCCTGGGCAAGCGCCTGGCCGAAGACGATGCCCACGTCCTCCACCGTGTGGTGCGCATCCACCTCCAAGTCGCCATCGGCGCGCACCACGAGATCGATACGTCCGTGCCGCGCCACCTGGGCCAGCATGTGCTCGAAGAACGGCAGCCCGGTGGCCAGCTCGCAATCGCCCGCTCCATCCAGATTCAGGGACAGCGCGATGCGGGTTTCCCGGGTGTTGCGGGTGACTTCGGCGGTGCGGGCGGATTCCATGACGGCGCGATTATAGGTGAAAAAGCGCCCGCCTTCGTTTGCCGGCCCACCAGTTGACCCCGAAGAACGCCACGAAAAGCGACCAGTAGAACCAGCCGGCCAATCCATGCTCATCGTCCGGGTTGGCGAACGCAATCAGGCTGGACACCAAGCCGATGCCGCTGACCGAGGTCCACAGGACCATGCTCCGCACGGTTTCGAACCGCTCAACTTCGTTGAGTTCCAGCGCTTCGCGCTGTCGCCAAGCGTACGCATACAGCCCCAGGATGATTCCCGAAAGGGACGCGAACGCCAGGCCGTAAAACACGAAGATGGTAGCAACCTGGATTGCCGACACTTCAAAGGCGGCGGGCACCCAGCCGCCCGTGACCAGGCCGAAGCCCAACGACATGACCACCCGCAAGGGATAGACCAGCACCAGGATGCCAGCAATCAAGAACACGGTGAGCCACAAGGACACCAGATCATCCAAACCGTAGAGGCGGCTCCACTTGTGATGTCCGATCCAGAACATGATCATCTGCGCTAGGCAGGCGAAGAAGATCGGCACGGACTTCAGGGCGGTTTGGAATTCGTCGTAGCTCGACGGCACGTCGTCAACCGAAATCACCAACAGGGTGACCGCAAAGGCGAAGGCCGCATCGGCAAAGGTCTCCAGCCGCGTCATCGACGCGCCGCGAATGCGAAAGCCCTTTTCGACCGGCAACTCATCCAGGTTCATCGCTCAGTCTCCCCGGTCCGCTTTAGGTGTTGCTAGTGCGGCAAATTGTCGGTGCGCGCCCGCCGGCCGAGGTAGCCGCCGTGGTGGCGCAGCCCGTAGTCCTCGCGGGTGACGCCCTTCACCTCCAATAGCGCCAGGGCCAAGGCGTCGGTGATGGCCAGCATGACCGCGGTGCTGGCGCTCGGCGTCAGGCCCAACGGACAGGGCTCCTCGATCACGCCCATGTCCAGAATCAAGTCGGAGAGTGCGCGCAGATCGGAGTCCGGATGCGAGGTGATGCCAATGACGGTGGCCACGCCTAAGTGGCGCGCCAGTTCCAGCATCTCCAACACTTCACGGCTCTTGCCGCTGGTCGATAGCGCGACCATCAGGTCGTTCGAGCCGACCAGGCCGAGGTCGCCATGGGCGGCCTCCGACGGATGAATGAAGTCTGCCGGGGTGGCCGTGGAGCACAGGGTGGCGGCGAACTTGCGGGCGATGTGCCCGGCCTTGCCGATGCCGGTGGTCAACACCTTGCCTTGGCAAGCCGCCAGCGCCTGCACGGCTTGGACGAACTCATCGCCCACGGCCACCGCGCGGATGGCATCGGCCTCCGCCCGCAACACGGCGCGCATGCGTTCCTGAACGTTCATGTTCCCATGGTGTCACGAGGGTGGAGGATTGCAACCGGCTGGAATAGGCTTTAGCCATGAACGAGTTGCTCCTTGCGCCTCGGCCCCAACGGGCGCAGTTCTCCGCCGAGCGGGCGCAAGCCGGACTGCTGCAACGCCGAGGGCCAGTCAGCGCGCCGCTCGCCGCGGCGCTGGACCGGGCCAACGGCTGGCTTAAGGGGAAGAGCGAGGCCACCGTGCCGGTTCGCTTTGCAGTGGATGACCCAAGCGAGGCCCCGCCCGCACTGGACGACGACGAAAGCTACCGCTTGGAACTGTCGAACGACAGCATGCGCATCAGCGCCCCGCGCTTGGCCGGTGCCCGACACGCGCTGGCCTCGCTGGTTCAGATCAGCAACCAATGCGGCCATCTGCCGCTTGGACACATTGAGGACGCACCGAGCTTTCCGTGGCGCGGCCTGATGCTGGATCCCGCCCGGCGCTTCCTCAGCTTGGACGCCCTGCTCGCCACGCTGGACGCGATGGCGCTGTGCAAGCTCAACGTGCTGCACCTGCACCTGACCGACGACCAAGGCTTCCGCTTCCAGAGTCGCGCCTACCCCAAGCTGGCCAGCGCCGAGAGCTACAGCCGCGAAGAGCTGCGCACTCTGGTGACGGCAGCGACCGACCGCGGCATCCGCATCATCCCCGAACTGGACCTGCCCGGCCACGCAACCAGTTGGCTGTGCGCTCATCCCGAGTGGGGGCCACGGCGGTCCCCAGTGGCGCCGAGCGACCGCTTCGGCGTTCACGAAGCGGTTTTGAATCCCATCGACCCAGCGGTGCTCGATGCGGTGGACACCCTGATCGACGAACTCGCAAGGGTCTTTCCCGACCCCTTCATCCATATCGGCGGCGACGAGGTGAACCCAACTGGGTGGAACGAGAGCGCCGAAATCTCGTCCCACATGGCGGACCAAGGCTTGGACGGCCCCGCCGCCCTCCAAGCGCAATTCAACCAGCGCCTAGCGGAGTTCGCCGCCCGGCACGGCAAGCGCATCATCGGCTGGGACGAAGCGCTCGACGGTGGCGCGCCAACCGGAATGGTGGCGCAGAGTTGGCGCGGCGCCACCGCTCGGAACCGGGCGCTGGCGGCAGGCCACGACTGCGTGCTGTCCTCCGGATACTACTTGGACCTTTTCTATCCGGCGGACGTGCATCACGCCTACGCTCCGGACGCATCCGAAGAGGAGCTGCTGGCCCTTGAGGACGCCATGCTCGAGGACCCCCGCTTCGACCACGTCGCTGCGGGCTTGAAGTGGACCCAAGGCTGGCGTCGGCCGGCACCCTCCTCCGGTACTGGCCGGGTGTTGGGCGGCGAGGCTTGCCTGTGGTCGGAGCTGGTGAGCGAGGAGTTGCTGCCGGTGCGGCTCTGGTCGCGTCTGCCTGCGATTGCCGACCGCTTCTGGTCCAATCAGCCCGCGCCCAGCGATTTCGGCCGCTGGGTTGAAGCGTCCCTGAGCCACCTCGCCGCCGCAGGCGTGGTCGACGTCCAGCAAACCAGCCGCACCTTGCTGCGGCGGTTCGGGGTCAAGGAGGCCCACCTACCTGCCGTGGCCCTGCTGGAGCCGATCAAATGGTACGGACGGCTGCTGGGCCAAGCAGCTTTGGAAGCCCGATTGAGCGGGCAGGACATGCCGCAGTCCAGGCCCTATGGCACCCACACGCCCCTGAACCGCCCAGCGGATGCGCTGCTTCCGGAAAGCCTTGCCGCCCGCCGCTTCGGGGACTTGCTGGCCCAGGGCGACCCCGCACTGATCCACGAATGCACCCGGTTGCTCGATGTTTGCGCGGCAGAGGACTTCATCCCCGAACTGACGGCGCCAATCGCCAACCTCAAACTGATTCTCCAAACCGTCGTCGAAGTGGCGAGCGGAAGGCTCAGCCAAACGGAAGCCCGCCCCCGCATCGCCGAAGCCAGTGCGCCCGCAGGCGAGTACATCGTCGCCATCGCGCCCCAAGCGCAAGCATGGCTGCAAGCGCCATGACCGCGGCGGCAGCCGCCCTTGCCGAAGGTTGGGGCGTGCAGGCCAACCTCTCGCCCTTGGGCAGCGGGCGCATCAACGACAGCTACTTGGCGCAAAGCGCGGGGGACCGCTGGGTGTTGCAGCGCATCAACCGATTCGTCTTCCGCAAACCGGACCTGTTGATGGACAACGTCGCCCGTGCCTCCGCCCATCTCAACGCCAAGCAACCGGGCTGGACACCCACGCTCATTGCGACCCGCGACGGCGCCAACCATGCGCAACTTGACAGCAGCATTTGGCGGCTCTGGTCCCACGCCGACGGGCGCTCCCTCTCCAAGCTAGACAACGACCGTCAGGCCGAAGCCGCCGGAAGAGCCCTCGGCCAGACCCACCGCTGGCTTGCGGACCTGCCCGGTCCCAGGCTCGAAGCCGCCATATCCGGCCATCTGCAACTCGACCGCTGCCTCGCCGACTTCGACGCTTGCGAGGGTGCGCAGCCGCGACTGGTTGACTTCATCAATGCCCGCCGCGACCTGGCCACAGGCTTTCGTGAACGCACCGGAACCATCCACGGCGACGGCCATCTCGACAACCTCCTGTTCGGCGAGGACGGCACCGTCACCGCAGTGCTCGACCTCGACACCGTGATGTGGGGCCATTGGGCTTGGGACTTCGGCGACCTGGCCCGCTCCGCGCTGGGTGGCCAAGCGTTGCCGATGCGGTTTGCGGCAGTGGCCCGCGGCTATCTGGATGCAGCCCAGGTGCAGGCCGAGGTCGATGACCTGGTGATGGCCCCCCGCTACGTCACCTTCATGATCGGCCTGCGCTACCTCACCGACCACTTGGACGGCGACCGCTACTTCAAGGTGGCCGCCCACGGTGAGAACCGGCAGCGGGCGCTGGATCGGTTTGGCTTTCTGCAAGCGCTGGAAGCGGCGGAGCCGGCGTTCACCGACAGCGCGACCAGCCTAGTCGAAGCCCGTAGTCTTCAGGATGGCTTGGACGACGACGACGACCGTGACCACTAGCGTGACGCCAAACGTCGTCCACATAATGATGTACCGCCACGGGCTGCCCGGTTTGGATTCCGGTGCGCTGTCGGTCCGGCTTTCGGGGGATTCGTCCACGGCAGCGATTATATCGCGCCCCTTTCGCAGGCCAACAACAGGAGGACGGCAATGACCCAAGCCAGCCATGAAGCGGACCGGCTATTGGCGGCCATTCAAGCGGAGAAGTCGCCCAACACAGCCAATCTGCGGCGCTTGCGGCGGGCGTCCTCAAAGCGGCTGCGGAACGCCGGCGCCAGCACGGTGCTCGCCGTCGCCAAGACGCTGATCGACAACGACCGCCGCTGGCTCGGCTACGAACTCATCCACCACCACCCGGCCACGCTCGCCTCCCTCGGACCGACCGAGGTTGAAGCGCTCGGCGCCGGCATGGCCTCATGGAGCGAAGTGGACACCTTCTGCGCCTACGTCGCCGGCCCCTGTTGGGCGAAAGGCCAGATCGACGACCACGTCGTGCTGGACTGGTCGGGACGCAACGACCGCTGGTGGCGCCGCGCCGCCCTAGTGGCCACCACCGCCCTCAACGTGCGCAGCCGAGGCGGCACCGGCGATCCCCACCGCACCCTGATGATCGCCGAGCGGCTGGTGGCCGACCGCGATGACATGGTGGTCAAAGCCCTGTCCTGGGCCCTGCGCGAGCTCATCTATTGGGCTCCCGGCGCCGTGGCGGACTTCCTCGAACAGCACAACCAAGCCCTAGCACCCCGCGTCAAGCGGGAAGTGCGCAACAAGCTGGAGACGGGCTGGAAGAGTCCGTAGGGGTGAACTTCGGGGACATGACGCCCATCATCCCCAGCCTGAACTCAAATCACCCTGCCACGGAGATCAGCCAGTCAAGGCTTGCCCGTCTATGACTCGCATACTTTCAATCCATTCACTACACGAATCCAAGCGCCGGATTCCGAGGGAATGGCACAAGTCAGGAACTGTCAAGCCATACAGCGCGTACAATACCCAGAGGGTCAAGCACATCCATGCTCCACATCGTTTGGAGACCGCTCAAGGTTCCGCTAAGCTATGCCAATGGCCCAACCCGCCCCATCTGAAATCTGGTCGTTCTTCACCGGGGCCATGGGGCTCGACCTTGGTTTGGAGCAAGCTGGGCTGGGCATCACGCTCGCCAACGAAATCAACGCCCGCTGCTGCGAGACGATTCTGCTGAACCGGCCAGATGTGCAACTTCTAACCGATGGCATCGAGCACCTCACGGGTCCCTACTTGCGCTCGGCGCGGTCATTCGATGGTGACGTGCATTTGATGGTTGGTGGACCGCCGTGCCAAAGCTTCTCCTCAGGCGGAAAGCGCGCTTCCCTAGCCGACCCCCGCGGAAATCTGATCTACGAGTTTCTTCGCCTCATCGGCGAGATACGTCCCCAGTACTTTGTTCTCGAAAATGTCGCCAATCTCACGACGGCCGCTCTCCGCCATCGTCCAATCGCCCAGAGGCCGGGCAAGCACTGGAGCCTCAAGCGCTACGACAACGAACCCACCAATCACAGCGGCGCCGCTCCCCCGCTTCAGCCCGATGAACTTTCAGGTTCAGCAATTCGCAAGCTCTTGCCCGATATTCAACAACTCCAGTATCACATTGCCTTCGGTGTGCTCGACGCAGCCGACTTCGGAGCGCCCCAACATCGACTCCGGTTCATACTGTTGGGCGCCCGAGACGGACCTTCACCGGCGTTGCCAATGCCCACGCACGGACCATCAGGTTCAGGCCTCAACCCGTTTCGCACGGTTCGTCAGGCTATTGAGTGCATTCAGCACGACCCTGGGCCCGGCTCTAAGTACACTGCCCCAGTCAAAAGGTACTTCGATCTTGTCCCTCCGGGCGGCAACTGGAGGGATCTACCTCCAGATCTGCAGCCAGAAGCTCTCGGCGGCTCTTGGAACGCAGGCGGAGGCAAAACCGGGTTCTACCGGCGCCTACCTTGGGACGCCCCTTCACCCACCATCACTGGGCGGGCCAATCGCAAGGGCAGTGCTCTTTGCCATCCCGAAGCTGTGCGCCCGATTTCCGTTCGCGAAGCCGCAGCACTGCAGGGATTTCCTCGGGAATGGCAGTTTGCCGGATCCATGAATGCGCAGTACCAGCAAGTTGGAAACGCCGTCCCCGTGCCTCTCGGCAAAGCGATCGCCAACGCGTTTCTGCGCCGCGGTTTACCCGACGGGCGATCGGCTGCGCCGGACCACGATCTCGATGAAATGCTCAACATGGCAGTCGACAGGCTACGATCGGCAGCCCGGAACAAACGAAGCGTCGCAAAAGGTGAGGCAACGTGAACAATCCGGCGCAGCCACTTCGCTTTCTCCCTCCGAACAATCCGGTGCAGCGTGTAAATCCCAGTCTGTTGTCGTACTTGATTGCCGCACAGAACAACATCCTTGAGAGCGAATTCGAAAGCGCCGCCCAGCTATACGCCAAGGTTTTCGATGACCTTAGTTTGTCGCTGGACGTTCCAGCGCATTTGAATGATGTCGCACCTCAAGAGGCTTCTGACAAATCACTTGCCCAATTGATGGAGGACTTCGCCCCAATCTTGGCCAAAAAGGACATTGTTGGCTCCACCGCTCGGATCCACGCAGCCAACCTTGCCCAACGCACTCATTTGGTTCGCGCCTTCCAGCAACCTGATGAAGTCCTGCAACAAGTGACATCAAAGGTCGAGGAGGTCATCCGTTCATTCCCACACGAAGCAACTGACATTGAGCGAGGCCGAAATCCCGGCGACGTACTCGATCCCTACATACTCACTGCGACACAAATTCTCCTTTACGGAGGCAACTTTCAAAATGCTATAGGTGCAACAGTTGCACACAAGGCTCTCATGATCATTGAGGGCTTGATGGGCCATCTTCATGAAGACGTAATTGGCATGATGCGCGGCAACGTCCGAGCCCCTGAACCGCGGGGATTCAATCAGGAGCAGATCGACCCACACGATAACCCTTTTCCCGGCGCAGACATTGTTCAGCCGCCAATATGGCCGAACGGTGCCTTGCGGGTTCACCAAGTCAAGAGCAAAACCGGCTCCGCAAAGGGCGGCGACGGAAAGCGGCTCGGCGACCAACTCAATCGCCTACGCCAGTACTATCGCGCCGATGTATTTTATGATGCGCTGATTGGCAACACGCTGCGCGGTCACCGGTCGATGCGGGGTGTGCTTAACTCGGAACCCCACGCTGTGGTTCTGGTCGGCAATGCCGCCTTCCACGAACTAACTCGCTCCACGATTGGGCCTGAGCTGCTGCTGCGCGTCTATCAAAGCGCATTCTCTGAAGTAGCCGACACCACGGGCTATAGGATCGAAACCATGGCAGCCGGAATCGTCTCAACGTTTCGTGCCCGCGCCAAGGAGGCGGGAGAGGGTTACCTGGAACTGCTGCTTTCCAATTCGATCTCGTCGAGTCCTGATCAACAGGACAGCCGAACATACAGTCCGCCCAGCCGCAGTCGTAGCCGGTCGGGTCCAAAGTCCTAGCGAAGCTTCGCCTCAAACCGACGAGGCATGTGCTCCTCCGGCCGATTGACCGCCGACTGAGACGGGCCCCGACTGCTGCTCCTCCTGCGGCACGAAGCCGCCGTTGCAGTCGCCCAAGGCGTCGGTGACCGTATAGTGCCGCTGCGGAGCCCATCGACCGGAGTCGACCCTCTTCGAGGCACCCGCTCGCCTTAGCAACCTTGGCACGGCTCCTGTGCATCCTTGAACCCCAACCGTTTGAGGTTCCGTCGATCATACGCACGCCCTCTGGCGAGGCACGGCGCTTCATGGTAAACAAGTGCCCGACCAACGGAGGACTTTGCCATGAGTGAGGAGACACTCCCAGACCCCGCGACTTGGCCTGGGCATACGGGCAACTGGAATCGCTGGCCGAATGATCTCGGCACGCTCAATCTGGTGACGCCCGAAGTCACCCGCCGGGGCATCGGCACGGTTGCCACCGGGCAGGTGGTGTCGCTGAGCCGTCCGGTGACCGACCGGGAGCCCATTCGGGGAGACGTGTGTTTCGAGCACACCATGCTCAGCGCCGGCGCATGGGATCTTGAGCCGGACCGGCCGGAATCCCTGAACTCTGCGGATGAGGTCGCCTACCGCACCCACGGCATGGTGAACACGCACCTCGATGCGCTCGCCCACGTCGGCCACAGCGGCAAGGGCTTCAACGGCATCGACTTCGGCGACCTGGTCACCAAGGAGGACGGGGTGAAGCGCGCCAGCATCAGCAACGCGCGCGCCATAGTGACCCGCGGCGTTCTGATCGATGTGGCCCGCGGCCGCGGGGTGTCGCACCTGCATCCCGGCGAATATGTCCGGCCGGAGGAGATCGAGTCGGCGGCGTCCGAGCTTGAGCCGGGGGATGCTGCCCTCATCCGAACGGGCGCCACCCTAGAGGACGGCTTGCCGCCCACCGACGACAGTTGCCGGCACGGCACCTGGCAAGGGCTGCATCCCGAGTGCGTGGAGGTGCTTGGCGGCCTTGACGTCAGCGTGCTGGCCACCGATTGCGGGGGCGACGTGTTCCCCTCACCCTACGGACACATCGTGCGCTCGCCCGTGCATACGCTTTGCCTCGCGTACTACGGCATCCACCTGCTGCACAACATGGACTTGGAATCGCTGAGCGAAATCTGCGTCGAACAGCAACGGCACCATTTTCTGTTCGTCGTCACCGCCCTGCACATGGAGCGGGCAACGGGGTCGCTGACCAGTCCGGTGGCGGTTCTCTAGGGAACTTCCGCTTGAGTCCCGATCCATGAGTGGGCAGGTGCGGTGAGTCAAAGCACGTTGAATCAGCGCAGCAAAGTGACCCAGGCGGCCTTGGAGATGGGCCGGGCGCCATCGGCGGCTGCGGCGGAGAAGGCCTTCGCCGAGATCAAGGCGCTGGGACTCGAGTCCCATGTCGCGGAGATCGAATCCCTGGGCTACACCGTCATCCCGCCGGAACGGGTCGGTCCGCCGAAGCTGGCCCAGGAACTCCTGCGCCGTATCTGCGAAATTTCGAAGGAAACCCGCGGGCAATGGCCCGACATGGAAGACGGCGCCACCCACGACAACGCGGTGGATCCGGTCGAGCGCCAACCTTTCCTGCTGGCCAAGGGCAGAGTGTTCGAGCAGGCGCTGATGAATCCTGTCGTGCAGGCCATGGTGGCCTATCTGCTGGGCAGCGACGCCGTGCTGTCCACCTGCGGCGGGCGCATCAAGGGCCGCGGCCCCTTGCCGCTGATGCTGCACACCGACCAGACCTTTCATCCCGCGCCCCTGCCGCTGGTGTGCAATGCCACCTACCTGCTGACGGACTACACCTTGGAAAACGGGGCGCTGTGCTTCATCCCTGGCAGCCATCGGCTGCAACGGCACCCCTTGCCCGAGGAGAATTTCCACTTGGACGGCATGGACCGGGCCCAAGCGGAAGCGGCCGTGGCCCAAGGCCGGGACCTGAGGGTCCGCAATCCGCCGGACCTTGCCGTCGTGGAAGCCCCCGCCGGATCACTGGCGGTCTGGCCGGGAAACACTTGGCACGGCGCAGTGCCCCGCTCCGCGCCGGGCTTGCGCGTCAATCTGATCCTGTACTTCTGCAACAAGTGGCTGCGCCCCCAGGAGGCCTATCGGGAGTGCCTGCCCCAGGAGATTCTCGACCGCAATGACGAACGGTTCGCGCGTCTGGTCGGATCCGACATCTTCTATGGGTGGGGTCCCGAAGGCACCGACTTTGATGCCCGCAAAGCCTTTCCCGAGGCGCGCAGGCGCGTAGGGACCATCTGAGACTGAGACCTACTGACCCCAGCGCCAGTTGAGGGTGGCGCCGAAGCTGCGCGGCGGCCCGTACACCCATACGCCCCAGCCCAACGACACCGGGCCGTTCAACGTGTCGGCAACCCAAACCTCATCGGTGAGGTTCTTGGCCCAAAAGCCGATGTCCCAATTGCCGCTCGGCGCAATGTAGGTCAACCGGGCATTCAATTGCTCCTGGTTGATCTCCAGCGGGATGATGTTGACTATCTCCTTGAAATGATCGCCCTGATAGTAGTAGTCACCGAACAGCCGTACCGCGCCACCGTTGGTAAGCGGAATGGTGTACGAGACCGCTGCGTTGAAGGTCTGCTCCGGAGAATTGGCGAGTTTGCGGGGCGAGTCGCCCGTCGGCCCGTCGAAGTTGGCTCTGGGGTCGTTGTTCTTGGTGTCCAGAATGCTGACGCCGAGCTTTATGTCCAGCGCATCCACGGGACGCAAATGCAGGTCGGCTTCGAACCCATCGACATCGGCCTGCGCCAAGTTGTCCAGCGACGTAAAAACAACGTCGTTGAACACGCGCGCGGTGGTCGCCTGCATGTCGTCGTAGTTGTAGGTGAAGGCTGCCGCATTGAAGACGGCCCGGCCGTTGGCAAAGGTGGACTTCAGACCGACCTCGAACGCAGTGACTTCCTCATGAAAGAAAGGCAAGTATTGCCTGGGGTTGAAATTGAAGCCGGCATTGAAGCCGCCCGGCTTGTATCCCGTGGCGACGCTGCCGTAGATCAAGATGTTGTCGTTGGGTATGAAGTCAACCGCTACCCGCCAAGTTACCGCGGTGTCATCCAGTTTGCCGTCAAGCTCCGTCACGCTGCCGTCTGGATTGACGAAGGACTGCGGCAACTGGTTGCCAAACAAATAGACGCCCCCCGCCGCGAATATATCGACCTTCTGCTTGAACGTCAGGTCATCCCGCAGCACACGGGCTCCGGCGCTCACCCGCCAGTTTTCGCTCAGGTCCAACGTAATCTGGCCGTAGCCCGCGATGTTCTCCCGATCCTGCTCGTAGGTCAGGTTGATGGTGTCGATCGGCGAACCAAGGGCGCCCAGATAGGCACCGAGGTAGCCGATTCGACCGGGCCGTTCGGCGACTTCGTCCCGGCCGTAGTTTGCACCGAGTATCCAGTTGAACGGACCTTCGTAGTTTGAGGTTAACCGCACCTCCTGCGAAAAGGCCCAGATTTCGCTGGTGAAGAGAAAGTCCACATACAAACCGGGATTGGCGTCAGACTCCTTGGGTTGCCACCGATCGTAAGTCTGGTAGCTGGTCACGGAAAGCAGGTTGATGTTGCCGAAGTCCTTTTCGATGGTGAGCGTACCGCCGAGATTGTCGTTTTTCAGCGTTTCCTCGTCATTGATGAAAGTCGAAAGATCATTGGTGTAATCACCGGCGTACGGGTCGCCGTCAGTATCGCTGTATCCGGCGAAATCGACGCAGGTATGCGGATCGAGGCGGTCATCAAGGTACGCTTGGCACAGTGCGAATATATTGCCCTTTTCCCGATAGCCGATGTGCTGGAAGTAAACCGGCTGCGACCGGTCTCGGCTGGCGAACAGCTTGAAGTTGACGCTTAGGTCATCGGCGGGTTCCCACAGCAGCTGCACCCTGCCCGACAGAATGTCCACCTCCCCGACATCGTCGTTGGTGGTCCGGTTGTGGACCCAGCCGTCGGCCTGCTGGATGGACATCACGCTGACGCGCCCGGACAGGGTTTCGCTCAGCGGACCGCCAAAGGCGGCCTGCACTTCCGAACGGTCCCACTTGCCATAGCTGGCCCGCACGTAGCCGTTCCCCTCGCGGCTAGGTTTGCGGGTGAAGTAGCTGACTGCGCCGCCGTTGGTGTTGCGCCCGAAAACATCGCCTTGCGGCCCCTTGATCACTTCCACGCGCTCGATGTCGAACAGGTGGGCGCCCATGACGGCCATCGAGGTCTGAAACACCTCATCGATGAACAGGCCGACGCTCGGCGTGTCGCTGGCTTGGAAGCTCTGCATGCCGACGCCGCGGATGGTGTAAACGGGCATTGAATTGCCCCACACGTACTTGATGTCGAGGTTCGGCGACTGGTTGGCCACCTGGGTGATGTCCGTCCACCCGAGGTCTGCGATGTCCTCCTCGGTGAAAGCGTTCATCGAGATGTGCACATCCTGGATGCTCTGGGCCCGCTTCTGGGCGGTCACCACAATTTCCTCGATGACCCCGCTCGATGGAGCCGCCTCCTCGGCGTTGGCGACTGTGGCCGACGCGAGCAGCAGAACGGCGATTGCGGTGCTAGTGGCGCGAACGTACTCCAAGATCATGGACCCTCTCCCTAATCAATGGTTTTTCCAGAACCACCCAGCAGACTCCACTCAGCAGTCCTGCAATCCGTCAAAGAATAGCACAAGGAAAAGAAAGCGCTTATCCTAGCGTCGTGTCAAGCGTCCTACATTGAGCGATGTGCGCCAAACCCTGCCTCGGCGTTGACGTCGGCGGCACCTTCACGGACTTGGCGTTCTACGGCGAGAACGGCGAATTGCGCTGCATCAAGGTGGCGAGCACACCGGACCAGCCGGGCTTAAGCACCTTACAGGGCGTCGATGAGCTGCGGCACCTGTCGGGCTGCTCCGACGAGGCTTGGGCATCGATGAGCCACACCCACAGCAACACGGTGGCGGTTAACTGCCTGATTGAGCGATCCGGTGCAAAACTCGGAATGCTGGTGACCGCCGGGTTTCGCGACGTTCTCGAGATCGCCCGCCTGACCGTCCCGCAGCCCGCCCGCTACGACTCCCGCCGCCCGCTGCCCTTGGTTCCGCGACGGCGGGTTGCCGAAGTGCGGGAGCGCATTGATGCCGATGGTCGAGCCGTGGAAGCCTTGGATGCGGAGTCGGCGGTTTGCGCCGCGCGACGCCTGCAGGCGCAGGGCTGCGAAATCCTAGTGGTCTGCTTCCTGCACAGCTACCGGAATCCCGCCCATGAGCGAGTAGCCCGGACCGCCATCGAACAGGCGCTGCCGGGATTGGCGGTGGAGCTGTCCTCGGATGTGTGGCCCCAAGCCCGGGAGTTTGAGCGCGCCACCCTGGCTCTGGTCAATGCCCACATTCGCCCGGCGGTGGAACGCCAAGTGGCGCTGCTGGTCAGCGGCATGGCGGAGCGCGGCGTGCGCACCCCAGCGCGCGGCGCGCGCTCCAACGGCGGCATGGAACTGCTCGCCACCATGGCTGAGCGTCCGGTGACCGCGCTGCTGTCGGGGCCGGCCGCAGGCGTGGCCGGGGCCGCCGCGGCGGCCGCCGATGCCGGTTGGCCGGCTGCGGATCTGATGACTTTGGACGTGGGCGGCACCAGTGCCGACATCGGTGTGGTGCGACGCGGACGTCCGGTGCTGAGCGCTCAGGAAAGGGTGGCCGACTTCCCCATTCTGGTGCCCACGGTTGCCGTTTCCGCAATCGGCGCGGGCGGCGGCTCGATCATCGACGCGGACGCCACCGGAGCCTTGAAGATCGGCCCGAAAAGCACCGGCGCGGACCCCGGGCCCGCCTGCTACGGCTTGGGTGACGGCAAGGTTGCCGCCATGACGGATGCCTTTCTGATCGCCGGATTGCTGAATCCCGAACGCCCGCTCGGTGGCCGCTTGAAACTGCAATCGGAACGGGGGCGCCAAGCCCTGGCGGCAGTGGGCCGCAAAGTCGGCTTGCCGGCCGAGCAGGTGGCGGACGGTGCCATACAGGTCGCTACCGCCATGTTGGCGGCTGAATCCACCAGCGTCCTGGCGCGTCGCGACGTGGATCTATCCCGTTTCCGCATGGTGGCCTACGGCGGTGCCGGGCCATTGGTGGCCGCGCTGGTCGCGGAAGCGGCCTATGTGAATTGCGTGCTCATTCCGCCGGTGCCGGGCACGTTGAGCGCCCTGGGCGCGGCCCAAGCCGACTTGGAGGGCGACTTCGTGCAGCCCGTGTACCGCAACCTCGCCGATCTGGACGCACCGGCGCTGGCCGAGGCATTCCATGCCATCCGCAGTCAATCCGCGGCTTGGCTGGAACGGGAAGCCGCCAGCCTGGCGGTGCAGCGCACCATCGTCGAGTACACCGCGGAGATGCGCTACGCAGGCCAAGGGTACGACGTGACCGTATCCCTCGAGGAGGATTGGTTGGCGGAGGGCGACGCCGAAGCGATTCGCCGGGCGTTTCACGACGCCCACGAGCGAACCTTCGGCCATCGCCACGACGACGCCGCGGTCTGGCTCCAGGAACTGCGCGCCCACCTGACCGGCTACCTGCCGACACCGGCCCCGGCGGTGGCAGCGGCCGCGGAGCGCTCCCCGGCGCCAACCACCCGCACTATCCGGCTGCGCGGCGATCAGGTGGAGGCGCGGGTGTTCGCCCGCGAAGGCATCGCGGCGAACAGCCGCATCGAAGGCCCCGCCATCATCGAGCAGATGGACACAACCACGTTGGTGCCCGACGGATGGGTTCTCACCCTCGCCGGCAACGGCGCCCTGATCGTCACCCGGGAGTGAAGCCAATGAACGCCAAGGATCGCAGATGACTTCGGCTGCCATCAACACGGAGATCTTCGCCAACCTGTTCCGCGCCATCGTCAATGAAATGGGCTGGATCATCCAGCGTTCGGCGCACACCACCTTCGTCAAGGAAACCCTGGACTTCGGCACCGCCCTGGTGACCCCGGAGGGCGAGCAGTTCGCGGTAGTCGATGCCACGGGCGTCACCGCGCTGGTGGGCGTCCCCATGGCGCCAGGCATCGAAGCCTTCGCCGACTGGGCGCCCGGCGATGTCGCCATCACCAACGATCCCTACACCACCGCCGGCATGGTCACCCACTTGAATGACGTCTACTTCTTGAAGCCCATCTTCGCCGACGGCGAACTGCTGTGCTTCGCCTGGGCGTTCATCCACTGCAGCGATATCGGCGGCAAGGTGCCGGGCAGCATCGACGGGACAAACGGGGAGGTCTTCCAGGAGGGGCTGCGCATCCGCTCCACCAAGCTGTACCGGGAGGGGGTGCTCAACGAGGACGTGGTGGCCATGATCTCCAGCAACTGCCGCAGCCCGGAAATGAACTGGGGCGACTTGGGCGCCGCGGTGGCCGGCCTGAACCGGGCCGAGGAACGGCTCGGGCAACTGGTCAGCCGCTACGATCCGGCGACCGTGCGCAGCGCCATGTACGGGAGCCTCTACCGGGCGGAGGCCCTCACCAAGGCGGTGCTCAAGGAGATTCCCGCCGGTTCCTACGAGTTCGTCGAGTACCTGGAGGACAACTACGTGAGCCCCGTGCCCATTCGGGCCAAGCTGGTGGTCACCGCCAGGGGCGACGGCACCGTGGAGCTGGACTTCTCCGGTTCGGACCCACAAGTGGCCTCAGCCATCAATATGCCCGCGGGCGGCCAGAAGCACCACCCCATGCTGTCCCTCGCCATCATGAACTTCGTGGTCACTGCCACTGAGGGCCGGATCTTCAATGCCGGCATGCTGCGCTGCATCGACTTGACGCTGCCCGAACACTCCTTTGTCAACGCCTCGTTTCCGGCCGCCTGCGGCATGCGCGTGGTGACCTCCATGCGGGTTCACGACATGACCCTCGGCGCGCTGGCGAGCGCGATTCCCGGTGGCCTCCCGGCCGGCGGGGCGGGACAACTCGCCGTCATCTCGGTATCCACCGCCGACCTGTCCGGCGCCACCCGGGTGGTGGCAGCCAATGCGGTGGTCGGCGGCTCCGGAGGCGGCCTCGGTCTCGATGGCATTTCCGCAACCGACTTCCCGACCGCGGCGCTGCGCAACATTCCCACCGAGGTGCTCGAGGCCGAGGCGCCGGTGCGGGTGCATCGGTTCGCGCTACGCACCGATTCGGAAGGCGCCGGGCGGCTGCGGGGCGGATTCGGCGTCGAGTACGCATTCGAGTTGACCGACCACCGGGCGACCGTGGTCACCCGTGGCAAGGACCGCCATAAATTCGCGGCCTGGGGCGTGGACGGCGGCAAGGCCGCAGTGCCGAGCTTCAGCCTGGTTCGCAAAGCGGACGGAACGGAGGACAACATCGGCAAGCAGGCCGTCTATCGGCCGCACCCCGGCGACGTTCTGATTGTCGGCGGCGGCGGCGGCGGCGGTTTCGGCGACCCGCTGGAGCGCCATCCTGAGCGGGTGCGCCACGACATCCTGGACGGGCTGGTCTCCGCCGAGCGCGGACGCGCGCTATACGGCGTGGCGCTGACTGAGGATGGCCAAGTCGATGGGCCGGCCACAGCCGCGTTGCGCGCCCGTTCCGGGAAGTCCGGGCACCCTGTCGCGGTGGATTTCGGACCCGGCCGGTCCCAGTGGCAGGCCGACTGGCAGGAGGCCTACGCAGCCATCGCGGACTGGTGCCGGAAATTCCCGCCCAACGGCCAAAGGATCGCCCAGGAGCGGGCCTACCTGCGCACCGTGGAGCGCCTCTCTCCCAACCCCACTGCGGACGAAGTGCTAGAGCTGCTCAGTGAACTGGAAGCGGATTGGGCGTGAACGGCCAGCAACAGGCCGGTCAAGCGTCATTTTGCGGAGCTTCACCATGAAGGAACGACTCACCTTGGCAGGCGGCCGCCTGCTGTTGATCGCCGTCTGGGGCGTCGCTTGGGAGGCGGCAGCCCAGAGCGGCGCCCTGCCCCGCGGGCTGATCGGCCAACCATCCGAGTTTCTATTGGACTTCATCGAACTGGTGGTTGATGGCACCTTTCCCAAGGCCGCCGTGATCACCTTGGAGGCGGTGTTCATCGCCTTCGTGCTGGGCGCGGTGCTTGCGTTGCTGACCGCGTTGCTCATGACCGCCTTCCCGACCGCGGAGCGGCTGGCGGCGCCCATCATCGACGCCTTGAATGCGTTGCCCCGGGTGGCGCTGATCCCGCTGTTCATTCTCTGGTTCGGCATCGGCATGGAGCAGAAGGTCGCTTCCGGCGTCTCCATCATGTACTTCGTGCTGCTTTCCTACACCATGGCGGGCGCCAAATCGACCGATCCGGACCACCTGCGATTGGCCCGCAGCCTAGCCATTCCCCGCTGGCGGGTTTTCGTGGAGATCATCGTGCCGAGTGCGCTGCCAGCCATCTTCGCGGGCCTGCGCCTGGGCATGATCTACACGGTGCTCGGCGTCATCACCGCGGAACTCATCGCCGGTGGCAAGGGGCTGGGCACCCTGGTGAGCTACTACTCGAACACCTTCAATCCGAACGGCGTCTTCGCCACCCTGATCGCCCTGGTCCTCATTACCACCGCCTTAACGGCAGCGATGTCCCGAATCGAACGGTCCATCGCCAAGTGGCACGCTCCAATCGCGGTATGAGAAGGCCTAGCTTCACCCACTCGATTGCGGACGAGGGCGGGACGCCCTCGATCCAGGGCTGGTGGCTCTGGCTGGCTGCGACCGCCCTGCTCCTTATCGGCGGCTGCAGCGCCGAGGGGGGCCGCGAGAACGGCCCGCTGCGCGTTCAGGTGTTCACTGGCGCCTACAGTTCGATGCCTGTGCACGTTGCGGTTGAGAAGGGTTTCTTCCAACAGCGGGGGCTTTCCGTGGAGCGGTTGCCGGCCAACTCCTCGTCGGCGGCCATCGCGGCGCTGATCGGCGGCAGCATGGACGTGGTGGAAAGCGCACCGGACTTGGTCCTGGCCAACATCGACAAAGGCATCGACCTCAAGTACCTCGTCGGCAACGAAAGCACCAACTACGTCACCCTGGTGGTCGGCAATCACGTGCCGGTCGGCACTGACCTGCCGGTCGGCACTCACGTGCCGTTGCCGGAGCAGAGCCGCGACGCGATCGTTCGGCAATTGGCGGGGCGCCGCATCGGCGTCAACGCGATCGGCAGCACGGTTTACTTGGCTGCGGTGCTGATGCTTGAGGAAGCGGGCCTCGCCGTGGAAGACGTCGACTTCGTCGCCACCGGCAGCGCCGCGACCACGCTGTCGTCCTGGCAGGCGGGTGCCGTGGACGCGCAGATGACCTTCGCTCCGGTACCCGAACTCCTGGAAACCCTCGACCTCGCGCGCCCAGTGCTGGTCCTTGCCGACGACGGCCCACCCGCCCTGCAGTACCGGGGGCTGTACGCGGGATGGGTGGCCAGGGGTGCATTGGTCCGCGACCAACCCGCCCGCGCCGATGCCTTCATCGCCGCAATGCGCGACGCCATCGACTGGATTCGCGAGCCCGAAAATCATGAGGAGATGCTCGACCTAGCCAGCCGCCACGCGCCGGTCGCCGCGTTGTCCGAAGCCCAGAACAAGGAGGTCATGGAGCGGATGGTGCGCAACTACCGGCGCTATTGGGGCTACCGGATCAGCCCCGCCGCCATCGATCTCTGGAACGCCTATGCGCTGCGATTCAACCTGATCGACCAACGCATCCCCTTTGCGGACGTGGTCTATGCCAAGGCACCCACTTGCGCCGGCGCCTGCCAATAGACCGGCGATGGACGCAGCGTCCTAAGCGGTGGAGACTTCCACGATGGGCTCCGAGTCGGCGCCGGAAGGCATCGACATTCGCGGTCTCAGCCATGCGTACGGGCGCGGCGATGAGTCCGTCGAAGCGCTTAGCAACCTGAACCTGGAGATCCCCGCTGGCCAGTTCGTCTCCTTGGTCGGCGCGAGCGGCTGCGGCAAAACGACGCTGCTCGACATCTTAAGCGGTCTGTTGAACGTGCAGACCGGCGCCGTGCGGCTGGCGGGCCGCCCGCCCCGAGCCGGCCGGCGCGATACCGCCCGCATGTTCGCCAGAGACGCTCTGATGCCGTGGAAGTCGGCGTTTGGCAACGTCGATTTCGCCCTAGCCACCCGCATTGGCGATGCTGCCGAGCGCACGCCCCAAGTCGAGCAACTGCTGAAATCAGTCGGCCTCGGGGATTTCAAGCACGCGCTGCCCGCCGAACTGTCCCAAGGCATGCGCCAGCGGGTCGCGCTGGCCCGCACCTTCTCGCTGCGCAGCCGCTTCGTCATGCTCGACGAACCCTTCGGGGCACTGGACGCGCTGACCAAGATCAACCTGCAGGACCAACTGGTCGAACTCTGGGAGCAGGTCTCCGCCAGCACGGTGGTGTTGGTCACCCATGACCTGGCGGAGGCGGCAGCGCTGTCCGACCGGGTGATCGTCATGTCGCCGCGCCCCGGCCGCATCGTTGCCGACGTTCCCATCGACCTGCCGAGGCCGCGCAACGTTCGTGCCCTCCACGCGACCGATGGGTTTCAGAAGTTAGTGGCCGGGCTCTGGGAGACGCTCGACGCAGCGTCTTGAGTCCGTTCGCCGCCCCTGTTCAGCTCAACGACCGACCAGAAAGCGGCTCTGCATGGCCTCGAGTTCGTCAAAGCCAACGATCGACTTGAATTCGCCCATCGTCGTCACTTCGTTGGGCAGCTGCGTGGACGAACGCCGCTTGGCCAGCGCACCTAGATTGGCCCGGAGCGCTGCGGTCGCGGTCATGAGCCCAACCAGCGGAAAGACGGCCAGCCCCGCCACCTGCTCCACTTGGTCGGGCGTCAAGTCGGTTTCCAGCCAGCCCAGCAGCTGCAGCGACAGCGGAACACGCACCGCTTCCCGAAACCGGACCAAACCATCGAAGTCGCTGAAACACTTCGATATGGGCTGCACCAGGTCGGCCCCCGCCTCGACGTAGGCTTGGCCGCGGTCCACCGCCTCCGCTTCGTCCATGGCATCGGTGCGGGCGATAATCAGCACATCCTCGTTGCGCCTGGCGTGGGTGGCTGCGCGAATCTTGGCGGCGCCCTCCGGCAGCGGCAGCAACTCCACCCGGTTGGCCGCGGCCGGGCAGCGTTTCGGCGATTCCTGGTCCTCGAAGATCATGCCGGCAACGCCGGCCCGCTCGAATTCCCGCACTGTGCGCATGACGTTGATGGCGTTGCCGTAGCCGGTGTCGGTGTCCGCAATCACCGGAATCGTGACCGAATCGACGATGTTGCCCACCACGTTGAGATTCTCGGACATGGTGTACAACTCCAGGTCCGGTTGGCCCAGATGGGACGCGGAGACGCCGAACCCCGTCGTCATCGCCGCCGCAAAGCCCGCTTCCTCGATGAGCCGCGCCGACAACGCATCGTATGCCCCGGCCGCCCAAACGGTCCGGCCGCCCTTGGCGGCTTCGGCAATTGCACTTTTCCCTATGGCATTCATACGATTGATTCCTGTCCCTTCAAGTCACTTGAGCGCTGCGGGCGTGCAGGTAGCCAATCAGGCCGCCCGACTCCAGCATTTGACGGTCGGCAACCGCGAGCGGTTCGAAGCCAAGACTCGTGCCTTCGGTGAGGTTGCGCACGACGCCAGCCGCCCAGTCCACTTCGAGCCGGTCCCAGCGATTGACCGCCGCCAGTATTCCGGGGCACGCAACCTGGGGGAAGCCCATGGCGATCTCGCCCCGCCAATAGCCCGGCGAGAAGCTTTCGGCGATCACCCCGGCAATGCCCAGACGCCGCATCGCAATCATCGGCGGATAGTGCGGGTGTCCGTAGCCGAAATTGTGATTGCCGACCAGCAGGTCCCCGGCCTGCACCTTGGCATGGAACCCAGGATCGAACGTCCGCATGGCAACTTCCGCGAGCTTTTCGACATCCTGGATTTTGATGTTCTTGACGCCAACGATCTCATCGACATCGAAGTCGGCGGCTTCGAACATCCAGGCCACGCGGCCTTCAAGATTCCGCAGCGCCATGCAATGCAGCCTACAGATAGTCTCGCGGATCGGTGATTTCACCGGTTATCGCCGAGGCCGCGACGGCCGCGGCGTTGACGATGTAGATTTCGGAGTCGGGGCTGCCCATCCGCCCCCGGACGTTCAGCGTGCCGGTTGACACGGCCCGCTGGCCCGCGGTCATCACGCCGGCGCGGCCGAAGCAGTAGTCGCAGGAGGACGAGGTGACGTAAGCCCCGGCGGCGATCAAGTCGGTCAGGTAGCCGCGCCGGGAAGCCTCCTCCATGATCGCCTGGCTGGTCGGCACCACATGCAGTTGAAAGCCCGGCTTGATGTGCTGGCCCTTGAGCACCTTGGCGGCGATCTCCAAGTCTTCCAAGCGTCCGGACGCGCAGGAGCCCAAGTAGCCGACCTGGACCTCGGTGCCGACGTAGTCCTTCAGGTTCTGGGTGTTGCGCGGACTCGGCGGCACCACCACGACCGGTTCCAGCGCGTCGATGTCGATGTCGTGAACCACCGAATAGCGCGCGTCCGCATCGGAATAAACCGGCTCGATGTCGAGCCGCGCCCTTTCCAGGGCCACCGGCAGCGTACGATCGTCCGGGTTCATGATGGCGGTGACGGCGCCGGTGAACATGGCCAGGCAATTGATGGTCTGCCGCCCGTCGATGGAAAGGTGCTCGAGCGCCTCGCCGCCGATCTCCAGCACCTGAAAGCGGCACGCGGCGGGACCAAGTTCCCGCACGATGTGGTGGAAGACATCTCGGGCCATGACGCCTTGGCGGGCCTCGCCGCGCAGGTTTACGCGCACGGTGGCCGGCACCTGCATCTGGATGCGCTCGTTGACGAACGCCTCGAGCAGATGCCGGCGAATGCCTATGGCGAGCGTGCCGAAGGTGCCCATCTGCGATACGTGGCCATCAAAGTGCACCACAAAGGCGCCCGGCGTCGCATACCCCAACTCAGACGCAACGTGGTGTCCGATCCCTAGCCGCTCATACACCGGCACGCCGTTCTTCGCCCCCCAGTCCCGGGTGTTCTGGTGCAGGTCCTCCTCCTCGGGCGAGACGGCCGGAACCATGTGGTCGATGAACAGCGCAAACCGCTCCGGCTCGGCGACCTTGTCAATGCCGAAGTCCTCTTCCATCTGCTTGAAGATGACGTTGGTGTAGCCGGGGAAATCGTAAGCGATGACAAAGTCCGGCTTAGCAAGAATCTCGTCGCCGGCGGCAACGGCAGTGGCCCCCGCCGCCCGGGCCAGAATCTTCTCTGCAATGGTCGAACCCATATGCCACCTTGGCCGCAATCCGCGGCGAACGCCGCTTCGCGCTGCAAGCGATCAACACTGGATAGCTCAATGCACAATAGGAAGATGGCCAAATTATGTCAACGGCGAATGCCACGCTCCTGTCGTCAACAAATAGATATGTCCGGTTTTAGAACAAATAAACTGTCCGGTTCCCCGATCCGGGTTCCGGGCCTTTCCGCCGCCCTCCGGAGGGAGCGGAGCGACCGCAGGGGGGCGGC
>JAJEIQ010000044.1 GCA_022827905.1 Pseudomonadales bacterium | reverse complement strand
CTTTGCTACAGATCCTGTCCGTCACCCTGTTCGAGAAAATGCCGTTAAATCAATGCCTTCTCGAACCCGACCACACTTCCGGGCAGGACATGGACCCTAACCAATTGAATTTATTCGAGTATTAACCGGACACTAGTGAATCCGTACCACACTCTACCGAGGTATCCGGCCGTCAGCAGGGTAACCACCTCGTACTCGTAGTTGTTGATGTCGCCGTCAGAGGGCTGGCCATAGAAGCGCTGAAGGCGCTTAAGATCGGTGGCGACCTTGGCCGCTATCTGCCTTGCGTGTGTGACCGAGAAGGTCAGTGATCCGGCAAATGTGTAGCTTTGACTCATGATTCTTCTCACACTTGGAATGCTGGTCCGAAAACTTTCTGCCAGTAGTAGACAGTTTTCTGTTTGGTGGGGGCTCTCAACGCAGCGTCGATGGCATCGCCAGCGTCAAGCGCCACATCGGTAATTTCGCATGCTTGGTTGGTGGTGTACAGGCATGCGGCGTTGTTTTTCGCGTTCACAGGGTCGATGATCTGAACGGGATCTGAAAAGTAACCGATGGCCGATCTACGGTAGTAGTCCTCAAACGCGATCTGCTTTCGCAGACCGGTCCTCGCCACATAGGTAAAGAAGTGCTGCAAGGCTTCCGGGTAGTCAGAGAGGTCAAGGCCCTGATCCGCCAAGTGAGCCAAGATTAGCTCGCACATGAACGACTTGAAGCGAAATCCAGGATTCTTCTGCTTCTGGTGGCGTATCCAGAACTTCACCAGTCTGATGACTTGGGCGAAATGCGTTTCGTGCTCGGTCTTGCGCTTTCGGATAAACTCCAGATGACGCGGAATGCACGTCCTGAGGAATGATCCATCGTCTTGGCTGACCAGATTGCCATACCAGTTCTCGTCGCCATCATAGAGAATCGGAACCACATCGATATCCAATCCCGACCCGCGAAAGGACACCTTCACGCTATATGTCTGCGGCGTGACTTGGTCTGGACTGAAGTTGGGAAAGGCGCTCCGCAGGCGCTCAGCAAGATACTTGATTAGTTTCCTGACATCCTGAGGAGCGTCCGCACCCCCGACGTAGCAAGCGATGTCAATGTCGTTGAGCGACCGCAGGGCGGTTCCCTTTGCTAGGCTCCCGGACAGGAGCATTTTCTTGAGGGTGAAGTCAGGATGCTCGCCCAAGTAGTTGTCCAGCTTTTCGCGGAGCCGACGGGCTTGAGCTCTGTACTCGTTGGCTTTGTCCTTTGGCAGGTTGACCCTGTCCACCGCAAATTTAGCGATGTCGCGGTGCTGTACGTGTTCAGTTCCCATGATTTTCACTCTCCAGAGCTTGCCCTTGGCGGGTTCGACAGGTTTAATGTGGCGACTATAGGCTCTATATCCGGGTTCGTCAAGAAAAAAGTGCCGAAATCGACATGAAAGCCGATCTGCCGCCTTCTGGGATGTTCAAGGACCGCCTAAAGGTGGCCAGAGGCATGCGCCAGTGGAGCCAGAGTGACTTGGCTGCCCGCGCCAAACTCCCACCAAGCTCGATAGCCCACTTCGAGGGGGGCTCCCGCAAACCCTCTTTCGATAACCTCCGTCGGTTGGCGACCGCGCTTGAAGTCACGACCGACTATTTGCTCGGTCGCACCGACGACCCGGCACTAGCCCAGTCTGCCGACCCGCTCTACCGAGACGTCAGCAGGCTCACGGGAAGGGATCGGGAACTCGCTGCGGATTTCCTCAAGATGCTGGCGTCTCGGAACGCAGAAAGGAAGAAAGGAGCGTAACTGTGGGTCAGAGACTTCGCCTCAAGTCGGCGGAGCATCGTGGCGAGACTGTCGCCCGAGAAGTCGGCAAGGGGGTGCTGCCCATAGACCCGTTTGCCATTGCGGCCGATCGGGGCATTTTGGTCCAACCCAAAGCCGACACGGACTCAGGAGTATCGGGGATGTTGTTGAGGCATGGTGACTCCTTCGGAATCATGTACGCAACACATATTCCCAGTGAAGGGTTTCAGCGATTCAGCGTCGGGCATGAGCTCGGCCATTTTTTCCTCGACGGACACATTGACCATATCTTGCCGGATGATGGCGTTCACGCTTCGCACGCTGGATTCACATCCGTAGATCCCTATGAGCTTGAGGCCGACCACTTCAGCGCGGGGTTGCTTATGCCGTCCAAGCTTTTTCTCAGGGAACTTGATAAATGCGGGCAGGGACTCAAGGCCGTTGAGTCAATGGCGAGAATGTGCCGTACGTCGTTGACAGCTACTGCCATTCGGTACGCCGAGCTTACCGACGATGCCGTTGCTGTCGTGATGAGCACAAACAACACCATCAGCTATTGTTTCATTTCCGACACGATGAAGTCACTTCCCGAAATTAGCTGGCCGCGCAAGGGGTCGCTGCTTCCGCCCAGCACGGCCACTGCGCGCTTCAACGAGGAACCAAGGAGGGTCGCCGCTGCTGATCGCAGCGAGGCCGAGGTCGATGTTTCGGACTGGTTCGGCGGTGACAGTTCAGCCGAAGCAATGGAGGAAATAGTGGGATTGGGTCAATACGGAAAAACCTTGACCGTCCTCACTTGCCCAACTTTGGTAGATGAAACCTACCAAGAAGAAGACGAGAATGAGGATGCCTACCTTGAGGAGAGTTGGACGCCTCGCTTCCGCAGGTAATCGAGGCTCTTTGTGCCTCCCCAGCTCGCGACGTCCCGAATGTGGTGGCGCTGAACTGGGGTTGGGAGGACGGACTGAGGCCCAAGTCCGCCTCCGTGAAAATCTTGCGCAACGCCAAACCCAGCTCACTAAGGCGGACAATACCCCATACTGCTGCCACGCCGCAGCCAGGGGAACAGCTGAGCAACCACGATGTCGCTGCCGCCAGTTTTGAGGAAAAGCAGTGGTTCGCCGTCCTGCTTCCAGCAGAAGTTGGCACCGCAGGCCACGACCCCGCACGGACAGGTTTCGCAACGGCCACAGTAGTTAGGGCTTGATTCAATCAGCGAAAACGCGGGGTCAGGGACTCTCGCACTGCCTCCACCGTTGACCCCGCGATTCGCATCTCGATACTCGGGAAGCAGGATGCTCAAGTTGGTGTCCGAGACGAGTTGCAGGGCGGCAGTTTCGCAGAGACCCAAATAGATGTTCTGAATGACTAGCATAACGACTTCCGATTCGGGATCCCCGCATTCGTCCCAAGGATCAGCGTCTTCGTCGTCGTTGAACACGGACTCTGTGTCAATCACAAGGTAGGGGCCGTCGAGCAATTCGGTTGCGTCCGCTGGTGGATCCAGGTCGTCCAATCCCAGCGTGACGCCGTCCATTAACTGACGCAGGTCGGCAGGCTCAACATGGATAATGCCGCCCTTGTCAGAGTCCCTATCCGGCCCCCGGTGTAGCTGAAAGTACCGAGCGATGGGAAGACCGAGCACGTGCTCAACTTGCGCTGCATCGTTCATGTTGGATATTCGTCAGGTGTGGGCAAGTCGATTTGGGAACTTTCAAGAAAATCATCAGGCGAACTGCGGTGTGGGAACGCTTGGCGCCGTTCAGGCGCTGTTAGAATAAATTTCTTGGCTGCCTCGGCATACGCGGCTGCCGACCACAATGACTGGGCCGGATCCTGCTCCAACGCTTGGGACCAAGAATCCAAATAGCTTTCGTGCTGCAGTTCTCCCTCAATGCCCAAGTGCGCACAGAGGAAGGTGGCGCCGAGTTCCGCAATTAACTCCTCGAAAGCGTAAATGTTGTCCCCCCACTGCCGATGCTGCCGCCGGTCGAGCCGGGATGGGTGCCCTGTCCAGTGGACGACTTCGTGCCACAGGGTGGCCCAATAGTGGGCGGCCCCGTCCTGAACTTGGTGGTCACCGGGAAACGGGACATTGAATTGGTCGATATCGGGCATCACGACGGTATCCCAACTCGGCGAGTAGGCGGCGCGATTCTCGTAGACAATCCGTAGGTTGTGATAGTGAACTAACTCGTCCCGAAGCTTCTCGCAGCGTTCATACTTCGTGGTGGGGATTGATGGCTGGTTCTTTAGGAACGTCAATCCCAGCTTCCTCTCGCAGTCGATGACTTGATCAACGTTGTAAACGTGTCGAACCGCCGCCTTTGAACTCAAGTGACGCGAGTTCTCGTCCAGGTAGCGCCGGATAGCCACTGGTTGATTGTCCTCTTCGTTCAGTTCTGCCTTAAGCTCCTTCACAACACTCTTCGTGATCCACAAATTCGATCGGTAGCGCTGTGTTGAGGCGTGTGCTAGGAGCTTTGTCCCGTTTAACAGGCCAAAAGGCACCCGAGGTGCCCGAAGATTACTTGGCCACATCAACGCCGAGTACTTCACGGAGCCGATGAGGACCACGTTGCTGGAGTCGGACCACGGCCTGCGCCAGGGCAAAACGCCTTCACGAAGCCGCTCGATTATGTCTTTGAGGATGTCTTCGTCTGTAATCGCGTTCATGTTCGCAGCGTCGATTGGATGGAGAGATAGACGGCTTCAGCTAAGGCGCGTCAAATTTGCGCCATGCGGTGCGGTAGTCCTGCTCCCGGTTTGCTGGGCGGAACGGAGCGATGTACTCGATTTCGCGGGTGAGGGAGCCATCCCTTTGGGTGTTGTCGGTGATTTGGCGGCGAATGGTGCCGGTTTCGAGGGTGCGGATGTCTTCCCAGCCCAGGGCGGTGTTGGTGGATTTGTGGGCGGGGGAGTCGATGGTGTAGCTGGTGTCGTTCTTGAGGGCCTTGCGGGGGAGGCCTACACCGGGGAGGCCCTTGGAGGCGGTGAAGACGATGCGGCCGGTGGCGTCGTAGTAGGTGTCGGCTTCGTATTGGCGCATGACGGGGAACTGGACTCGGTAGATGGTGAGGAGCTCGTCTAGGGTGAGGCCGAGGGCGATGGCGGTGAGTACGTCGATTTCGACCAGGGCTTGGCGGCGGGCGTAGTCGGTGCGCAGGGCGACGTTGCGGTTCCAGGTGGGGGTGAGGTCGCGGAAGAAGGTGGACGGGAGGCGTGGGTCGGGGCTGGTCCAAGCGTCGGCGGTGAAGGCGTCGATGTGGCGGTGGGATGGGTCTTCGGGGAGAGAGATGTCGCAGATTTCCTCCCAGAGGTCGGCGTAGTGGGTGGTTAGGCAGGACAGGCTAAGGGCACGGGTGCGGAGGGCGTTACGGATGGCCGGAGTGCAGCCGGCGGTGATTATCGGGAGCCGGCTCAGCACGGAGTGTCGAACGTCTGATGCTCCGGTGCTCTTAACGAAAAAGTCTAGAACAACTGAAAGTGTCACAGACGCAAAGTCAATGCAAGTCATCACGCTTTGGAAGGCCGTAGTTACTATCGTGTCAATAGCGGCAACGTGTTTCGGAATAACAGCAGTTATCAGCGTACGTTCCATAGAAGCACTGACCATTCTTCTATTGGCAACCCTATAGTGCTCGCAGACAGTTTTCCTTTCGCCACCGCTGGCCCAAGGCACACCGGGTGTCCTGCTGGCGTACTCTTCGTCGCTGCAAGCTGGAACATAGTTCGTTCGTGGGAAATAGCTTTCGGGCAAAGTGTCGAGTAATAAGCAGTCGTAATCGCTGTTCTTGGTACATTTCTTTCTTGGCGTCTTGTTTAGCGGATTGCCAACCCAGAAGTGGGGACCTGACAGCACTAGGTCAGCAGGCGTTTCGGGAAACTGTGTCTCGCGTCGAATCGTCCCGTCTCGTTGCGAAATGGTCTCATTCCAATGTTGCGTGACGAAAACCGACCCCGACAAGTCGGCGAAGCGGTGACGATGCGCGGCTAGCTTTCGGATTGTGGCTAACAGCTCTCGGGAGTGCAGTGCAGGCAGTTTTGCCTCGTTGGGTGGAATGTCATTGCTGTCGTAAAGAGCCGCAAATGCGGTAAGGGCATCAGCATCGACCATCAATATGCGTGACTGATGCCCGTTTACAGCCCATCGACCCTCCTTGTCCTTTAATCCCGGTACCTCGGAGCCGCCAGCATGGTCGAACGAGGCATCAACGGTTGCTGGGGCGTAGAGATTTGCGATATGGGAGAACGACAGCTCAGTTGAACGAGGCCCGTAGATGTTCACGCTGAACGCTGTGTGATGGTGTATCTCGGCAAACAGCTTTAGTTCATTGGCAAACTGAAAGTGCGCCCGCAGGCGTCGGTAAACCTCCCCCCGGAACGTGCCACCTTTGGGGTCATCGTAGATGCCCTCCGGATGCAGAAAACCTGCCGCGCCCTTATCGTTACCGATCATCCAAGCCTGCGGCAGGAAGCATTTGTAGAGATTTGTCTTCTGCCCCACCAAGGCTGGATAGTTCTGCTGTGCATTCAAAAACCCCTGCGTCGCCTCTGCATCCTCCACCTCCTCAATCCAAGCATCCCGCAAACCGGCAAAGCGCTCGAACGCCTCATCCCGCCCCTGCGTCAGTTCCATCGCCGAGTGATTCCGCAGCACCAATGACGGATCAAAGTCGCCCAGCACCCCCGCTTCCTTCCACTCCACCTTGATCCACGGCGGGTTTCCCAGCACCAAGTCGAATCCGCCCCGCCCGCTCCCGTCTTGCCGCTTGCCATAGAAAATATCCGCAAACACAAGCTCCCAATGGTGGAAACGCCGCCGCTGGGCCAACGCATCCACGAACTTCAGGCGCGGGAACTGCTCGAACAGGCTGTCGAGGTCCAGCATGCCGATTTCGTTGGTGATGCGTTGGGCCAGTTCGGCGGCGTGTTCCGCATACTCCTCGCCGAACAGGTCCACCGTCTGGTTCGGCCCCAATCCGGGCTGGAAGACGGAGCCGGTCAGCACCAGGCTCACCTCGCTCAAGAAATCGTCCCGGCTCGGCAGCCGTTCCGCTTCGCCGATGGGCCAGAACCACAGGGCGCACCAGTAGTCCATCACCAGTTTGAGGCGGCGGTAGGGGCTGACGGTGCGCGTGCCTTCGCTGAACACGCCCTGTTGGCGGATGCGGTCCTTCCATTCATTGGGGGTGGGGTCTGTTGCCGCCATCTCATGGCCCCAGACGGGCAGCGCGTCTTCGGTGTACTGGCGGTCCTTGGCCAATTGTTCCGTGTGCAGCGCCCAGAGTTCGTCCACGCGGGCGGATAGACGCTGCAGTTCGGCAATTTCGTCCGCTTCGAAGGGTGTGCAGAATGCCTTGCGCCAAGTGGCGATGCGCTTGAAGTTGTCGGCTTCGTACTGCTTGGCGGCCTTGTTGCGGTAGTCCGCCATGCCGGGGTCCGGCAGCAGGAAATGGTAAACCGCGTCTTCTGGCCTTGTAGTCGGGAATACGCGCTCGGGTGCCTCGTTGAACCAGAGGTCTGCCCGCTTCTGCTTCTCAAGGCGGCTGGCGGGGTACACCTGCCGACGGGCGCCGATCAGGGAGTTGCCGCACACCAGTTGGTAGCCGAACCAGGGCACGTGGCCGTCCTTGTGGATGCAGTTCAGCCACAGCGACACTTCGGCGAGCTCTTTTGCCACCGGGTTCAGGTCCACGCCAAAGACGTTGCGGTCGGCGATGTAGTGCTTCACCTTCTGCAGTTCGTCGGCGTAGTGCTCGTGGGGGATGCGTTCGTTGCGCTCGCCTTGGCGGCGGTCCAGGTACTTCACCGCCAGTTGGTTGACCGCCTCGTTCAGGAAGGCGGCGCTGCCCATGGCGGGCTCGCAGATGGTTAGGTCGAGTATGGCGCTGGCGGGCATCCCGTCGTCGATCAGTTCCTTCAGCGCGTACTTCACCACGCAGCGGGTCAGGCTCTCCGGGGTGTAGTAGCTGGCGGTCTTCTGCCGGTCCCGGCCGGCCAGGCGGTAGATGAAGCGGCCCTTGGGATGCACCTTCAGCTTGCGCAAGGACTGCTCCCCGCGCACGAACACCCGCTCCTCCTCGCTGTACTTGTGCAGTTCGCTGATGGGCACAAACCAGGCGTTGGCCAGTTCGTCCGGGTCTTCGCCTGCCCGCTTCACCTCGTAGAGGTCTTCTTCAGCGAAGAAGCCGCGGTAGGACAGCAGCGCCTCATAGACCGCGCCGAGCTGGTTGATGCCGAGTTGCGCGTAGGAGATGCGCCCCCGTCGGCGGCTGCGGCCCTTTGCCGGGCGGGTGAGGGACATCAGGCGGATCACCTGCTGCAGGGTCTCGTTGCGGAACTTTACGCGGTCGAGCACCGGGGTTGATCCGGCGCGGAACAGGGCGCTGTCCAGGGCGCGGATTTCGAAGGTGTTGTGCAGGCCGCCTGCCAGCACGTTGGCGTCCCCGCCATCGAAGCCGTCGCGGATCAGGCCGAACAGGGTTTGGATGCTCTCGTGGATGTAGGTGCTGTTTTGGGATTCGCCGCTGGTTAGGCGCACCAGTTCAAGGTCGCGCAGGTGCTCCAGGCTGTAGCCCTTGCGATAGGCCTCGGAGTTCAGCGGCGCGTAACCGAGTTCCGGGCGCGCCTCGATGTAGAACAGGAACAGCAGGCGGTACATGTAACGCAGGGCTTCTAGGCCGAGGTCCTCTGCCAGCTCGTCATCACGGTCGTAGATGCGCTCCTTGTGCACTTCCGTGAGGTAGCGGATGGCTTCGTTGCCGATCAACTCGATGGACTCGCGCAGGGCGTACTTCAGGTCGTTGGAGACGGCGAAGGCGTGCTTGTGGCTGTTTTCATCCAAGTTGTCGTGCAGGCTCATGCCTTGGTCGGGCACTAGGGTTTCGGCATGCAACAGCGCGGCGGTGGCTTGCAGCGTGGGCACTTCGCGGCGGCCAAGGATGTCATCGAGCACGAAGCGCAGCAGCCGGTTGTGGGTCCACTTGCCGCGCTCGATCAGCAGCACTTGGCCGGGGGCCAGCAGCAGCACCCAGCGCGGGGGATGGGCACCGCCGAAGATGCGCCGCGTGATGATGCGTTCCCAAGTCTCCTTCAGCAGCGCTTCCGGCGGCGGCGCTTCACCTTGGAATTGGTCCTTGTGCGGGCAAAGCGAGAGCGGGTCCTCATCGTCGCCCAACGGATCGTAGGCGCCTAGAACCAAGAGCTGCGGCGTGCTCTTTTGAACGCCGCCCACGCATAGCACCGGGATGTCGTCTTCACCTTCCGATGGCTGATAGTGCCTCGGGTTCACCTCGTAGCCAAGCGTTCCAAGCAGTTGCCGGAACCAGTCCCGCTGCATCTTGATGCGCGCTTGATGGCGGCGTTCGTGGCTAAACTGCTGGCGAAAGCGAAGGTAAGGCCGAGCCAGCGCCCGCAACGCCTGATCCGGCGGCTGCGCCCCGCCCTCGCTTTCGGTTGCGGCCTCCCGCCAGCGGGCCGTCGTGCCTTGAATGTCGCCCGCCAACAACTCGGCAAGGTAGTGGTGGCTGTAGAACTCGTTTTCGTTCTGAATGCCGACGTAAGTGGCGGGCATGGCCGACTCTAGGACGCTCCGGCGTGGGGGTTGAGCATCTCCATCAAGTCGCCTCGCCGGAAGGTTCCGGCGAGTTGCTGCAGAGAAATGTCGCGATCACCGTAGCAATTGCGGAGGGCGTTGGTGACTTGCTCGGTGGCACGCTTGTAGTAACGGTCTGTGTTCTCTTGTAATGCAACCTTGGTGGTCGCGAAATGGCGATGGGACAGGCCTTCGAGCCCTACTCCCAGGTCATCGAGGAACTCGCGGCCCATCAACATGGCTAAGTGGTGGGACGCATAGGCAATGAAGTCTGGTGCGTCTTCGTCACGCTTCCTACGCCGCCGTTCGGCTTCCCGGAAAAGCAACACCGCACTCAGCGCCTGGGCCGGGTTGAGGTCGTTGAAGATGAATTCGTAGAGCTTGCCGAAGTGTTCGCGTCGCCGGAATTTGGCTTGGTGGGGTCGCTCGCGCCAAACGGCTAGCACTGCTTCGGCCACTTGTGCGCTCGAAACAACGTCTTCGCCTCCAATACCCTCTTGCCGGTGGTGTTTGTAGGTGAACCCCAAATTCTGTATCCCCATGGCCAGCGTCTTCTGAATCTCGTCATTGGAGTGAAGGTCCCGCAGGTCCACTGGGCTTTGGCTGTTGGTTGCCCTTGTTATCTCCTGAATGATCTCCTTGGACTCGCTGGAGACTTGGTAAATCCTTATCAGTACGAACGAATCGGTCCCTAAGGATGGTTCTTGCTTAAGCGCTTGGTGGATGGTTCGGCACGTCTGGCCACCGTTGATCACTTGTAGGTTTTTCAGTTGCACCTGATAGTCGGCCTTCTGCATGGCGTTGTAGTCAAAATGATCGCAGATTGCCGTAATGCCGTTGTTGTAGAAGTAGAAGTTGTCGGACTCGTCCTGGTTGGTCAGGGTGCGAAAGATTTCCGCATTGATTCGATTGGCCCGCCCTAGGTAGCGGCGGATGTTTCGATCCAGCAGGCGGTCACCGTGCTTTTCGAACACACGGTGCAACTCGTGGACTGAAATCCGTCCCACCAGCACACGCTTGTAGTTGAGGTCTTCGGCCACCATCTTGCCGCTCAGCGTGAGCACCTCATCGATGCTTGGCACTCGTTGCAGCGTACGCACAATGGCATTGTGGTTGAAGTGCTCAACTTCAAGCTGATCGCCAAATTGCTCTTTGGCCTGCTGAACCCAGTGGTGGGCTTGGTCCGCCCATTGTGCACCGTTGTTGCAGAGCAGCAGCCGCACCGTGGGAATGTAGCCATCGCGGATCAGGGAGCGGATTTCGTCGATGCCAGGCTGGAGCTTCGGGTTCAGGGCCACGTCCCGATCGGGGTCGAAGAGCACCTCGATGGTCTGCAGCGAAGCCTTCAGGCTGTTTTCCGGGAAGTTCGCCTCACCGCTCAAGTCCTTGATCTTGTACTTGCCCTGAAACAGGGTGACGACGAAGTTGCCGTCCTCGACATCACCGAGGCACAGGCCGTCGACGCCGGCGTCGTTGCCGCCCTCCGTGAGCATTTCCACGCATTCCTCCAACGGAAGGTCGAGTGCAGTGGACATGCAAAGGAGTACGAAGGCGGCCGACTTGCCCTTGCCGTCGTCAGACCAGGGAAACCACTCCGGGTGGCTCTCAAGGATGCCTTCCACCCGCTGGTCGACGATGCTGGCGTTGATGTTCATGGCTGGCTTGGGGAGCGGATCTCGTTTCTCGTGTCGCCATGCACGATAACACCGGGCGCTGCGCTCGTCACACCGGCGGATTGGGAATTGTAAAGAAGTGTTGACAAGCCCGCCGGTCCGCACCTAAGCTTCCTACCGCTATCAATCTCAGAGTGCCCGCAGTCGGGTCGCTCGCTGAATACGCGCTTGCGCCAATAGGCGAGACTCTCAATCACTCTGGGATGATAGCAACGGCCCGGCACTACGGGTGCCGGGGCAAGGGCATCTACCGAGGATTGGGCATGAGGAATTCGATATCTTTGGCCGTATTGGCCGTCACGGTTGGCATAGCCGCCTATGCCAGCGCCCAAGTCAGTCCCAAGGGTGGCCATGAATGGGACGTGGAGCGAACGAGCTACGGCTACGAGCTTTCGTACTCACGGCGGAACATTAGCTATGACGTCGGGAGCAACCCATCGCACAACTATTGGGCTCAATTGGATTTGAGCTTTCAATGCAGGAACAGCGACCATGCGTATCTGTCAAGTTGGTTGAGTGAGGATGCGCGCGAGAGTGGCTTTGAGCAATTTGGCCAAATGCGCATTGATGCAAGTTGGCGTCTTTCCCCGCACAGCGCGATACGAATTGACGGCAGAACCATCCGCGATCAGCGATTGGTCATGGACGTTGCAGCGCGCATCTACACCAACGCAGTCGGCAACCGCCGCTACACCAAGTCTGACGGCAGCCCCGAAGATCGCAACACCGCATCGGTTTGGCTTTTCTCCGACAGAAGCGCCAGCTTCCCTGCCTATCTGGTAAGCATTCCAAGCTACGGCTTCGATGACGCTTGGGACGACTTCAAGGCCAAGTGCAAGGGGTTGCCATCCAACTCGGCATCCAGCGTTGGCGCGCCGAGAGACGCTGAGGCCGTGCCCTTCCTAGAGGGCCATTGACGCATGGCACATGAGATTTACAGAACAGAACCCGGCAATTGGCACCCTACACCCGTTAGGTGTTTGCGTGATGCCACGGTTCATGTCATCAAGCCGATTCCCGAATTGGGACCGGAACATGCTGGCCGCACGGTATTACTGGCACTACGTCCACATGAGGGGTCAGCCGCAGTACCAATATCGGCTGATCCTCCGGTTGAGGATGGCGACAGTCAAATACTCTTAGCACTCCGTCCTCAAGAATTGCGGATGCTCGCCCATCGCTTAGAAAGCGTCGCCCGGAAATTGGAATAGACATAACAAAACGCTCCGGTTAGTATCAGTACCAACTGGGGCGTTCCTGAGCGCTTTTCTCTGAGTCTGGCGGCAACCTTCCTCAGAGTTTCGGTTAGGCGGGGATGGCTTCCCCGTCCTCTTGTTCCTCACGAGGCTTCCCCATGCCTAGCAGCATGCGGGTTGCCTCGTCGATATCCGCTTGTTCCTCTTCGGTAGGCTCCCTAGCTTCCCTTTCCTCGCTCATGCCGTCAACTCCCGGTAGGTGATCGTCTTGCCGACCAAGCCGCGGAACAGCGAATCAAGCCGCTGCGACGTGTCGATCTCGCAGTTCCCTTCGTTGAGCCGAAAGGTGAACTCGTCAACGTAGGCCCGCATGTGCTTCTTGCTCCAGCCGTGGTAGATGCCATGATAGCCGCGCTTCAGGACGGCCCAAACAGCCTCAATGCTGTTGGTGTGGACTTCCCCCCGAACGTACTCACCAGCGCCGTGAGCAACGGTGTCGTGCTCATACTGGTTGATGATGTTGGGAAGCGGCTTGTAGGCGGCGGCATCATCCGTGTACACCTTGGAGCCGGGTTCAACGTTGTCCTCAACGAAGGGAACCAGCGTTGCGCTGTCGGTGCGCTCAACGGCCTTGGCAACCACCTTGCCGCCGCGCTCCCTGATGCCAACAACAGCCTCTTTGCCGCCTGACCCGCCGCCAACATCGAGCCGCTTGCCTTTGTGCTTGTTGCCTTCCTTTCCCCCGACGTAGGTTTCGTCAACCTCCACGGTTCCGCCCAAGGCTTCCAGCTTGCCGCCGCACCCAAGGCGAAGCCGGTGCAGCATGTACCAAGCCGTGGGGTAGGACACTGACAGTTCGTGCTTGAGCTGCATGGCGCTGATGCCCTTGCGGGCCGTCATCAGCAGGTAGGCCGCGAATATCCACTTGCGCGGGTCAACCTTCGCATCCTCCAACGGAGTGCCCGTCCATGCCGTGAAGTAGCTGCGGCAGTCGCCGCACCAATAGCGGCCCGGATGCTTGGCTTGGGCCTTGATGCGGTCGGTTCCGCCGCATTTGGTGCAGTGCGGAGTGTCGCCCCATCGGATGCGCTCAAGGTAGTCGATTACCGATTGCTTCGTAGGATAGCGTTGCGTCAAATCGAAGAGGCTGAGAGTGTCTGCTTTGCGCTTCGCGGGCATGGTTTTGGCTCCGTTGAACTTGAGGGAAAGTATGCCCTAACCCGCCCCGCTTGTCAACACATCTTTATAATCCCCGGCGGATTTAAGGTGAGGGCGGGACGCCCTCAAGCCGAGGAATCCGCCAACGGCGTCATTGCGCAGATTACCTTTACCCAAGGCGAGGGTTCCGTGGTCATGGTGTCCTCGATCCACTTGAGGTACTCGTCGTACACTTCTTCAACTTCGTGGCCAGCCTGATCTTGGCGTTGGGGCTTGACTGGCCCTGGCTGGTCGGGTTGGGCGAGGTTCAATTCGAGTTGCCTGAGACGCCGTTCCTTAAAGGCGTCCAAGGCGGCGACTTCCTCTTCGAGCTGGGCGTTGATCGCCTCCTCGAAGGCGTTTCGCCGTTGAAGGAAGTGCTGCCGAGCGTGTGCCACGGCTTCCGGCAGCAAGGTGCTGAGGCTGTCTAAGTCCAATGGCTGCTCGCGGTTTGGTGTCTCGCGCCGCCCCAGGCCAGTGCGCTCCACGATGGCCTCGAAGGAGAGGGCTTCTGAGAATTGCCCAGCCAGAAACGAAAGCGCCACCCACTCGTACACCAACGGATGGCCCTTGAGGTTGGGCACCAAGCCGGAGAGCACGAACACGCATTCATCGACGGCGAGGCCGGGGACGCCGCTTAGGACGGGGGCCTCGGAGCGGCCGAATGCCCCGAGCATGCGGTCGTTCAGCCACTCGACCACCGGGCTCAAGCGCCACAGGTAGTGCAGCCGCGGCCAATTCGCCTCCGCCCGTCGGCTTTCGGCAATGGCTTCGGCCATGCGGGTGACGCTGGTGGTGAGCGCCAAGCGGCGGCTGTCGGGCAGCACCTCTGGCGGTAGGTAGCTGTACCGTGCCACGAGGTCTTCCGGGGCGTCCAAAGTGAGCGTTTTGGTGTCCGCATCCACCGTGAAGCGCAATCGGGCGCCGGGGAATGGCGCTTGCCCATCCAGGGCTTGGTCGCGTTGTGTGCGCAGCCGGTGCAAGGCCGCTTCGCAGTAGTGCAGGTCGCTGCGGAACAGCGACATGGGCGGCGGCGGCGTGACGGGCGTCTCGCGCTCCATCGCCTCCCCGGTCCCCTGCAGGAACAGGGCCAATAGGTTGTCGCCTTCGTTGGATTTGGGTTGCAGGCGGCGGTTGAACGCCTCGGCGGTTTCGCCGCGGGCAATTGCGGTTTCGGTGATCCGCTCTTCCTCGGCGGCATCATGCACACCCATGAACACGGATGGGTCGCCGATGTTCTTGTAGGCTTGCTCATCCTTCTCGATCAGCACTTCCAGGATGCGTGCATCGCCTCGAATGGTGGGGTTGGCGCTCAAGGTGACGAGATAGACAATTTGCGGCGTGGCGGTCTGGCCGTAGCGGTCCACCCGGCCGTTGCGCTGCTGGAAGACCATCAGTGACCAAGGCATGTCGAAGTGGATGAGGCGATGGCATTGGTAGTGCAGATTGATGCCTTCGGCGGCGACGTCGGAGCATAGGAGTAGGCGAATCGGACGCACCGCGTTGCCGAAGTCCTCCACCACTCGCTGCTGATCAACGTCGCTCAAGCCACCGTGCAGGATGTCGATCTGGTTCGGCTTGAGAGCGAGGTCCTTGGTCAGATGGGTTCGGAGCCAATTCAACGTGGCAATGCGTTCGCTGAAGATGACGAGGCGGTCTTCGGCGGTGTCGGGGGTCCAACGGAACGGCTGGCCGTCTTGGATGGCGGCGAGCAGGGCTTGGTATTTGGCGTAGTCCTCTGGCGTGATCATCTCCAGCGCCTCGCGAAGTTCCTTCAAGGCGGCAATTTCCGCCGCAAGGGGCCCAGCGGCATCGCCATTGTCGGCTTCCCGATGTAGCCGCTTGAGGCGTTCCTCCACGGTCTCCAAGCAGGCTGCTGGGCTGGAAAAGAGCGCCTTCTCCAGCGTGACGTGAAAGAGGTCGCGATTCACGGCACCCCGCTGGAGCGAGGGCATCTTGCCCTCGACGGATCCGCGATGCGCGGCGGCCGGGACACTCAGCAAGGCACCGTAGGCTATTTCTTCGGTGAACGATGCGGCGAAACTCTGCGCATACACCTCCCGGTCCCTGAACGCATCCCGCACCTGCCCCTGCACATCCTTCTTGAAGCGGCGGATGACGAGGCCGGGGCGGAAGTCCTGCTTGGTGTAGTCGTTGGGATCCGCAATCGCGGTCGCATCCAGCATGTTCACTAGACTTGCGAAGCTCCGCGCCCGGCCATCGTGCGGCGTTGCGGAAAGCATGATGAGAGTGTCCGAGCATTTGGCCAGGCGTTTGGCGAGGCGGCTGCGCAATGAGGATGTGCCGCGGTCGGCCACGTTGTGGGCCTCGTCGATGACGATGATGTCCCAGCGGGCCTGTTCCAGATAGGTGCGGTACTCGGCATCCTGCTTGAGCGTGTCGATGGAGATGATCGACTTGTCGTAGTAGTAGAAAGGGTTGTGGTTGGTGGGAATGCGGCTGCGCACACGCTGGATGCCGACGGAGTCGAGCCGTGTGAGCGGGATGGCGAAGCGGCTCCAGAACTCCTTTTGGAATTGCGCGAGCATGCTCTTGACCACCAGCACCAGAATGCGCCGCCCGCGTCCTCGGGCGATGAGTTCACTGACGAGAATGCCGGCTTCCAAGGTCTTGCCCAGGCCCACGGCATCGGCGATGAGAATCCGCTGCCGGGGCCGCCCAAGCGCGAGGCGGGCTGGCTCAAGCTGGTACGGAACAACATCCATGGCGGCGGTGTGGCCGACGTGTATTTCGCCATCGTTGGGGACGGCTTGGCGCAGTTGGCTCTCCATGTAGAGCAAACTGTCCGCGAACTGCGCCGAGTGGTCAGCGACCAGCTCCGTTTCGGCGGGATCGACCACCTTGATCTTGGGTTCAAGCGCGGTGAGGAATACGGCCTCCCGGCCGCGCACCAGTTCGGATGCGCCTTCGCAAGTGATCTGGTAACCGCCCGGAGCGTGGTCAACGCGCCGAACAATCCACTCCGCATCGCGCACGAGGACGCGGATGCCAGGCGTGGGAGTTGCGGCTGAGGGCGTGGGCATCTGGGCTATGGAGCGGGGTTGGTTAATCGGTCACTGGCACGAATGGTTGGGGTCATCTTACTCTGCCTAGCGGCTCATTCGCCTGCACTGCGCCGCACGCCGTCCATGAGCCTAGGGGACAGGCGGTAGCCGACGCTGGCCAGTTCTTCCATGACCGGGCTCACGGTGGCCAAGTGGCCCTGCGCCTTCGCCGCGAGCAGGACGCCCGCCACGCCCACCAGGGGCAGGCCTGCGCGCCGCGCCGCCTTTCTGCCCTTGGCGTCGTCAATCAGGAGGAATCGCGCATCCTGTTGCAGGCCCAAGGCGATGGCCTCAGCTTCGCCAGAGTCCACAATACGGGCAAGGCTTGAGGCCTGCGCTTCGTCGGCGAGCGGGACAACTCGAATCCAGCCTGCTTCAAGCGCCTGCCCGATTGCCACGGCGCCAGGCCGGCCAGAGCCTAGTTCAATTTCCCGATGGACGGCTGGTGGAATCATGCCCCGGCCATGTAGGCGCCGAAGCAGATGCAGTTGATCAACTCTCGCCATCGCGATCAATGGGCCGGCATCAGCGATGAAGGGTCTTTCCTCAGCAGGATTGGACTGTCCGCCTGCGCTGGCTTGGCGGTCATTGGGGGCGCTCACAAGGCTGTGCGCAAGTCGTCCTCAAGCTCCGACGGCGGGTAGTCCACTGCCGTCACGCCCGCTTCGCCAAGCACTTGCATGAAGTCCTCAACACTCACGCTGGCCACCTTGGCTGCTTGCGCCAAGGTGAGTTGGCCTTGTTCGAAGAGATGCAGTGCCAGCGCCCGATGCACACCCGCCTCAAGGAGACGGTCATCAAATGGAACGGCCAAGATGGTTGGCCGCCCGTGCTTGGTGATCATCGCCAACTGTCCATTCTCAGCGTTGCGAAGCAATTCGCCAGACCGCTGCCGGAGATCGCGAACGCTGAACGAAGCGGGAAGGGCCATCGGACTGCCTCATAATTTGTGTACACAAATCGTAGCACATATGGATTCAGTATGGACCCCCTCCGGCCTGACCCTTCGTCGGGTAGTGACGAACTGGCCGCTGAGCTACCATGATGCGCTTTGTCAGGTATAGGAGTCATCGAGTGGATCCATTTCAGAGCGCCGAATTCATCGACGTCAACGGCGTCACCCTTGAGGTTTTCAGCGCGGGCGACCCGGGAGGAAGCCCCATCGTGCTGTGCCATGGGTGGCCGGAGTGCGCCTACTCCTGGCGTCATCAGATTGCGCCGCTGGTTGAGGCCGGGCACCACGTCATCGTGCCGAACCAGCGGGGCTATGGGCGCTCAAGCCGCCCGGAGCCGGTGGAGGATTACGACATCCATCACCTTTGCGGCGATGTCGTGGGCTTGCTCGACCACTTCGGCCATCGCGACGCCGTGTTCGTTGGCCACGATTGGGGGTCCATGGTGGTGTGGAACCTGGCCCTGCTGCATCCGAGCCGGGTGCGGGCGGTGGCGAACTTGAGCGTGCCCTATTTTGAGCGCATGCCCAAGGATCCGATAGAGGTCTTTGAGGACATGGCGGGCAGCGACTTCTACATCGTCCACTTCAATCGCCAGCCCGGCGTGGCCGACCGGGCCTTCGAGGCCAACACCGCCAATTTCCTGCGCAACCTCTACCGCACCGGGCAGTGGCGGGACGAGCCCCGCGACTTGGGGCCGGGCATGGCACTCATCAATATGGCCGAAGCCGATGCGGCGGAGATCCCCGGCCGGCTGTTGATGAGCGAGGCGGAGTTGGCCGTGTTCATTGACACCTTCGAGCAATCGGGATTCACCGGTGGCCTCAACTGGTATCGCAACTTCACCCGTAACTGGGAGACCACCGCCGAGGTGCGGGAAAGGGTTGACCAGCCCGCGCTCATGCTCTACGGCCGCTACGACATGGTGCAGCAAAACCCTAGGCTTGCGACCTTTGTGCCCGATGTGGAGGTCCACACGCTGGAGTGCGGCCACTGGATCCAGCAGGAGCAACCCGAGGAAACCAACCGCCTCCTCCTGGACTGGTTGGCTCGCCGAGTGGCCTGACAGCCGCCGGCATGAAGCGAAGCAACCGTCACACCTCGGCGGCACAGGGTTCAGGGACCTGTTCAGCGTTGACTTTGCGAGATAGCAGATGCTAGCTTTTGCTAACAATCGACATAATTGAGAGGCTGGCGATGGCGACGGTGCAGATCAGTGCGCGGATTGACAGTGGACTCAAAGCGGCCATTGAGGACTACTGCCGCTCAAGAGGGATCATCATGAACCACTTCATTCAGGAAGCCCTGTTGGACCGCTTTGAAGAGCTTGAGGATATCGAGGATGTGCAGCGTATCCGGCGTGAACCCACGCGCCCACTCGCCGAGGTGCTAGCGGAACTCAAGCTCGATGGCAAACTATGAAGTCGAGATCGCCCGCTCTGCAGAGAAGCAGCTGCGCCGGTTGCCACGGTCGGACCAAGAGCGAATCGCCTCAACCCTAAGATCTTTGGCCACCAACCCCCTTCCTGCCGGGGTGCGGAAACTATCTGGGTACGACGACGTCTTCAGGGTGCGTGTCGGCCGCTACCGAATCCTGTACAGCATTTCAGAGCAGGCATTGACTGTACTGATTCTCAAGATCGGACAGCGCCAGTCCGTTTATCGCTAGCTGGTTGCACCCAACTGCGGAGAGGGTCTGTCGCCCATTGCGTGGACACACGGCGCTTCGCGCCGCCGAGGGCAAGATGCCCTCGCTCTGGAGGAATCGATTCGAACGAAGGTTGGCTCGAGGGCATCTTGCCCTCGCTCTGGAGGAATCGATTCGAACGAAGGTCGGCTCGAGGGCATCTTGCCCTCGCCCTGAACCGGGGAATCTCCACAGAACCGCGGGAATTGCTTCATTCGAGATTTCATTCAAGGCAACGCCAAGGCCACCACCTGCATGGTCTCGTTCTCGCTCCCGGAGGCGACGACGACGTACTGCTTGCCGTTCACTTCGTAGCTCATCGGCGCGCCGGTGACGCGGCCGCCGATGGGGATGGCGGCGATGAAGGCACCGGTGACCTTGTCGATGATGTTGAGCGTGCTCAGGGATGAGTTCTTGTAGAACAGGAGGTCGTCGGTGACTAGGACCGATGAGTTGCCGATCACGGTGGGGTCCTGAGCGCCTGTCGCCCGCCAGGCGATTTCGCCGCGGTTCAGGTCGTAGGCGGTGATGGCCGAGCCGGGGCCGGGGTAGGGCGAGGCGGTGGCGGGGCCGAAGAAGAGTTCCGGTCGGCCGTAGTAGAAGTTGGGCCGCCCGCCATGTTCCAAGCGCACCACATGGGTCAGCGGCCCGAAGCCTGCCACGTAGAGCCTCTGCATTGAGGGATCGTATGCCGCGCCGCCCCAGTTGGCGCCGCCTCCCTCGCCCGGGGTGATGACCAGTCCCTTGGTGGTAGGCGGCGTGTAGAGCGGGCCGGTGTCGTAGTCCTGGGCGGCGGCCGCATCGATCAGATCGTCGCGGTTTGAGCCTTGGCGCACGAAGGGCGGTGGCTTGGTGGGGATGGGCTGAGTTGGGGAGGCCACTTCGCCCGGCACGTCGGAGAGCGGCACCGGCACCTCAGGGATCGGCCAGACCGGCACGCCGGTTTCCCGGTCCAGCACGTAGACGAAGCCCTGCTTGCTGACTTGGGCCAGGGCCTTGATGGCTCGCCCGTCCACGGTGATGTCGGCCAAGTTGGGCGCTGCCGGCAGATCGTAGTCCCAGATGTCGTGATGCACGGTTTGGTAGTGCCAGACCCGCTCGCCGGTGGCGCAGTCGAGCGCCACGATGCTGTTGGCGAACAGGTTGTCGCCGGGCCGACGGCCGCCGTAGTAGTTGTTGGTGGGGCAACTGACCGGCAGATAGACCTGCCCCAAGTCCGCATCCACGCTCATCGGCGCCCAGACGTTGGTGTTGCCGTTGACTTGCCAGGAGTCCTCGCCCCAGGTCTCGACACCGAACTCGCCGGCCCGGGGCACGGTGTGGAAGGTCCACCGCAGTTCGCCGGTGGCGAGGTCGAAGCCCCGCACGTCGCCGGGCGGCGACGGGGGCAGCACTTCCCCGTCGTGGACGCTGGTGCCCACCACCAGCACGTCGCCGCACACGGCGGGCGGCGAGGTGGCGCCCAGTTGATTGCGCACCCCGGCGAGGTCCGGCACGTCGGGTTGGTCGTGGGCATTGTCCAGGCGCACGGCGCTTTCATTGAGGCGCGGCACCCCGTCGAGCAGGCTGATGGTGCCCGGCACCGGCCCCCCGAAATCCGGGTCCGGCTCGCCGCTGATCGGGTTCAGGGCCATCAGCCGGGCATCGCCGGTGGCCATGTAAAGGAATTTGCGGCCGGCGTGCTCGGCGTAGGCCAGCCCCCGGTGCAGGAAGCCGTTGTTGGGCGGAATGCCGTAGTTGTAGGACTGGCTGTCGTGGACCCAGAGGGTCTCGCCCGAGGCTGCGTCGATGGCGGCCACTTGGCTAAACGAAGTGCTGGTGTAGAGCACCCCGTCGATCATCAACGGGGTGGCCTCGAACACCGCGTTCTGGACGCCGTCGATGTCGTTGTCCGGCGACGACCAGCGCCACGCCACTTCGAGCTCGGCCGCGTTGTCCTTGTTGATCTGGCTTAAGGGGGCGTGCTTGGCGCTGCCGAGGGTGCCCGCGTAGTTGGGCCACATGCCGCCTTGGATGCCGTCGCGGAGGATGGAACGGGACGCCACCACGCGCACGTCCACCTGATGCGGATCGCTGTCCGCTTGGCCGTCGTTGACCACCAAGCTGACTTGGTAGTCGCCGACCGCATCGGCGGTGAACACGGCCGTTTTGCCGTTCTCGGTCAGGGCGCTCTGGCTGCCGCCGGGCTTTGAGGTGAACTGCCATCGGTAGCTCAAGCTGTCGCCGTCAGGGTCTTGGCTCAGGCCGCCGTAGAGGGTGACTTCGGCATCGAGCAATGCCACTTGGCCAACGCCGGCATGGGCGGTGGGGGCCGAGTTGGCCGGCGGTGGCGGCTGCGCGGGTTGCGGCGCCGGTGGGCCGCTACTGCCGCCGCCCCCGCCGCAAGCGCTCAACAGGACGCCCGCTGCCACCACCAACGGCGCGGCTAGGTGCTGTTGGCGATGTGGTCGGGGAGCGTTCACGGTCGATCAGCTTGACCCTAGGCGCTGGTGATGGCCTCCAGCACTTTCGCCGGATGGTCCGCCGCCCGGCTCACCCGGCGCCAATGGCGGCGCACCCTGCCGTCGGCGCCGATCCAGACCGTGGAACGAATGACGCCGACCGTCTTCCTGCCGTACATGGTCTTTTCGCCCCAAGCGCCGTAGGCCGCCATCATCTCCCGGTCGGGGTCCGACAGCAGGGTGAATGGCAATTGGTACTTTTCGATGAACTTGCGGTGCGATGCGCCCTCATCGGGCGAGACGCCAACCACGGCGACGCCTGCCGCCTCGTAGTCGCTCCACAGGTCGCGAAAGCCGCAGGCCTCCTTGGTGCAGCCCGGAGTGTCGTCCTTGGGATAGAAGTAAACGACCAGATCCCGTCCTGCAAAATCCGCCAATGACACCGCTGCGCCATCGGTGTCGGCCAACGCAAACGCCGGCGGCGCCTCGCCTTCAATGATCGCCATGAAAAGCCTCCTGTGTTCGCAAAGGGCAAGTATAAGCCGGGCGGCGATGCGATCATCCGTTCTGCTGCGCTGAGGTGCAGGGGAGCGCCCTTGACCTCAAGAGGAGCGAGCGCTCTCGACATCAAACCCAATCAGATTACGGCTCTCGGCACTGAATTCCACCCCGATCAGGTAAATCGGCTGCTGGAGATAACGGTACTTTTGGTGGTAGCCCTTTTCCTTCAATTGGGCTAGTGCCGCACCTTGGGCTTCGCCTTTTTGCATTTTGAACTCGAACAAGTAAATGTGGCCGTTGAACAACACGGCCATATCCAAACGACCGCTCGCACTCGCGTCTTCGGTGCGCACGTCCAGGCCGGATGCCATGAAGCAGGCGTAAAAGAGGCTGGCGTAGTAGCCCTCAAAGTCAGCAATGTTGTTGTTTACATGCCAGTTGTAGGGAATGCTGGAATAGAAGGACTCAAGCAAAACCCGCATGGCTCGGAAGTCATTGGCCCGCAGGAAACGGCGCAAGTCGCCGCTCTGCATGAGCCGGTCAGTCGTTTCCGGCGTCATGGCCTGCAGTAGGTTCCGATTGAAGCTCTGGCGCACTTCGTGATTTGGATAAGCCAAGCGGTAGCGCGGTTCGTCCTCGTCATCGAGCGCTTCCGCGATGGTCAGGTATCCGGTTTGGAACAGCAGGGTCGCGGTCGGCATGCGGCGTACATCGAAGGTGGAGAGCAGGCTGTCGGTTACGATCATGCCGTCGAGCGATGTAGCCGGAACACCACGTTCGAGCAGCTTCTCGATCAGGAACGCCGGGGTGCCGGTTTCGAACCAGTGGGCTTTGAACCGGCGCTGCTCGAATAGCAAAAGCACATCGAACGGGTTGTACACCTTCTCTTCCCCGAGCCAGCTATAGCCGTTGTACCAGCGGCGGACGGCCTGGCGATCCAAACCCTCAAGCTCAGGGGCAAACACGGCATCAAGGTCGGCGTCCGTGTATCCGCAAATCGATGAGTAGCGGGGATGGAGCGTCAGGTCGGTGAGGTTGTTTAGATCGGAAAACACGCTGACCTTCGAGAACTTGCTCACGCCGGTGAAGAAGGAGAATTTGACGTGGGCGTCGGCGTCCTTGACCGTCCCGTAGAATCCGCGCAGCTGCTCTCGATTGTCCTCCGCCAACTCCGGCGTGTTGATCGCGTCCAGTATCGGCTTGTCGTACTCGTCCACGAGAACGACGACCCGCTGGCCGGTGCGCTCGTGCAGTTCCCTCAGCAGCCATCGAAAGCGCCCGCTCAGGGTGGAGGCGTCGGAGACTGCATCAATGCCTTGTTCGAACTTCCGCAAGTGCTCGTCAAGGCTCTTCTCAAGTGCGTCGGCAGCCTTGAAGCTGGCGCCGGCGAAGCTGAATCGCAGCACCGGATGGCGCACGGACCAATCCCAGTGCGGGTGAACCTTCAGCCCTCGAAAAAGCTCCTCACTGCCCTCGAACAGCTCCTTGAGGGTGTCGAGGAACAGGCTCTTGCCGAAACGGCGCGGACGGGAGAGGAAATAGTGCGCACCATCCTGCACCAGCCGCAGGGCGTAGCCGGTCTTGTCAACGTAGTAGCATCCGTCCTCCCGAAGGGTGCGAAAGGTCTGGATGCCGGTGGGCAGCTTGCGCTTGGCTGCCATGCGGTGCTCTCCGTCCGCAATGGGACATGGTCAACGAAGTGCATGATAACCCGTCGGGGCGAGACGTTCCGCCGAGCACTACTGGCTCCGCTTGGGGTAGCAGGTGGTCATCACGTCCCCTTGGAAGCAGTAGGTGAGTCCATCGCGCAGTTTGATCTTGCATCGGGTTCCGCCTGCGAACTCAAGCAACTGCTTGCTTTTCGGGTTGTCGAAGTGGCGGGCCAAGTCGTCTCGGATTGCCTCGACGTCAAACCCTAGCTGGCGCTGCATGTACCGCAGCACGGCGTGGTCAGTGACTTTCATCGTCTGCTCCTTTTCATTTCGTTTGCGATTAGAGTTCGTCATCGGAAGCGGCCGCCCCCCACTTTTCCCATTTCTCGTTGGCTTCTCTTGCTTGGCTGCTCAAACGGCCTTCAAGCCATTTCACCCGCTCCTCTTTCGCGTCTTCCGACATCAGTTCATGAGGAATGTCGGAGATGCGCACGTCGCCACAGACGAGCGCCCATTGAGCGAATTTGGAACTCCCCGTGATTTCGTCCATCTCTTTGGGGCAGAGGCGAAAGGGCTTCACACCATAGATTTCGTGACGGAAAACAAGAGGGGGTAAGAAATCCTCGGGATCCTCGGGGGCCTCGGATTCTTTGAATCTAATGATGTCAGGTTGATCGATATCATTGGCAAGCTTGCACATGTAGTCTGCAAATGGGTTTACATCAAGAACCGCATCAAGCCAGTTGTATTCGTTGTCCTCCCCTCGCGCAAGGTCGCCCAGGATATCGGCTTGAGCAATGGACCTCTCCTCGATGCCTGCACCTGTGTCGATATCCACTTGGAGACGAGTGAAGTACAGTTGAGAGTGCTCGTCGGCCAGCTTGCGGAGGTCACTCAGCGCTTGGTCCATCTGTTCGAGCTTTTCCCGGCGCCACGCCAAGCTGCCTTCCGCCAGCATTGTGAACAGAAGGGGAGCCAAATCAATGATCTGCTGTGCAGTCACTCCATAGCGGCGGTTCACGAGATCGTAGTCAAGCCGCGTCGCGGGCCCCGTTTGAATGCTGCGTCTAACGCTGCCCGAGGGCTGTGGACTTGGTGGGGGCGGCTCTTCACCTGTCAGCGCCGCGGTTTTTACCGCTAACGCCCGGGCCAATCGAGCGAGCGTTTGGGGGTGGAGATTGTAGGGTTCTTCCTGCCCCTCGATTCGGGCAATGTGCCGCGCTGAAATGCCGGATTGACTCGCCAGCTTTTCGCGGGACAGCTTGCGGCCTTTGCGCAGGGTACGGAGGCAGCTAGGGTCGATGGATGCTTCGGCCGGGACACTGTCCGAGAACCCCTCGGGGAGAGGCTCTTTGCCCGACAGCACGCCGACTTCGATCTTCAAACCCTTCGCAAGCCGCGCAAGAGTGTTATCGCGGACGGCGGTGGTGCTTTCCGCGTTCTCAATCCGAGCGATCTGCCGCGGGGACACTTTGGCCTCAGCAGCAAGCTGCGCTCGGGAGAGACCTGCACTGTGGCGTAGTGCCTTCAGACGATCAGGATCAAGTTCAACCATGACGGTTCCTTGTCGTTGTCTTCAGTGGGAACAATTTTATGCACCAATAAATTAATAATTAAATGACATAAATAGTCTTTTTGAACCAATATTAGGATATTTATAGACAATTATTGAGATGCTGCCTTTTATGGGCCTTCCATGCTTACAACCCATGTTTGCCAGAACCGGATTAACATAGTGCCCACGCCAACCAAAAAACCGAGGTCACGCCCATGCAACCCGCAGCCCATCGGCAAACCAAGTACGTCGCCGCGCCACCGCTTGAGGGGCCAACTCCGTTGCGGTTGCCCGCGCCGGCGGCGGACATTGAGCAGGCTCGGGCGGATCTCACCGAATACGGGCTGTGCTTTTTGACCGGGGTGCTGGGCGACGCGGAGGTGGATGCGCTCCGAGAGCGATTGGGGCGGCAGGCTGCGGCGGAGCGTTCGTTGGGGACCCTCGCGCCGCCTGGGACGGAGGGGCCGAGGCAGCAGCTCTCGAACCTAGTTAACAAAGGCAGGGTGTTCCTGGACTTGGTGGAGCGCCCGGAGACCGATGCTCTGGCGGGCTATCTACTCGGCAAGCACTTTCTGGTCTCCAGCCTGACGGGTGGCCTGTTTCATGGTGCGAGTTCCGACGTGCAGCCCTTGCATCGGGACCAAGGGCAGGTGCCGGCCACCGCGGATTTCCCCGCCATTTGCAATCTGTTCTGGTTGCTGGACGATTTCACGCCCGAACGGGGCAGTACCTGGGTGGTGCCGGGCAGCCATCGCTGGGCGCCGGAGCACATGGTGAAGGCGCCGCCGCGAGAGCTTGCCGCGCAGATTGAGGCGCCAGCCGGTAGCATCTTCGCGTGGGACGGGCGGGTTTGGCACGGCGCCGCGGCCAACCCGGAAGGCCATCCCCGCCGCCATGTCTCCACCTTCTATTGCCTGCCTTGGATGCGCCAGCAGGAGAACTGGGGTGTCACCTGCCTGCAGGAAGTGCTCGATGAGGCGAGCCCGAAGCTCAAGGCGCGGATGGGCCTGCGCACCTACGGCACCTTGGGCATGGTCAGCGGCACCCGCACCAGCGCCGAGGCCGCGAGCCTCGGCAACTACGACGTTGAGTTCCCGGAGTACGTCATCGGCGAAGAGGGCGCCTTGCATCCGCTGCGGCGGGTGAGCCGGTCAGTGGCGGAAGGGTGAGTTCGATGGAGTTCGGTAGTTCGCAGCGAGGGCAAGATGCCCTCGAGCCGGTGCGAACCTTCGGTTCGCATTGGAGTTTCGCTGTCGCGAAACTCCCGTCGAGTCAGGCGGGATTCCTTCGGCAAGGGTGTCCCGCCCTCGTTCTGACGCTCGTTTCAACTGCCGCGCATCCGTTCCAAGTGGATGTCGGTGCTGCCCCCGCGATCAAGAATGCCGTAAACGCGGTCAACCGGATGGCTAGCGGCAGACCGCTTGCGGATTAGGATCCCCTCTGGCGCTGGTTCGAGTTGCACCTCAACGTTGTGGTGCATGCCGTACCGGTCCCTCAAAGCCTTGGGAATGGTGATCTGGCCTCGTTGGGAAACGTGCATATCGAATCCTAACATCCACTGTGATAAAACGCGCATCCTCCCGATTGATCGCAGGGCAGTTCCTATGGCCGAGAGTGCAGAGCAAGTCAACGAGGCAATGCGCCGCAGCACCAAGGAGTGGCGTGACGCTTGGCCGCTTGATCCCCATCAAGATCCCTACGAGGTTCCGTTGGATTACTTGGACCCTGCCCACCCGGCGCTGTTCAAGGCCAACACCGTGCTGCCCTGGTTCGAGCGGCTGCGCGCCGAAGCGCCGGTGCATAAATGCAAGGACAGCCAGTTTGGTCCCTACTGGTCGCTGACCCGCTACGATGACGTGAAGTACGTGGACACCCACCACGATCAATTCTCATCGGACATCATGAACGGCGGCATCCGTCTGGGCGGGCGCAAGCTGGAAGCCCCGCCGGACCCGATGTTTCACCTGCCCATGTTCATCATGGCCGACCCGCCGGTGCACGAAGCCCAACGCATGGCCGTCGCACCGATGTTTGCGCCGTCCAAGCTCGGTCGGCTAGGGGACCTGATCCGCACCCGTGCGGGCACCATTCTGGACGAACTGCCCCGAGGCGAAACGTTCAATTGGGTGCGCCGGGTGTCGGTGGAGTTGACCGGGCAGATGCTCGCGACCTTGTTCGACGTGCCCCAGGAGGACCGGCACAAGCTCATCCACTGGTCCGACACCGTGGAGCGCATCAGTGACCCGGACTACTTCGAGACTTTCGAGGACGGCTTTCAGGAGCTCTGGAAGTGCTTTGAGTACTTCAACGCCCTGTGGCAGGAGCGGGCTGCGGCTGCGGAGCAGGGCGAGGACCTGATCTCCTTCCTGGCCCGGGGTGGGGCCACCCGCAACATGACCCCCAGCGAATTCCTCGGCAACGTCCTCCTGTTGATCGTGGGCGGCAACGACACTACCCGCAACTCCATCTCCGGCGGCGTGCTGGCGCTCAACGAGTTCCCCGGCGAATTCGCCAAGCTCAAGGCCAACCCCGGCCTGATCCCCAACATGGTGCCGGAGATCATTCGCTGGCAGTCGCCGGTGGCGCACATGTGCCGTACGGCCTTGGAGGACGTTGAGATTCGCGGCCAGCGGATTAACAAGTGGGACAAGGTCTGCATCTGGTACCTGTCCGGCAACCGCGATGAGGAACGCATCGGCGAACCGAACCGCTTCTGGATCGACCGCCCCAACGCGCGCCAGCACCTATCCTTCGGCTTCGGCATTCACCGGTGCCTGGGCAACCGGCTGGCGGAGATGCAGCTCAAGATCATCTGGGAGGAGATCCTGAAGCGGTTCCGGGAAGTCGAAGTGGTCGGCGAGCCGGAGTATCTCAACTCCAACTTCATCCGCGGCATCACTAGCCTGCCGGTGCAGGTGCGGGAGTAGGGGAGCGATTCAGTCTTCGCGCAACCCCTGCTTGTGCAGTTGCGCCTTCTGCCGCTGCCAATCCCGATCCCGCACGGCGGCGCGCTTGTCGTGCTGCTTCTTGCCTTTGCCGAGGGCGATCTCGCACTTCACCCGGTTGTGCTTCCAGTACATGGCGGTGGCGACGCAGGTGAAGCCCTTGGCTTGAGTCGCGGTGAAGATGCGGGCGAGTTCCTGGCTGTGCAGCAGCAGCTTGCGGGTTCGCTGGGGGTCCGCCACGACGTGGCTTGAGGCGCTCGGCAGGGGCGCGATGTTGGCGCCGAGCAGCCAGGCCTCGCCATCGCGCAGCAGCACGTAGCTGTCCACCAACTGCGCCTTGCCGGCACGGATGGCCTTGACCTCCCAGCCCTCGAGCACCAAGCCCGCTTCGAAGCGCTCGGTCAGCGCGTAGTCGTGGCTCGCCCGCCGGTTGCGGGCGATGGTCGCGGAGCGCTTTGTGGCGCTTGGCTTTGTGGCGTTCTTGGCGGACATGGTCTGATTATAGGGTGCCGCTGCGGAGCGAGGGCGTCCCGCCCTCGAACGAGTGGTGGGCGCCTATCGAGGGCAAGATGCCCTCGCTCCGGCCTTCGTTCGATGCCCTTGCTCCGGCCTTCGTTCGCTTGTTTGTCGTTCGTCGCTTAGCGAAAATGCACGAAACCAGTGGGGGAGGGCACCGTTGTGGCCGAAGTCGCGCAATCCGGGCAGTCAAGGCATGGAATGTGGTCCAGCCGCTGGATGTTTGTGCTCGCAGCGGCGGGCTCGGCGGTGGGTCTGGGAAACATCTGGCGGTTCCCCTACATCACCGGCGAAAACGGCGGCGGTGCCTTCGTTCTGATCTACTTGGTGTGCATCGCGCTGGTCGGCATCCCCATCATGATGGCGGAGGTGATGATTGGCCGGGAAGGGCGGCAGAGCCCAGTCAACACCATGCGCGGGTTGATCCAGCAGCACCATCAGCACCGGGGCTGGGTGCTCATTGGTTGGGCCGGCTTGCTGGCCGGCTTCCTAATCCTGTCCTTCTACGCCGTCATCGGCGGTTGGGCGTTCAAGTACATTCTCGGATTGGCGGGCGGCGGCTTCACCGACGCCACCGCCGGCCAGGCGACGGGCACCTTCGATGCCTTTCTATCCAGGCCTTGGGAAATGCTGTTTTGGCACACCCTGTTCATGGTCGTTGTGGTGGCGGTAGTCAGCCGCGGGGTGGTCAAGGGCTTGGAGACGGCCATTCGTTGGATCATGCCATTGCTCTTCGTGCTGTTGGCGGTGCTGCTGGGCTACGGCGTCACTTCCGGCGGCTTCGGCCAGGGCTGGGCCTTCATGTTCCGCTTCGACTGGGATGCGCTCACCGACCGCGCCCTGTTCGAGGCCCTGGGCCATGCCTTCTTCACCCTGAGCGTGGGGATGGGCGCCATCATGGCCTATGGGGCCTATGTGCCGAGTTCCGTATCCATCACCAACACTGTGGTCACCATCGCCGTCCTCGACACGGTCGTTGCGTTGGTGGCGGGCCTCGCCATCTTCCCCATCGTCTTCGCCAACGGTTTGGAGCCGGGGCAAGGCCCGGGGCTGTTGTTCGTGACCGTTCCCTTGGCCTTTGGCCAATTGCCCTTGGGAGCCCTGTTCGGCGCCGTTTTCTTTATTTTGGTGAGCCTCGCCGCCATCACGTCGGCCATTTCACTCACCGAGCCGGCCTTGGCTTACTTGGTGGAGGAGTACAACGCCAAGCGGTCGAGGGTCGCCATCACCTGGGGGGCCGGCTGCTGGCTGCTCGGCATCGGCACGGTGCTCTCCTTCAACGAATGGGCGGAGTTCCACATCGTGGGGGACATGACGATTTTCAGTTTTGTGGACTACGTCACCCAAAACATCATGTTGCCGCTCGGCGGCCTGTTCATCGCCCTGTTCGCCGCCTTTGCCCTGCCGAAATCGGTGCTCGGCAACCAATTGGGGCTGACCGGCCCGGTTGCGCGCAAGCTCTGGCTGGTGCTGGCTGGCCTGACCGCGCCCTTGGGCGTCCTGGTGGTGTTCCTCGTGACCATCATCGGCCTTGAAAGCGTCAAGGCTTGGTTTGCCGGATGACGAAGCTTAAGCGCTCGGCTGTGCTCCCCTACGCCGCAGACGACGTTTACGGCATCGTCAATGATGTGTCCCGCTATCCGGAGTTCCTGCCTTGGTGCGTTCGCGCCGTGGTTTTGGCGGCTGAACCCACGGCCATGGAGGCGCGGCTAACCGTCGAGGCCAAGGGATTCAAGGAGAGCTTCACCACCCACAATAGGCTCCAGCCGGGCCGCGCGATCCGGCTCGACTTGGTGGATGGCCCGTTCAGCGACTTCAAGGGCGAATGGCGGTTTTCCGACTTCGGCGGCGGTGGTGGTTGCCGGGTGGAACTCGACTTGAACTTCGCCTTCAAAGGCGCGCGCCGGCTGCTGTCGCGGGCTGTGGCTAGAAGCATCGGCACCATGGCCAATGCGGTGATGGACGCCTTTTGCCACCGTGCCCACGAGCAATTGGGCGCCTCATGCGGGTCGAAGTAGCCTACGCAGCCGCCGAGCGGCAAGTGCTAGTCGCCCTTGATGTTGAGGATGGGGCCACTGTGGAGGTCGCCTTGCGGCTGGCGGCTGGCCACGCCGCCTTCGAGGGCTTGAACCTAAGCCGCATGCCGGTGGGCATTTACGGCAAGCGGGTTGATCGTGACCGGCTGCTGCGACCCGGCGACCGCATCGAGCTGTACCGGCCTTTGCTGCTAGATCCCAAGGAGGCCCGCCGCCGCCGGGCGTTGGCCGGCCGGGCGTCCGTCTAACCCTCGCTGCTGGCTTCGCCAGTGGCGTCGCTGGGCGCTAAGTCACCCGCCAGCGATGAGAGGGCATCGTTCTGGAAGAAGACGGTGAAGCGTTGCTCGGTCTCGAAGCGCCCCGGCACCTTGATGGTGTAGATGTAGTCCCAGCGGTCTTGGTTGAATATGTTGCGCACCACCGGCTCCCCCATGATGAAGGCCACCTGTTCCCGGGTCATGCCGGGCTTGAGTTGATCGACCATCTCCTGGGTGATGACGTTGCCCTGCTGCACGGTGATCTTGTGCACCCGCGGCACCTTAAACTTGGGCAACTTCGGCATCTTCGGCATCGCGCAACCCGCTGCCAGCACGGCACTGGCTAGCAACAGCGCGAACAGGCGTCGACTCATCGGGGCATCCGGTAGCGTTTGCAGGCGGCGAATGGTAGCGGCAAATCCCGGCCGGGACAAAGTGCGAAGCGAGCTAGCTCGACCCCGCCTCCTCAAGCAGGGTGCGGGCGTAGGCGCGAGTTTTGTCGGTGAGGTCGGCCCCGGCCAGCATGCGGGCCACCTCCTCGGTGCGGTTGTCGGCGGTGACGCAGCGCAGGTGCACGGTCTGGGCGGCGTCCTTCTCCACCACGAGATGGCTGTTGCCGAGGGCAGCGACCTGGGGCGCGTGGGTGACGCAAATCACTTGGGTGCGGTTGCCGAGATCGCGCAGCAGGCGGCCGACGATGTCGGCGGTGGTGCCGCCGACGCCCACATCGGCTTCGTCGAGCACGAGGCAGGGGAGGCGCATCTTCTGCGCGGCAACGACGGATACCGCTAGGCTGAGGCGCGCCCGTTCGCCCCCGGAGGCAATGCGGGCCAAACTGCCGGCGGGATACTTGGGGTTGGTGGTCACCTGGAATTCCGCGGTTTCCAAGCCGCGCTCCGAATTGGCCGCCTCAAAGGCCACTTCGAATGTGCCGCCCGCCATGCCCAAGGCTTGCATGTGAGCGCTCACTTCGGCGGCAAAGGCTTGGGCGGCTTCGCGGCGGGCAGAACTGACGCGCCCGGCGAGGCGGTTGAACTCATCGTTCCACCGGCTAGCCTCTTCCTTGAGCGCGTCGACGTTCTGGCGCTCGGTTGCCTGCGCCTTAAGTTCCGCGGCCAAGCCCTTGGCGTGTTCCGCCAGTTTTTCCGGAGCCACGCGGTGCTTGCGGGACAGGTCGTGAAACCGGTCGAGCCGTTCCGTAACTTGGGATAGGTGGGCGGGTTCGGTGTCGAAGGCATCAACGTAGCCACTCAAGTCGTGAGCGGCGTCGTCGATCAACTGCAGCGCTGAACTCAAGGCATCCCGTGCTTGGACCAGCTTGGGGTGCTCATCGTCGATGCCGCTCAGTTGCCTTTGGCTGCGGCGTGCGTCGGCCATGTCCGACAGGCAATCGATGGCTTGGCGCACCGCCTCCTGGATGTCCTGGGCTTGGGAGAGGCGGCGAAACTCGGCCTCCAGGGATTCAAATTCGCCTTGAGCGGGATCCAAGGCTTGCAATTCATCGAGTTGATAGCGCAGCAGTGCCCGGCGGTCCTCGGCGTTGGCGAGTTCGGCTTCGAGGGCAGCCAGGGTTTTTTCGGCTTTGCGGGCGGCGCGGTAGGCGTTGGCCATGCCCTGACGGTCGCCGGCGGGGACGCCGTAGGCGTCGAGCAGGCCGAGTTGCACCTCGCGTCGGGCGAGCCGTTGGTTCTCATCCTGGCTGTGGATGTCGATCAGCCCTTCGGTGAGTTCCCGCACCATGCCCAGATTCACCGGGACACCGTTGACGAAGGCCCTGGAGCGCCCATCGACCCCGATGACCCGGCGTAGCAGGCAGCGGTGGGGCGCATCGGCGTCGTCGAGGTCGGCAGCCTTGAGGGCGTCGAACGACGCCGAGTGTTCGGCGACGTCGAATTCCGCCGTCACCTCCGCCCGCTGGGCCCCTGGCCGAATCAAATCGGTTCGCGCCCGTTCGCCCACCACCAAGGCCAAGGCGTTCATCAGGATGGACTTGCCAGCGCCGGATTCGCCCGTCACCACGGTCAGGCCGCGGTCGAAGGCGACGTCCACCTTGGCCACCAAGGCGAAGTCCCGAATGGTCAGTTGCTTCAGCAAGTTCTTGACGCTGGGGCAAAAAGGAACATATTACTTGAAGGCTGACGGGTTGGCCGGTTTAGTCGCATTGAGGAGTGTAGGCATTGGATCAAGTTGACGAGCGCACCGAGCAGCTATTCAAGCTGTTGGTGGAGACCTACATCAGCAATGGCCGGCCGGTGGCTTCAAGGGCGCTGGCCGGGCAGCCGAACGTGTCGGTCAGCCCGGCCACGGTGCGCAACATCATGGCCCGCTTGGAAGGCCGGGGCCTGGTCAAGTCGCCGCACACCTCCGCCGGCAAGGTGCCCACCAGCCAAGGCCTGCGCTTCTTCGTCGAAAGCCTGCTGGCCGTCGAACCCCTGGACGATGCCGGGCGGCGAGGCATTGAGGCGCAGTTGGACCCGGACCTGCCGCCCTCCGAACTGATTGAGTCCGCCTCCGAAGCGCTCTCCCGCATCACCTCCATGGCCTGCGTGGTGACCCTGCCTCGGCAGGAGCAGGCGGCGTTGCGCCATGTTGAGTTCCTCAAGCTCGATGCGGAACGCGTATTGGCGATCTTGGTGTTCAACGACCGGGAGGTGCAAAACCGGGTCATTCACACCGATCACGAGTACCAGGAAGCGGACTTGGTGCGGGCCGCCAACTTCATCAACCAGGAGTTCGGCGGCCTGACCTTGGGCGACGCCCGCTCTGGGCTGCTGGCCAGCATGCAGCGCGATAAGGACCGCATGGACAGCTTGCTGCAGTCGGCGCTCGACATGGCCGCCCAAGCCTTCGCCAAGCCGCCAACTGGGGGCAGGGGCTTTGTCGTGGCCGGGGAGTCGAACCTGCTCGACATCAGTGCCGACACGGACACCGTGCGCGGCCTCTTCGAGGCCTTCACCCGCAAGGGCAGCATCCTGCACCTGCTCGACCAATGCCTGAACACGGAGGGCATCCAACTGTTCATCGGCGATGAGTCGGGCTACGAAGTGCTCGATGAGCTCTCCTTGGTGTCGTCCTCGTACTCGGTCAATGGCCGCATCGCCGGGGTGCTTGGCGTGGTTGGCCCGACGCGCATGGCCTACCAGAAGATCATCCCGGTGGTGGACGTGACTGCCCATCTGCTTGGCGACGCGTTGAATCCCTCATGAGTTTGTACAAGGAAGCGGATGTGCCCCTGCAGGCGGGCCGCACCGTCCTCATTACCGGAGCGAATACGGGCATTGGCTGGGAGGCGACTCGGGTGCTGGCATCGCGCGGCGCCCGTGTGCTGCTCGGTTGCCGCAGTGCGTCGAATGGGCGCCAAGCTATGGAGCGCATTCGGGCCGTTCATGCCGACGCGGACTTGGCTTGCGTCCAAATCGACTTGGCGAGCCTCACTTCGGTGCAACGGGCCGCGGCAGAGGTCGTCAAGGAGCCTCAACTCGATGTCCTGATCAACAATGCCGGCGTCATGGTGCCGCCCTACGGCAGGACCGAGGACGGCTTCGAGTTGCAGTTTGGGGTGAACCACCTCGGCCACTTTGCGCTGACGGCGCACTTGCTGCCCATGCTGCGTGAACGCGAAGGCGCGCGCGTGGTCACCGTCAGCAGCGCGGGCCACAAGGCGGGCCGGATGCAGTTCGAGGATCCGCACGCCGAGCGGCACTACAGCGCCGGGGCGCGCTACGCCATGAGCAAGCTGGCCAACCTGCTGTTCAGCAAGGCGCTGCAGCAGCGCCTGACTAGGGCGGGCAGCCCAGCCATTGCGGTGGCCTGCCATCCGGGCGCCGCGGCTACCGAACTGTCCCGCCACCTGCCGCAGTGGCTCACGACCGCATTGCCCCTCATCAGGCCGTTCATCAACAGCCCGGCGGAAGGTGCGCTGCCGACTCTAATGGCAGCCACGTTGCCGGATGCGCAGGGCAACGACTATTTTGGTCCGGCCGGCTTCATGGAGATGGCCCGTTCAGCGCGCCGGGTGAAGCCGAGCTCCGCCAGCCAGAATGAAGCGGACGCCGACCGGCTGTGGGCACTGTCCGTTGAACTCACCGGCGTCTCCCCGGAGATCTAACCGTTCTTCATAGGTCTGGAATTGCAGGCGGCGGTAGCGAAAGCGGGTTAGAAGGCCGATTCGCCGAGCAGGCTGCGGCCGATGATCAGTTGCTGCATCTCCGGGGTGCCTTCGGTGACGGATAGGATGGGCGCCACGCGGTACAGTTCCTCGACCGGAAACTCCCTCGCCACGCCGTTGCCGCCGTGGATGGCCAAGGCGTGGCGGGTGACCTCGCAGGCGGCTTCCGTTGCGAAGTGCTTGGCCATGCTGCTCTCGAGATTGGCGTGCTCGCCGCGGCCGGTCAGGTCCAGCGCCCGATACAGCATGAGCCGTGCCGCATCGATCTGAACGGCCATCTGCGCAATGCGTGCCTGCACCAACTGGTGGCGGGCGATGACCTTGCCGTGCTGTTGCCTGGATTTCGCGTATTCGATGGAGTGATCGAGCGCCGCCCGGGCGACGCCCACGGCCAACAGCCCCACCAGCGGTCTTGACCCGGCAAGCAGGGTCATCAGCCGCCTCAGCCCCTCGCCCGGCGGCGCCAGCAGGTTGTCCGCCGGCACCTTTGCCCGGTCGAAATGCAGTTGGGCGGTGGACTGCCGGTTGAGGGCCATCTTGGGAATGTTGCGGCTTTCGTAACCTGCTTCCCGGTCCACGATGAACAGCCCGAAGCCATCCCCAGGGCCGTCCTCGTCCCGTGCCACGCAGATGCAGAAGTCCGAATAGTGGCCGCTGGAAATCCACTGCTTTTCGCCGGTGATCAGATAACCGTCGCCGTCGCGCCGCGCCCGGCTGCTGATCTCGGCGATGTTCGAGCCGGCCCCGGGTTCGCTGATGCCGATGCAGGCGAAGCGCTCGCCGCGCAGCAGAGGGGCTAGGTAGTCGGCCTGGATGGATTCGGAACCGGCGCTGAGCAGCAGCCCGGCCTCCATCTGGATGAGCGCGACGATGGCGAGGTCTGGCGAAACCCGCGCCAGTTCCTCGAAGAGCAGGCCCACGGTAAGCGGGCTTAAGCCCAGGCCGCCATGGGCTTGGTCGATCAGTCCGTTGCCCATGCCGAACGGCAGCAACTTGACGAGCAGCTCGCGCATGTCGTCCTTGGGGATGAATGCGTCACCGTGCTCCGCGACTGCCGGGGCGATCTCCGCTTCGAGAAAGCGGCGGAACGAGTCGATGGCGATGCGCTGTTCTTCGGTGGGCGAAAAATCCATGGTGAGGTGGTCCTTTAGTGCTCCATCAAGCCGATGCTGTCGAATCAGAGCGCGTTCTTGTAGATCCGGCCGTCCTTCGCGATCAGCAGAATGTTCTGGTGCGGGTCGGCTAACAGGGCAGCATCCTCCAGCGGGTTGCCCGCCACCACCAGCAGGTCGGCGTAAGCGCCCGGCTCGATGACGCCGAGCTGGCCGGGATAGGGGTTGCGCCGCCCGGACATGGCCAGCAGACCTGCCGTGACCGAGGTGACCTGACGCAGGATTTCGTGGTTGGAGAAGTACCGCTGCCGTTCCGTGAACTCGGCGACGTTGACGCTTTCCCAGATGCCGTAGTCCCCGAAGGCATCGACGTTGAAGGTGATCTCGACATCGTATTTGCGAATGAGGCGGAGGTTCTCATCGATGTTGTCGAGCACGATGCGGGCCTTCTCGCGCTGGAACTCGGTGAGGAAGCCGGCTTGCAGCACCAGCTTGTTCCAGCCGAAATTCGGGTTCATTGAGGCGCCGTTCTCGACCAGCAGGCGCATGGCGGCTTCGGTCATCTGCGAGGCGTGATCGATGCTCCTCACACCGTTTTGGAGCGCGCGTTCGATGGCGGGGCCGTTGTGCAGGTGCGCGCCCGCGTAGGTGTCCCAATCGGCGACCGCCCCGGTGGCTGCGCGGATTTCCTCGGGCCTAAACTGCACGGAATCGATGGGGTCGTAGTCGGAGCCGACGCCGCCGCTGCCCATGAGCTTGATCTGGGTGGCGCCGTTCCTGAGGTTCTCGCGCACTGCGGCGAGGACCTGGGCGGGCCCATCGACGATGCGGAAGTAGCCGAGCCGCTGCATGTTGGATGTGCCGCCTTCGAGGAAGGGGTGCAAATCGAGCGGCGAGCGGAAGTCGCCATGCCCGGAAGTCTGGGTGAGGATGGCGCCGGACGGGTAGATGCGCGGGCCGTCAACGAGGCCGGCATCGACGGCCTTCTTCAGCCCCATCACCGGGCCGCCCAGGTCGCGCACCGACGTGAAGCCGCGCTGCAGCGTCTCCGTGGCCCGCACCGCCATGCGGGCACCGATCTCATCCCAGGTCATCTGCTGCAGCGTGCGCACGTCGGCGATGAGCGCCAGGTGGGAGTGCCCGTCAATCAGGCCCGGCATCAGCACGCGGCCACCGCCGTCGATTCGGCTTGCGCCCTCGGCGGCTTCAAGATTCCGGCCAACGGCGGCGATGCGGTTGCCGGCGATCGCGACGCTGACGTTCTCGATCAGTTGCTCTGAACGTCCGTCGAAGACGTCCACGTGGTCGATGACCCAGTCCACTGCGGCGGCGGTGCCGGAAAGCGCCAGCAGGACTAGTGCCGCGCCCAATCGTCTCAATAGCCGATGCATCATGGCGATTCTCCCAAGAGTCAGTGGTTCCCTGTGCATTAACAAAGGCAACGTGCCGCTGCCGTCAACGGACAAAGCGCGGGTCGCGCCAACGCACGCTGTCGCTGGTGATCTCGTCGATGTCGGTGAGCCCCATGAGCGTCATGTTGCGCTTGAGTTCGCCGGTGAGGATCTCGATCACGCGGCGCACACCCGCCTCGCCGCCGGCGCCAAGGCCGTACAGGTAAGCCTTGCCGATCAGCACGCCCTTGGCGCCCAGCGCCAGCGCCTTGATGATGTCCGTGCCGCGCCGGTAGCCGCTGTCGGCCAGCACTTCAAGGCGGTCGCCCACCGCATCGACGATTTCCGGCAGCACTTCCAACGTGACGGGGGCGTGGTCGAGCTGCCGGCCACCGTGGTTGGACACGACGATGCCGGTGGCACCGATCTCCGCCGCGAGCCGGGCATCGGCCACGCTGGTGATGCCCTTGATGACGAACTGCCCACCCCAAGCCTCGCAGAGCGCCGCCGCATCGTCCCAGGTGTAGCTCTTGTCGAGCTGTTCCGCGAACCACTCCGCCACGGAGCCGAAGTCGTCCCGGGTGGAGTCATCCACATAGCCTTCGACGTTAGGGAAGCGCCAGCCTGGATTGGTCAAATAATCCAGCGTCCAAGCTGGCCGCTTCAACAACTGCCAGATGATCCCCGGCGTCGCCTTGGGGGGAATCGACAGCCGATTGCGCAGGTCCCGCTCCCGGTTGCCCGCGGTGGCGCAGTCCACGGTAAGGAACATCGCGCCGTAGCCTGCCTCCCGGCAGCGCTGGACGTACTCGCCGGTGATGGAGCGATCCTTGAACACATAGACTTGAAAGAAGCGCGGTCCCTCGCCGACCCCGGCGACCTCCTCCAGCGAGAACATCGCCGATGAGGTGGTGCCGTAGATCACGCCCGCTTGTGCGGCGGCCCGGGCCGCCGCAAGCTCGCCTTCGGAGTGGTAAAAGCGGCTCGCCCCGGTGCTCGACAGAATGAAGGGCGCTGAGGTGGGCATGCCGAGCAGGGTGGTGCCGGTATCCACTTGGGCGACGTCGACGAGAACTCTCTGGATGAGCGACAGCGCCGCGAAGGATTGGGCGTTCTGGGCGCGCGTGTATTCATCGTCGGCGCCGCCGTCGAGATAATCGAAGATGAAGCCCGGCAGGCGACGCCGCGCCCGCTCGCGCATGTCGTCGATGCTGAACACCCGGTTCAGCGGGCCGCTGACGGCGGCGTTGCTCATGTCAGGACTGCCGCCCCGTGGATTTTCGCCCATCCAGGGACTGAATCAGAACTCCATCAGCAACTCAACCCCGTAACGGGCCGGGTTGCGTGCCTGGTTCAGTATCCAGCCGGGGTTCACGGCGTTGGTGATTAGGCTGCTTTCGATGTTGTCGGTCAGGTTCTTGCCGAAAACTGCCACCCGCCAATTGCCGCTTGCCGGTGCGTAGGCAAGGCTGGCATCGAATTCCTCGTAGCTCGACCCCTGAAAGCCCAGGTTGTCGTCAGTGGAGTGGACATCGCCCACGTAGCGGTAGCTGCCGCGCAGGGTCAGGTTCCCCACGCCTACGGGGATATCGTAGGTGAGGTGCAGTTCGCGCTGCCACTTCGGGATGTAGGGAATGCGGGTGCCGTCAATGACAACCGGCGCGCCGCCAGCGCCGCCGCGAGGATTCACGAAGTTCTGCAGTTCGGCATCCAAGTAGCCCATGTTTGCCTGCAGCAGCAGTCCGTCGGCGATCAGCCAGGACGTTTCTAGTTCGATGCCCTTGATGGACGCTTCTGCGGCATTCGAGACGGTTTGAAATCCATCCGTGCCCACCACGGTGCGCTGCAGGTCGTCGTAGTCATTGAGGAACAGCGAAAGATTGATGCGCGCTCGCCCGTCGGCGAGGTCGGCCTTGGCGCCCACTTCGAAGGCATCGACGGTTTCCTCGTCGTAGGGGCCGGGGACCACGCCGACGTTCTGCCGGATGTTGAACCCGCCGCTGCGGAAACCCCGGGTGTAGGACCCGTAGAGTTGCGCATCGTCCGAGACGAGGAACTGGATGCCGGCCTTGTAGGTGAAGTTGGACCAGTCGTCGCCGCCTTCAAAGTTGAACGCGCACTGCTTGGGATCGTCACCACCGAAGCCGGTGCAGCTAAGCGAACTGCCGAACTGGCCGATCTGCGTGTCCTTCTCCTCCCAGGACTGCCGCCCGCCCAAGGTCAGGATCCACTGCTCGGACAGCGCGATGTCGACTTGGGTGAATACCCCGACCACTTGGTGGTCGGTGACGCTGTGGGCTTGCAGGCCGCCGCCGAGCGCCGCGAACAAAGCCCCGAAGCGGCGCTCGCCGTAGGTGAACTCTTGATCGAAATAGAAGAACCCGGCGGTCAGGTCAAGGCGTTCAGTCAGGCCCACGTTGTAAATTAACTCCTGGCTGAACTGCTCCTGTTCGATGAAGCTGTTGTTGACGTCGAAGATGGCGATGATGCTGCCGTCGAAGTCTTGGGTCAGGTCCTCCTGCTCCAAGTCGCGCAGGGCGGTTATGGACTTCAGCGATCCCGTCGGCAGATCCCAGTTAAGTTCGATTGAGCCGCTCGCCCATTCGGCATCCAGGGGCTTTTCGTTGACGCCGTTGGCAATGGGGTCGTCGCTGTCGCGGGCACCCGCCTCGCTCAAACCGGGAATGGGCTGCACGCCGAGCAGCAGCGTGTTGTCCACGGCCCAGATGGGCAGCGGGTCTTCCTCCGATTGGCCGAATTCGAGACGCAGATCGGCGGTGAAGTCATCGTTGGCGAGCCAAGTGAATGCGGCCCTGACCACCTGCTGGTCGGCCTCGCCGAGGTCGTCGAAGCCGGCCGCTTTGCCCGCTGGGTTGTCCATCCAGTCGTTCAGCTGGGAGTGGAAGACGGCGACCTTGCCGAGCAGCTTGCCTTCCACAATGGGGCCGCTGATGGATCCGGCCACATTCAGGTTGCCGTCGTTGCCGCCGATCAGGCGCACGCGGGCGCTGAACTCCTCAGTCGGCCGGCGGGTGCGCAGCAGCGCTGCGCCGCCGGTCACATTGCGGCCGAACAGGGTGCCTTGGGGGCCCCGGAGAACTTCCACGGCCTCCAGGTCGAAGCTGTCGAAGACGATGCCGGCGGACACGCCCTGGTAAACGCCGTCCACGAACACCCCGACCGCTGGGTCGTCGGAAAGCACGGTGCCGGCCACGCCCATGCCGCGGATGAAGAAATTGACGTAGCCGGGAAAGGTGGCGCTGGAATAGGCGGTGGCGTTGGGTACGTTGGCGGTGATGTCGGTCAGGTCCGAGGCGAGCAGGGCTTCGATCTGATCGCCGGAGAAGGCGGAAACGGCCAGTGGCACGTCCTGGACGCTTTCCAGGTCGTTGCGTTTGCGAGCCGTGACCAGCACCTCTTCGACCAGCATCGAGGCGGTGCCGGCGGATTCGGGGTCAGCTGCCTGCGACCAGGCTGGAACGGCCAAGCCGGCTACCAAGCACCCAACAAAGCTGCCGATTGCTGCCATGGAAATCTTCATATTCTGCTCTCCGAGGGTTGTTTGGCATGCGCGTGCCTGCAGGCAACGCGTTCGCGCCCAAGCGAATTATCGCTGGATGCGTCGGGGCGAATTTATCTTATGCGGCAGAAACGTGGTCTTGTAAACCCCGGCGCCTGGACGCCTTGGCCGCAGAATGACCATCAGCGTGCTTGAATTGACCGGCGCATTCGATCAGCGTGGTGGAACAATCATGCTTCGGCCAGTCGGCGAATGCGCACCCTGTTCGGATGCGATAGTGGAAATGATGAAAACGCTACTTCTTCTGGCGATGTCCTTGGGCTTGGCGGTTGCAGGCCCGCCGCTTGCCGACGCAGATTCCGTACCGCCCCAGAAGCCGGTCTTCCATGCCCACAAATACGCGCCGCCGCACCTGTCTCCGGGTTGGCGGGCGCTCTATGACACTTACCAGCCGTTCTGGGAGCTTCCCGACCCCCAAGACCTGGATGGCTGGCGCGCATGGGACCGCAGCAAGCAGGCGCCATTCATCGAACGGGATGGACCGCTCGTCGATCAGCTTGGTGCCGAGCTTCGGGAAATGTCGATGAACGGCGTGCGCGTGGTCGAGATCACGCCCCGGACCGTGAAGACGGCGGACAAGGCGCTGATGTACATGCACGGAGGCGCTTGGTCATCGTTTAGCCCGAAATCGACGCTGGTCGATACCGTGCCCATGGCTGATCGGCTCGGCATCCGCGTCTATGCGGTGGACTACGTCAAGGCGCCCTTTGCCACGCTCTACGAGATCATCGACCAAAACGTCGCGGCCTTCGAACACCTCGTGACGGAACTGGACTACGCGCCGCAGGACGTCGGCGTCTACGGCTGTTCGGCGGGCGGCCATCTGTCGCTTGCCGTTCCCAATGCGTTGCGCAAACGCGGCGTCGGCGTGCCGGGCGCGGCGGTGGCGCAATCGCCCATGATTGACTTCACGATGACGGCCGATACCTGGATCACCCTGGAGGGTCAGGACCCGGTGGTTTCCAGGGAGGCCTACGTGCGCGGGATTCTTCGCATACTGGGCATCACCGACTACCGCGATCCGGTCATCTCTCCGCACCTCGACGAGAACCTTGCCGACGGCATGCCGCCGACCCTGCTGCAGACCGGGGGCAAGGAAGTGCTGCTGAGCGATTCCCTGCTCATGTTCCAGGCAATGGAAGCCGCCGGGCAGGTCGCCAAACTCGACCTGTACGATGGCTTGCCGCACTGTTTTACGTTCGTTCTGCCCGAAGCCGAGGAATCGAAGATTGCCCTCGCCAAGCAGGCGGCGTGGTTCAGCGAACACTTGGGGCTCGACTGATGGCCGCGGTCAAGGCAAGTTCCGGCGTGTTCGAGCGCCTCGGAAAATCAGGTACACCCCGTAGGTTAGCAACGGAATCACAAACACGGCGATGAAGCTTGCGTACATGAGCGAATAGCCGCGCAAGATCAGTGCGACGATGCCCATGGTGCCCAGCGCCAGGCTTGATGCGACCACCACCGTCGCTACGCCGGCATGGCCGAGGCGCGACATGGCCTTGCCCCGATGGCGCAGGTGCCAGCCATCGACGCGCTGAATCAACCCCTGCATCAGCGCAACCCCGGTTTGCGCCACGAGCACGAACATGACCACCACGTAGATGTTCAGCAGCAGCGGCGTGCTTACGTTTTCGAACATCCAGTAGGTCGGAAGCCGCTCGTCCACTATGTCCGGAAAATGCAGCATGAAGGCAACGTGGAAGACTGCGGCAGGGGTGACGCAGATTAGCGCGGCGACCACCGCCGCCGTGACCGCCTCGGCGCGCGTGCGCAACCCCATCGCGCAGTACAGCAGGATCGGCAGATAGCCACCGTTTACAACCGCGTACTTCAGGCCGGTCATGATGCCCCCGGGCTGGTGGTCGATCGCCTCGAACTGCTTCGCAATCTGATCTAGGTGCCCGGCGAACAGTTGCGCCACCAACACCGCCAGCACCGCGAACAACGCAGCGATAGACAGCATCATCGATTGCTCGACAACCTGCCGGCCGTAGTAGTTCAGCCCGACGACCAACACGAATATGAGCAGCGATCCGATCCACACGGCGATGTCGAAGTGATCCTCGAGCACGGTGCCGCCGACGGTGACGGTGATGGACATGGCGATCAGCAGGCCGATGACGATCACGATCTCGTACAGGAACCACGCCGGCCCGAGCAGGATCTTGAAAAAGCTGACGTAGTCGTAGGACTTGAACAGGCGCGCGAGCTCGAAGCTCAGCCCGAGCAAGACCATGTAGGCTACGCAAAGGGTCGCGAGTGAAACCAGCCCGCCGGTGGGGCCGTTGCTGCTGACAAACTCCATGACTTCGCGGCCCGAGCCATAGGAAGCGCCAAAGATGGCGGACAGAAAGACCGCCGTGGGGATAACCAGAACGCGAAAGAAATAGGTGTCGAGCATCTTCTTCAGTCTTCCCGGTTGAAGCTGAAGGCAGAATACTCGCAATGACCGAACGGGGCATCTGCTCCGGCGTCATGGTCGTGGCTCGTGTTGAATTCGGCGAAACAGCGACCGATTTCCTGCACGAATTAACAAGTGCGGCGGCGCAATCTGGTGGATACTGCGCTCAACGGTCAGCAGGGGAAGCGACATGACAGGCCGCGTGGAGCAACGCATCAGGGACCTCGGGCTGGTTTTGCCCGCGCCGCTGCAGGTTCCGCCGGGGGTGAATGTGCCCCTTGCCATGATCAAGGTGCTCGGCAAGCGCGTGCTCGTCTCCGGGCACGGCCCCCAGGAAGCGGACGGCTCGATCGCGCAGCCCCTTGGCCAGGTGGGTGCGGAGGTCACGGTCGAACAGGCGGCCGAAGCCGCCCGCAAGGTTGCGTTGGCCATGCTCGGCACCATCCAACGGGAGATTGGCGACCTCGACCGCATCGACTGCTGGGTCAAGGTGTTTGGCATGGTGAACTCGGCCCCCGGCTTCACCGGGCAAACGCCGGTGGTCAACGGCTTCTCCGAACAGATCATCGAGATCTTCGGCGACGAGTGCGGCCTGGCCACGCGCTCCGCTGTTGGCATGGCTGGCCTTCCCTTCGGCATTCCGGTCGAAGTGGAAGCGGAACTGCAGTTGAGGTAGCGGGCGTGTCCGATTTGCCTACGGAGGCCGTCAGCCTCGACGACAAGTACACGCGGGATGCCGGCCGCATCTATCTGACCGGCTCCCAGGCGCTGGTGCGGCTGCTGCTCGTTCAGCGCCGCCGCGACTTGGCCGCAGGGCTCAACACTGCGGGATTCATCTCCGGATACCGGGGCTCGCCGATGACCGCGATGGACGTGGAATTGTGGCGCGCGGAGGCACTGACCACGGAGCACCAGGTGAAATTCTGGCCCGCCACCAACGAGCACATGGCGGCGACGGCGGTCTGGGGCACGCAGCAGGTCCACTACTTCGGCGACGCCGACCACGATGGCGTGTTCGCCATGTGGTACGGCAAGGGGCCGGGCCTCGACCAAAGCCTCGACGCCGTTCGCCAGGGCAACTACCACGGCTCCTCGCAGCACGGCGGTGTGCTGATTTTGGCGGGCGATGACCCGGCCATGCGTTCCACGGTGGATGCCTACCACTCGGAACTGCTGTTCGAGGACCTGCTCATGCCCGTTCTGTACCCGGCGGACATCGAGGAAGTGTTCACCCTGGGGCTGTACGGCATCGAGCTTTCGCGCTTCAGCGGCGCTTGGGTCGGCTACAAACTGCTGCCCGAGACCATTGAAACCGCCGCATCGATTCGGGCCGACCACGACCACATCCAGATCGTGCGCCCGCCGTTCGAATTCCCGCCCGACGGCGTCAATGCCCGCGTCGGCGACAGTTGGTCGCTGCAGGAAAACCGCCTGCGCGGCTACAAGCTGCCGGCCGCGGTCGAGTTTGCCCGCGCCAACCGGCTTAACCGCATCAGCCACGACAGCCCGCGCGCCCGCTTCGGCATTGCCGCCATGGGCAAGACTTGGCGCGACACCCTGCAGGCGCTGGCCGACCTCGGCCTTGACGAGGCGGTTCTGTCGGCAGTCGGCATCCGCATCCTCAAGGTGGCCATGCCGTTTCCCGTGGATCGGGACCTGTATCGGGACTTCGCCGATGGCCTGGAGGAGATCCTGGTCATCGAGGACAAGCGGGAGCAGATCGAGAATGCCATCCGCAGCGTCTGCTACGCGCTGCCCGATGAGCGCCGCCCGCGCATCGCCGGGCGGCTCGACGAGCACGGCGCGAAGCTGGTCGATGACATCGGCGACCTGCACCCGGACAAGATCGCCCGGGTGCTCGCCGCGCGGCTGCGTCCGCTGCACGATAGCGAGCGCATGCGGGCGCGCATCGGCTTCCTGGACCGCCAAGCCGCGCAACGGCAAGAACGCCAAGCCCTGTCGCTGGCCCGGCTGCCGTACTTCTGCTCCGGCTGTCCGCACAACACCTCCACCCGGGTGCCGGAAGGCAGCCGCGCCTCCGGGGGCGTGGGTTGCCACTTCATGGCCAACTGGATGGATCGGGAGGTCCACTCCTACAGCCAGATGGGTGGCGAGGGCGTGGCCTGGATCGGCCAAGCGCCCTTCGTGCGCACGCCGCACGTCTTCCAGCAACTAGGCGACGGCACCTACTACCACTCCGGGCTCCTGGCCATCCGCTCCGCCGTGGCGGCGCGCGTCAACATCACCTACAAGATCCTGTTCAACGATGCGGTGGCCATGACCGGCGGCCAGCCCGTGGACGGGCAGCTCACCGTGCCGCAGATCTCCCGGCAGGTGCGCAACGAAGGCATCGAGCGCATCGCGGTGGTGACCGATGAACCGGACAAGTACGGCAAGGAGGACGGCTTTGCGTCCGGCACCACCATCCACCATCGGGACGACCTGGATTTCGTGCAGCGGGAACTGCGCGAGGTAGAGGGCGTCACGATACTCATCTACGATCAGACCTGTGCCGCCGAAAAGCGGCGTCGGCGCAAGCGCGGCCGCTACCCGGACCCCGCCAAACGCCTGTTCATCAACGACCGGGTGTGCGAGAACTGCGGCGATTGCGGCACCCAGTCGAACTGCGTCTCGGTGCTGCCGCTCGAGACCGAATACGGGCGCAAGCGCACCATCGACCAATCCGCCTGCAACAAGGACTACTCCTGCAACAAGGGGTTCTGTCCGAGCTTCGTCACCGTTCTAGGCGCCGAGCCGCGTCGAGGCCGCGGCACGGCCGATGTGCCGCCCGCGCTGCAGGCCATCCCGGAGCCAGCGCTGGCCGCCATACCTGAGAACGGCACCTACGCCATATTGGTCGGCGGCGTCGGCGGCACCGGCGTCGTCACCATCGGCGCGCTGTTGGGCATGGCCGCGCACATCGATGGCAAGGGCGCGTCCATCGTCGATCAACTCGGGTTCGCGCAGAAGGGCGGCCCGGTCACCACCCATGTGCGCATCGCGGCGCGGACGCAGGACATCAACTCGGCGCGCATCAACGAGGGCGGGGCGGATCTGATTCTTGGCTGCGACTTGCTTGTGGCCGGCGGCGATCAGGCGCTGGCGGCCATCGACCCCGAGCGAACCCGGGCCGTGGTGAACACGCAGCAGACGATCACCGGCGACTTCACCCGCAACCCGGATCTGGTTTATCCCGGCGACAATTTGCGCACACGGCTGTCAAGCGTGTTGGACCGCGACCATCTGACCTTCCTGGACGCAACCCGCATCGCCACGCGGCTGCTCGGCGATTCCATCGCCAGCAACCTGTTCCTGGTGGGCTACGCCTGGCAGCAGGGGCTGTTGCCGCTGTCGAAGGCGGCGATCTTTGAGGCCATCGCGCTGAATGGCGTGAAAGTCGAGTGGAATCAGCAGGCCTTCGAGTGGGGCCGCCGCGCCGCCCACGATCTTGGCGCGGTTGAGGCGGTGGCGGGTGGCGCAGTTGAGAGCGCGTCAATCGAGCTGCCGCTCGAGGCGTTGATCGAACACCGCAGCGCGGATCTTGCCGCTTACCAGAACCCGGCTTATGCGCAGCGGTACCGTTCGCTGGTCGAAAAAGTCCGCCAAGCCGAGCGGACCCGCGCCCATGGCCGTCAGGGACTGGCCGAGGCCGTCGCCCGCTACGCCTACAAGCTGATGGCTTACAAGGATGAGTACGAAGTGGGCCGCCTCTACTCGCATCCGGACTTCCTGCGTAAGCTGAACGAACGCTTCGAGGGGGGCTTCAAACTGCGCTTCAATCTCGCCCCGCCGATGATCGCCCCCAAGGACAAGGTCACCGGCCTGCCGCGCAAGATGGCGTTCGGCGGCTGGATGCTTCCCGTCATGCGCCTGCTTTCGCGCCTGCGGTTCCTGCGCGGCACGCCGTTCGATCTGTTCGGCTGGAGCGAAGAGCGCAAGACGGAGCGGCAACTCGTCGCCGACTACGAAACCGTGGTCGCCGAGCTGCTCGACGGCCTGAACGACGACAATCACGGCCTCGCCGTCAGCATCGCTTCCGTTCCGGACCAGATCCGCGGCTTCGGTCACATCAAGCTGGCGTCGGTCAAGGCCGCAAGGGCCTGCGAGGTGGACTTGCTCGAAGCATGGCGAAGCAAGCCCCGGGACGAGATGGCCGCCTAGGAGCTTGCGCCCTAGGCTTTGTCGGGGTCATTCCGACAAGGAGATAACGAACCGTGTATTCCGAACTCTGTGAGCGCCTGCAGCTCGATCACGCCCTATTCGCCTTCTCCCATTGCCGCGATGTCGTTGCCGCCGTCAGCAACGGCGGCGGCATGGGGGTGCTCGGCGCCGGCTGGATGAGTGCGGAGACCCTGGCGACGGAACTGGACTGGCTCGACCGCGCCGTGGGCGAGCGTGGTTACGGCGTCGATGTGGTCATCCCGCAACGCTACGAAGGGATGGAAGAGTCCGACCCGCAAGCCTTGGAGCAACGACTTAAGGCTCAGGTGCCGGCCGCTCACCAGGCGTTCGCGGATCGCCTGCTGCGCGAGCACGGGGTGCCGGAATGGCCCGAAGGCGAACAGGAAGCGCCGCCGGACCTGCCGGGCGCCACTTACGCCACCGCGTTGCCTTTGGTGGAGGAGGCGTTGCGTCACCCCAAGTGCCGCATCCTCGTCAATGCGCTGGGCACGCCGCCGCCAGAGGTGATCGAGGCGGTACAGTCCAGCGGCCGGTTGATCGGCGCCCTGTGCGGCCGCGTGAAGCAGGCGGTTGCGCACGCGCAGGCCGGCCTGGATTTCGTGGTCGCCCAGGGCGGTGAGGGCGGTGGCCACGCGGGAGAGATCTCCAGCATCGTCCTGTGGCCGCAGGTGGTCGATGCCGTCACCCCGTTGCCGGTGCTCGCAGCGGGCGGCATCGGCAATGGCCGGCAGATGCTGGCCGCCATGGCGAGCGGCGCGGCCGGCGTCTGGACCGGTTCCATCTGGGTCACGGTGGCGGAGGCGGCAGGAGAACCTGCGCAGAAAGCTTCTTATCTGAAGGCTACCAGCGAGGACACGGTGCGCTCGCGGAGTTGGACCGGCAAGACTGCCCGCGTGCTCAGGAACGCCTGGACCGAGGCCTGGGACAAGGATGCTTCCATCGAACCCCTGCCGATGCCGCTGCAGTTTCTGGTGAGCGCCGATGCGCGGCGCCGCACCGAGCGTTATGCGGGTGCCGGCGACACCCAGGCGGTGGCGATGAATCCGGCTGGCCAAGTGATCGGCCAGATCAACGAAATCGAGTCCTGCCGGGAGGTCATGTACCGGCTATTGAGCGAATACGCGGAAGCCCTGGTCCGCGTCAGCGGCCTCATGCCTCCCGAATCCTAAGACGGCTCCCCGCAACCAGCGTCCTGAATGCCCGCGCGGTCACCAGGGGTGTATATCGCCGGTCCATTTCAAGAAAGTTCCGGAATCCGCCAGGGTCATGGCGGCAATGACCTCCCGGCAACCGCGCGCGCTCTCTTCCGGTTCAATATCGGCCACGTCTCCGGCCATCTCGGTTTTGACCCAGCCCGGGTGCATGGGCACGACGATGATGTCTTGGTCTTTCAATTCGGTCGCCAGCGCCGTCATCAAACGGTTTACCGCGGCCTTGCAACTGGCATACGAGTAGCCGATGACATGGTCGTACACATGCGCGGCGACCTGGCTGGATAGAGTGACGATCTTCTTGTCGGCCCCAGCCTGCACGTGGGGCAGGAACGCTTGGATGACACGGAACGGGCCCATGGCCATCACGTTGAACTCGTGGGACCAGTTGTCGTAGTCCATGTTCTGGAAGGTCTGGGTGTCCAATCCGCCGAAGATGCCTGCGTTGTTGATGAGCACGTCGATCGCAACGCCTGCCAGTGACTCGGCGCAAGCCGTCACCGCTGCCGGGTCGCCCACGTCCATGGCGTGGACACTGAGCATGCCGCCGCTGTCCGCGGCCAACGCCTGAAGCGGCCCAGCATGGTCTGGGTCGCGCACCGTCGCGTACACCCGGTCACCCTGTTGCGCGTATTGCTTGGCCAGTTGGAAGCCGATGCCGCGGGCGGCACCCGTAATGAGAATGGTCGTCATATCCCCTCTCCCCAACCCTCTCCCCAAAGAAAACTCAACCGCTCAGATACTTGGTGAGCGTCTGATGAAAGTGCCGTATGCGTATTTCCTGGTAGTTGCCCAGGGTGGCGCCCGCCTTGTCCGTGGCCATGGCGCCTTCCTGGGCGGCCTGCATGTTGCCGGTGTCTTGGTCGAAGACGTGTCCGACGTAAGGGTCCATGCCAGGCACTTCGGTGTAGGACGCTTCCGCCTTTAGCGGGTGCGGCTCCGCGGTTTCCACGGGGGAGCCGTCCATGGGGCGCGTTTTGAGCAGGATCAAGTCAAACAGCGCCTTGTCGTGCTGCATGCCCAGAGGACGGAAACGGTACACGATGGGGAACGACACGCCGGAGAAAAACTGTTGGTTGGGGAATACGAAATAGGCGATTGAGTCCACGATCTCCGAGTCGCTCACGCCGGACAGGTCGAGCCCGGCTTCGCCGACGCTGTCGCGAAAGTGCTGCGCCATCACTTGCCGGGCGGTGCCGCCTTCGGGCACCTTCAGCTCGGCGCCGACGTCGTCGCGGTCGCCGATCAGGAACAGATCCAGTATTTCCTGTTCGGTGAGTGACTCTTTCAGGAATACGCTGGGCGTGCCGGCCACGTTGATCAGCCTGCTCACATGGTCGCCGTAGCAGTCGTACTGGGTGTTGGCATCGCCGTTGGTGCGCATCAACTGGCTGTGGGTTTCCATCACGTGATAAGCCTCCAGAAAGGCTTCGGAGGCGATCTTCCAGTTGCAGTTGAGCTCTTTCTGAATGTGTTGCGCAACGTAGCGCTGCTCGAACACGCTGCTGTCGATGTGGTCCGGCAGCGGCGCAAGGTATTCCAGCAGCGGCATGGCGTGGGGGTCGAGGTTGATGAACACGAAACCGCCCCACAGTTCTGCCCGCACGCCGGACAGCCGCTTCTCGTCCGGGTTCACATGGGGAAAGTCCCATTCGCAGGGAAACGACTTTAAGGTGCCGTCGAGGTGATACTCCCAGCCGTGGTAAGGGCAGCGCAGGCTGCTGCAGCCGCCGCTGGTGAACGATGGCTTGAGCTTTGTGCCGCGATGCATGCAGGCATTGCGAAAGGCTTTGATCTCGCCTCTTTCGGTGCGCAGCACGATCACTGAGTAGGGGCCCACGTCGTACACGTAGTAGTCGCCCGCCTCGGGAATGTGTTCCTCGCGACAGGCCCACTGCCAGGTTCTGGACCATAACTTGGCAATTTCCGCATCAAAGAAGGCACGGTCGGTGTAACGGGAATATGAAATGTCCTCGTCGCCGAGGAACTCGTAACTCTGGGTGGTCAGATAGTCGGGAACGCGGCGGCTGTCGCGTGCCAACAGGTCTTGAACCGACACCCCGGGACAACGCGCGGCGCCGGGCTCGTTTGAGATTGATTCCGCCATGGCCCCCTGATCGATGCCTGCGCTTCACACCGGATTCATACTATCCGCATCGGTACGTGTTTTCATCAGCACAGTGAGGCGGCCTGAGCGTTGTTGAACTGGTTATTGCCCGGCGATTGTGTGATCGTTAAGCGTCTGAATAGGGATTGCAGCCATGGCAGCAAAGGGGCTACCCGGACTGCGGGGCACCGATCACATCGGCTTGACGGTTCCCAACTTGGATGAGGCAGCAGATTTTTTCGAGAACGTGCTCGGCTTCGAGCCGTTTTACGAGCATGGGCCGTTCGGGTCGGAGGACGAAGACTGGATGCAGGATATGCTGAACGTGCATCCGCGCGCGGTCATCCGGCGTGTGCGCCACTATCGCTGCGGCTTCAACACCAATATCGAGCTGTTCGAGTACGAGGCGCCCGACCAGCGTCGCGAGATGCCCAGGAACAGCGACTGGGGAGGGCATCATATCGCCCTGTATGTGGACGACTTCGACGCGGCGATGCAGCACTTGCGCGAGCATGACGTGCGCTTGATGCCCGGTGGCGGTGGGCCTGAAATCGAAGAGGGCCCCGAAGCCGGGCTACGCTCGTGCTACTTTCTCACGCCCTGGGGCATGCAGATGGAACTGATTTCCTATCCGCGGGGCAAAGGCTACGAACGCGACACCGAGCGTCGGCTTTGGGATCCACGTAGCGCGTCGGTCGTCACCTAGCGTCAACGCCGGGTCAGCCGCCTTTCCTCGAGTTCAGAATGCCGAGCCGGTGCAGCCGCGCGACTTCCGCATCATTCAGCCCCCAGCTCGCCAGGCTGTCCCCGGCGTTGCCGTCCGCTTCCGTGGGCGGATGCTGGATTTGCGGCGGGGTCCGGGAAAAGCGCGGGGCCGGTGCTGGCTGCAGGATGCCGTCCACGGTGAGGTAGCTGTTCCGGGCCACGCTGTGCGGATGCTCCGCCGCTTCGGTTAACGACAGCACCGGGGCGAAACAGGCATCGGTTCCGGCGAACGCCTCGCTCCACTCATCCCGGGTCCGGCCTTTGAACAGCCTTTCCAGCGCCGCGTGATGCCCAGGCCAAGCCGTTCTGTCGTACTGATCGGCCGGGTCGATTTCGCTCGTCTGCAGGACCTCAAGCAGGGCGGTGAAGAAGCGTCTCTCAATGGCGCAGACGGCCACGTACTCGCCGTCGCTCGTTTCATAGGCGCGCACGAACGGGGCGCTGCCGTCGAACAGGTTGACACCGCGGCGGTCCTGCCAGAGGCCACCCGCCAGCATGCCGTAGAAGAGGGTCATCATCGAAGCGGTGCCGTCCACCATGGCCGCGTCCACCACTTGGCCCTGCCCGGACCGGTGCGCCTCCAGCAGGGCCGCCAGAAGGCCCAGCGCCAGGTACAGGCCGCCGCCGCCGAAGTCGCCGATTAGGTTGAGCGGCACCGGTGGCGGGCGTCCTGCCTCGCCCAAGGTGCCCAGCGCGCCAGCCAAGGCGATGTAGTTGGTGTCGTGGCCGGCCGTGTCGGCCAGCGGGCCTTCCTGTCCCCAGCCGGTGATGCGGCCGTACACCAGCCGCGGATTGCGCGCCATGCACTCGGTGGGGCCTAGGCCAAGCCGCTCCATGACCCCCGGCCGAAACCCCTCGAACAGCGCATCCGCCTCAGCGCAGAGGCGCAGGACCAGTTCCACCCCCTCGGGTTGCTTGAGATCGATCGCGATGACCGGCCGGCTGCGGTTCATCAGATTGTATTTGGCCGGCATGGCGACCCCGCGGTCGCCTCCATCCGCGCGGTCGATGCGCAGTAGCTCGGCCCCCATGTCCGCCAGCAACATGCCGCAGAATTGGCCGGGGCCAATGCCGGCGATCTCGATGATCCGGTATCCGCTCAGCGGTCCCTTGGCAGCCATGGGGCGCAATCAGGCGGCGGGGTAGATGCCGGCCTTCGACTGTTCACGGTACACGCTCGGCGAGCGGCCCGTCCAACGGTGGAAGGCTCGGGAAAAGTTGCTGCAATCGGAGAATCCGAGCAGGTAGGCCACCTCGCTCACGGACACGTTCGGCTGGCGCATGTACTGCTCCGCCAATTCCCGGCGGGTGCGGTCGAGCAGTTGCTGATAGGTGGTTCCGGCCGCCGTCAATCGGTTGTGCAGCGTGCGCACGCTCATGTGCAGGGCGCGGGCCACTTCGGCCTTGGAGCAGTGCCCCGAAGGCAGGAGTTCAATGAGCTTGGAGTGGGCCCGGGCCACGACGTCCGCCTTCTCCAGCCGCGCCAGGAACTTGACCACGACCTCGTCGTTCAGGCGCGCCAGTTCGGCGTTGGCCGCCGGCAGGCGCACGGTCAGGTCGTCGGGGTCGAAGTACAGCCCGTTGCGCTCGGCGCTGAATTGCACCTTCGGCCCCAGGTAGTGCTCGTAGTGGCGCCGGGTGCCGGGCACTTCCGGGCAGATCAGCTCCACCCTTCTCGGATAGTAGTCCGGCCGGTACATAAAGCGGATGAGCTTGAGCACCGTGGCGATCTGCCCATCGATCATCGCCCGGCCCACCTTGGAGTTCGGGTTCGGCTGCTGGGAGGGAAAGACCAGCACCGGCTCACTGGCCGCTTCGTCGAAGGTGACCTCGCCCATGGTGGTTATGAACGAGTGGTAGCGCACCCAGCGCTTGCAGAACGCGCTGAGGGTGCTGCTTGAGAGCAGCGCCAGCCCGAGGGCGTGAAAGGAGGTCGGATGCACGAAATCGGAGAAGCGCAGCCCGAAGCTGCAGTCGCCGGTGCGCTCCACGGCCTCTCCCACGATGCGGCGATGCACCGAGGGCTCCAGGCGGGTGGTGGGATCCTGCACGCGGGCGAGGTCCACGCCGGCGTTGCGCATCACCTGGTCGGCATCGACGCCGTAGGACTCCAGCGTCTGGTAGATGGCGACGGCGATTGGCCCGAAAGAGGACTTCTTCAGTGGCGGCGTTGCTTCCACGGCGTCATCCTGACTTAGCGACCGGCGATTGTGCCCTCGGTCACTCGCCGGTCAGTTGGGGCTGGCGCTTTTCGACGAAGGCAGCCACGGTTTCCCGGCGGTCCTCCGTGGTGTTGGTGACCAGCTCGTAGGCGAGGGCGGCGTCGGTGAGCTTGGCGGCAAGCTCCCGCAATGGGATGTTGGCTGCCGTCTTGGTCCAGCGCACCGCCCAGCGCGGATTGCCCAGGATCTTGCCGGCGATTTCGTCCACCTTGGCATCGAGCTCGTCCGCCGGCACGGCATAGTTGACCAGTCCGAGGCGCTCCGCCTCGGTGGCCGGCAGCATGTCGCCGGTCATGAGCAGTTCCTTGGCCCGGGCGAAGCCGATCAACTGCGGCCAGATGATCGCGCCGCCATCGCCCGCCACCAAGCCCACCTTGACGTGGGGGTCGCCAATCGCTGCGGTGTCGGCGGCGATGATGACATCGCTCATCAGGGCAATGGTGGCGCCGAGCCCGGCGGCGGCGCCGTTCAGCCGGCAGATCAGTGGTTTCTCCATATCGAGCAGCGAGGTCACGATGCGCTTGGCTTCCGGGAGGATGGCCCGAAACTCCTTGGGGTTCTCGATGGTCATCTGGAACCATTCCATGTCGCCGCCGGCGCAGAAGGCGCGTCCGTTGCCGGTTAGTATGACGAGGTCGCTGCCGTCGTCGTCCTGGGCATCGATAAACACCCGCGCCAGTTCCTTGTGCATGCGCCCGTCAATGGCGTTCATCCGGCCGTTGTCGATGGCGATGACGAGGATGCGGCCGCGGCGGCTGAGCTTGAGGCGCTGGTAGTCGCTGAATTCCATGATGGCTCCTGTTTTTTGGTCTGACTCGGGGCAAGCTGCGCAGGGATTATAGGAGTTTGCCCCGGTCGGCTGTAGCGGAGCTTCCCGGAGCGAGGGCGTCCCGCCCTCGACGGAATCCCTTGGTTCGGTTCGAGGGCAAGATGCCCTCGTTCCGGCGCCTTCCTTGGAGCGAGGGGCGTCCCGCCCTGGACGGGGTCCCTTGGTTCAATCCGAGGGCAAGATGCCCTCGTTCCGGGAGCGCGTGCCCTCGTTCCGGGAGGGCGTGCCCTTGCTCCAGGTCTTCCTTGGAGCGTTGGCGGGTGGACAGTTGGGGTAAGCTCAGCGCCCTGTTGCCGTTTTGTCCGCCGATTTGCCATGCCCACCGTCATCTACATCGACCCGCTCGGCGAGCGCCACGAAGAGGAGGTCGGCGTTGGCTTCACGCTCATGGAGGGGGCCTTCAACCAGCAGATTCCCGGCATGGTGGCGGAGTGCGGCGGCGCTGCGGCCTGCGGCACCTGTCACTCATTCATCAGCGGCGAGTGGCTTTCCCGCCTGCCTGCGGTCGGGGATCTTGAGGAGAGCATGCTGTGCATGGTGGAGAACCGGCGCGGCAACAGCCGCTTGGCCTGTCAGATCCACATGACCGAGGCACTCGACGGGATCGAACTGAGGATTGCGGACAACGGCTGAGTTCGCGGCCTAGCTCCGACGCTCAGAATTGCGGTTCGGTGTCGTCTTTCTTGACTTTGCCAAACAGATCGATGTTGTCGTCTATGCTGACCGCCAACGGGCGGCGGGCCAACTTGGCCGCCTCGCTGGTGGGTGTCATCGACTCCCACAGGCGCGGCGGCAGGACGCTGCCCTGAGGACGCCGCCGCTGGGCATCCCAGTCCGTCGGATCGACGCCTTGGGCAAGCGCCGTGCTGGATGCCGAGGATCCTTCCGGCACCGATTCGATCAAGTCCTGGACATCGGCCGCGAAGCGGTCCTTGGCATGGGCCAGAGGCTCGGTGCGAATTCCGGCTTCCAGCAACGGGTCGGGAGCCGGACTGTGGAACCAGCGGAACACCGGCGGCAGCCGGCCCCGCAGCGCCGCGGCCAGGTCGCCCCGTTCGCCCTCATCCAACGCCTTCAGCCAGCCGTCGATGCAGAGTTGGTGGAAGTAGGCTTCTTCACCGAACTTGGTGACTAGGTTGGCAACCGGCGCGAAACCGCCCGTGCGCAAGGTGTCGGCGAACCGCCACAGCGCCTTGTCTGCCAAGTACAGCGTCAAAACGAAGTCTGCCCAGTTGCCGGGAGGCGCGTCGAGCAACTCCATGCCGTGAACCTGGTCTGCCGGGCGGGCGAATTCCAATTGGTACTCGGGCAGTTCGTAGTGCTCCTCCATGAACCGGAACAGGGCCCGGGCATGGCCGAGCTTTTCCTCGGCGATGCCGGCCATGGAGGTGAAGTCGGTCAATTCCCGGCCATTGAGGATGCAGTTGATGTACCAATGGCCCAGCACCCAATTGCTGTCGGCTAGGCACAGCAGCTCGCTTTCCAGCGCTTGACTGACGGCGGCGGGGTAGCTCATGCGGGGGCGTCCGTCAATCCGGCAACTTGTGCTGCCATTTCAGCCAGCCGAAGCCCTGCTTGCAGTCCAAGCATTCGAACATCATCTCCGCGACGCTTGGGCCATAGGGGCTGACCAGGCGGGTGTCGGTGGACTCGCACCAGGGGCAGCGCACTTGGCCATCGTACTCGTCGGTGGGGCGGAATTGCCGGGCGTGGCCGGCGGCTGCGGTTTCGCGGTTCATCAGGCGAGCCCCACCCGGCCGTCGCGCCCTTGCTGCAGGCAGTTCATGAACGACTCGGCGGGTGCCACGCAGAGTTCCACCCAGGGCCGCTCCGAGTACAGGATGCGCGCCCGGGCCACCGCCAGTTCCTGGTTGGGTGCGACGATGCTGCCGATGTGGGACAGGGGGCGCTCGGCCTGGTCGCGGCCGAACACCTCGAAAACCCGGTCGAGGCTGGTGGAGCGGCCGAGCGGCACGGCTGCGCCTCCGCCTAGATCCGGTAACCGCTGCGAGCGGCGTACTGCTTGGCGCGGTCGGACATCAGGGACCGGTCCCAAGGGGCTTCCCAATCCACCCGCACCCGCACCTCGCCAACGCCGGCCACCCGTTGCACCTGTCGGCGGACGTTCTCCTTGAGCATGGTGAACGCCGGGCAGCCGAGGCAAGGGAACACCAAGGAGACATCGACATTGCCCTCGGCGTCCGCCTGCACACCGCCGAGCATCCCCATTTCGGTCAGGGGCACGTTGATGTGCGGGTCGAGCACCCGGCCGACCGCGGCTTCGACGGCGGCGCGGTCCACTACCACAGCGCGTCGCCCCAGACTTCGCCGCGCAGCCGCTCGTAGGCCGCCGGGCGCATGGGGCCGCCCTTGCGCGAGTGTTTCCAGTACGCCTCGTGGGAGCACCGCTCACCGCTCCAGGTGTAGGTTTCAGCGTCGTAGAGCATGGGATAGGGCATGGTGAGCACCCATCGCTTGCTTTCGGCGTCGAATTCGGCGGGAAAGTCGGCGCCAAGGCGGTTCAGGAAGGCGCAGGTTGACTGAAGCCACTTCTCGCGCATGAAGTCGTTGCTCCAGCCGCGCACCCGGTAGGTCAATTGCTCCGGGCGCGTCTTGAGATTGTCCGGCTTGCCGAACCACATCACGCCGAACGGGAAGATCCAGTCGATGGCGCGCTGCACCGCAGCGCGGGTCTCGTCGCTGTGGTTCCAGTAGAACTCCGTCCAGAAGTTGCCGTGGCGCATGTGGAAGCCTTCCTCGAAGTTCACCTTGCGCAGCGTGCGGCGGTAGGGCGCGTAGCTGCAGTGCAGTTCCAGGTCCTTGGTCCAGTGCAGGCCGGCGCGGTCGAGCATCGACTGCATCACCACGAACTCGATGTAACTGCGGATGGGGATCTCCATGATCGGCCAGGTCCAGATGTGGGCGATGTCGTCACGGAAGGCGCGGGCATGCACGTCCACGCCGAATTGCTCGGCGAGAATGCCCTGGTGGTAGGCGTGGCCGACCTCATCGAGGATGGTGGCGCAAACGGCGATCTTGGCGCCGATGTCGGGCGCCGTGCGAAAGGCGGTGCAGGCCCAAGTGAGCACGCTGATCTCGCTGATCGAGGCGATTTCGACGGTCTGACGGAGGATTTCCTTGTAGCGGGGGGAAAGTTCCGCCGCATCTTCGAACAGCTCCCCGGCATCGATGCGGGCGAGCATCGCCGCTTCTGCGGCATCCTGTTTTTCAACCGCCGCGCTCCCGGCCGAGCTGGTCATTGAATTTGTTCCTTTATTCAATAAGTTAGGCGATAATCGCCGAACCACTTCAGGCGATGGTAGGTATTGGCCATGGTGCCGTCAAGGTCAGATCAGGCAAAGCGCACGTCGAATTGGCGTAGGGGCTTAAGCGCGTTTCCTCGGCCGCGACCCCGGGCCGTGCCATGTCGGCATCGCCATGAGCCGTAAAATCGTCATCGACTCGTGCGACGACTTCCACCGTCTCGAAGGCCAGCGGATCGTCAACTCCGAACCGGTCACGATTACCGCCGAGGGCATTCAGGACTTCTGCCGCGGCACCGGCAACGAGGAGTGGATTCACTGGGACGAGGAGCGCTGCAAGGCATCGCCCTTTGGCGCCTTGGTGGCGCCGGGTCTGTATCTGCCGGCCCTGTTCCCGTCGCTGTTCTGGCAGGCCATGGAAATCAACTTGGCGCACATGATCGTCAAAGGCATCGACGGCATCCGCATTCTCAAGCCGGTCACGGTGGGCTCGCGCATCCGCTGCCGGGCCACGATCGACAAGGTGCTCGATCGGGACAGCGGCATCGAGGTGCACTACGGGATCCGATTTTCCTTTGCCGACACCGGCGAAGCCGCCGCGGTCGCCACCTTCATCAACCGCTATTGGGACTGATTTGCTCCGTGTTGCCGGGGCGCACCAAGTGCCCGAATTGACAAGACTTGCCCGCTGCTCCCATTGAGAATGAATCCATGACCATCCCCGACCTCGCCACCTACGGCTACACCGAGGAGCACCAGCAGATCTACGATACGGTGTACCGGTACAGCCGCGAGCAATTGCATCCGCTTTGCGACCGGATGGACCGGGATGACTGGTTTCCGGAAGCGCAATTCCGCGCTTTGCACGAGATCGGGCTGCTCGGCACCTCCGTCCCCGAACGCTACGGCGGCCAAGGGCTCGGGTTCATCGAACAGTGCCTGATCACCGAAGCCCTGTCTTACTGGAACGCGAGCTTCGGCGCCGCTTGGATGGGCAGCGAGAGCATCTGCCTGCACAACCTCGTGCGCAATGCCGACGATGCCCTCAAGGCGCGCTACCTGCCCGGTTTCTGCGCGGGCAGCCTGATTGGCGCACTGGGCCTGACCGAGCCGGGGGCAGGCTCCGATGCCTTGGGTTCGATGGCAACGCGAGCGGTGCGCGATGGCGACGGCTTCGTCATCAACGGCCGCAAGATGTTCATTTCCTTGGGCCCGGTGGCGGACCTGATCCTGCTGTACGCCAAGACCTCGCCCGGAGGGGGCGCCAAGGGCGTCACCGCGTTCGCATTCGAGACCGCAACGCCCGGCTTCCAGGTGGCACAGCACTTGGACAAGATGGGCTGGCGCGGGGTGCCCACCGCCGAGCTGGTGTTCGACAGCTGCCGGGTTCCGGCCAGCAACGTGGTCGGCCGCGTTGACGGTGGGGTGGGGGTGGTGATGAGCGGGCTCAACATGGAGCGCGTGATCCTCTGCTTCCACATGATCGGCGTCGCCCAGCGGGCGCTGGACATCACCCTCGAGTACGCTGCCAGCCGCCAGCAGTTCGGGCAGCCGATCGGCCGCTTCCAACTGGTGCAGGGGCTGCTCGCCGACATGTACACCGATCTGCAGTCGCTGCGCGCCTTTAGCTGTCAAGTGGCGAAGGAAGTCGCGGACCTCGAGATTGGCGGTGGCGGCCGTGGCGAGGCGCACATGCGCACCTCCGCCGTGATGCTGCATGCCGGGCGTGCGCTCATGCGCATCGTTGACAACGGGGTGCAGGTGCATGGCGGTGCCGGCTACATCCGCGATCTGGAGATCAACCGGCTCTACCGAGTCGGCAAGCTGATGGAAATCGGTGCCGGCACCAACCAAATCCGTCAGGTCATCATCGCTGAGGAGCTGCTGAAGTAGCCGCTGCCGCTATGGCCCGGAAAGCACTGACACCCACCAGCACCCACTGGGGAAACTACCTGCTGGAAAGCCGCGACGGCCGGGTGGTGGCGGTGCATCACTACGCTGCTGACCGCAACCCGACCCCCATCGGCCAGTCGCTGCTTGATGCCCAGGACCCCGCTTGCCGGGTGCCAGCGCCGATGGTGCGCCGCGGCTACCTGCAAGCCCGTTGGCAGGACGGCGGCCAAGGCCGCGGCCGTGAACCCTTCGTGCCGGTCGATTGGGACACTGCCCTTGATCTGGCCGCTGAGGCGCTGCGGCACGGCATCGAAACCGGCGGGAATGAGTCAATCTACGGCGGCTCCTACGGCTGGGCCAGCGCCGGCCGCTTTCACCACGCCCAAGGCCAGCTCAAGCGCTTCCTAAACCTGATCGGCGGGTTTGTGCACTCCCGCACCTCCTACTCCGCCGGTGCCGCTGAGGTGATCGTTCCGCACATCCTCGGCATGCCGTTCTGGAATCTGATGGTGCAGGCACCGACCATTTCCGACATTGCGAAGGAAACGGAAACGGTGGTGTGTTTCGGCGGCATCGCCCTCAAGAACACGCAGGTGACGGACGGTGGTCTTGGCGCCCATTCCGCCACGGATCAACTCAGGCGGCTCATCGGGTCCACGCAATTCGTCAACATCTCGCCGCTCAGGGAGGACATGGCCGACTTCGTGGACGCGGACTGGTGGGCGTGCCGGCCGAACACGGATGTGGCCATCATGCTCGGTCTGGCTCATACACTGTACGACGACGATCTGCACGACCAAGCGTTTCTCGACCGATATTGCGTTGGCTTTGAGCGGTTCGTCCCCTACCTGACCGGACGGACCGACGGGCAGCCCAAGGACGCGGAGTGGGCGGCTGGCATCTCCGGGATTGCGGCCACCGACATCCGGGCGCTTGCCCGGCGCATGGCCGGCGCCCGCACGCTGCTGGGCATCAGCTGGTCGCTGCAACGGGCCGAGCACGGCGAACAGGGCTACTGGATGATTACCCTGCTGGCCGCCATGCTGGGCCAGGTCGGCCAGCCTGGCGGCGGTGTGGCCTATGGCTACGGCTCCGTACACAACATCGGTTTCGCAGGCCGTCGGCAACCCACCTTCGGCACCGCCGCCATGGACCAGGGGAAGCCGCCATTGAATCGATTCATCCCGGTGTCGCGCATCAGCGAAATGTTGGAGAAACCGGGCAGCGCCTTCGACTACAACGGTGAACGGCTGATCTATCCCGACATCAAGGTCATCCTCTGGGCGGGGGGCAACCCGTTCCACCACCATCAGGATCTTAACCGCCTGCGGCGTGCCTGGACCCGCCCGGAGGCGGTGATCGTCAGCGATCCGTTCTGGACCGCAACCGCCCGGCATGCCGATATCGTCTTTCCCTGCACCGTCCCATTGGAGCGAAACGACTTCGCCGTTGGCAGGGCGGACTGCTTCATTACGCCGATGCGCAAGGCGGCCGAACCGCTGGGGGAGTCCCGCACCGACTTCGAGATCTTCGCCGCGCTCGCGGAGCGCTTCGGCAAGGCAGCGGAGTTCACCGAGGGCCGGGACGAAATGGCCTGGGTCGAGGCGCTCTACGAAACGACGCGGAGGAATGCGGCCCGGGCCGACGTGACCCTGCCGCCGTTTGATCAGTTTTGGGCCGGTGAGCAGATCTGCTTCGAAGATCAGGTGGCGGACCGGAAATTCATCCTGGAGGCGTTCCGGGAAGACCCCGCGGCGCACCCGCTGAACACGCCAAGCGGCCGAATCGAGCTGTTCTCCGAAACGATTGCCACCTTCGGTTACGACGACTGCCCGGGCCACCCGGTGTGGGTCGACAAACAGGAGTGGCTCGGGGCCGCCCGGGCGCGTCGCTATCCCCTGCACCTGATATCCAACCAGCCCAAGACCCGGTTGCACAGCCAACTGGACCACGCCTTGACCAGCCGTGAAGCCAAGCGCCACGGACGGGAGGTCTTGCGCATCAATCCGGCCGATGCGGCGCTGCGCGGCATCGAAGACGGCGCCGTGGTGCGGGTTTTCAATGACCGCGGCGCCTGCCTTGCCGCCGCCGTGCTGTTCGACGGCATCCGTCCGGGCGTGGTCGAATTGCCCACCGGCGCCTGGTACGACCCGCAGGATCCCGCAGCGGAAGGCTCGCTCGAAGTGCATGGCAATCCCAACGTGCTGACCCGCGATGCCGGCACCTCGAGAATCGCCCAGGGACCGACGGCCCATAGCTGCCTCGTGGAAGTGGAACGGTTCGACGGCCCCCTGCCGGACATCAAGATATTCCAACAACCCGAAACTGCCCCACATAATGAGTGCGGAGTTTCGCGCTAGCGAAACTCCATACGCGAACCGAAGGTTCGCGCGGGCTTGAATCTCGCGCTGCAAGCCCCATTGTGTGGGCTTGGCAACGGCTTAAGTGGGGAACCATGGCGAACAAGGCAGCTGAGGCGGAGCAGGAAGCGTTGGAACCGGGCGAGGAAGCGGCATCCGAGCCGGACCCCGTGGCGGGTGAAGCGGCGCCTGATACGGATGACGAAGGCGCGCCGGACTTGCAGGCGGCGCTGGAGGCGGCCGAGGACGAGGTGGCGAGCTTGAAAGATGCGGCCCTGCGGGCGCAAGCTGACGTGGAGAACATGCGCCGCCGGGCGGCCCGCGACGTGGAGAATGCACACAAGTTTGCCTTGGAGCGCTTCGCGGAAAGCCTGCTGCCGGTGGTGGACAGCCTGGAGAAGTCCGTCGAGAGCGCCGCCGAAGCGGCCGACGCAGCGGCGGTGTCCGAAGGCGTTGCCCTGTGCCTGAAGCTCTTCCTCGACACCTTGGCCAAGCACGGCATTGAACAGGTTGACCCCTTGGGCGAGCCCTTCGACCCGTCGCGGTCCGAAGCCATGGCCATGGTGGAAAACCCCGACGCGGAGCCGAATTCGGTCATGGAGGTGATGCAGAAGGGCTATGCGCTCAACGGGCGCCTGGTGCGGGCCGCCAAGGTCATCGTTGCAAAGGCGCCAGTCGGCGCCAAGCCTGCGGATTGATAAGTCCACGGATTGATAAATCCGCCTGCGCCCCCATAAACACTACATTCAGCGAACGCAACACTTGGAGCAACCGGAACATGGGCAAGATCATCGGCATTGACCTCGGCACCACCAACTCATGCGTGGCCGTGCTCGACGGAGGCGATGCGAAAGTCATCGAAAACTCGGAAGGGGACCGCACGACCCCCTCCATCATCGCCTACGCCGACGATGGCGAAATCCTCGTTGGCCAGAACGCCAAGCGGCAGGCGGTGACCAACCCCAACAACACCTTGTTCGCGGTCAAGCGCCTCATCGGCCGCAAGTTCGCCGACCAGGTGGTGCAGAAGGACATCAAGATGGTGCCCTACCAGATCGTCAATGCGGCCAACGGCGACGCCTGGATCGGCGTCAAGGACGACAAGCTCGCGCCGCCGCAGATTTCGGCTGAGGTGCTCAGGAAGATGAAGAAGACCGCCGAGGAGTATCTCGGCGAAACCATCACCGACGCGGTGATCACGGTGCCCGCCTACTTCAACGACTCCCAGCGCCAAGCCACCAAGGACGCCGGCCGCATCGCCGGCTTGGATGTGAAGCGCATCATCAACGAGCCCACCGCCGCGGCCTTGGCCTATGGCCTGGACAAGAAGCGCGGCGACGCCAAGATCGCCGTCTATGACTTGGGCGGCGGCACCTTCGACATCTCCATCATCGAGATCGCCGAGATCGACGGCGAGCATCAGTTTGAGGTGCTCTCCACCAACGGCGACACCTTCCTTGGCGGCGAGGACTTCGACCTCACGGTCATCGACTACTTGGCCGATGAGTTCAAAAAGGAGAACGGGATCGACCTGCATAACGATGCCTTGGCCCTGCAGCGCCTCAAGGAGGCGGCCGAGAAGGCCAAAATCGAGCTGTCCAACAGCCAGCAGACGGAAATCAACCTGCCCTACATCACCGCCGATCAGAGCGGCCCCAAGCACTTGGTGCTCAAGCTCTCCCGAGCCAAGCTCGAGTCCTTGGTCGAGGAGCTCGTCGATCGCACCATCGGCCCCTGCCGCACGGCCATCAAGGACGCAGGCTTAGGCGTCGGCGACATCGACGACGTGATCCTGGTCGGTGGCCAAACGCGCATGCCCCTGGTGCAGGAGAAGGTGAAGGGCTTCTTCAACAAGGAGGCTCGCCGCGACGTCAACCCCGACGAGGCGGTGGCCATCGGCGCGGCCATCCAAGCGGCGGTGCTGTCCGGCGACGTCAAGGACGTGCTGCTGCTTGACGTGACGCCCCTGTCGCTCGGCATCGAGACGCTGGGCCAGATCATGAGCGTGTTGATTGAGAAGAACACCACCATTCCCACCAAGAAGACCCAGGTGTTCTCCACGGCCGACGACAATCAGACGGCGGTGACCATTCACGTGCTGCAAGGGGAGCGCAAGCAGGCGGCGCAAAACAAGTCGCTCGGCCGCTTTGACCTCGCCGACATTCCGCCCGCGCCCCGCGGCATGCCGCAAATCGAAGTGAGCTTTGACATCGACGCCAACGGCATCCTCAACGTCTCCGCCAAGGACAAGGCGACGGGCAAGGAGCAGTCCATCGTCATCAAGGCGTCGAGCGGCCTGTCGGACGACGAGATCGAGGAGATGGTGCGCGACGCCGAAGCCCACGCCGCCGACGATGAGAAGTTCGCCGAGATGGTCAATCTGCGCAATCAGGCCGATGGCTTGGTGCATGCCGCGCGTAAGGCGGTCAAGGACGCCGGCGACAAGGCGGGCGACGCCGAGAAGGCCGCGGTGGAGTCGGCGGCCTCAGACTTGGAGGCGGCCCTCCAGACCGAGGACAAGGCCGACATCGAAGCCAAGATCGAGGCGCTGTCCAACGCCTCTGCGGAATTCGCGCAGAAGGCTTATGCTGAGCAGGCGGCGGGCAGCGCCGACTCGGCGGCCGGCGCGGACGGCGGCGGGCCAGCGGGCGGCGATGGCGGCGATACCGTGGATGCGGAGTTTGAAGAGGTCAAGGACGACAAGGACGACGGCAAGAAGGGCGATGGCAGCTGATCGGAGCCGGCTCCTCAGTTCGAGGGCGGGACGCCCTCGCTCCGGAGGAATCGCCTCGAACGAAGGTCGGAACGAGGGCGTCCTGCCCTCGAACTGGCCGTCAGCGCCGTTGAGGCGGCAGCTCTGAGACGAGCACCGAGAGCCCCCGGGCAGGAACGAACTGATGGCGAAGCGCGACTACTACGAAATCCTGGGGCTGAACCGGGACGCCTCCGACGACGACGTCAAGAAAGCCTATCGGCGCTTGGCCATGAAGCTGCACCCGGACCGCAATCCGGACGACGCCGAGGCCGAGGAGAAGTTCAAGGAGGCCTCGGAGGCCTACGAAGTGCTTTCCGACCGCGAAAAGCGCGGCGCCTACGATCAGTTCGGCCACGCCGGCGTGGATCCCAGCGCTGGCGGCATGGGCGGCGCGGGCTTCAACGGCAGCTTCAGCGACATATTTGGCGATGTCTTCGGCGACATCTTCGGCGGTGCCCGCTCCGCACGCGGCGGCCGTTCCCGTGGCGCGGACCTGCGCTACGCCCTGACCCTTGACTTGGAGCAGGCCGTCCAAGGCGACACGGTGGAGATTTCAGTGCCGGTGCTCGCCGCCTGCAATGATTGCGGCGGCAGCGGCTCAGCGCCGGGAACCCAGCCGAGCACCTGCCCGGAATGCTCCGGCGCCGGGCAGATCCGCGTCGCTCAAGGCTTTTTCTCCCTGCAGCAAACCTGCCCCCGCTGTCGCGGCGCCGGACAGGTCATCACCGACCCGTGCCGCCGCTGCGGCGGGCGCGGCCGGGTGGAGGAGCGCAAGACGCTGTCGGTGCGCATTCCGCTTGGGGTGGACACCGGCGACCGCATCCGCCTGGCCGGTGAAGGCGAAGCGGGGCGCGGTGGCGAGGCTGGCGACCTCTACGTTCAGGTGGAGGTGCGCGAGCACCCCATCTTCGAGCGCGATGGCCGGCACCTGTACTGCGAGGTGCCGGTGTCCTTCGCCGACGCCGCCTTGGGCGGCGAACTTGAGGTGCCCACCTTGAGTGGACGGGTGAAGCTCAAAGTGCCGCCGGAAACCCAAACCGGCAAAATGTTCCGCCTGCGTGGCCGGGGCGTGACCCCGGTGCGCGGCGGCGGCGTCGGCGACTTGCTGTGCAAGGTGGTGGTGGAAACCCCGGTTAAGCTCGATGAGTCGCAGAGGGAGTTGCTGCGCAAGTTCAAGCACAGCTTGGAAGAACGCGCCGAGCATCACTCGCCGAAGGAAAGCGGCTGGTTCCGCGGCGTCAAGGATTTCTTCGACAGCCTAAAGCACTGATTGAGAAACGGTTTAAGGATGCAGCCATGATTCGAGTTGCCATCGCGGGCGCAGCGGGGCGCATGGGGCGCACCCTTATTCAGGCCGTTGCCGAGGATGGCGCGCTGCAGCTTGGGGCGGCCATTGAGCAGCCGGGCGCTCCCTCTGTGGGGGCCGACGCCGGTGAGGTTGCGGGCGTGGGCGCGTTGGGCGTACCCATCGCCGATTCAGTGGCCGACGTCATTGACGATTTCGAGACGCTTATCAACTTCACGGTCCCGAGCGCCACCTTGGCGGCGGTCGATGCCTGCCATGACGCGGGCCGGGGCTTGGTCATCGGCACCACCGGCTTCGATGCGGCGGGCCTCGCCCGCATTCGCGCTGCCGCCGAGGCGGTGCCCATTCTCATGGCGCCCAACATGAGCATTGGCGTCAACCTGATGTTCCGCTTGGTGGAGCAGGCGGCGCGGGCCTTGGGTGACGAAGTGGACATCGAGGTGGTCGAGGCCCACCACCGGCACAAGATCGATGCGCCCTCCGGCACCGCGGTGCGCTTGGGCGAAGTCATTGCCGGCGCCCTCGGCCGCAGCCTGGAGGAGGACGCCGTGTATGGCCGCCAAGGCGAAACCGGGGTCCGTGACCGGCGCTCCATCGGTTTCAGCGCCCTGCGCGGCGGCGACATCGTGGGCGACCACACGGTGATGTTCGCTGGCGGCGGGGAACGCCTGGAGATTACCCATCGAGCCGCCAGCCGCATGAACTTCGCCCTAGGCGCCCTGCGGGCGGCCAAGTTCCTGGCCGACAAGGGCCACGGCCTCTTCGACATGCAGGACGTCCTGGCGTTCTAACCGGAGCGAGGGCGTCCCGCCCTCGAACCACCCGCCCCAAACAGCTAACGCCGCAGTCGCTTCCTAATGGTGTCCACCGCCTTTTTGGCGATCAGCGGGAACAGGCCGAGCAGCGCGAAGGAGAGGATCAAGGTCGGTGAGAGGATGCCGGCCAGGGATTCGAGTTGACCGATTTGCTGGCCGGCGTTCACGAACACGAGGGTGCCGGCCAGCATGCCCACTTGGCTGACCCATAAGAACGTCCATACCTTCAGCGGCGTCAAGCCCATTGCCAGGTTGATGGCGAAGAAGGGAAAGGCGGGTATCAGGCGCAGGGCGAACAGATAGAACGCGCCGTCCTTGCGCACACCCTCATTGATCGGCCCGAGTTGCTTCTCAAAACGCCTTTGCACCGCATCGCGCAGCAGGTAGCGGGCCAACAGGAAGGCGAGGGTGGCGCCGATGGTGCTGGCGAATGAGACGATGACGGTGCCTAGGCCCAAGCCGAAGATGGCACCGGCCGCTAAGGTCAGGATGGCAGCGCCGGGCAGGGAGAGGCCCGTGACGGCGACGTACATGGCCAGGAAGCCCAGGCTGGTCGACCAGGGGTTGGCTTGGTGAATTTCCACGGCGGCGTTGCGTTGGGCCTGAAGAAACTCCAAGCTCAGGTAGCGTTGCAGGTCGAAGGCGAAGAACAGTGCCACCAAGACGATGACCGCGGCCACTAGGATGATTTGATTGCGCTTCATCGCCTATCCTCGGATTGACCGCCTCGATCAAGGCCCGTTCAGGCTCCAGTCGTAGTCGTCGTCGAAGCTGTCGTGGTCGGCGAGTGCCGCGGCCAGTTCGGGCCTTGCGTACTGGGCGAGATGGGCGAACACGCCGGCGTCGGTGCCGCCGAAATCGACCTTGAACCAATCGTAGATGCTCGACACCAGAAGTTCGCCGTCCGTCACCTGTGCGCCTCTCGGGTGGTTGATGTACTCCGTGGCACCCTGTTCAAGCAGTCGTTCCAAGTTATCGGAGCGGAAGGCCTCGGGGACGAGGTTGGGGCAGCCGATGCTTGCGCAATTCACGGCGTAGTGAATGCGCGGGTCGCGCCAGATGGGCCGGAGAATGCCGTGCTCGATGTTGTTCAGCGTCAGCTTCTCGCCGGCAATGGGGATGAGTTCCAGGTTCCACGGGCCGAAGTCGATGAGGCCGCTCTTGATGTCCTTGATCGATTCCACCGGGTAGCGGGGCACGATGACGAACACGGTGAGCGCGTTGTAGAGGTTGATCCAATAGGCCATTTGCTCAGCTTTCGCGAAGGTGCGGGGGTCGAGCGTGGCCAGGCTGCGGAGATAGGCGCCCAATTTCTGGCGGTCTTCGGCATTGGCCTTGAGCGCCCCGTAGTCGAAGCGGTGGACGCCCGAGGGGTGGTCGGTCAGCAGATAGCGGTCGAGGACTTCCTGCCAAGCCCCGTGGTCGATGGTGGCCGGGTTGGATTCGTCGCTGGCGTCCCACATGGGGATCAACTCCGGTTCCTGGGCCGCAAGGGGCAGGCAGGCCATGCACAGCAGCAGCGCAAGGGCCACCCGCTGCCGCGCCCCGTGCCGCTGTTGCCAGCGGAGCCTCGCGATCATGCCCAGGATGCCGCGGCCGGCGCCGATGGCGCCGCGCAGCGTGCCGCTGATTTTGGATTGGCCGATGCGCTGTCGGGTGTCCACCGGCGCCTCGACCGTTTTCATGCCGTGCTGGATGGCCTTCACCTGCATCTCCACCGTCCAGCCGAAAGTGGCGTCGCGCATGTCGAGGCGGGCCAGGGCCTGGCTGCGAATGGCGCGGTAGGGGCCGAGATCGGTCGCCCGATGCCCCCAGAGTGCACGGATCAAGCGGGTGGCCACCCAGTTGCCGGCCCTCTGGCTGCGGGTCAGTGCGCCTTGGTCCTGTTTGCCCAGGGTGCGGGAGCCAATCACCAAATCGGCTCCGGCGTTGATGCCTTCGAGCAGGCGCACGGCTTGGTCTGCGTGAAAGGCGTGGTCGGCGTCGGTGAACAGCACGACGTCCGCGGGCGCCAAGGCCCCGATAGCGGCTTGGCAGGCCCGGCCGTAGCCGGGTTGCCCCTCGTGAACGACCCGGGCGCCGGCCTCCGCCGCCCGTGCGGCGGTGGCGTCGGTGGAGCCGTTGTCGCAAACCACGACCTCATCGACCATGCGGGTGCCGTCCGCGTTGCGCTGGGCCAGCAGATCGCCCACCACCAAACCGATCGCCTGCGCTTCGTTCAAGGCCGGAATGGCGACGCCAACGGTCATGCCGTGGTACATGGAATCGGCTCCAAGTCGTCGCGGTGTTACTGGCCGGATCGATAGACGTCGAACGTGTAGGAAACCGTCGCTGCGACGGCATCGAAGTCGGCGGTGTTGCGGCCATCCACGATGGTGAACCAGTTCAGGCCGAAGCCGAGCTGCGGGGTGGCGTTGAAGGTGGCGCCGAAGCCGACGCGTTCGATGTCCTCGGTGGTCTCCGGGAAACGGCCGAAATTGAAGCCCGGATCACCGATGTCCAAGCTGCCGCCGGCCATGGTGTTGTGGTACTGGGCGTTCAGGATCAGTTGCGGATTGACCACCAGGAAGGCTTTAGCGTTCAGGAAGGTCTCGTCCGGAACCTTGTTGTCGCGGGTGCGGTGCCCGATTTCCCCGGAAAGCGCGAAGCGGCCGCCGATGATCTTGCCGACGATCAACGAGGCCTCGACGCCGCTCGCGTCGTCCCCGATGTCCGTGGGCAGCCCCACGTCATAGCCGCCGGCGATGGTTGCGCCGACGCGCAGGGCAACGCTGGGCGCGCCGAGGTTCACGTCCTCGTCCACTAGGCGCCAAGTCACGCCGAGGTTGATGTCGGTGAGGTCATCCCGATCCGGCGGCCCAGGCGGTGACGGCGCCTTGCCGGACACGTCGGCACGGCCGAGTTGAACGTCAAGGGCGAGCGAATCGGTCAAGCCGTAGTTGGCGCTGAGCCAAATGGTGTCCTGATCGATCTTCTGGAAGGGCAGGTTGGTGCGGGCCTTGCCGCGGTAGAACTTCTTCGCCGACTCGGAAACGTAGGACAGGCTGAGCGAGCCGGACTTCGGTATGGGCAGCCAAGGCGACCCTTCGGCCGCCCAGGCGGGTGTGGACAAGAGGAGGATGAGGGGTAGGGTGGCGAGCGCTCTCATCGGCCCACTCCGAAGCGGCGGCTCAAGTAGTATTGAACCGCCTCCTGCTCGTCCACCTTGCGGTCGCAGCCGGTGGCGCCTTCGCCGGGGCAAAGCCGGTTGATGAGCGCGTCGGTTTCCGACACGTCGAACTTGACCTCGGCGCGAGTGGCTAGGCTGGCAACCAGCTCTCGGGCCAGCGCCGCATTGACTTGGCTGCGCTTGATGGCGCAGTCTGACCGCTTGCAGGCGAGCTTCTGGAAGAACGCCGACTTGCCCTGCTTGTACAGCGCCCCGTATTGGCTGATGCCCCCCGCCCCGGTGCCGACGGAGCCGGATGCAAGCGCTGCGGGCGAGACGAGGAACGCCCCGATGGATGCCACCAGCAGCCCATGGGCCAGCCGACGATTGGTTGATGGAGTCCGGAGATTGACCATGTTCCTTCCTTGTTCCTTCAGGACACTTATCGGGCGGGGGACAGTGAGCATTGCCCACGGTCCGGATTCGGCTCGACTTGGGCCAAGCCCAACAGGTCCTTGAGTGCATCCGCGCCGCCCACGTAGCGGCCATCGATCCAGATCTGCGGCACGGTGACGGGCGTCTTGGGGCCGATGATGGGTTTGACGCGGGCCAACATTTCATAGAGCGCGCGAGTGTCCTTGACCACGTCGTAGTAGCGATTCTCGACACCTGCTTGGGCAAGGTACTCCTTGGCCCGGACGCAGTGAGGGCAGCCGGTCTTACCGAAAACGTGATTGCCGGCTAAGGGGTTGTCCGCCATCGCAGCTTCGATGACGGCCTGGGTGAGCACGCCCCGATTGAGCGCGGCGCCCTGGGAGATGATCTTGCCGTTCACCAGCACGATGGGCGCGTGCCAGCCGCCCTTGGGCAGCGGCTTCCACCATTCGGTCAGCCAGTCGCGAAGATCGAGTTCCACCTCGATGCCCGCCAAGTCGGTGTCGATGCAGTCTTGGATGATGTCGTGGGTCAGCGCGCATTCGCCGCAGGGAATGTTCACTTTGAACGGTCCCCAGGCGCCCGCCCAGCGAAAAACGGTGATGTTGACGGGATTAGCCATTCGCAATCCGTTTGGTTTGGTTAGATTGGGCACTGTAACGCCGCCACGCGTCGGCGCACAAGGCGAGAAAAACCACGCCGAATTCCGCAGGGCGGACCCAGGCGGGATGGGCAAAGGCTTCGAGGCCCGCCACCCCGCCCAAGTTGGCGCCGGTGATGTAGGACAGCAACAGAGCCCAAGCGGCGGTCCAGGCCCACCAACTCGGCCACAGCGCCGCGAACGGCAAGAGCCACAACGCATACCAAGGGTTGATGACCGGTACGGCGAGCAGGAACAGGCCGAATATCCAGTCGCCCCGAGGCAGTTCGCCGACGGCCGTCCGCTGATGGCGCAGCCAGTAGGCGATGCCGAAGGCCGCCAGCCCGGCACCCAGCGCCAGCTTGGCGTTCAAGGGCGGCAGCCAGAGGATTAGCAAGCCGTAGAGGGCAGCGTTGAACTCCCAGGTTTCCGCGAAGATGGCCAGCGCGGCCCAGTCGGAACTGCCCTGAACCAGGAACGGGGCGTAGAGCAGCCCGAGGACGCCGATGAAGGCAAGCCAGGCCCGCGGCGGCGACCGAAACAGAATGAAGGGCGCCAGCAGCAGCGCGAACACCTTGGCGCCCACCGCCAGGGCTAGGCAGGCCGCGGCGCCGACCATCCAGTCCCGCCGGTGTAGCAGCAGAGCCGCGACCAGCAGGCAAACGCCCAAGCCGTCGGGATGGGCGGTGAAGGCGATTTCCTTGATTACCAGCGGACACCAGGCGTAGAGCAGCACGAAACCTGCCGGGGCGACCGACAGCAACAGCCGGATGAGCACCAGATCAACGCCGATCAGCAGGAGCTGCAGCGGAATCAGGCTGCCAGGACCGAGCACGTGGCTGGCCAGAAAGGCGTATTGGGTGGTGGGCCCATAAATGGTGGGCAGGTCCGGATAGTTGATCTGGTCGAGCAGGCGCTGAAACGCGGGCGGAACGCTCGGGTCGGCAAAGGCCTCGGCCGGGGCGAAACCATAGGGCGTGCCAGTCTCCATGAACCGGTAGCCATCCCAGAGGTACCGGAACCAATCGTCTTCGAACAGAGGAACGCCGAACAGCCCGCACAGCCGGAACAACGCCGCCCAGATCATCAGCCGCGGGATCGGCAGCCGGTCGGGCGTTCGGCAAAAGAACGCGAAGACCATCGCCACCGGCAACGAAACCCAGCCGATCAAGGCGAAGAACGCCCACAGCTCGGGCGCTGCGGTGGTGCCTTGGGAGTACCAGGCCAGGGCGGCGTATCCCAGAAGGCCGGCCAATCCGCCTAGGTCCACGACCCGGTTGGGCGTGGCGTGGAGCAGGCGATGGCTGCCCATGGCCCCTATGGCTTGGTTCGGCGGCATGTTGAGATTCAAAGGCTTGTCCCGGTGCGTGGCGGTGATTTTAGGTCAGGCGGATGGTTCGCAAGCACCCCGAAGTCGGTTAGAATGCGGCCCCAACGCAAGGCGAGGTCGATGGGCATCGATCTCGCCTTTTTGCAACCCCCTTATCGTGGCAAGGAGGTCGATCCAGGTTGAAGCCCGCAGTGCTCGCATTGGAGGATGGTAGCCTGTTTCGCGGCCATTCGTTTGGCGCCGAAGGCACTGCCGTTGGCGAGGTGGTGTTCAACACGGCCATGACCGGCTATCAGGAAATCCTCACCGACCCTTCCTACGCTCAGCAGATCATCACCCTCACCTATCCGCAGATCGGCAACACCGGCGTCAACCCGGAGGACGTTGAATCCGGGGGCGTCAGCGCAGCCGGATTGGTGATCCGGCAGTTGCCGCGCCAGGCCAGCAGTTGGCGCCAAGCCCAGACGCTGCCGGACTTTCTCGTTGAGCGGAACGTGGTCGCCATCGGCGGCGTCGATACCCGCCGCCTGACTCGGTTGGTGCGCGAACAGGGGGCCCTGGCAGGCTGCATTGCCGCCGGGGACTGTTCCGAGGCGGATGCGGTGGCCGAGGCGCGGGCCTTTCCGGGGTTGAAGGGCATGGACCTCGCCCAAGCGGTGACCTGCGATGAGGCCTACGAATGGCGCGAAGGCGCCTGGACCTTGGGCGAAGGCTATGGCGCAAGCGGTGACGGGCGCTACCACGTGGTCGCCTACGATTTCGGCGTCAAGCGCAACATCTTGAGGCTGCTGGCCAGCCGTGGCTGCCGGGTCACGGTGGTGCCGGCCACCACCTCCGCCGACGATGCACTGGCATTGAAGCCCGACGGCGTGTTCCTTTCCAACGGTCCCGGCGATCCGGAGCCCTGCCGCTACGCCATCGACGCCATCGCCGAACTGCTCGACGGGTCGGTTCCCCTGTTCGGCATCTGCCTCGGCCATCAGTTGCTCGGCTTGGCCAGCGGTGCCGCCACCGTCAAGATGCCCCACGGCCACCACGGCGCCAACCACCCGGTGCAGGACCTCGACACCGGGCAGGTGGTGATCACCAGCCAGAATCACGGCTTTGCGGTGGATCAGGCGAGCTTGCCGAATTGCCTCAAGGCCACCCACGTCTCCCTGTTCGACGGCACCCTGCAGGGCATTCGGCGCACCGACCGGCCCGCCTTCGGCTTTCAGGGCCACCCCGAGGCCAGCCCCGGCCCCCAGGACTGCGCCTACCTGTTCGATCAGTTCATCGGCTTCATGGCCGCCGCCCGTGCCTAAGCGTACCGACATCGAATCGGTTCTGATCCTCGGTGCCGGCCCGATCACCATTGGGCAGGCCTGCGAATTCGATTACTCCGGGGCGCAAGCCTGCAAGGCGCTCAGGGACGAGGGCTACCGGGTGATCCTGGTCAACTCCAACCCGGCCACCATCATGACCGATCCGGCCATGGCGGACGCCACCTACATCGAGCCGGTGGAGTGGGCCACCGTGGCGCGCATCATCGAAGCGGAGCGCCCTGACACCTTGCTGCCGACCATGGGCGGGCAGACCGCGCTGAACTGCGCCCTCGACCTGGTGCGGGAAGGGGTGCTGGCCGATCACGGCGTCGAGTTGATCGGCGCCACCCAGGATGCCATCGACAAGGCCGAGGACCGGGAGCGCTTCGACCAGGCCATGCGCCGCATCGGCTTGGCCACGCCCCGCTCGGCCATCGCCCACAGCATCGAGGAGGCGGTGCAGGTGCAAAGCCAGCTCGGCTTCCCGTGCATCATCCGCCCCTCCTTCACCCTCGGCGGCAGCGGCGGCGGGGTCGCTTACAACCGGGAGGAATTCGAGACGATCTGCCAGCGCGGGCTCGATCTCTCACCCACCACCGAACTGCTGATCGACGAGTCGCTGCTCGGCTGGAAGGAGTTCGAGATGGAGGTGGTGCGGGACTCCAAGGACAACTGCATCATCGTCTGCGCCATTGAAAACCTGGATCCGATGGGCATACACACCGGCGACAGCATCACGGTGGCCCCGTCCCAGACGCTCACTGACAAGGAATACCAACTGCTGCGCAACGCCTCCATCCAGGTCTTGCGGGAGATCGGCGTCGATACCGGCGGCTCCAACGTGCAGTTCGCCATTCACCCGGACAACGGGCGCATGGTGGTGATCGAAATGAATCCCCGGGTGTCGCGCTCCTCAGCCCTGGCCTCCAAGGCCACCGGCTTCCCCATCGCCAAGGTGGCGGCCAAGCTGGCCGTGGGCTACACGCTGGACGAGTTGGAGAACGACATCACCGGCGGCGTCACCCCGGCCTCCTTTGAGCCGAGCATCGACTACGTGGTGACCAAGATTCCGCGCTTCACTTTCGAGAAGTTCGAGCAGGCCGACCCCAGGCTCACCACCCAGATGAAATCGGTGGGCGAGGTGATGGCCATTGGGCGCAGCTTTCAGGAGTCGCTGCAGAAGGCCTGCCGGGGGCTCGAAACCGGCAAATCGGGCCTCGACCCGGTGCTCGGCGACCTGCCCGAAGCGGAGGCGCGGCGCACGCTGAGGAGGGAGCTCGGCACCGCGGGCGCGGAACGGCTGTGGTATGTCGCCGATGCGCTTCGAGCGGGCTGGACCTTGGAGGAGGTGCACGAGCTGACCCGGATCGATCCGTGGTTCCTGGCGGAAATCGAGGATCTGGTGGCCGAGGAGCGCGGCTTGGAAGGGCGCCGTCTTGAGGAGTTGGCTGCCGATGAGTGGTGCCTGCTCAAGGGCAAGGGCTTTTCGGACGCGCGGATGGCCGCGTTGCTCGGGGTCAGCGAGCAGGCGGTTCGCGAACGCCGCCTGGCGATTGGCGAGACGCCGGTGTTCCGCCGCGTGGACACCTGCGCTGCGGAGTTTCCCGCCGCCTCGGCCTACATGTACTCCACCTACGAGGAGGATTGCGAAGCCAACCCCAGCGAGCGCAGGAAGATCATGGTGCTGGGCAGCGGCCCCAACCGGGTGGGCCAAGGCATCGAGTTCGACTACTGCTGCGTGCATGCCGCCTTGGCCATGCGCGAGGACGGCTACGAGACCATCATGGTCAACTGCAACCCGGAAACCGTGTCCACCGACTACGACACCTCGGACCGGCTGTACTTCGAACCGGTCACCTTGGAGGACGTGCTGGCCATCGTCGATGTGGAGCGCCCCGACGGGGTGATCGTGCAGTTCGGCGGCCAGACGCCGCTTAAGCTCGTCGAACAGCTCGAGCGGGCGGGGGTGCCCATTATCGGCACCAGCCCGGACGCCATCGACCGCGCCGAGGACCGGGAGCGGTTCCAGGCCATGCTCCACAAGCTCGGCTTGAAGCAGCCCTCCAACCGCACCGCCACCGGCATCGAGGACGGGCTGAAGGGGGCGCGGGAAATCGGCTTTCCCATCGTCGTGCGGCCGTCCTACGTGCTCGGTGGCCGGGCCATGGAGATCGTCTATAACGAGCAGGAGCTGGCCCGTTACCTCAGCAGCGCGGTGGATGTATCGAACGACTCCCCCGTGCTGCTCGACCGCTTCCTCGACCAAGCCATCGAAGTGGACGTGGATGCGGTCTGCGACGGGCGCGACGTGGTGATCGGCGCCATCATGGAGCACATCGAGCAGGCCGGGGTGCATTCCGGAGACTCCGCCTGCGCGTTGCCGCCCTACCGGCTCGGCGAGGCCATGTGCGGACGCATTCGCGAGCAGGTTCGGGCCATGGCCCTGGAACTCGGCGTGGTGGGCCTGATGAACGTGCAGCTCGCGGTGCAGGGCGATGACCTGTTCGTGCTGGAGGTGAACCCCCGCGCCTCGCGCACGGTGCCCTTCGTCTCCAAGTGCATTGGCACGTCGCTCGCCAAGATCGGCGCCCGCTGCATGGCCGGCAAGACGCTCAAGGAGCAGGGGTTCACCCAGGAGATGATCCCCGAAGTCATCAGCGTCAAGGAGTCGGTGTTCCCGTTCAACAAGTTTCTCGGCGTCGATCCCATACTCGGCCCGGAAATGAAGTCCACCGGCGAGGTCATGGGGGTGGGGGACACTTTCGGCGAGGCCTTTGCCAAGGCGTCGCTGGCGGCGGGCGACCGGCTGCCCCAAGGCGGAAGGGCGTTCGTCAGCGTGAAGAGCTCCGACAAGCCGCAAACCCCTGCCTTGGCACAAGAACTGCATGACCTCGGCTTCAAGCTGGTGGCCACCAAGGGCACTGCCGCCTGCATCCGCGAGGCGGGCATCGAGTGCGACCGGGTCAACAAGGTGACCGAGGTGCGCCCGGACGTTTCCGACATGCTCAAGAACGAGCGCATCGACCTCATCGTCAACACCACCGAAGGCCGGCAGTCCATCGCCGACTCCGCCGTCATTCGCAGGCTCGCCTTGGAAAGGAAAGTGTGCTACACGACCACCATGGCCGGCGGCCAAGCGTTTTGCATCGCCATCCGCCAAGCCCGTGAGGCGGCGGCCGGCATCAAGGTGCGCCGCCTGCAGGACCTGCACCGCGCCCTGTGCGCCGGCGACGCGGAGCGCTTAGCCGCTGGCCAGTAAGCCCCCGTTGGGGGCCGCATAGACGCACGAGGCTTTGAGGGACATGCCCACACCCATGACCTTGGAAGGCGCCGACGCCCTCCGCGAGGAACTGCAGCAGCGCAAGTCCGAGAAGCGCCACGAGATCAGCCGCGCCATCGGCGCCGCCCGCGAGCACGGCGACCTGCGTGAAAATGCCGAGTACCACGCCGCCCGCGAGCAGCAGAGCTTCAACGAGGGCCGAATCCGCGAAATTGAAGGCAAGCTGGCTGACGCCCAGATCATCGACATCACCAAGGTGCCGCCCCAAGGCAAGGTGATCTTCGGCACCACCGTGCGCCTCATCGCCGGCGACACCGGCGACCCCATCACCTACAAGATCGTCGGCGAGGACGAAGCGGACCTGAAGGCCGGCAAGATCTCCGTGATGTCCCCCATAGCCCGCGCCCTAATCGGCAAGTCAGTCGGGGACGAGGTGACGGTGAGGACGCCGAACGGGGAAATGGGATACGCGGTGGATGGGGTGGATCATGTCTAAGGTGACTGGCGGTAGCGGTCACCGACAGTCTTAGCGGCGGGAAGCGTCACCACAATCCAAGGCAAAGTGGCCGATTTCAAGCGCCAAAGGGCCGATGGCCTACAGCCATTGCAGCCTTTTCCTACAGAAATAGCTCTCTTGCCAATGCCACACTGCCCTTGCGGCAGGCTGAAAGAAAAAGGTCGGGGCCGAGAATGCCGAGGCCCGCGCCTTGTTGGGCGCGGACCCCGGGGCCTCAGTGGCGGAATTGGTAGACGCAGGGGACTCGCACTCCCCCGGAATGTTGCAGGTATAAGCCTGCATGCCGTGCGGGTTCGACTCCCGCCTGGGGCACCACCAGCCCGCCGGTGCGCGGCAAGAGCAGGGCAGGCCAACCCCGCTCTCCAAGCGCTCGTACGGAGAACCATGCCAGCAATCGGAGAAGCGGTCAACTTGCTGCCGGGAAAAGCGCTCGTCTAACTGCCTCCGGCTCTGCTTGGATTACTCGCAACAGTGTCGCTGCGGGCCCGCTGACTTGGCGTGACCCTTGCTCCCATTTCCGGTACCCGGAAAGGCTCATGCCCATGAGCGGAGCCATTTGGGCTTGAGTGAGGTTCGCTTGCTTGCGAACGTCTCGTGGGGTCACGGGAGTGTGCAGGATGGCGGGACCTTCCCCCTTCGCGTGGGCGATGGCTTCGTTGAGTGACTGAATCAGGTCGTCGGCAACAGTGCTCACTTCACCTCCTTGCGGGTCGCTTTCAATGCTGCTGCGAGGGTGGAGACCAAGCGCCTCTCATCCAATCCTGATTTTACAGCGCCTCGGTGAACTTGGCCTCCATGCGGTGGTAGTTTTCGAGGCCGGGGTTGTCGGCCATGATGGCTTTCCATTCGTCGGTGCCGAACAGCTTGGGGAATTGCTCGTGGCGGGTGGCGAGGTTCGGCCAGCGGAGAATCCAGGTGACCGTGGCGGAGCCGAGTTCGTCCAGGGGCCTGCCGTTGACCTCGGAAGGCTCGTCCGTTGACACCCAGAAGCCCAGCAAGTCGAAGTGCTCGCGGATGTAGGGCAGGGCCTTGTCGGTCGCCCACGCCCTGTACTCGGTCATGCGGGTCGGCTCGTAGTGGTAGTTGCGGATTTCGTAGATCATGGGGTTCTCCTAAACATGGATGGCACTCTGGTGCGCGATCTTAGTTGTTTTTGCCGTTGTTTTTTCAGAAGGTGAGAGGTTCTTTGAGTGGGGGAAGCGTGGCCAAGCGAAGCAAATCCAGCCAGCGCTGGCTCAATCGGCAGAAGCGGGACTATTTTGCTGGCCAAGCGCGGCGTGAGGGCCGAGTGTCCCGCGCCCATTTCAAGCTGGCCCAACTCGACGAGCGCTTTAGTTTGGTGGTGCCGGATATCTGGGTATTGGAACTGGGGGCCGCGCCCGGCGGCTGGACTTCCTATCTCGCTGAACGGGTATCAAAGGGGCGGGTTGTCGCAGTTGACCCCCTGCCGGTGACGGCGCCGAGCGCTCGGGTGGAGGTGGTCGCCGGGCGGGTTGGCGATGAAGCGGTGGCCAGCCGGGTAGAGGCGATTCTTGGTGCTTCGGGACGACCGCCATTGGTGGATTTGGTGTTGTCTGACATGGCCCCCAACATATCGGGGGTGCGGGCGGCCGACCAGGCGCGGGCCATGGACTTAGCGGAATTGGCGGCAGCGGCAGCGGCCCGCTGGTTGGCGCCGGGTGGCGGCTTGGTGGTCAAGCTGATGCAAGGTGATGGCGTGGACGCTTGGATCAAGGCTGCCAAGGCCGCGTTTGACAAGGTCGGCATGGTCAAGCCGACAGCATCGCGCTCCGAGTCGCGGGAGGTGTACGCCGTGGCCCAAGGCTACCGGGCGCAAGGGTTTCCCGGTGTACTCTGACGTTCTGTGGCACACTTGCCCGCCACCGAGTTGACCGAAGCGACGCCCCATGGTCGATGCCGACTTCAATGCGCGGCTGGATGCCGTCATCGCCAACCACCTGCCCGGCTGCGACGGCCTGATTGCCGTCGAGCGCCTGTCCGGGGGCGCCAGCCAGGAAACCTACCGAATCCGAGCCAAGGCGGGCGCTGGCGAGCGCTTGCTGGCCATGCGCCGGGCGCCGGGCGGGCTCGCGCCTCAGGCGGAGGCGACCGGCGTCCATCCCGGGCTGGCGGTGGAGGCACAGTTGATGCAGGTGGCCCGTTCGGTAGGCGTGCCGGAACCGGAAGTGTTCCACGTGCTGGAAGAGGAGGATGGCCTGGGCGAAGGCTTCCTCATGGAGTGGCTGGACGGTGAGGCTCTCGGGGCGCGCATCGTGCGCTCGCCGGAGTTCGAGTCCGTGCGGCCCAAGCTCGCCTTCGAATGCGGACGCATACTCGCACGCATCCACGCCATCGATCTGCGGGCCACCGGCTTGGATCAAGCGCTCGAATCGATCACCCCCGCCGAATTCGTGGAGCAGACCTGGGAGCGCTACCGCCAGTTCCCCACGCCGCAGCCGATGATCGACTACGCCGGTCGCTGGCTGATTGACCACCTGCCGGACACCCCGGATCTGAAGCTGGTTCACAACGACTTCCGCAACGGCAACTTCATGATTGACGGGCAAGGGATCATCGCCGTCCTCGACTGGGAAGTGGCCCACATCGGCGACCCCATGCGCGACCTCGGCTGGATTTGCACCAACTCCTGGCGCTTTGGCCGCAGCGACCTGCCGGTGGGCGGATTTGGCCACACCGCCGATCTCTTCGCGGGCTACGAAGCTGAATCCGGCCAGCCGGTGGACCCGGAACGGGTGCGCTTCTGGGAGGTGTTCGGCTCTTTCTGGTGGGCCATCGGCTGTCTCGGGATGGCCGAGCACTACCGCAGCGGTCCGGACCAGACCGTGGAGCGGCCGGCCATCGGGCGGCGCTCCTCCGAGTGCCAGGTGGATTGCGTCAACCTGCTGATTCCTGGACCGGCCGAACTAGTGGCCGGTGAGGAACCCACAGCCGCATCGGAAATGCCCCGCTTGGATGAGTTGCTCATCAGCGTGCGCGACTACTTGCGCGGCGACGTCATGGCCGAAACCTCCGGGCGCACCAACTTTCTGGCCCGGGTGGCGGGCAACTCGCTGGACATCGTGCTGCGCGACCTTGATCTCGGCGCGCCCCATCGGCAAGCGGAACACGCCCGGCTGCAGGCGTTGCTCGGCACCGATGACGGTATGGAGGCGCTTCGCTGGCGCCTGGTCCATGCCCTGCGCGATGGGAGCATGCCGTTGGACCATCCGGGGTTGGCCGCCCACTTGCGTGCAACCGTGGTGAATCAAGTCGCCATCGACCAACCGAAGTACTCCGGGTTCAAGACGGCGGTCGCCCGCTAGAGTTTTGTGTCGGTGCGAGGGCAGGATGCCCTCGAGCCGTGGGGAAAGGCTTCGTTCACAAAATCACGAACCAGATCACCGCTGCGGCCATGGCCAACTGGAAAACGAACACCGTCTTGAGGGTGCCCTTCGCCAAGGCGCCGGGGCGTACCCGGGGGTCGAGGAAGCGGCTTTGCAGCCAGAGGGTGGCGCCGCTTTGCAGGGGCAGGAAGAGGGCCGCGGTGACAGCGCCGATGGTCACCAACAGCACCGGGCTCTCGAAGGTGAGGTAGAGGATGAAGCTGGTGACGGGGACGATTAGAACGTAGCCCCGGATCCAGTGGCGGCGGTTGACGCGGTGGCGGTTGAGCAGGCCCAGTTCGATCAGGTAGTCCGGCACGAAGCGGCCGCCGGCGGCGATGCCCGACAGCGCGGTCGAGAAGAAGATGAAGAAGGCGCCGCAGCCGAACAGCCACAGGGACCAGCCGCCGAGCACGTCGGTGAACATGGCGGACAGGGTGCGGATGGTGTCGAGGCCGGAGGGCGTCGCGCCGCTGCGGTGCAGAACCCCGGCGCCCAGCATGTAGAAGGGCAGCGTCGCTAGGGTGAGGAGGATCAGGGTGGCCCAGACATCGGTGTGCAGCACCCGAATCCAGCCCCGCGCCCGGTCCAGCCAGCCGGGGTCGTTGCGGTCCGCGCCGATGTGGCTCGGCCAGCCCTTCTCGATGCACCAGTAGGTGTAGGCCGCCGACTCGCTGGAGTTGACGCCGGTGTAGCCGTACATCGCCAAGGCCAGCACCGCAAACTCCAAGGGAAAGTCGAAGCGCAGCCCGGAAGCCAGGTCGGCAAGGCTCACCGCGTAGTCGGAAAACTGCATGGTGATGGCGCAGACCAAGGTGATGACCGTGAAGCTCATCACCAAGGCGATCATCGAGCGCTCAAAGCGCAGGTAGGCGCCGGTGCCCAGCACGGCCATGACGGCCACGGCGACGATGGCCGTGTTGGTGACCGTGTCGAAGCCGATCAGCAATTGCAGCCCTTGGCTGGCGCCGCCGACGATGCCGCCCATGGTGAGCAGGGAGGGAATGAAGCCCAGCAAGCCCAAGGGGATGGGCCAGGCGATGCCGCCGCGCCGGGTTGGAATGCGTCCGGGCAGGCGGTTCAGGGCGCGCAGGTAGGTATCCCCGGAAATGATGATGTAGCGTGCCAACTCAGCCTGCACGATGGACTTGCTCCAGCAGGACAGCAGCACCCACCAGAGCAGCAGGAAGCCGGCTTGGGCGCCGAGGCTTGAGGTGAGCAGGATTTCACCGGAGCCGACAATGGTGCCGGAGATGACGATGCCCGGGCCGAGATGGCGCAGGCGTTCACGAAAGCCAACTGGCGGTTTACGCTCCTCGCCGACTCGGTGGGTGTAGGGGTCGGCGGCGTCGGACAAGACGCTCAAGCCGCCCGCACTTCAACCGGAATGCCGGTCATGTGGGCTTGGTTGCTCAAGGGCTCGAAGCTGCCCACCCCGCTGGGCAACAGGGCGTTGACGTTGACCCCCGGATGGTTGCTCGCCACTTTCAAGGCGGGGCTCGCCCCGTGTCCCCAGCCGTGGGTCATGGCCACCACGCCGGGACGCAGCGAATCGTCGAGCCGGAGGATGGCGATGACCGCGCTGCTGGCGCTTTCGACCCGCACTTCGGCGGACGCCTCCAAGCCTAAGCGCTCAGCATCCTCCGGGTTCATGTACAGCGGATTGTCCAGCGCGTAGTCGCGCTTGAACGAAGGCAGATTGGCGAACCAACTGTTCAGCATCGTGTTGGTGCGCCGAGTGATTAGCTTCAGTTGGTCGGCGGGCTCGGCGAGCAGTTCATTGAACAGCGCCTCGGCCCGTCGCAGGGCGTTTTCGAACAGGGGCGGGCAGCAGTCGATGCGCCCGCCGGGATTTTGCACGCCGATTTCAAACAGGGCTTCCGGTGTTGGCTCGGGCAGCACTTCGGTACCCGATGCGCTTTGCCGCAGTCGCTCCCGGGAAAGGCCGGCAGCGGCCAATTGCCGATCGTGGCGGGCATTCAGTCCGGTGCCGTCCGGCTTAACCGGCAGCGGCAGCCCAAGACGCTCGGCGAGGCTGGCCAGAATCCACCATTCGGGCCGTCGCTCGAATTTCGGCTCCACCACGGCTTCCGTGTGCTGTACGAAGGGCTTGGGCTGAAAGCCCAGCGACAGGGCGTTCAGGTCCGCCCGCTCCAGCCAGTCGGTGGCCGGCAGCGCGTAGTCGGCCAACTCGGCGGTGGCATTCGGATAGATGTCGATGACGACGCACAGCTCCAGCATTTCGAAGGCGCGGCGCAGGCGGGCTCCGCCGCCCACCGACAGCAGCGGATTGCCGGCCATGACGATCAGCGCCTTGACCTTGCCCGACTCGATGTGCTCGGCCAACAGGTTGGCGGGCAGGTTGCCAGCAACCCGGCGCAAGGGTCCGAAATCGGTCTCGAAGAACGGATCCTCAGTCCGCCGCAAGCCCACAGTCGCCGCCGGAAAGTAGCCGGGCGAGTAGAGATTGCCGCCGCGCCGTCCGAGATTGCCGGTGACTAGGCTCAACATCTGCGCCAGCCAGTAGGCGAGGGTGCCTTGGCGTCCCATGTTGACGCCGGTGGAGACGTGAATGCTGGCCGACTCGGCGGTGGCGAACTCCCGCGCCAGGGCCCGGATGGCATCCGCCTCAATGCCCACGACGGGAGCCGCCCGCTCGGCCGGATAGCGGGCCGTGAATGCGAACAGTTCCTCGACCCGCTGGCCGTGCCGTTCGAGGACGTCCCAATCGACCCAACCCTGGCGGCGCGTCTCGTCGATCATGGCGGCCAGCAGGTAGAGGTCGGTGTCCGGCTTGATGCGCACCACGTCGCCGGTAGCGGGTGAAACCGATTCGGTGCGCCGCGGATTGACGTGGCGCACCGTGCCGCCCCGTTCCACGATGCCGCGCAGCGCCCCCATGGCATCCGCCATATGCACGAAGCTCATATGCGAAATGCGTGGATTGGCGCCGATGACCAGCAGATGGGCGGTGTGGTCGAAATCAGGGATGGGATGCAGGTTCACCGTGCCGAACACCGCTTCGGCGGCGGCGAACTTGTTGGCGCAGTCCTGGGTGCCGGAGCCAAAGGCGTAGCGTACGCCCAGCGCCCGGGCAAACTTGCCGGCCGTTTCCCGGCCGGTGCTGTTGAATCCCGAGGGATTGCCGAAATAGACGCCGATGGACTCGGGGCCATGGGTGGCGGACAAGATCGACAGTCGTTCCGCAATGTCCTTGAGGGCTTCGGGCCAAGGGACGTTCTCAAAGGTCCCGGCGTCAGTGCGCCGGCGCGGATGGTTCAGCCGATCCGGGTCTTCGTGAACTTCCGTGAACTTCAGCCCCTTGTGGCAGGCAAAGCCCCGATGCACGGGATGCTCGCGATCCGGCAGCAGCCGAATCCGCCCTTCATCCACTTCCGCCACCAAGGCGCAATGCGGCTCGCATATCCGGCAAAACGTGTGAACCCGGCGCATGGACCCTCCCGGCCTCGATTCAAGCGCCGGATTATGGAGGGGGGCACGCTGGGGCGCAAACGCGAACCCGCTGCGCGGGTTCGTTGGAGTTTCGCTGGCGCGAAACTCCGCGCATCTAGTGTTGCGTGGTTAGCTGGCCCAGACGGGAACGAGCAGGTAGGCGAGGAATACAGCCACGGCCAGCAGGCTGGCGCGGTCCAGACGAGTGACGAGCGAAATCATGTGGGCAAACTTAACGGCGTGGGATCGATTTGGATAAGACCGATTGACGATATGTTTATGCTCTCGCGAATGAAATCGCGCTAGTGGCTCTAGGTAAACAGCACCAGCATCAGGGCCAACGGCACGACGGCTAGCCACAGGCCGACGCCTAGAACGACGCTGGACAGCGACAGCTTGCGCAGACTGGCCCGGTCGAGTTCCAACCCGATCAGGCCCAGCGCAATCACCAGCAGGGCTTTGCTGACGAAGCCGATGCCTTGCGTGGCCTGTTCGCCCATGTCGATGGCGCCGCCGACCGCAGCCGCGGCGACAAACAGCAGGATGAATGGCGGAACCCGCAGTTTCGCTTCAGGCTTGGCAAAGAGAAGGCTCGCGGCAAAGGCCAGCGGAATCAGCCACAGCGCTCGCCCAAGCTTGACCGTCGTCGCCACCGCGGCGGCCTCGTCGCCATAGATGGCGGCGGTTGCAACCACCGAACTGGTGTCGTGGATGGCCAGCGCCACCCAAGCGCCGAAGGTCTCCTGGCTCAGTTCCAGCCAAGTGCCGATGGCGGGAAATGTGAACAGGGCCACGGCATTGAGCAGGAAGACGATGCCGGTGGTCGCCGCCAACTGGTGCGGCCGGGCGCCGACCACCGGCGCCAGCGTGGCGATCGCGGTCGCTCCGCAGATCGCCGTGCCGCTGGCCAACAACGTGGACTCGATGCGGTTGCCCCGGACCAGTCGTGCGAGAGCCCAGCCCAATAGCAGCGTCATCAGCACATAGGCGGCCACGGTCAAGCCGTAGTCGGCGGAAACGGCCACCACCCGGTCGAAGCCGAGGGTGAAGCCGAGCAGCACCACCGCGGTCTGCAGGCTGATCGTGCCGAGCCGCAGGCCTCGCCGAACCGGGTTGATGTCGAAACCGAGACGGATGAGCAACCCGCCCAACAGGGCAACGGCTGGATTTTGCAGCGCGATGCCGCCGCCGAGGGCGGCAAGCAGACCGAGCCACGCGGCCAGATGCGTCTTGGGTCGCCGCTGTGCGGCGTTGGCGTGGCCGTAGGAATCTGGCATAGGGCTTTCACCATACACCTCCAACGGTCTCCGCGCCGCGCTGGGTTAAAATGCTTTGACTTGGCAGCTATGGAGCAAGCTTGTGAACTTGGCGGGCAAAACAGCGGTGGTGACCGGCGCCGCAGGTGTTTTGGGGGCGGCGGTGGCCGAGGAGTGCGAAGCGCAGGGTGCGCGGACGGTGCTGATCGACGTGGTGGCGGGGTTCGCCGATGGCTCCGGCGCGCGCCTCGAACTGGATCTCACCGATGCCGCCGCCGTGACCGAAGCGATTGCGGGCGTCGGCGAGTTCGACATCGTCTGCAACATCGCCGGCGGCTTCGACATGGGGCCGAAGGTCTTTGAGATCACCGACGCCCACTGGGGCGGCCTGTTCGACATCAACGTCACCACGTTGCGCAACATGCTCAGCGCCACCTTGCCAAAGTTGGTGGCGCAGGGACGGGGCAGCATCATCAACGTCGGCGCCTTGGGCGCCTTGCAGGGGCTGGCGTCCATGGGCGCCTACACGGCGGCCAAGTCCGTGGTGATGCGGCTCACCGAGGCCGCTTCCGAAGAGGTGCGTCGCCAAGGCGTCAACGTCAACGCCGTGCTGCCGAGCTTGATCGATACGCCGCGCAATCGGGCGGACATGCCCAACGCCAACCACAGCACCTGGGTGGCCCCGGAGAGCCTTGCCAAAGTGATCTGCTTTCTGGCCTCCGATGCGGCGGCCGACATCCACGGGGCGCTGATTCCAGTTCGAGGACGGGTGTAAGGCCGCGGAGCGAGGGCGTCCCGCCCTCGAATTGGCCGCCTGAGTCCCATCGAGGGCGGGACGCCCTCGCTCCAACGTACCTCGCGGCCGCCAAGGGACGAGCTAGTGTCCTGTGTCATAAATAGATTGATTTAATGATGTGTTGCCTCGACTTCCTCCAATCGCGCTCTGGCGCGCCTGATTTTCGCCAGGATGTCCTCGCCGTTGGCCCTCCACCGGTACGGCCGCGGGTCGTCGTTGTGT
>JAJEIQ010000002.1 GCA_022827905.1 Pseudomonadales bacterium | reverse complement strand
ACAGATCCTATGAGGCCCCGTTGGGGGCCGGCGCTACGGTGCCGGCATTATCACTCTTGACGAGGAGACCTCGCGATGTCCCCACACACAAGACACGACTCCGCGGCGCCGACCGGTGCCGAGGCTAGCACGCTGTACGTTGCGATCGAGATCAGCGGGAAGAGCTGGGTCGTCGGGCTCAAGAGCCCGGTGGGGGAGAAGATCGGGCTGCACACGCTGGGCGCGGCGGATGTCGTGGGCCTCAGGAGCCTGCTCGAACAGCACCGCTCCCGGGCTGAGCAGGCGCTGGGCCGTGGGGTTGAGGTGCGGGTGTGCTACGAGGCCGGCTACGAGGGGTTCTGGCTGGCGCGCTGGCTGCAGCAGGAGATGGGTCTGGAGACGGTGGTGCTGGATCCGGCGAGTCTCCTGGTGAACCGGAAGGCGAAGCAGCGCAAGACCGACCGGATCGACGCGACGAAGATGGTGCGCGCGCTGCTGGCGTATGACCGGGGCGATGCAGCGGTGCTGAGCCGGGTGCGGGTGCCGAGCGTGGAGGAGGAGGATCGTAAGCGCCTGCTGCGGGAGCGACAGCGCCTGGTGAAGGAGCGGACCGCGCTGACGAACGCGATCAAGGGACTGCTCAAGCTGCACGGCATCTTCGATCTGGATCCGCGTGCGGGCGACTTCGATGTGACGTTCGCGGCGGTGACCACCGCCTGCGGTAAGCCGCTCCCGCCACGGGCGCGCCGGGAGATCGAGCGGCTTGCCGAACGGCTGGGGCTGGTCATGCGGCAGGTCGAGACGATCGAGGCCGAGCGAGACGCAGCCGTGCACCGCACGGGGGCCGACCGCCGCGCGGCGGTCGGCAGCGCGGCCCGGACCGACGTATCGATCACGGCGCTGGCCCGGCTCAAGGGGATCGGCGCGAACGACGCGACCCTGCTGACCCACGAGATCTTCTACCGCCAGTTCCGCAACCGGCGCGAGCTCGCCAGCTGGGCCGGGCTGACGCCGACCCCGTGGGCCAGCGGCGACGTCCAGCGCGACCAGGGGATCGGCCGCGACGGGCCCGCCTGGATCCGCGCCCAGCTCCTGCAGATGGCGTGGCGCTGGGTCCGCTTCCAGCCCGACAGTGCGCTGAGCCAGTGGTTCCAGGCCCGCACTGCCGGCGCCCGGGGGCGGATCCGACGGGTCATGATCGTCGCCGTCGCCCGCAAGCTGCTGGTCGCGCTGTGGCGCTATGCCAGCACCGGTCTCGTGCCCACCGGCGCCCGCGTCGCCTGAGAGCGCGAGCCCCCGAAACTCCGAGTTCCCGGACCGGCTGGACGCGGCCGGCGCTGGGCCGGGTGGCGTGTGACCGATAAGAGGCTGGGCTGAAAGACGCCGGCAGAACAGAAAGGTCCCGCCTCCGGAACGTGGTGCCCGCAAGCAAGCGGGATCAAGGGACGGACCGGCGAGATCGCCGGCAACCGCCCGGATACAAGTTGGGTGCGCGCCCCAGGGCGCGACCGGTGCCAGCGCGTTCCGACCCGGCAACACCAGATGCCGAACCGCTCCTCCGGAGGAGACCTGACCATGCTGTAGACCGCGCCGCGACCGAGGCTTGACACAGGTGACCTCATACAAGTCTCTTTCGTCAAGGAAGATCTGCAGGTCGTCGGACAATCTTGGCCAGTCACGGTTCAGGGTGGCGCCAGCAATGTAGCTGTGTCCGAACGGTGGAGGTGAAGGACCTCCACCGCTGACTGCTGGACTGCGCACGGCACTCCTTGTATGCCGCGGCAATCAGCTTCCGCGGCCTATGCCCGTTGCCCGGGTCTTCGGGTATGGGTGTTGGCCGCGGCGGTCGACGGCGTCAGTCACCGCGAGGCTTTCCTTCGGTTTGGGGTGAGCGCGGCCAGCGTCAGCCAGCCGCACCGGCAAAGGCCCCTGAAATGTCACCGGACGCATCCTCGATATCTTCTCATCTACCGAATGCCACAGCTACTTCGGGCCCGCCGGGTTTGATCCAAGCTGATCGAATTACGCCCTGACCAGCGACGGGAAGGGAACTGCGCTTAATCCGATGCCCGAGTGGGAAGTTCTTGATGGACTGCAGACAGGAGGTCATGCTTGGCAGTGTGACGCGTGGCTACGGATCAACGACTCTGTCAGGGCCAGCGCCATCCGAGGCGTCTGGACGCAGCACCCCCTGTGGGTCGCTTCGACACTTCCGGGGCACCGGTCGTAGCGGCCCCCCGCTGGCCGAGTGGGGCACGTCATGCTGAGTTTCACCGAAGAGCTGGTGTTGCTGCTGAACGACGAGGACGGTGTGCCGCTGCCGATTCGGCAGGACGTCGCGGCGTGTGCCCTCGCAGGTGCCGTGCTGATGGACCTCGCATTCGACTACCGGATTGACACTGATTTCGAGGCCCTGGTCGTCCATGACCGGACGCCGACCGGCAATGCCGTACTCGACCGTCTACTGGCGAAGATTGCGGCCCGTGCAGAGGTTTGCGACACCAAGACCTGGATCGGCATTTTGTCGGCCGAGGAGGCTCCCGCCGTCCACGACGAGATCCTGGCAGGCCTCGTCGAACAAGGCGTGCTCGCTGTCCGATCCAGCAAATTTCCGTGGATGGGATCCCGGCGGCGTCCCGGCGGCGGCGGCGAGACGGCGCAGAAGATCCGCCTTCGTATCGCCGACGTGCTGTATTCCCACGATATTCCCGACCCTCGGGACGTCGCCCTGATCTCACTCCTGGATGCCTGCGAGATCCTCCCCGAGATCCTCCAAACGCAAGAGTTGGCGGACCTGCGTCCCCGCATCACGTTGCTGCGGAAAATGGACCTGATCGGGCGCGAGGTGGCTGCGGCAATCGCCGACATCGAGCGTTCGATCATTCAAGCGGTACGGGATCGGGCGGCGCAGTTCCGGAAATTGCTGCTGATCCTCTCCGCTGTTGCCGGAAGCACGGCGGGCGCGACGTTCGTACTCCCGCGCGTCCCCGTAGCCGATAGTTTCGGCGCCGCCCTCCGCATGCACCTCTGGTTCAACAGCGGCTGGCAGTTGTGGACCGGCTATGCCCTGCTCGCACTGGCGTCAGCAGGCATTCTCGCGGTCGTGCTCATGAAGGTGCGGCGAATCGCCCGGTTCGGTGGTCACAATTGGTGGCGGCTCGCCCATGCCGGGCTTGGTGTTGCCTGTGTTCTCGCCCTCTTTGTGCACACCGGCTTCCGTCTGGGAGCCAATCTCAATGCGGCGCTGATGGTCTGTTTCCTGACGGTGTTGATCCTTGGCGGTCTCGCCGGGGTTTGCAACAACGCTGCAGGGGAACTCCGGCGGATGGGGGTACCACCCAGGGTGCGCATCATCCCGATGCGCCTGCACACGGTTGCGCTCTGGCCTCTTCCGGCTCTCGTGATCATCCACGTGTTGGCCGTCTACCTGTATTGAAGAGGGTGCCGCATGTCGCGCAACGCGTTCTTCCGGGCCGGTTGGGTGCTGATGACCCTGGCAGCGGTCGGCGGGGCGCTGCTGTGGATGACGGTTGGCGGCGCCCGCAGGATTTTCCTGATCGGCGAGACGACCGTCGCCCATCATCAGATCGAGCTGGCATGCGAGAGCTGCCATACCGCGCCGGTCTTCGCCGCGGCGGCGACAGCGGAGAAGGCGCTGAACACGGCTTGCCGGAACTGCCATGAGGATGAACTGGCCGAAGCCGACGACAGCCATCCCAGGAAGATGTTCCGCAACCCGCGGATGGCCGTCTATTGGGACAAGCTAGATGCGCGGCTCTGCACGACCTGCCACGCGGAGCATCGGCCCGAGATCACGCGGAAAGGAGCGGTTACCGTGGCTGCGGACTTTTGCCGGGCGTGCCACAGCGAGGGCGACCAGGACGTTCGCACGGACCGACCCAGCCACGCCGGATTGGCCTTTGATACCTGTGCGTCAGCAGGCTGCCACAACTATCACGACAATCGTGCCCTCTACGCGGACTTCCTGGCGAAGCACGCAAACCAGCCGTGGCTGTCGGCGGCCCCCGTACACACCTTGTCAGCACGGCAACGCACCCCAGCGCCCGCCGGGGAAACAGCGCTCGAGCGAAGTGACGCCCTAGCTCCTGTGGCGGCGCTCACCGATCCGACGGCCCTTGATCAGTGGACGGGTTCGGGTCATGCAGCGGCGGGCGTGAAGTGCGCCGGTTGCCACGCCCCGGAAGTGGCGCCGGATGCCCCGGTCGCGGAGGTCGAGGCGCGATGGATCGCCGCCCCGCCCCTCGCGGTCTGCCGGAGCTGTCACAAGGCGGAAGCGAATACGTTCGCACGCGGCCGGCACGGCATGCGCCAGCACCCCATGATCGCCCCGCCGCGCGATGCGGCGAAGACGGCCATCGGCGCCATCCTGCAAGAGACTATCGTGCGGTGGCTCGCGGATGCCACGCATCCCACCCGGATGACCGTGCGCGAGGCGCGCCTCCCGATGCGCGCCGCTGCCGCCCACAAGGTGCTCGATTGCGGAACCTGTCACCAGCCCCACGCGGTCGATGTCGGGCAAGCTGCGGTGAAGGCCTGCGTGACCTGTCATGACGACCCTCACAGCCAGGCCTATGTCGGCAGTCCTCATCACGTGCTCTGGCAGGCCGAGCAATCCGGCGCTGCGGCGCCCGGGACCGGGGTGAGTTGCGCTACCTGCCATATGCTGAAATCCGAGCGCCGCGGCGTAATCGCCACCAGCCACCACCAGAACGATGGCCTGCGTCCCAATACAAAAATGATCCGACCTGTTTGCCTCGATTGCCACGGGCTCGGCTTCGCGATCAACGCGCTCGCGGACTCCGGGCTCGTAGCGCGAAACTTCAGGGGACGGCCGGCGGTTCATGTCCAAAGCATCGATTGGGCAGCGCGGCACACCGCTTCGGAAACCGAGAACACTGGGCGTTGAGCGCGCGCCCGCGTGCTCAACCCAGCCAAGGAAGAAAGGGGAACCGCCATGCAGTCAAGATCAGGCCGACTCACCATGTTTGCGGCGGGTGTTGCCGCCATGGTTGCGGCGGCGAGCGCAGCCGCAGACGGCATTCCGTACCGACAGGTCGCCGACATGCTGTATCAGGTCATGTCCGCCGACCGCGAGGTTTATACCAAGATGGTGATTCAGCGCCTCACGGTGGACGACGAGGTCATCACCGCGTCGGAACACTTCGAGGACGATGTCGCCTTGCCGTTGCCCGCGCAGATGTTCCGCTTCGGCGCGGAACGGGTGGCGGATGAAACGGAGGACTTCTCGTACGCGTTGCTCTCGCTCCAGCCGATCAACAAGAAGAACGGCCCCGGGACCGAGCTGGAGAAGGAAGGCCTGGAGTTCGTCGTCGACAACGAGGGGGAGAACTTCTACGGGGAAGAGGAACTTGGCGGGCAGCGCTACTTCACCGCCGTGTATCCCGATTATGCCGTCAGCGAAGCCTGCATCCGGTGCCATAACGAACACAAGGATTCGCCGCGCACCGACATCAAAGTGGGTGACGTGATGGGCGGTGTCGTGATTCGCTTTCCGGTGGACTAAAGGCGGCTGCAGTCAGCGCGACTGCTGCGTCGAGACCGTGAGGCGAACAGGTCCTGCGGCTGAACCCAGGGTTGACGACCACCCTGGAGCCGCCGTTCGTTCGGCTTGGCGACAGCTCCGTTGCCGGGCTGCCGCTGAGCGGGGGCCCGGCGCAGCGCAAATTGCCCCGCTACATAGGACTGTTCTGCAAACGCGCAGGCGTTTCTGCCGTTCGTGCTGAGGCCTCGGTTGAACGGGTCGCGGCGCTGCTGGAGTTCTCCCCAACGGTTCGGATAGGGACTTACAAAGAAAGGTCGACAGTAGGGTCAACACTCCCAATGTCCGCTTTTGCGGTACTACGTTGTGCAGGGGCACGGCGGCGTTGTGCGGCCAAAAGGCTGAACATGGCGAAAGCCGGTCCACGTCCCTGATGGAACCCCACACTTCATCCAGGAATTTGGACACACGCACCCCGTCACAACGACGGGGCGCTTCCCCGACACCATGTATCGCGGTAGGGAACCGGGTTACCCCGGTCCCCCCGCGCAGATCCCGGCGGGCGCGTTAACGCACCGGGCTCCTCCCTTGGGTCAAACGACGAGCCGTTGGGCTGGCCACGGGTGACGGATGCTGGCCTTGGGCCAGTGGGCTGCGGTAAGGGTGTCGATGTCCCTCCATTCGGTGCGGTCCTTTTGGGAGCGCCGCCGAAGGGCACGCAAGAGCAGCCGCTTGCACTGGTATATGAACCCCTGCAGGCACTGACTACTTCCAGGGACGGCGTAGTAGTTGAGCCAGCCGTTGATAACTCGCCCAAGCCACTTGGCCGTCTCGTGCCGGTTGTCGTGCCACCGCATGCGCAGTGCCTCCTTGATCCGCCGCAGGGTGCGGCGGACCCGTTTCCGGGACGGTTTGCGACCAACCCTGAACCCGCCCTTCCTCGTCTGCTCGCAGAAGTGCGTCATGCCGAGGAAGTCGAACGTCTCCGGCTTGCCCTGCCCCCGCTTCCGGCGGTTCGCTCTCGCAAACCGACCGAACTCGATGAGCCGGGTCTTGTCCGGGTGCAGTTCCAGTCCATGGTGGGCCAGCCTCTCCCCAAGGTCCCGGAGAAAGCGCTTCGCATCGCTCTGATCCTGGAAGCCGCACACAAAATCGTCCGCATAGCGGACGATGATTGTGTCGCCCCCAGCCATCCGTTTGCGCCATTCGTTCTGGAACCAGTGGTCGAGCACGTAGTGCAGGTAAACGTTCGCAAGGCAGGCCGATACGATCGCCCCCTGCGGTGTCCCCTTACCTGTGTCCGACCAGTCGGTCCCTTCCATGACGCCGGCGTTGAGCCACTTGGTGATCAGCCGGATGACCCGCGTGTCCCCGATCCGTCTCCCGAGCATCCGGACCAGATGGTCGCGGTCGAGATTGTCGAAAAACCCGCGGATATCGGCGTCAACAATCCAGTTGACCTTCCGCCGTTCCACTCCGACCGTGACAGCGTCGAGCGCATTGTGCGTCCCGCGCCCCGGCCGGAAGCCGTAGCTGAACCCGAGGAACTCCGTCTCGTAGAGCGGCACCAGAATCGTGTCCGTCACCGCCCGCTGAAGAATCTTGTCCTCCAGCGAGGCAATGCCGAGCGGTCGTTGCCCTCCATCCTCTTTGGGTATGTACACCCGCCGGGACGGAGGCGCCCGGTACGCGCCCCTGTGCACACGGCCGTGCAGGTCGACCAGCCGGTCTTCCAGCCCTTCCGCGTACGTCTCCCACGTGACCCCGTCCACCCCTGTCAGTGCCGGATGAAAACTCCCCGATAGCGCCGAAGTAGAAGTCCCCAGTCTGCCGGCTGGCGCACGGGCCCGGGGGCATGCCCCCGGGCCCGTGACCGGCAACACTCGCCACCTGTATCGAGCTCCGGGAGGCGCGCG
>JAJEIQ010000080.1 GCA_022827905.1 Pseudomonadales bacterium | reverse complement strand
CGTGGGGCAGTGAGCGGGAGCGGGCGATGCCGAGCAGTTGGGATTTCTCCTCGTCGCTGAGCGGGACGGGGGCAGCCGGTCGACCACGGGGCATGGGCGGACTCCTTGGGTTGGACACGCCCATTATTATATAAGTTATTTACGGGACAACACACTAGCACCATCCATTCGCCAAAAATAAAACTTGCATCGGCGTATGTTTTGTGGAATTGTCCAAAGTATTGACGGTGTTGACGGGCAAAGGTACCTATGGCACCCGCGACGGTCAACTACGCAGAACACTACGCAGAACCAGCCACAAACCATGAGGGGTAAATCATGAAATCATCAATTGGTACTCAGGCAATTGGGGGGGGGGGGGCAATCAACCCGCAGCGGGACTGTCTGTCGCAGCGCAAACTCATCCCATTGCTTGCGGTGCTTGCCGCGCTCTCAGTCTTTCCGGCTCTTGGCAACGCGATTGAGGAGGAAGATTGCATAGATGCCTGGCAGGACAACAACAGAGCCAGGGCCTGGTGCACAATCTCGGACTGGAATGTTACGTCGTCGAACAAGTGCAAGCTCGACCTCAGTTGCGGCAACAACTACGCCAACGATGTTACTTACGTCGGCAATTTGAACCAAGTCAAAAAGGTCCGGTGGTGCAACAACAACGCAACGGGCGGCGGGTACCTGACCAACGGTTCATGCTAACCCGGGCGACTTACCGGCGTTGACCACGGCGGCAGCGGCCCGTGAACCGCGTCAGGATCCGGGCTGCTTGGCGTCCTGCGCGATGTAGCGGTCCGGCGCGTTCGCGAAGCGCTGCATTTCTTTCTTGCCGAGAGCGGCCGAACCGCCGCTGATGCCGAGTGGTGCTAGCACCTAAACCCTCTGCCTCGTAAGCAATGCACGGGCGATTGACTGCAGTGACCGGCTTCGCGCTGTATGCGGGCATCGTCGGTGGCTGCGCCGAAGAAACTGAATCCATGTTCGACGCGAAACCGTTGCCAGAGCCGCCCACGGCGGATAGGCGTCCGCACTCCGCCACCCACCACGGCATCACCGTGGAGGATCCCTATCACTGGCTGAAGGACGACAGCTATCCCACGGTGGACGACGCCGACGTGCTGGCCTACCTCGAAGCGGAAAACCGTTACTTCGAGGCCGCGATGGCGCCTCATGGGGCGCTGGTGGAGACCCTGTTCGAGGAGATCAAGGCCCGCCAGCAGGCGGATGAGGCCAGCGTCCCCGTGCGCGAAGGCGCTTGGTTCTACCAATGGCGCTATGAGGAAGGCGGACAGTACCGCATCTGGTCGCGCTGGCCTGCCAATGCCCCGGACGCCCGGCTGGCGCCCACCGACGATGCCGAGACGATTCTCGATGAGCCCGCCTTGGCGCAAGGTCTTGAGTATTTCCGCCTCGGGGCGCTCGCGGTCAGCAACGCCGACCAACTGATGGCCTACAGCGCCGACACCAATGGTTCGGAGCGCTTCCGCCTCGTGGTCAAGGACCTCGGCAGCGGCGAACTGCTTGAGGATGCCATCGAAGACACCATCGGCGCCCCGGTGTGGGCGGCGGACGACTCGGCGTTTCTCTACACGGTGGTTGACGAGAACTGGCGTCCCTACCAACTGCGGCGCCATCGGTTGGGCGAGCCCACGGCGCAGGACACCATCGTTTACGAAGAATCCGACCCGGGCTTTTTCGTCGGCATTTCGGCGTCGGCGTCCAAGCAGCATCTCATCATTCATACCGCCGACCACGTGACATCGGAGGTGTACCTGATCCCCACTGACGACTTGGACGCCAAACCGCGCCTGGTCGCCGCGCGTCGGGCGGGCCATGAGTATTCCGTGGACCACCAGGGCGACCGCTTCATCATCCGCACCAACGACCGGCACAAGAACACCCGTCTGGCCACCGCATCCGGCGACGATCTATCCGAGGACGCTTGGACGTCCTTGCTGGAGGGGTCTGACACGCTCTACATCCGCGGCTTTCAGGCGTTCGCGGACTTCATCGCCGTGCAGGAGCGCGTGGACGGCCTGGATCAAATTCGCCTGATCGACCGCGCCGGCAACAGCGCCCATATCGATTTCCCGGAAGCCGCCTACGCCGCGGGCCTCGGCAACAACCCCGAGTTCCAAACCCGCTCCCTGCGCCTGAACTACACCTCTATGGTCACCCCCAACACCGTCCATGACTACCATCTCGACAGCGAAAAGCTCGAAACGCGCAAGGTGCGGAAAATTCCCAGCGGCTACGACCCCTCGCTCTACGTCACGGAACGGATCAGTGCCCCGGCCCGGGACGGCGAGCGGGTTCCCGTCTCACTGGTGCGCCGCAAGGACACGCCGGTGGACGGCAGCGCCCCGCTCTATCTATACGGCTACGGCGCCTACGGCCACGCCATCCCGCCCTCGTTCTCGGCGGCCCGCCTGTCGCTGCTCGACCGCGGCTTCATCGCCGCCATCGCCCACATCCGGGGCGGTGACGACCTCGGCTACCATTGGTACGAGGCCGGCAAGCTGGAGCGCCGCACCAACACCTTCAACGACTTCGTGGACGTGGCCCGGCACCTGATCGGCACTGGCCACGCCAAGGCCGGCCGCATCGCCATCGCGGGCGGCAGCGCCGGCGGCGAACTCATGGGTGCCGCAGTGAACCAAGCCCCGGAACTCTGGGGCGCCGTCGCCGCCCACGTGCCCTTCGTGGACGTGCTGAACACCATGCTCGATGACTCCCTGCCGCTGACCCCCATCGAGTGGCCGGAGTGGGGCAACCCCATCGAGGACGCCGAGGCCTTCAAGCTCATCCGCTCCTACTCCCCCTACGACCAACTCAAGCCCGGCGCCTATCCGCCGATGCTGGTCACCGCCGGCCTGAACGACCCGCGGGTGACCTATTGGGAACCCGCCAAGTACGTCGCCAAGCTGCGCACCCTAAAGACCGACCACAACCTGCTGCTGCTCAAGACCAACATGGGCGCCGGACATGGCGGCAAATCCGGGCGCTTCGACTCGCTGCGCGAAGTGGCCGAAGAGTACGCCTTCTTCTTGGCGGCTATGGAGCTTGCGGAATGATGGGGTGTGTGGACGGCTCCGGGTATTTCCCGCTATCACATGACCAGTTAGATGACCATATGAGGCAGTCATGGTCACGGCGAATCTGGCTCGGGCGACAGCTCGTCTGAGCGAACTGCTGGACAAGGTGGAAGCGGGCCACGAAGTGGTCATTACCCGCCGCGGCAAGGCCGTGGCCCAATTGTCGGCCATCGGTGGCTCCAAGAAGCCGTTGCCGGTCAAACAGCTCGCCGAGTTTCGTTCGACCATGCCTCGATTGAGGAATTCCGCTGCCGAACTGCTGCGCGAGCTTCGGGACGAGGGATAGTAAGATCGGTGCGGTACTTCGACACCAGTTTCCTCTTACCGCTCACCTCCAACTCAGTTCAATCCGAGGGCAAGTTGCCCGGGGGTATTCCTTCGGGCGAGGGCGCACGTCGAAACTCTACTTGAGCGGGGTATCCGGGCTGCGCCCTTGGTCCCGGCAAAACTGCAGGTAGTCGTCAACCGACTCTTCAAAGGCCGTCTTCAAGCTGAGCATGTCTTGGGCCTCGTAGATAACCAGATCACGAATGAACTCCAGATGGCCATGGAGCACGTTGTCCTCTTTGCTGTAGTGAACCGAGCCGAGATAGCCTCGATGTTCCAGCAGATCGTTCATAGTAGATACCCCTCGGTCCGTCGGTGGAAGAGGCTGATCGCTAGTCTAACCCTTTGTCGGACTTGGACAGCGCCCGCTCAAGCAGTGCCTGCGCCTTTCTCGCCCGCCCCTTGCGCGGAGCCGCGAGCCGCCATGTCCAGCGTCGCGGCCTCGACCCGCCCGGCGATGAAGTCCACGAAGCGCTCCACCTTGTTCTCCACGCTCGCCGCCTCCAGCGAGGCCAGGTAGTCCACCCGGTCCTCTACCGGGACGATCGCCCACGGATACCCGCCCGACGCCAGCATGGCGTTCATCAGGAAGCGCGCGAGCCGCCCGTTGCCGTCCCGATGGGGGTGGATGTGCCCGAACAGCCAATGCCCGGCCACAGCCCGTACGGCCGGACTCCCCTCGACCTCCAGCTGTTCGTACAACGCCGACATCGCATCCAGCAGCACACCCTCCCGGGGCGGAACGTGCCTGGACCCGCGGAGGTAAACAGGCTGGTTCCTGAACCCCCGCATCCCGCCCTCGTCGTAAATCCCCGCCTCGACGAACGGGGAGAACAAGCGCTCGTGCCACACGCCATGCCCCCGCCGAAAGGCGCGCCCGGCGTTCGCGCCCTCGACAATCCCGTGAATGGACTCCTGCACGGCTTGGAACGCAAGCCAATAGCCCCGCGCCGCCAGCGCATCGTGGTCACCCCTGTCCTGCTGCCTCGCGCTTGGATCCCAATCCCCCGACTGCACGCGCTGGATCAATTCCTTGGTGACCCTGTACCCCTCAATCGAAAGCGAATGGTAGGCGTCGGTGACGTACTGGTCGCTCATCGCCTTGAAGAAGGCGGCCTTCCCCCCCTCGCCGACGGGCATCCCCGGCGGCTCCGGAAACCTGTCCAGCACCGGCCCCCGCACGAGATCCCACAGCGACCTTACCCTATCGGCCATCGGCGCGCTTGAGCGCGCGGAACCCAACACCCCGATCTCGCCTGACGCCCTGCCTGGGCTCGCAGCGGCCCCGCTGCCATGTCCCGCCCCTTCAAGCGCCTCAGCAAGCCCTTCCTTGCCCGCGCGCCCAAACGCGTCAACCAACCGCGCACCGGCGGCCGCACCGCCATCCTTCTCCTTGGCCAGCGCCTTGAGCAGCCCCGAAGCATCCCCAATGGCCCCTGCGACCACTCTCACGTCCACCGGGTTGTCCCGAAGAAACGTGCCCGACGCCTTGACCAACGCGGCCTCGGGCGTGAACATCCGAATGCCTTCGCGGGCGCACAGCAAATCCCGGTCAGGAAGCTCCTTCACCTTCAAGTTGAAGAACGACGACTCGAACGGCAAGTCCAGCTTGTCATTGTTCGCCGCCGGCGAATGAATGACCAACTGCTTTGGCACCTTCAGGCTCTCGGCGTGGCGAAGCAGCGAGTCATTCGGCGACAAGTGCCATTGGTCGCCGAACCTTCCCTCGCAGTATTGGCCGCAAAAAGGCCAGAACGCAGCCGTCCACGGCGTCTGTTCCGACTCCTGCGTTGCCGGGGACTTGGACATCAGCCAGCCCCTGACGATAGGCTGGACCCAATTGTTGCGAAGAAGCCGCTCCCTGTCCGCTCTGGAAAGGTCATCCGACCGGCAGACGAGACCCTTTCTTTCCTGCAACTCCTGCAAGGCGCTTAGCGATGCGGCCAACCTTGGCGAACCCTTCGGCATGGGACTGCCTCCCAGCAAAAACGCCTGCCGAGACCCTATTCCAACAATAGTTTGGTGTCAACAAAATGACGGGCAGAATCCGACATTCCCTATATATTCCATTTTAAATCAAGGCATTACGGGGCATCGCAACAATAGTTAATGCGCATATACAAAATGCAATGCAATAGTTGAGTGCAGGGAACGTGTGCGGGATCAGAACCTTTCAGGCGAATTTGGGCTGGCGTTTCTCAAGAAACGCGTTGATGGCCTCCACGTTGTCCGGGCCGCCCATCAATTCAGCGTACACCGCGTTTTCCGCCCTGATCGCCGCCCGAATCCGTTCGCGCTTGGGGCCCATCAACAGCGCCTTGCTGTGCAGCAGCGCGGACAGCGGCTGGGCGGCAATGGCCTGGGCGCGTCCCATGACCTCTTCGGCCAAGCGATCATCCGGGAACACATCGAGCACGAGGCCAGCCGACTTGCAGGCCTCCGCATCCAGCCAAGCGGAGGAGTACAGCATCCAGCTCGCCGCCTGATGGCCAAGCAGGCTGGGGAAGGTGGTGGTGCTGCCCGCCTCTCCGGTCAAGCCGAGGGAAGTGAAGGGGGTGCGCAATCGGGCGCTTTGCGCCATGAAGGCCATATCCGCCAGCCCGCAGATGGTCGCGCCAAAGCCCACCCCGAGGCCGTTGATGGCGAGCAAGAGCGGCTTGGGGAAGTCGATGAGCGCCTCAAACAGCCCGGCGGACCCGTGGACGGGCGGATCGACCTCCTTGCCTACTTCGCTCAAATCCAAGCCTGCGGAAAACGCCCTGCCGGTGCCCGTGAGGATGGCCACCCGAACCGATGCGTCGTCCGCCGCCGCCAGCAATCCCTCGGTCAGGGCATCAAACAACACCCCATTGAAGGCGTTGAGCGCCTCGGGCCGGTCTAGGGTGAGGACGCGAACCATTCCTTCGTTATGGGTTTGCAGCACGAGTGAACTCCTTGTGTTTAGGTGGAGCGGCCGCAGGGTAGCAGACTTCCATCACCACGCACTCTACGACGTGGCACTGCATCTTGACTGACTAGAGCCAAATTCTGTCCAGCCAGCCCGGCGTTCCGTCGAGGCCGTCAAACTCGACATCCTTGGAGACCAGTACGCAACCCAGTTCGATGGCAGTGGAGGCGATGAGGCGGTCGAACGGATCCCTATGCCGCCAATCCAGGACGCCAGCCCGAGCTGCGATTGCGCGGGTAAAGGGCGCGGTGAGGGTCTGCCCCTCCGCTACGAGGGCATCAATGTGCGGCACGATCTCGGGCCATTTGCCCAGCCGGGCCTTTCGCACCACCTCATAAACGCTGATCGGGCTGACCTGCACAGTGTCGGCTCGGCTAATCGCAGCCTTCGCCGCACTGCCAAGCCGGGCCGAGTCCATGAGGCCCCAGATCCATGCGTGCGTATCGAGAAGGACCGCGCTCAAGACTCACCCTCCCAGAGACCAAGCTCATTCTCATCCGTCGGCTCGTTAAAATCTGGCACGGTGCCAACGAGGTGCGCCAAGGTGTCGAAGCGGAAGCCCGAGGCGCGAACCGGAACCAGCTTGACCGCTGGCTTGCCTTGGCGGGCAATGACCACTTCATCGCCCGCTTCAGCGGCAGTGATGAGCTTCGAAAGCTGCGTTTTCGCATCGTGCATGTTGACCAGCATGGCCTCGCTCCGCATTAGCTAATCTAGCCAGATTAGCTTGAGCCCCAAGGGCAAGTCAACTCCCCTTCAACTCCCGTAGCTCCGCTGCCATTCTTGCTGCTTGCGCATGTCGGCGATGTAGCTGCGCCAGCGGGCTGCCTGCTGCCTCGTGTCGTCGAAGGCGCCGGCCTTGCGCAAGGCGGCAAAGCCCTCACTGAACTTTTCCTGCTCGGCGCAGGCGATGGCGAGCAGCAGCCAAGCGTTGCCCGGCTTGTCCAAGCCATGGTCCAAGGCATCGCGCAGGGTTTGCTCGGCGCTCTCCCAGCGGCCCGCCTCGATGTGCAGGTTGGCGGCGCGGACCAAGGGGGCGCCGCTGGCCTTGAGGCTGGCCAGCCGGGTGAACGCCGCGATTGCCGGATCGTACTCGCGGGCGGCCACCCAAGCGTTGGCCAGCAGGTCTAGGTTGGCTTCATCGGCGGCCAGCAGGCCTTCCTCGAAGGCGGCCTCCACCATCCGGGCGGCGTGCTCCGGCACCCCCCGGGCGACGGCGAGCTGCACCATCGAGCGGATGGACGAGGCTTTGTCCAGCATCCGCTTAAGCCAAGCGATGCGCAGGGTGGCGAGCGCCCGGTGCTCATCCTCCAGCACTAGGTAAACGCTGGCCAGTTGCTCCCAATAGCCCGGCTTGTCCGGCCACACGTTAAGCATGCGCTGCAAGGTGGTTGCGGCTTGTTCGTGGCGGCCGAGTTCGAAGTAGGCGGCGGTGAGTAGCTGGTGCCAGGCTTCGCGCGGCTTGTCAGCCTCCGCCAGCGCCCGTTCGGCGTAGGGGACGGCTTGGTCGTAGCGCTCGGTCTGGGCGTAGATGTTGGCCATGAACATCATCTGCGGCGGCGAGGGGTCCGCCAAGGTCTCGAACCACTCGGCGGCGAAGGCCAGGGCATCATCGAATTCGCCCTGCGCGGCATGCAGTTGGGCGACCATGTAGCCGACGTTGTACTTCACGTTCTCCGGCAGCTTGTTGAGCGCCAAGCTTCGCTTGAGGTGGGTGATGGCTCGGTCGAAGCGCTCCGCGCTCATTTCCGCATAGCCGAGCATCTGCAGGGTCAGCGCTTGGTCCAGGGTGTCGGCCTTAACGTTTTCGAGCAGCGCCTCAAGCTTCGCCACGGCGCCTTCCACGTCGTTGGACGCCATCAGATCCTGGGCTTCGGTGAGCCGGTTGTAGGTTTTGGCGGTGACTGAATCGGCGATGGCTAAGGCCGGGGCGCCAGCCAAAACCGCCAACGCCATGAGCAGGACAAGCCATCTGCGCGACGTTGGGAATCGCTTTCCCACAGGCCGTCCATCGCGCCGAGGCACGGCGCTTCGCGCCGTCCGAGGGCAAGATGCCCTCGAGCCGAAGGAATGCCCTCGAACCATGGAAGAGCTGATCTTCTCGCCGTGCTCGTTCACTGCCCCTCCAGCACGAACTCGATGGTTTGCTTGGCGCGCTGGGCCACCGGGGTGCCGTCCACGATCTTGGGGCGGAACTTCCAGCGCTGCATGGCGGTCACGGCCGCTTCGTCGAAGAGGCGGGGCGGGGCGGACTCCATGACCTTGGCATCGGAGACCGAGCCGTCCGGGCGGATGATCACTTCCATGGTCACCCAACCCTCAATGCGCGCCTGCTTGGCGCGGCGCGGATAGACCGGGGGAATGCGCACCACGGGGATGGCGTCGGTGTCGAAGCCAGCCAGGCCTTGGCCGGCGCTGAGGGTGCCGAGGTAGGGGCCGCTGCCGTCGTTGATGGGCAGGCCGATGGTTGGCATATCCATGCCCAAGTCACCGGCCACGCGGTCGATGCGGGTGGAGAAGTCCGGCGTTTCCGGCACCTCCTCCGGCGGCGGGGGCGGCTCCGGCAGGCGCCGGTCCTTGGTGTTGATCTCCGTGTCCGCCGGGTCGAGGCGGATGAAGTTCAGGTAGGCTCGCTGCCGGTCGGGCTTCTCCAAGACGTCGTCGGAGCGAATCAGCCCGTTCATCAGCGTGAAGAGGCTGAGCGCCACGCCAACGGCCAGGGTGGCGGCGCCAAGCTGGCGCATGCGCGTCAGCGCAGCTGAAGTCACGGCTCGTCAGCGGCAACCGAGACGCTGGTCGCACCGGCCAGCCGGGCTTGGTCGAGCACGTCGATGAGGGTCTCGGTATTGGACAGCGCATCGGCAATGATGATGACGGCGGCGCCCGGGCTTTCCGCCAAGCCCCGCTCGATGTTGGCCCGCACGGCCCGCTTATCGACTTGGCGCTTGTCGATCCAGATCTGATTGTTGGCGGCGATGCCCACCTGGATGCTGGACGCATCGGTGGGCGCCGCGGTCTCCGCGTTAGGCCGGGTGACATCCACCCCGGACTCCTTGACGAAGGTGGAGGTGACGATGAAGAAGATGAGCATGATGAACACCACGTCCAGCATCGGCGTGAGGTCGATGGGGCTGTCCTCCTCCTCGTCGATGAAGAATCGGGAACTGTCCGTCATCGGGGTGCTCCTCTGCGATCCGCTGGCCGCGGCTCAGCCGTGGCCCATGCGCTCGCCGAGCAGGCGCAGTTCGCGCTTGTGGCGACGGTGCAGATGGGTAGCGAAGGGTATGGCCGAAATCGACACCACCATGCCGGCCAGGGTTGGAATGGTGGCGGCGCTGACCCCGTCCGCCATCGCCCGGGGGTTGCCGGAGCCCAGGCTGGCCATGACGTCGAACACCTGGATCATGCCGGAGACGGTGCCCAGCAGGCCCATCAGGGGCAGCAGGGCGATGAAGGCGGTGATGGTCTTGAGGTGGCTGGCCATCGCGCAATCGACTTCGGAAATGAGCTGAACACGCTGCCGCAGCGCGTACCAGGACGCCCGCTCCGGGCGCGATTGCCAAACATCCAGCCGCCGTTGTCGAACGGCCGGCAACTCAAAGCGGAAGAACCAGAGCCGCTCCAGCACCAGCCACCAGAGCAGGACGGTCAACGCCAGAATGCCCCAGAGCACCTCCCCGCCCCTTTCCATGAAGTCGAAAAACCCGACTGTTAGCCCTTCCATTGTCAGGCAGTCCCGATTCAGGCCGAACCGGCGGCGGATTGCCGGGACCGGGCCAGCGCTTCCGCCTTCTGCGCCATCAAGCCCGCCGCCTGCTCGCCGATGACCTTGCTCAGATGGGTCGAACGGCTGCTCAGGAAGCTGTGCGAGAGCAGCAGCGGGATGGCGGCGCTTAAGCCCAGCACGGTGGTCACCAGCGCTTGGGAGATGCCTCCGGCCATCAGCTTTGGATCGCCTGCCCCGAACAGGGTAATGGCCTGGAAGGTGCCGATCATGCCGGTCACTGTGCCGAGCAGGCCCATCAAGGGCGCCACCGCGGCCAACACACGGATGGCGGGCAGGCCCTTGCGCACCTCCGCAACGTCGGCGATGACCACGCTTTCCAAGTGGCGCGATATGAGCTCCAGATCGTCGAGACGGGCGTGCTCGCGGTAGGTGGACAGAATGCGGCCCACTGGGTTGTCGTCGTTGACCTGGTCCAAGTCCTCTAGCTGCCGCTTGATCCGCCGATTGATGGCCGCCAGGCGCAGCCCCCGCTCCGCCACCAGGATCAGGCCGATGGCCGTGATGGCCAGAATGAAGTAGCCCACCAAGCGCCCTTGCTGGATGCGCTCGATGAGGCTCGGCGACTGCACCAACAGGCCCAGCAGGGCGCCCCGGGACGGATCCAGGGCGAAGTCCACCACCTGCTCCGGCTCGGCGGCGCCCAACGCCTCGGCACTGCGGCGGGCGGCGGCGGCCGGCTGCCGGGGCAGCTCCACCAACTGGTTGCTCTCCGGCAGGTAGTTCAGGTACTTGCCGTCCGCCACCACGTTGAACAGGCCCACTCGAACGGCTTGCGCCGAGTAGGTGCCACCCGCCGGCTCGATGATCTCGGCAGGAAAGCGGCTGACTTGGCCGGAATGGGCGATCTCCTGCATCAGCAGCCGCCAAAGGGCGCGCATCTGGGGGATGGTGGGCACTTCGGCGCTTTCCGCCAGCGCCGCCGCCTCGGCGCGCCGTTCCGGGTGCTCCAAGGTGATGAGCGAATCGAACAACAGCGTTTGGACATCGTCGGCGGTCTGGCGGAAGACGCCGAACAGTTCCCCGAGGTCGCCAATGCGGCGGTCGAGCTGGGTGGCGAGTTCCGCCAGCCGGTCCTCGTTGCCGTCAAACTGGCCCTTGAGGTCGGCTTTTTGCCGCTCCAGGCGGGCGGTATCGTCCTGCACCTGCTTAAGCATCCGCGCCCCTTCATCGGCGGAGGCTTGAAAACGCCGCTCGCGTTCGCCGCTGCGCTCAGACTCCAACGCCGCTTGCCGCGCCACCTTTTCGTAGAGTTCGATCAAGCCGCCCTGTTCCGCCCCTTGCTCCTGCGCCCAGGCCGCGGCTGCGCAGAGGCATAGCAAGCCGCAGAGCATCGCCGGAAAGGCTCTCACGGCGCCGCCCCCGCTCCCTGCACCGGCAACTTAAGCAACTCCGGTGGCGCCTGCTTGCGGGCGATTCGAAGGCCGGACTGAATGGGACGGCGGGCGTTGCCGCCGAGCTTCTCAAAGGCGCGGCTCAAGGCGTTCCAGCGGCCGCTTTCGGCGCCGTCCAGGGTTTGGTAGTAGAGGCCTAGGCGACCGATGCGCAGGAAGTCCAAGGTGCGCACTTCGCTGCCGGTGACCAGTTCGCCGCGATATGCCTCAATGGTGCGTCCGTAGTCCACTTCCACCAAGTAGGCCTCCATGATGCGGCGGAACTTCTCACCAGCGGTGACGTCGGCACGGTCGATCAATTCCCGCAGCGCGGCGATGCGCGCCTCCCGCTCGTCAAGCAGGAAGGGCACGTCGGCAGCGACCAGCGCCGCCAAGGTGTCGATCATCTCGATCATGAGCGGCAGGCTGCCGGTTTCAATCGACTCGATTTCGTCCGTCTGGCGGGCTAGGGACGCGATTTCCGCCTCCTGGGAGGCGATAAGCCGCTCAAGCTGCCGGTTGTAGATGCTTAAGGACTCCCGGCGTTGGTTGGCGACGCGCCAGCGCTGAAGGTCTTGGGCGGCGGCGTCCGCCAGCGCGTCGATGCGCGTCTGGCTGGCGGCAGCGGCGGTGTCGGACTCGGCTTGGGTGGCCAAGCTCCCCTCGAGCGCGCCACTCGGCTGAGCCCAGCTTGCGAGGGGTGCCGCAGCGGCAACGGCAAAGCACAGCGCCGCCCCGACGCTGCATCTGGCTAATCGTCCCTTGGTCAAATTCGATGGCCTGTTGATACAGGAGATTCCGGTGTTGTTTATGGGCAGAAGGCGATGGGAGGCGGCAATGGTTGCACGGATTTATAGCCCCTCCATCCAGCGGCCGTCAAACGCCGCGCCACAAGTCCTCCGGCAGGTCGTCCTCCGCGTTCAGGGCGCGGGCTAAGACGAAGCAGTAGTCGCCCAAACGGTTGAGGTAGCGGCCCCCACCGGGCATTTCCGCCCGCCACAGGCTGCGCTCTGCCCGGCGGCAGACGCTGCGGCAGACGTGGGCGGCCGCTCCCGCGCGGCTGCCGCCGGGCAGCACGAACTCAGTGAGCGGCGGCAACGCCTCGTTGAGAGCGGCTACGGCCGTCTCCAAGCGTTCGACGCCCGGTGCAGGCAGTTCACCGACCATCGCCAAGTGGGCACCGAGATCGAAGAGCTGTTGCTGAATCTCGCGCAGTTGGACGGCCAAGTCGCCGTCGCCAACCTCGCTGAGCAAGGCACCGAACTGGCTGTTGAGTTCATCGACATCGCCGATAGCGGCGAAGATCGCATCGCTCTTCGGCCGCTTGCTGCCGTCGGCCAGTTGACTTTCGCCGCTGTCGCCCTGGCGGGTGGTCACCCGGCTGATGCGGTGGCGCGGCTTGGGCTTGCGTTGGTTCATGATGGATGACCTGAGGTTTTGAAATTAGCAATTCCCATTTTGGGTTTTTCGTTATGCCGAGCGAAGTTCCCCGGAGCGAGGGCGTCCCGCCCTCGAAAGAATGCCCCGGCTCCAATCGAGGGCGCGAACCTTCGGTTCGTTATGCCCTCGCTCCGGCAGAGGGCCTCGCTATAATGCAGGGAATACAGGAGGGAAGCCATGCCCGCATTCGATGTCGTCTCCGAGGTGGATCTGCAGGAGGTCCGCAACGCCGTGGACCAAGCGTCCCGCGAACTGCGCTCGCGGTTCGACTTTCGCGGCGTGGACGCGAGCTTTGAGCTCTCCGACCAAGGCATCCAACTGGCCGCCTTCGAGGACTTCCAGCTCAAGCAGATGGAGGACATGCTGCGCGCCAAGATGGCCAGCCGCAGCATCGACGCCGCCAGCCTCGACCCACAGGCCATTGAGGGTGCAGGCAAGCAGCGCCGCCAACTGTTCCGCCTCAAGCAGGGCATCGACCGGGACTCCGCCAAGCGCATCACCAAGCTGGTGAAGGACTCCAAACGCAAGGTCCAAGCCCAGATCAACGGCGAGAAAGTGCGCGTCACCGGCAAGAAGCGCGACGACCTGCAGGCGGTCATCGCCCTGCTCAAGGACGCCGAACTCGACGTCCCGCTGCAGTTCGACAACTTCCGCGACTGAATCATCAACCACCCCGAGGTGACTGACCCAGCACAACGGCGCGATGCGCTGGGCATCCTTCCTTTCCTCAACGACACGCGCCTGTGGCGGATTTTCCTGTTCGGCGCGCTGAGCGGATTCCCGTGGTTGCTGATCGGCTCCGCCATGACCCTTTGGCTCAAGGATGAAGGGCTGTCCCGCACCAGCATCGGGGTGTTCGGCCTGCTCTTTTCGGTATGGACCTTCAACTTCCTGTGGGCGCCGATCATCGACCATGCGCGCCTTCCCTTCCTGCACCGGCTCGGCCAGCGCCGCTCCTGGATCGCCCTCTGCCTCGCCGTCCTAGTGGCCTGCTCGGCGCTGCTGGCGGTGCTCGGCCCCCATGTCAGCATCGCCGCCACGGTGGCCCTGTGCTTCGCCATCGCCTTGGCATCCGCCACCCAGGATCTCGCCATCGACGCCTACCGCATCACGGTCATCGGCGAGGACGAACCCGAACTGATCGGCCATGGCGCCGCCATGGCCACCTGCGGCTGGTGGACCGGGGTGAGCCTGCCCGGCGCGGTGGCCTTCCAGTTCAGCGACGCGCACGGCTGGCCACCGATCTACTTGGCGCTGGCCGCCGTCCTGGCGCTGACGTCGTTGTTGGCGTTGCGCTGGTTTCGCGAGCCGCCGAGGGGCGGCGCGCCAGGACAGGCAACGCCGCCCTCCGGGCAGAGCCGCGCCTTGGACTGGTTCAACCGCACCTACGTCAGCGCCGTCAGCGAGTTCTTTCAACGCAACGGCGCCCGCCTCGCCTTTGGCCTGCTCGCATTCGTCTTCCTGTTCAAAATCGGCGAAGCCTTCTTGGGCCGCATGGTGGTGGTCTTCTACAACGAAGTGGGGTTCAGCGACGCTGAGATCGGCACCTATTCGAAGGCCCTGGGGCTGCCCGTCACCATCGCCTGCGCCCTCGCCGCGGGCCTGTTCTCGGGCCGCTTTGGCGTGGTGCGCGGACTGCTGGTGGCTGGCATCGCCATGGCGGCGACCAATTTGCTGTTCGCCTGGGTGGCCGTGGTGGGGCCGGATGTCGGGGCGCTGTCGGTGGCCGTCATTGCCGATGGCGTGACCTCGGCGTTTTCCACCGTTGCCTTCGTCGCTTTCATCTCCTACTACACCAGCCGCCTGCACACCGCCACCCAATATGGCGCCCTAGCCTCGTTGGGCAACGCGGGGCGCAATGTCGTGGCTGCCGCCAGCGGCTTTCTGGTCGATGCGCTCGATGGCGATTGGGCGGCGTTCTTCGTGCTGACCTCGGTGATGGTGTTGCCGTCCCTAGTGATCCTCATCTGGATCGCGCGCGGCGTGGCCACAACGGCTACCGCCCAGCCTCCCACCGGCACTCCGCCACCACCCGCCCGCCAACCAGGCTGACGCCTTCGGCTTCAAGGCGCCGCCTTTGCTCGGCTTCGCCATCGGGGTCGCCTCGGGCAGAAACGCGCAGGCCCGCATTGACCACCCGATGCCAAGGCAGCCGGGTGCCGGGCGGCAGCCGGGCCATCAGGGCGCCGACATAACGGGCGTGAGCCGGCAGGCCCGCGAGCGCCGCCACTTGCCCATAGGAGGCCACCTTGCCCGGCGGAATCATCGACACTACTTGCCAAATGCGCTCTTTGGAGGTGGGGTCCTCGCCCCCTTGGCCCTCAAACTGGCCCTTTTTCATCGAGATATCGTCAATTTTCTTCCGACAAGCCTTGAAACTGAAAAGAACGGCCCTATGATAAGCCGCCCTTGGGTTAGCACTCTCACAGCGAGAGTGCTAATTTGGGGGTTGCGGCGTTGTCCAGTCTCGGGGCGGCGGCGCAGCCAAGTAGCCATGAAACCAGACGTTCGCCGCACGGCGGCAAGGAAAAACGGGAGAAACCAGTCCATGAACATTCGACCCCTACATGACCGCGTCGTGGTGCGCCGGTTGGAAGAGGAAACCACCACCGCCGGCGGCATCGTGCTGCCGGACTCCGCTGCCGAGAAGCCGTCGCAAGGCGAAGTGCTCGCCGTCGGCCCCGGCAAGGCCTTGGACAACGGCAAAGTGCGGGCGCCCGACGTGAAGGCGGGCGACAAGATCATCTTCGGCCAGTACGGCGGAAGCACGGTCAAGATCGACGGCGAGGAGTTGCTCATTCTCAGCGAAAGCGAAATCTTCGGCGTGCTCGAAGGCTAACGCCGGCTCCAACAACCAACGTAACCAGAAACCGACAGACACACGAGGAAACAGGCAATGAGTGCGAAAGACGTACAATTCGGAGATGACGCGCGTGGCCGCATGCTCAAGGGCGTGAACACCCTGGCCGACGCCGTCAAGGTCACCTTGGGCCCCAAGGGCCGCAACGTGGTGCTAGACAAGTCCTTCGGGGCGCCCACCGTCACCAAGGACGGCGTCTCGGTAGCCAAGGAAATTGAACTCAAGGACAAGTTCGAGAACATGGGCGCCCAGATGGTCAAGGAAGTCGCCAGTCAGACCTCCGACGAGGCCGGCGACGGCACCACCACCGCCACCGTGCTGGCGCAATCCATTCTCACCGAGGGCCTCAAGTCCGTTGCAGCGGGCATGAACCCGATGGACCTGAAGCGCGGCATCGACAAGGCGGTGACGGCCGCCGTGTCCTCCATCGGCGGCATGTCCCAGCCCTGCGAGGACTCCACCTCCGTCGCCCAGGTCGGCAGCATTTCCGCCAACAGCGACTCGGCAGTGGGCGAGATCATCGCTGACGCGATGGACAAGGTGGGCCGCGAAGGGGTCATCACCGTGGAGGAGGGCTCCGGCCTTGAGAACGAGCTCGATGTCGTGGAAGGCATGCAGTTCGACCGGGGCTACCTCTCGCCCTACTTCATCAACAACCAAGACTCGATGTCCGCAGACCTCGAGGAGCCCTACATCCTGCTGTGCGACAAGAAAATCTCCAACATCCGCGACATGCTGCCGGTGCTGGAGAACGTCGCCAAGTCCGGCAAGCCGCTGATGGTCATCGCCGAAGACATCGAAGGCGAGGCGCTGGCCACCCTGGTAGTCAACAACATGCGCGGCATCGTCAAGGTGGCTGCCGCCAAGGCGCCCGGCTTCGGCGACCGGCGCAAGGCCATGCTGCAGGACATCGCCATCCTCACCGGCGGCACCGTCATCTCCGAGGAAGTGGGGCTCACCCTGGAAGGCGCCACCCTCGACGATCTCGGCACCGCCAAGCGGGTCTCCTCCACCAAGGAGAACTCCACCATCGTCGATGGCGCGGGCGCCAAGAACGAGATCGAAGGCCGCATCAAGCAGATTCGCCAGGAGATCGAGGACACCTCCTCCGACTACGACCGCGAGAAGCTGCAGGAACGCTTGGCGAAGCTCGCCGGCGGCGTGGCCGTCATCAAGGTGGGCGCGCCCACCGAGGTGGAGATGAAGGAGAAGAAGGCCCGCGTCGAGGACGCGCTGCACTCCACCCGCGCTGCGGTTGAGGAAGGCGTGGTGGCCGGCGGCGGCGTCGCCCTCGTGCGTGCGCTTGAGGCCGTCAACGCGGTCTCCGGCGACAACGAGGACCAGAACGTCGGCATCGCCATCGCCGCCCGCGCCATGAGCGCCCCCCTGCGCCAGATCGCCGTCAATGCCGGCGTCGAAGGCGCGGTGGTGCTCGACAAGGTGTCGGCCCTGGACGGCAACCAAGGCTACAACGCGGCCACCGGCGAGTATGGCGACATGCTCGAGATGGGCATCCTCGATCCCGCCAAGGTGGCCCGCGCCGCCTTGCAGGCCGCCGCTTCCGTGGCCGGCCTGATGATCACCACCGAAGCCATGGTGAGTGAGCAGCCGGAGGACAACCCGCCCCCGATGCCCGGTGGCGGCGGCGGCATGCCCGACATGGGCGGCATGATGTAAACCGCCTCGCCGTTTCGGCACCTCCGCGCCTTGTGCGCGGAGACCTTCGCGCCTAGAGCGCGGAGACTTTTGCGCCCTGTGCGCGACGAAAGACCCCGCCTTTTGGCGGGGTCTTTCGTTAAGCGGGGTCCTGTGGATTTTGCTACCCAACTCCCCTATATTTCCCAGTGACTTAAACACACCTTAATGGGTTGGGAGGAGCGCACCGTGTACACGGAAATTCAGATCATCGATTATCTGGCCAAGTGGCTGCACTTCATCGTCGGCATCACTTGGATCGGCCTGCTGTACTACTTCAACTTCGTGCAGACCGAGTACTTCAAGGAAGCCGACCCGGACGCCCGGGTGGATGCCTTCACCAAGCTGGCCCCAAGGGCGTTGTGGTGGTTCCGCTGGGGGGCCATGTTCACCCTGCTCACCGGCTTGGTCATGCTAGGCATTGACGGGGCAGGGCTCACGATGGACATCTTCATCGGCTCGGTCATGGCCATCCTCATGTTCCTGAACGTCTGGCTCATCATTTGGCCGAACCAGAAGATCGTCATCGCCTCCAACGAGCAAATCAAGGCGGGCGGGGAGGCCCTGCCGGAAGCCGCCGGCGCCGCCCCGAAGGCCGCCTTGGCGTCGCGCACCAACGTCCTGTTTTCGGTTCCCATGCTCTATTTCATGGGATCGAGCGCCCACCTGCCCAGTGGAAACTTCATCGGCGGCAACATGACCGCGCTGATCATCCTCCTCATCATCATCGCGGCCTTGGAGCTTAACGCCATCTTCGGCAAGCAGGGCCCCTTGACCACCGTGAAGGGCGTCATCACGTCCGGCTTCGTGCTCTGGGCGGTCATGCTCGGCGTGCTGGTGGTCACCGGGTAGCGGCCGGCGCGGTTCGAGAAACAGCCAATGTCGGAGCCTTCATCCGCTTCCAGCATATCCACCGCCCCGGATGACGCCCGGCGTCGCCCGGCGAGCGGTGGCCGGCCGCGCCCGGGCGGCAATGGCCGGGGCGGTGGCCGGTCGATCGCCATCAACTTGGTGGTCGCCGCACTCGTCGCCGGCCTCGGTGTCGCCGGCTGGTTCATCGCCAACCAGCACCAGTTGCTGGTCGAGGAGCAGCGCAAGGCGGCCGAGGCAGACCGCCGCTTGCGGGCCTTGGAGGACCGCCTGCGCATGACCGATCAGGTCATGAGCGAAACCGAGGCCGAAACCGACGAGGAGATCAACTTCTGGGAATCCGAGGTCCGCAAGCTCTGGGCGGTGGCCAACGAGCGCAACAAGAAGTGGATTCAGGACAACCAGAAGCTGCTGCAAACCCAGAAGACCGCCATCGCCAGCCTGCAAAGCTCCGACCGCACCCTAAAGAGCGCCGTGGACCGCCACGACAAGGCCTTCAACCAACAGCAGGCGCTGATCGATCAACTGGCGAGCATCGAGCTGCAGCTTCAGCAGGTGCTCCGGGGCCAGCGGGATCTCGTGGATCGGGTCAACGCCGCCACGCAGACCGCGGCGGCCTCCAGCAGCCGTGTGACCGAAAACGAACAGGCCATTGCCGCCATCGACGCCTACCGCGTCCAAGTCAACACGCGGCTGTCGAGCATCGAGAGCCAGCTACGGAGCTTGGCGGCGCGTCCGGCGCCCTCGCCCTCACTGTAACGTTCGGGCCCAACGGCCTTCAGCAGCCAGCCACCTCGTCCACGGCCTCGCGCAACACCGCGGCCATGGTGTCGATGTCGCCCTCCGTCACGATGAAGGGCGGACCCAGCAAGATGGCGTCCCGAAACTCCCCGGTGCCGCCCGCGTAGAAGAACACGCCGCGCCTTAGCGCCGCTTGGACGACCCGAACGGCAACCTGGTCCGCCTTCGGAAAGGGGGTCAGGGTCGCCCGGTCGGCAACAATCTCGATGCCCTGCAGCAGGCCTCGCCCCCGGGATTCGGCGACATGGGGATGGTTGGAAAACGCTTCCTGCAGCTTGGTGGCCAAGCGTTCGCCGAGCTGGCGCGCCCGCTCCACCAAGTTCTCCTCCACCATGATCGAAAGCACTTCCGCTGCCGCCGCGCAGGCCCCGGGATGGGCACCGAAGGTGTGGAACATGACGTTGTAGCCGGCGGCGTCGATCGACGCGCCGATGGCATCGGTCGTGAACACCCCGCCCAAGGGCGCATAGCCACCCGCCATACCCTTGCCGCCGACCAAGAGGTCCGGTGCCACCGGCCAATGTTGATGGCCAAACGGCAGCCCGGTGCGCCCGAATCCCGTCATCACCTCGTCGAAGACCAGCAGAATGCCGTGCTCATCGCATAGGTCGCGCACCTTGGGCCAGTAGTCCTCAGGCGGCACGATGGCCCCACCGGACGCGCCGGTGATCGGTTCCGCGAACAGGGCGGCGATGGTCTCGGGGCCTTCCCGCTCGATCACCTCGGCCATGGCCTCAACGTAGTGGTCGCCCGCTTGCGGGTGGTGCGCGCCCAAGGGACAGTGCAGCGGATGCGCCGTCGGCGCCTTGGGGTGGTGCTGCAGCGCCTGCTCCAGCCCCTGCCGCCGCGCCCAATGGCCGCTGATGGCGGTGGTGGTGAAGGTCGCGCCGTGATAGGAAACGTCCCTGGAGAGTATCTTGCGCCGTTCCAAGTCGCCTTGCGCGGCGTGGTGCATGAAGACCAGCTTCACCGCCGACTCCACCGCCTCGGAGCCGCCCGACGTGATGTGCATGCGGCTGATGCCCTCGGGCAGCCAATCCCGCTCCAGGGCCTCGACCATGGCCTGGCGTCCCGGCGTGATCCAGGGCGGCACCACATAGGTGGTTTCGGCGGTGGCCTTGGCCAAGGCGTCAACCACCCGCTGGCGGCCATGGCCCACGTTGGCGACCACCGCACCGCCGGCGGCGTCGAGCAGCGCTTGGCCTTTATCCGTGAACAAGTGGGCACCCTCGGCCTTGACGATGTTCAACGCGGCGTCCTGGGAGAAGGGCCAATTCTGCTTGCTCATGTAGAACCCAATTTACCGGTTGGCGGGGGCGGGCACTGTAATCGCATTGGCCAGCAAAACTCAAAGGTTTTGAGCGGGCTGCGGCGGGAGTCAGCCTTCACCGGAAGGCCGCAGCGGGCCGCGCAGTTCCTTGATGCCGGCCCGCCGCCGCTTTGCGTCCCGGCGCCGTGCCTTGGCGCCCGCGCTGGGTGCCGTGGGTACGCGGCGTTTGGGCACCTGCCTGGCTTGTTCGATCAGTGCGCCGAGGCGTTCGAGGGCGGCCTCCCGATTGCGCTGTTGGGTCCGGTGGGTGTCGGCGAAGATGACGATGTCGCCGGCCGCGGTCAGGCGGCTGGCGGCCAGCCGTTTCAGCCGTTCGCAGACATTGGGGTCGATGCCCGCCTCGTCCAGATTCAAACGACACTCCACCGCCGTCGAGACCTTGTTGACGTTCTGTCCGCCCGGGCCTCGTGAACGTACGAACTTCCACGTGAGAGCGGATGAAGGAATGTCGATGCCGCCGATGTTCATGCTGGCCGTGACGTCAGTTTCATCGCGCCGCATCACCTACAAGGAACTGATAGCATAGCCCTCAAGGCGAGGGAGACGTTGGCCGTCGCTCATCGTGAACCCGGGCGCTCTAGGAGTGCGGCCCCCGGCAGGGAATCGGGGGTGAGACCCGAAAGCCCTACCGGGGGCATCAAGCGCGAACTAACGACTCGCAACGCCATTATGGTGCAGCTTGACGCGCGGATTCAACCCGTCGGCTGGCCACCGCTCCGGGATTGGCCACAATGCCAAAAAAGCAAACCCAAACGGAGAGACCGATCATGTCCACTTCTTTACATGACGCCACTGTTGGCCCGTTCCGGCAAATTCTCGGCGCCACCGCCAATGTGCTTGAGAAGGGCCGCGCCCACTGCGAAGCGAGCGGCATCCCGCTTGACGATGTGGTCCAGATGCGGCTGATCGACGACATGGCGCCGTTCCAGTTCCAAGTCGTTTCCACGGCGCACCACTCGCTCGGGGCGCTCAAGGGCGTGGAAGCCGGTGTCTTCACGCCACCGAGCCCAGCCGGAGAGGACTACACGGGCCTGCAGAACCTCATCGCCCAAGCGCTCGAAGGGCTTGACGACTTCACGCCGGAGCGAGTGAACGCCTTCGAGGGCAAGCCGCTTGAATTCCGGCTCGGCAAGAACGCAATCCCCTTCCAAGGCGAGAAGTTCCTGCTGGGGTTCTCCCTGCCGAACTTCATGTTCCACGCCACCACCGCCTACGACATGCTGCGCATCAAGGGCGCGCCCCTCGGCAAGCGGGACTTCCTGAACCTGTTCTAGAAGCCTGCGCCACTTGAGCCTAGACCGCCCAAGGTTTAGCCTCACAGGCCAAGCACCCGCGATCGGCGGAACTGAGGAGGACAGCAATGGACGTGCGCGCAGCCGTGGCATTCGAGGCGGGCCAGCCGCTGGAAATGGAGACCGTGCAACTCGAAGGGCCGCAGGTCGGCGAAGTGCTCGTGGAGATCAAGGCCACCGGGCTTTGCCACACCGACGCCTACACCCTCTCCGGCGCCGACCCGGAGGGCTTGTTTCCCGCCATCATGGGACATGAGGGCGCTGGTGTGGTGGTCGAGGTTGGGGCGGACGTGCGCTCGGTAGCGCCCGGCGACCACGTCATCCCGCTTTACACGCCGGAATGCCGCCAGTGCAAGTTCTGCCTCTCCGGTAAAACCAACCTCTGCGGCGCGATTCGCGAGACCCAAGGCCGCGGGGTAATGCCGGACGGCAGCAGCCGCTTCTCCCTGGGCGGCAAGACCATTTACCACTACATGGGCACCTCCACCTTCGCCAACTACACGGTGCTGCCGGAAATCGCTGTGGCCAAGATCCGCGAGGACGCCCCCTTCGAGAAGGTGTGCTACATCGGCTGCGGGGTCACCACAGGCCTCGGCGCGGTCATGAACACCGCCAAGGTGGAGCCGGGCGCCAACGTGGCCGTGTTCGGCTTGGGCGGCATCGGCCTGAACGTCATTCAGGGCGCGCGCATCGCCGGGGCCGACCGCATCATCGGCGTGGACTTGAATCCCGCCAAGCGCGATTTGGCGGAAAAGTTCGGCATGACCGACTTCATCAATCCCCGGGATGTGGATGATCCAGTGGCGGCAATCGTCGACCTCACCGATGGCGGCGTGGACTATTCCTTCGAGTGCATCGGCAACGTCGAAGTGATGCGCCAAGCCCTGGAGTGCTGCCACAAGGGTTGGGGCGAGAGCATCATCATCGGCGTGGCTGGCGCCGGGCAGGAAATCAGCACCCGGCCCTTTCAATTGGTCACCGGCCGGGTTTGGCGGGGCACCGCCTTCGGCGGCGCAAAGGGCCGCACCGAAATGCCGCGCATCGTTGATTGGTACATGGACGGCAAGATCAACATCGACGACCTCATCACCCACGAACTGGCTTTGACGGACATCAACGAGGGCTTCGACCTGATGCACAAGGGCGAGAGCATCCGCTCGGTGGTGGTTTACTGAGAAGGCCGCGGACATGAACCAAGCCGAATGGCTGGCCCAAGTCAGCGAGGACATCATCGACCCGGAACGCCCGATCTGCGATCCGCACCACCATCTCTGGGACCATCCGGACAGCCGCTACCTGCTTAATGAACTCCTCGCCGACACCGGCAGCGGCCACAACGTCGTCAGCACCGTGTTCGTGGAATGCGCCAGCATGTACCGGGCCGACGGCCCAGAGGCGCTGCGACCGGTGGGCGAAACCGAGTTCGTCAACGGCGTGGCGGCGATGTCGGCATCCGGCGGCTACGGGGCCATGCGCGCGTGTGCCGGAATCGTCAGCTACGCGGACCTGTCCTTGGGCGCCGCCGCGGGCGAGGTGCTTGACGCCCACCTAGCCGCCAGCCCACGCTTTCGCGGCATTCGCCATGCGGCGGGCTGGGATGCGAGCGACGCCGTGCGCAACTCGCACACCAATCCCAGCCAACATCTGCTGGCTGACCCGGCCTTTCGCGAAGGGTTCGCCGAACTTGGCCAGCGCGGCTTGTCCTTCGACGCCTGGCTGTACCACCATCAGATACCGGAACTGACCGAACTGGCCCGCGCCTTCCCCGGCACCGCCATCATTTTCGACCATTTTGGTGGCCCCTTGGGCATTGGTCCCTATGCCGGCCAGCGGGAAGCGATCTTCGCGCAGTGGCGCAAGGACGTGGCGGAGCTGGCCCGCTGCGAGAACGTGTACGCCAAGCTCGGCGGCTTGGTCATGCCCATCAACGGCTTCGACTTCCACAAACGGGAGCGGCCCGCCACGTCGGATGAACTGGTCGCCGCCACCGACCGCTACTATCGCCACGCCATCGACTGCTTCGGCGCAGAGCGCTGCATGTTCGAAAGCAATTTCCCGGTGGACAAGGCCAGTTGCTCCTATGCCGTGCTGTGGAATGCCTTCAAGAAGCTGGTGGCCGACGCCTCCGAGGCGGATAGGGCTTGGCTCTTCCACGACGCCGCCGCCACCGCCTACCGGTTGGACTAGCGCAGCACCCGTGAGCCTGAAGGTCATCGGCGCCGGCTTCGGGCGCACCGGCACGCTCTCCCTCAAGCTAGCGTTGGAGCAGCTCGGCTTCGACCCCTGCTACCACATGCTGGAAGTGGGCAAGCACCCGGAGCACGTCGCGGACTGGCGCCGGGCCGCAGCCGGCGAGCCGGTGGATTGGCCCAAGCTGTTCGAGAACCACCAAGCCACCGTGGACTGGCCCTCCTGCAACTATTGGGAGGCGCAGTTGGCGGCTTTCCCGGACGCCAAGGTGATCCTCTCCGAACGGGATCCCGAGGCTTGGTACGCCAGCATCATGAACACCATCTACCCCAGTTCGGCCAAGGCCCGGGCGAAGGCCCGCAACGAGGCCGATGCCGCCGCCCTCGAACGCCTCGCGATGGTCTATGAAGTGATCTGGGACGGCGTGTTCGAGGGCCGCATGGACGACAAGGCGCACGTGATCGATTGCTACCTCGCCCACAACGAACGGGTGAAGCGGCTCCTGCCAAGCACCCAACTCCTGACCTTCAACCCCGCAGACGGCTGGCCACCGCTGTGTGAGTTTCTCCGCTGCCCGCGGCCGGATGCGCCCTTTCCACGGGCCAACAGCACCGCCGAGTTCAAGGCTCGCGTCAGTGGTGCAGGCAAACGGTGATAGCTGCCTACGGGAATCGGCTTCGACTGTAGTTCTGATCCGATGGTTCACTAACCGCACCGTGTCGTTTGCTTGCACGGAAAAACACGAAAGAGAACCTAATGGCGTGGTAGTGGCGTCGTTCCCGTGCAATTGATATGATGCTAGCATCATGAGGAAAAATGCTAAACCCATGAACGAAAACACATGCAAAAGCCCGCCGACGTTCGTGGCTGGCCGCAAAGGGCGAACGTCAACGGTTGACTCACTAGTTGCTTGTCTGTGGGCCAAGAGCACCAAGCACGGCCAGGAGTGGCCGGAGCTTTCGTTCGCCCAATTGAGGTCTGCCGTCGAGGCTTCAGAGGGCTATGGCGTCGCATCCTCAACGATCCGGTCAGCAATCTATGGCAGGTCCGATTTGTTCGAGAGGTGTTCATCGGGGCGCGGAGTGAGGTGGCGATTGACATTGTTCGCTCGTCAACAGTCTGGCGAGAAACAGACCTAGACCTGATGTTCGGACGCCCAAACATCCCAGTCCGTGGAGCACCGGCGGGTGTTTGGGTGCTGGCGCCTGTTCTGGACGACGACATTGGTAGCCGTAAGCTTTGGCGAGATCGCAGTTGGCGCCGACTTTTCGCCATAGGGACGGGGGCTGCAGCCTAGCAATCGGCAAAACGTCCGAGTTAATGGAACTAGAGGACTACCTTGATGCGCAATCTCTTCTGCGAGCATAGCGACCTCCGCAATGAGGCTGATGTCGAGCAGAATTTCGCTCGCCGTCTGATTGAAGCTCTTGGATATCCCGACAAGGCAATCAGGCCAAAGGCCGCACTTGAAGACCTGTCCGTCGGAAGTATCTCAGAAAAGGGCATGTACCGCCCTGACTTCGCGATGAAGGCGGCCGGACACATCCGTTGGATCCTAGAGGCGAAAGCCCCAAGCGAGAAACTGGATCTCTACTTCAAGCAAGCAAACGGGTACTCCGAGGCCATCAATGCTTCATATTCACAACGTCCCCCTGTTCGCTACTTCGTCATCTCCAACGGACTATCAACAGCTCTGTACGAGTGCGGTGAGACCCAGCCCTGCTTGGTCCTCTCGTTCGCCGACTTCCAAAACGACAATCCGCTGTATCAACAACTGACACAGAGGTTACGGCCGCAAGCATTCTCACGTCGACGTGCAACACCGGCGGAGGCGGACACAATCCACTTTTCCAAGCCAACTATCCCCGAAGTAAACAACGTTTTCGCGAAGTGCCACCAGTTCATTCACCAGTCGGACAAGATCAGTCAAGCAACTGGTTTCGAGGAGTTCGTGAAGCTAATCACGCTGAAGCTCCTTTCCGACAAAGCTGTGAGGGACCGATATCCCGGTCTGTCCTTTGAACGGCAGTTTGACCACCCAGCCAACGACGTTGAGTTCTCGATGCATTGGATCACGAGGCATGCCGAGTCCACACCAAACCCGGTTGATTCCATCTTGTTCAGAAGATTCATGGACGACGTTGAGACACAGATAGCGAGGCGCTTAAGGAAACGGTTCTTTGACGAGGGCGAACGAATCAAGCTTAAGCCAGAGACCATCCGGGGTGTCGTAGAGAGGCTAGAGGGCCTCTATCTGTTTGGAATTGACGCAGATCTCAACGGCCGCCTATTCGAGAACTTCCTGAGTGCGACAATGCGCGGCAAGGACTTAGGGCAATACTTCACACCGAGAACATTGGTGAAACTTGGCGTCGGATTGGGCCAACTCGACGTGACAGACCTGATCCTTGATGGATGCTGCGGTACTGGTGGTTTCTTGATCGACGCTTTGGCCGAGATGTGGCGAAAAGTGAACGCAAATGCATCACTGTCTAGCCGGGCGAAGGAGGCTAGGAAAAGGCAGATCGCGGAGGATCACATATACGGTATTGACTTCGCCAAGAGTCCGAATTTGGCCAAGATTGCCCGTTTGAACATGTATCTTCATGGGGATGGCGGAAGCCGAATATTCAACGTAGACGGCTTGGATCTGAAAGTCCAAGTTGATGCTACAGACAATCCAGAGGAAACGACGGAGAAGGACGAACTGCGTGACCTAGGTCTGGCTGAGAAGTTCGATGTGGTGCTAACGAACCCACCATTCTCCAAAAAATATGAGCGATCTAAGGAAGGTGACGCTTGGGTGCTCGACCAATACACCATCGCGGCGGGCAAGGACAGGCTGCTAGCAAAACTAATGTTCTTCGAAATGTATCATCACTACCTGAAGCCTGGGGGACGGCTGGTGTCCGTAATCGACGATGGATTTCTCAACGGAAAGAAATACAAGTGGTTCCGGGACACATTGCGAAGACTCTATGTCGTTCGCGCCGTCGTATCGTTGCCAGGGGATGCATTTCAGCGTTCGGAGGCGAGGGTTAAGACGTCCTTCATCGTTCTAGAGAAGCGAGTCGACTACGGTATAGGCGAGCCAAGTGATGATCCATCTATCTTCATGTATGCGTGCAGGTTCGTCGGAATCGATGATCCGAAAAGGCGTCGATGGATGCCGGGAGACGACGAATTGCGGGAAAGGGCTCGTTTGGAAGTTGAGAAAGTCGTTCGCGAGTACAGCCTTTTCCTAGAAGGGAAGGGCAATTCGACCTTCATCGTGCCAGCTTCGCGCGCCGAGGACCGGCTCGACGTGAAGCACTGTCTAATTGAGCAAGACTGGCGCCGGTCCAATAGCACGACGCTTTTGTCAGACGTCGTGGATGTCAAGGATTTTGGGGCTTCTGATACAGTCGAGTGTGAGGTACATGAGGGTCATGTGAAGCTTTTTACTGTGAAGTATGATGGCACCCCAACGCCTGATCGGGTGATATTCCCGCGGACTGAAACCGAGTATCCGCAGCTATATCGAGTCCGGCAAGGAGAAATTGTAATCTCCAACATTGCGGCGAGCTATGGAAGTGTCGCAGTCGTTCCTCCGAACCTTGACGGACTAGTCGTCTCAAAGGAGTACACCGTACTCAAGGCAAGGCAAAGTTACGACGCTCGGGTGGTCCAAGCATTACTTCGCTCTCCCGAAATCCGAGCAGAGATGCTGCTTCGTGCCACAGGAGCAAATCGCACTAGAGTTTATTGGGAGGACATTCGAGACATCGCGTTCCCATATCCCGACAGTCAGACAGTTCAGGCATTTCTAGGCCACTTGGAAGACGCAGAGTCGGCGAGAGATAGGGCGCAGCGCGAGGAGGCGGCCGCAGCCGAGATACTGAACGAGAAAATGCTGTTGAACGCCGAACGTGCAGGGATGATCTTGGACGCCTTCAAGCCGCCGAAGTGAATGCGGCGGCTCGGATACGCTAGGGAGCAAGCTGGCGAGGCAAAACGGGACGGTCGTTTCAGATGAGAGGCGGGACCACCATCGTTTTGTCATGCAGCACACGGCGTGTTTGACGGCGGAATGGACGACAAGGCCCGTGACCCTCGTGACAAGCCCGTGCCAGCCGACGGTTGGTCACCGCATGATCCAGTCGTCACGAGCCGCTTCCGGTCCCCAACGCCAGTCATGAACGAAGATGACGCACTTGCCCCTCAACGTGATTTCCGGGAGGCCATCTCCAAGACTCTCCAGCACCTCCAACCGACTGTCGCTACCTCCACCCGGAAAACCGCCTGACAGCCTCATAGCCTAAATCGTTTGCGGCCATCCAGAACTTTCGGCATGATCTACCGAAGTACTCTTTGAATTCACAAAAACTCCATGCCAGCAGACATCCCATTGGAACAAGCAATCTCCGAGTTTCTCGGCGACGAGTCCACCGTCCGCTTGATGGTGGCCGCGTCCGAGGCTGGGCGTCCAGCCGTCGAAGCAATCGGCTCGGATCTCCTACGCCAGTTCGGCGACCGTGTCCGCCCGAACCCAGTCAAGCAACAGATCGGCCGCCTTGTCCGCCCCATCATGGAGTCGCATGGCTTCGAGCCATACAAGCGCCACAGGCAAACCAAGTCAACTCTTTTCACCGCTGGCACGGTGTATCGACGCCAGCCCGACCCGATCATCTCGGTCCTCGCGCGCCATAGATTTGACGCCCCTGTCGACGCAGTACGCCGCGAATTGTGCGAAGTCGCCCAAAACGTCATCGGCAATCCACCGTTCGTTCGCCGACCCGGCGTCGACTGGTCGCGGCTGCTTGACCCCTCACCCGCCCCGCACGATATGCAACACGTCCAGCTCGCGTTCTCAACCGCATTGGATCACGAACTCAGCGAGCAGGCTCGACGACGACTTCAGGCCTTGCCCAATGGCCAGATCACCGGTCCGCAACGCCAGCGCCTCGCCCAGTTCCATCGCGAAGGCCAGAACGGACGCCTGCCGTCCACCCTCCGATCAGCCTTGACGTTCGCTGCTCTCTGCGCCACCGGCTTCACCCGCAGCGAGACCGCCCAGCTATTGCGCTTCGACCAACGCACGGTGTCCAATCTGGTCAAGAAGCGACACCTCTATAACGCATCCCCGGCGCCTGCGGTTCACACGCGACTCCCGCTATTCCAATTCCACTCCCAAGGCCTCGTACCAAAGGTGGAGAAAGTCCTTCCACGCATCGACGCTGCCATCCACCCGGTCGGGGTCTTCAACTGGTTCACCAGCCCGAATCCCGACCTAGCCCTCGAACAAACTGACTTCGAAGCGACCTCGCCGCGCGATTGGCTATTGCATCACTATTCATTGGAACCGGTTTGCCGACTGGCGGCTTCCGTCGCCGTCGCCACGCCTGCCTGAACTTTGGCCAATCACCTCCAGGCGCCTCCGAAGCGCCTCCGCGACTATTTGCCCCGCGACAACGAGGTTTTCGTTCTCGCGGCAGATACTCGGGTCTGGAGGCTCTATTGTCGCCACCCCTACAGCACAAATTGGTCCACTTTCCGTAGCGCCGGGCCGATTGTCAATGCACGCTTCGACCATCACCTCGACGATCGCGCCTCCCCACGCTCGATCCTCTACGCTGCCGATGACCCCGTAACGTGCCTCGCCGAGGTTTTCCAGGAAACCCACAACATCGATTCCTTCACAAACACGCCGCGTCTGGCCGAGTTCGTGTTCACTACCGACCTTCGTCTCCTCGACGTTGCCGGTCCATGGATCACCCGCGCCGGGGGGTCTATGGCGATCAACTCAGGCCAGCGTGCCGGCGCACGCCATTGGTCCCGCGAGATATACGACGCATTCCCAGACATCGATGGGTTACGCTACGCTTCCAGCATGCATGCCAACCAGCCGTGCTACGCCTTTTATGACCGCGCCGAATCCTCGCTCAACTCTACCCCCTTGTTCGACGAGCACCTGAGCCACCCTGAACTCGCAACCATGCTCGACCACGCGGCCCGAACTCTCGGCTACGCACTCACCTAAAGCAACCCATTGGGCGGTCCCTGAACCTTTTTTGGTGACCTCCAACGAGTACCGGAACCAAATTCGTGAAGGCTATCAGCGTCCTTGTCGATGACGACAACGTAGTGCATGGTTTTCTTCTCGAATCCTTACGCTATCATCCTGCGCAAATCAATGGATGACTCGGAGGCCGTCGATGTCACAGTTCTCAGCAGAAGCAACCGGTAAGCGATTCATGGAGGAGCTCGATCCAGTCGAGTTCATCGGGGTGATCGAGGAGGGCGGGCGCAAGTTCAACGAGGAGTGCGACCGACTCGGCATCTCCCGGGTGATCGAGCTCGACGGGCAAGTGGTGCTATACCACCCGGACGGGTCGCACACGCCCATTCCTGAACCATACGACCGTGAGGCGGTGATGGCTTTGTTCAGCCAGCACAAGGTGTCCCTAAATGGCCTCCGATACCGCTGATCAGCCGCGCTTCACCGTATTTGCGGGGCCGAATGGCTCGGGAAAATCGACCGCCTATCTCCGCTTTCTCGATGCGGGCTACGATGCGGGCGAGTACCTAAACCCGGACGACATCGCCAAGGAGCTCGGCGCGACTTCCGCAGCGCCGGCGGTCATCGACCTGCGGGCCGGACGGGAAGTGATCCTGCGCAGCCGCGCCCTGATCGAGGCGCGGCACTCCTTCGTACGCGAAACGACCTTGTCGAGCCGGGAGATCCTACGCAGCGTATCAGCGGCGGGAGACTCCGGGTATCGCGTGGTCATGGTGTTTGTCGCCGTTGGCTCGACGACTGCGACCAAGACGCGAGTTGCGTTACGCGTCGTGTCCGGTGGCCATGACATCCCGGAGGACGCTCAGGACCGGCGCTTCCCGCGATCGTTCCACAATGCGCCCAAGGTGGCGCAGATGGCCGATGCCGCCTACTTTCTGGACAACTCCGGTATGCAGCACCAGCTCGTGGCCACCGCGCAGCAGGGAACGGTCACCTTTTTCGAACCCCAGCGAGCCAATTGGGCCGAGCGGGCGACCGCGGGGTTGCCCAAGGCGGCATCACTGCTTTCCCGTGCTGAGGCCTTGGTGCAACTGCGTGAGGCGGAGCAATTGGGCGCATCGCTTCAGGTTCAGGAAAAGCGAGCCGCCTACTCTCCCTGAGGCGCGGGCTATTCCTCGAGAATTGGCGGCCGGACCTTGCCGTGGCCGGTGGCCTGCTCGAACAGGCGCGCCACCTTGAGCACCTTGAGGTCCTGGCCGGATGCGCCGACGATTTGCAGGCCCACCGGCAGGCCGTCCGGCGTAAAACCCCCGGGCACGGAGATGGCAGGCGCGGAAATGACCGTGATGGCGCAGCAAACCGCCATCCAGTCGATGTAGGTGGTCATGGGCTGGCCGTTGATCTCGCGCACCCATTCGTTGCCGATCGGAAAGGGCGCCACCTGGGCGGCGGGACACAGCAGGATGTCGTAGCGCTCGAAGAAGCCGGCCGCACGTCGGTAGATTTGGGTGCGCTCGATCTCCGCCTCAATCAGCTCATCAGCGGTGAGGCTTGAGCCCTTGTCGATGTTCCATAGCGCCGTGTCCTTGGCATGTCGGCGCCAGTCCGGCACCTGCTGGTCGAGCTGCTTGCCCAAGGCGGCCAGCGTCGCCGCCCGCTGCACTTGAAACACCGCCATCGCCCCATCGAGATTCGGGCAAGCGTTCTCCACATCGGCGCCAAGATCCGCAAAGACAGCGGCCGCGGCGCTGATTCGCTCACGCACCTCGGCCTGCACCGGCAAACCGCCTAAATCAGGGCTGAACGCGATGCGCAAGGTTCTCGGGTCACACTCCAAGGCGCCGCTGAATCCTGGATCCGGCTCCACTCGGGAGAGGGGATCGGTGGCGCAGTACCCCGCCTGCACCGACAGCAGCAGGGCTGCGTCGCCGACGTTTCGGGCCATGGGTCCGAGCGTGCTCAATCGCGCCAACCAGCCGAAGGCGCGTTGGTCCGGCACCCGCCCGATGGAGGGGCGAAAGCCCACCACGTTGCAGAAGCCGGCGGGATTGCGCAACGAGCCGCCCATGTCGCTGCCGTCGGCGATGGCCAGCATGCCCGTGGCCAAGGCCACCGCCGCACCGCCGCTGCTGCCGCCTGCGGTCCTTTCCAAATCGTAGGGATTGCGGGTGGCACCGAAGAGCGCGTTGAAGGTGTTGGAGCCGAGGCCGAATTCGGGTGCGTTGGTCTTGCCGATGACGATGGCCCCGGCTTGGCGCATGCGGGCAGCGACTTCACCATCGGCCTTGGCCACTGCCTCTGCGAATGGCCGGAAGCCGAAGGTGGTGGGAAAGCCCTGGGCGTCCTCCAAGTCCTTCACGGCTAGAGGCAGGCCCGCCAACGCGCCTAGGGCTTCGCCCCTTGCGCGGGTTTGGTCCTGCTCGTGCGCCGCCGCCAGAGCTTCATCCCGGGGCAGCAGGTTGACGATGGCATTGACTTTCGGATTGAGCCGTTCGATTTGATCGTAAGCCGCCGCCATCAACTCGGCTGCGGACAGCTTGCCCGTGCGGATGGTCCCCGTCAGTTGACGAGCGCTCTGCCAGACGAGGCCGGTCACGACCGATCGGCGTCTGGCGGCTCCTCCGCCGGGGGTGGCGGGTTGCGGGGCGCTGCGCCGTCCAGGGCTTGGCGCATGATGTTGAGCGGATTCAGTTCGCTCAATTGCCGCATGCGGGAGCGGAACTGATCCTGATGCTCAAGCAGGGTCAGCATGGATTGCTCGATGTAGCGGGAGGCGACGCTGCCCATCCGGTCGCCATAAAAGCGGATAATTTGCTCAAGAGCGCGGTTGGTGAGCACCGGCTCGTGCCCCTCGGCCTCCTGTTCGGACAGTATCTGCATGAGCACGGCGCGGGTGATGTCGCCGCCATCGCGACTGTCCGTCACGCTGATGCTCTCGCCGTCAACGATCAGTTGGCGCAAGTCGTGCAGGGTGACGTACTTGCTATCGGTGCTGTCGTAGAGCCGCCGGTTTGGGTATTTCTTGAGCCGATGCACTTAGCCTAAGCCCTTTGCGGCGAAGCGGGACTCGGATAGACAAGGGGCCGCAAGCCGCAGTGCCGGTCGAACTTCGCCCAGTTGTCCAAGCGCTGCGCCAGCCGATCGGCGACGACGTGCAGCACCATCGGATGCATGGCCATGCCGCTGTGGCTGCCGATCACCTCGATGTTCTCCGTCAGATCCGATTCGCGCTCCATGCAGGCACGCCAGCTCACCACGCCATCGGTGCGGCTGTAGAGGGCGCTGACAGGCACCGGCGGGGGCAGCCGGGAATCCTGATGCGCCATCTTGGTGCGCATTTGCTCCACGGTGACGCCGGACATCGATTCGAACAAGCGGGCCACCAACGGACTGGTGGAGTGATGACTGGTGGCGGCGAATGGGCTGCCCAAGGTGACCACAAAACGCACGGCGTCCGGGAACTCCCGCGCGATCTCGCGTGCGTAAACGCCGCCCAAGCTCTGGCCGACTATGGAGATCGGTTCGTCGTAGGTTTGGGTCAGCCGGTAGAAGCGCCGCATGAGGCTGAGCAACTGCGCCGGGGCGCCCCGATTGTCGCCTAGGAGCCAAGGCAGGGTGTTGTAGCCGAGCCGAGTGAGGAATCGCCGCAGCAACAAGGTGGAGCCGTCCCCGGCCGTGAAGCCAGGCAGCACCAGCACCGGATGCCCATCGCCCTTGGGGGCGTTGGCCGTCAAGGCAGACCAAACCACTGGCAGCGATGCCGCTTCACCAAGCATTCGCGGCAATTCGGCAGCCAGGTACCAGAACGGCGGTGACCGGGTTTGATGGCTTCCCACGTCAAGTTCTTCGTACAACGGCGCGTCCCCATCCTTTGTAATCGTTCTGTCATCCGGGAGTGTCGCCAATTCCCGCAACGGGGTCAATCATTTTGTTGCACTGCAATATCGAGCATTTCGGGGTTGATTTGTCATATCCAATCCGTATAGTGCCGCCGCTCTCCCCAACTGGCGACCATTCGCCGACCCGGGATTGGTCCTCTATTCGAAATGCTGGCACGGGATTTGCGTACACAGTGCTGTGCCTTTCGCCACCACCAAGGAGTGGATCATGTACAAATTGAGCGCCACGGATGCTGGATTCCTCTACGCCGAAACCCCGCTGTGCCCCATGCACGTCGCCTCGGTGCAGGTGATGGCGCTACCCGACGGCGTCAGTGAGGATGAGTTCATTGCCAGCCTGAAGCCGTTCATCGCCGCCCGCAGGCACTTGGTGCCCTATCTCACCAACCGATTGCAGGCCACGCCCTTCGACCTCGACCACCCGCTCTGGGTGCGCGACCCCGACTTCGACATCGACCGGCACATCTACCGGGTTGACGTGCCCGCCCCCGGTGGCCAAGCGGAACTCGAGCGCACCATCGCCGAACTCCATGCAACGCCCATGGACCGCAGCCGCCCACTGTGGGAGATGGCGGTGCTCTGCGGCTTGGCAGACGAGGACGGCCTTGGCGGTCGCAAGGTCGCCTACTACAGCCGCGTGCACCACGCCTGCTTGGACGGCATGGCCGGCCAAGCGGCAACCATGACGCTGATGGACACCGAACCCCAGCCGCGGCCCATTGCGACGCCGCCCGTCGAATTCTCGGAGCGGCCAGCACGCCACGACACCCTGTCATTGATGCTGGACGCCTGGCGGAACTTCGCCGTCGCCCAAGTCGATCAATTCACCGGCTGGCCCAAGCGGCTCGACGCCAGCGCCCGCCTTTGGCAGCGCGCCTTGGATTCCAGTGAGAGCCTCGGCGCGCCACCGGCACCGGCACCGGCACCAAAAACCAACTTCAATCGACCGATAGGCGCCGCTCGAACCTTCGCAGTCGGCGAACTGGCGGTGGCGGACATCAAGGCCGTTGGCCGGGCTTTGAACGCCACGCTGAACGATGTCTTTCTGGCGGTCTGCGGCGGCGGCCTGCGCCGTTACTTCGAAGCCAAGGGCGAACTGCCCGAAGCCTCGCTCATCGCCGGCTGCCCCGTCTCGCTACGCCAGCCCGGCGATAGCTCTTTGAACAACCAAGTCACGATGATGCAGGTGGCGCTCGGCACCGACATCGCCGAGGCCAAGGCGCGCGTTGCAGCCGTGGCCGCCTCGGCGCGGACAGCCAAGGCAACCACCGCCGACGCGGCCCCGCTCCTGTCCGGCGAAGCAGCTCTACCAGGCCTGCCCGCGGCCTTGCGCAACGCTGCGCTCTGGGCGGAACGGACCAGCGCCGGCAATGGCCCGCAGTCGATCAATGTGGTCATATCCAACGTCCCCGGCCCGCGCCAGACGCTCTACTCCAACGGCGCCCGGATGCTCACCCACTATCCGGTGTCGATTCCGGCCCACGGCACGGGCGTCAATCTGACGGTGCAGAGCTACGACGGCATCCTGTACTTGGGCATCACGGCCTGCGCCAAAGCGCTGCCCGATGCCGACCGCCTGCGCGATGAGATGCTCGCCGAGTTCATCGACCTCAAGGCCGCAGTCCTGCCCGCCAACGTGCATGCGCTTTCGGTGGCACCACCGCCACTCGTTGAAACGCTGCCCCGGGTGGCTTGACCCGAAGCCCGCCCAAGCCGGGAAAAGTCGCAGGTAAAAAAAGTTGAAAAAAAATGTTGCAACGCACAATTGTGTGGTGCACAATACGCTCATTGTGCGTTGCAGCATTTAGGGCGCATGAACTGGGGCACGATGTGCGACGCCACCATCAGGACCAAAACTGACAGGAGACACTGCTAATGAACACATTGGAAAAACAAGCGGCCCTCGGCCGCGAGTGGTTTGAACTCAACACGGGCACCTTGCGCCGCCTGGCGGAACTGCAGACCGAAGGGGTGCAGAAGGTCTTCGAAACGAACCGGTCGTTCGCCGAGAAGTTGCCCGAGGTCAAGGACATCACTTCCTTCATGGAACTCCAGCGCGAATACGGCGAGACCATGTGGAGTGGATTCACGGAAGGCATGAAGGCGAACGGCGAAGTGCTCAAGGAAGCCGTCGAGAGCGCCAGCGAGTTGCTGCGCGGTGCCTTTGCCACCGAGGAACCGAAGGCGCCGGAAACCACCAAGAAGAGCGCCAAGCCTGCAGCGGCCAAGGCCGCTGCCTGATTGCCAATCCCCCTCATCTCCTCCTCACCTAGGGATTTGGCACCGCTCCAGGGCAGCGCTTAACGCGCCGCCCGACAGCGGATCAATGAGGCCCGCAGTTCCTGTAACGGATTGCGGGCCTTTTTTTCATCTATGATGATGCCAAAAAGGCAAGGAGTCGCCATGGCCACATACATCATGCTCAGCACCCTGACCGACGAGGGCCGCAAAACCTTGAAGGAGCGTCCGGAACGCCTGCAGGCGGTCAACAAGGAAGTGGAATCCATGGGCGCCCGGGTGACCTCCCAATACGCTGTGCTCGGCGGCTACGACTTCGTCAACGTCATCGAAGCGCCTTCCAACGAGGTCATGGCGCGCATCGCCATGGAACTCGGCTCCCGGGGCACCATCAAGGTGACCACCCTGCCGGGAATGCCCATCGATCAGTTCGTTGAAATGATGCAGGGCGCGCCGCCCAGCGGAGGCGCAAGCGGGAAGTAGCCGCCAAGGAAGCGGGCGCAATGAGCCACTACGTCCTGTTGATGAAGTACCACTCCGAGGGCCTGCGGGCGACCAAGCAGGATCCGGACTTCCTTGCCGGTGTCCACAACGCCATCGAACGCTGGGAGGCCAAGGTGCTTGGCAGCTTCCATTTGCTCGGCGAATGGGACCAATGCACCATCATCGACGCCCCGGACAACTTCAAGGCCTACCGGGCCACGCTCGCCCAGGAATTGAGCACCACGGCCAACACGCAGATCATGCCTGCCATCGACCTGCCCCTGTTTCAGCGCCTGATCTCCCAGACCACGGAGACCGACGGGCCGTTCAAGTGGCAGACGCGCTGGTGGGCGCGGCTGGCGCGGCTGCTGATGTACGACTACGCCTATGGCCGCTGGGCGCGACGCTACTTCACAGAGCACATCGTGACCGGCAAGGACAAGTTCGAGCAGATCGCCGGCCCCTGCATCGTGGTTGCCAACCACGCCAGCCACTTCGACCAATACTGCCTGATGAAGGCCTTGCCGTGGCACATCCGCACGAACCTCTTTTTCGGCGCCGCCGCCGACCGTTGGTTTCTCAAGGGCCGCAAGGAGATCACCCTCCAGCCTTGGTACCAATCGTTGGTCATGGGCCTCTACCCCATACAAAGAGGCGGCGGCTCACGCACTCTGGACTACCCCAAGTGGCTGCTCGATCAAGGCGCCAATCTGATGCTGTTCCCGGAAGGCACCCGATCCCGAGGCCGGCACCTGTCTCGATTCAAGCACGGCGTCTCCCTGCTGGCTTTGGAGAAAGGCGTGCCGGTGGTCCCCGTGTACATGGCGGGGCTTAAGAAGATCCGACCGCCCGGCGTGCGCGAAGCCACCCCGGGGCCGGTGGCCGCCCATGTGCTCGACCCCATTCGCTTCGAACCCGGCACATCGGTCCCTGAGGCCACCAACCGCATCTTTCACGCCATGCAAGCCGTGCACGAGCGGGTGCTGGCCCACGGCGATGGCGCCGCCCATCCGGATTGGGTTCCCTAAAGGACGCCGTCCAGCCAATCGACTAGATCGTCGAGCACTTGCCCGCGATTGGTCTCGTTGAACAGCTCGTGGCGGCCGTCCTCATACAGCGCGCGGCTGACCTTCAGCACCCCCTGCTCGTAGCGCCGAAACAGCCGGTTGAGGTTTTTCATCTCGTTATGAACCGGATCCGCCGTGCCCGAAATGACGTGAATGGGCAGGCTGCTGGGTATGCCCGCGATGCGAATCGGCGACGATGCCTCCTTGGCGCCGCGGAACAACGCCAGCAGGCTACCGGCCCGCAGCACCGCGCCGCAAAACGGATCGTCCACGTACTTGCGCACTTCGTCGGCATCCCTTGAGAGCCACTCAAAGCCGCTCGCGTCCTCCGAGTCGAACGCCTTGTTCGCCTGTCCGAAGAGCAGGCTGGCCATCAAGGCGCTGTCACCGTCCGGGCCAAGCCGCCAAGTTTCGATGCGGGCGATGAGCCGGGGCAGAATCGATGCGAGGAAGCTGTTGAAGCCCGGCGAGCCGGACAGCACCGCCGCGCCGAGCGTGGCGCCGTGGCGGCAAAGATACTCCTGAGCGAGCATCGCGCCCATGCTGTGGCCGAGCAGGATGCGCTTCAAGCGAGGGTGCTCCTCAGCAATGCGTTCGTTCAAGCGGCGGGCGTCAGCAATCACTGCCTCCCAACCACCGGCGCCCAGGTCGCCGAGCCGGTCGGGGTCGGTGCGCCCATGGCCTCGATGGTCGTTGCCGTAAACCACGTAGCCCGCTTCATTGAGCCGCTCCGCCACCCGTTGGTAGCGGGCGATGTGTTCGCCCATGCCGTGGGCAATCTGCACTGCGGCCTTGGGCGCCGCCGCCGGCGTCCAGCGGCAAAGGTGGATGGCCTTGCCGTCGTCACCCTGGAAGTCGATTGTCTCCACGCTCAAGGCAGCCTCCCCCGTTCAAGCAATATTCCGATGGCATGGGCGACGCCGTCTTCGTCATGCGGTGTGCTGACGTAGGTGGCGGCCGCCTTGACCTCCCCGCTGGCTTGGCCCATAGCCACCGCAGCGCCGGCCGCGGCAAACAGCGCCAAGTCGTTTTCCGCATCGCCGAAGGCCACCGCGGCCGACGGAGGGACGCCGAGATGGGCGCAGGCGGCTTGCAAGGCGGCACCCTTGGTGGCGTTCTTGGCAGTGATGGTCAGGATGATCTTTCCGGTGGGGCCGATGGAGTCGAAAACGTTGACCCGGTCCCGGAACCGTTCCTTGAGTTCGCTCTTGATGCGGGCACCGATGCGGCTCCCTTGGACTGCGGCGATGCGCGGCAGGTCCGCCTCGTTCAGTTCAAGCTGGGCCGTCCAGCGCATGGGATCGGTCATGAGAGCCGAATCCGGTTCACCATCCAGCTTTATCCAAACCCGCTCGCCGACCGTCACGGTGGCGATGCACCGCTCCTCGTTGCACAGCGCGTAGAGCGCTCTAGCAAAGTCGATCGGCAGGCGCTCATCAAAAACGTCTGCGTCCAAGACGGGATCATGCACCTGAGCGCCCGAACAGGCGATCACCGGATCTTCGACGCCCGCCTCGCCGGCAATGGCCAACGCCGCCTCCTTCCAGCGGGCGGTGGCTATGATGATCCGATAGCCCGCGTCCCGCGCGGCCCGCAACGCATCCCGGTTGGCCGGCGGCAAGTGCTCGCCGACCAGCAAGGTGCCGTCTAGGTCGAAGGCGAGCACTCGGTAGGGTGAGTGGGGGCGCATGGGCGGGGCATTTTAGGGCACGCGGCCCGTCAATCAACAGCGCTTCGCACTGCTGGCGGCGGGAGTTTCGCGCAGCGGAACTCCATACGCGCCCGTCAGGGCGCGCGTTCCGCCACCACCGCAGCAAACAGGGCGAAGCCCACCCAGGTGTTGTTGAGAAAAGCCCTGAAGCACCGGTCGCGGTCGCGCTCCCGAATCAGGGCTTGCTGATACACGAACAGGGCGACGATCACCGCCAGCCCAGCGCCGTAGGCAACGCCGAATCCAGAGCGCCAGCCCAGCAGCGCGAAACCGAACCAAGCGCCCGCCTGCAAAACGCCCACCATCAACCGATCCGCAGCTCCGAACAGGATGGCGGTGCTTTTGATGCCCGCCTTGAGATCGTCCTCTCGGTCCACCATGGCATACAAGGTGTCGTAGGCCACAATCCATAGGAGGCTGGCCACGAAGAACAGCCAGCCAGTGGCCGGCACCCCGCCACCGACCGCCGCGAAGGCCATGACGATGCCCCAACTGAAGGCGGCCCCCAAAACCACCTGGGGCAGGTGCGTCCAGCGTTTCGTGAACGGATAGAGCACGCTGATGGCCAGTCCCGCCACCGCCAGCCAGCGGGCGGCGGCGTTCAACCAAGCCAGCAGCGCCAAGGCGACGAGGCATAGGCCCGCAAACAGGCCCAAGGCGCCGCGCACGCTGATCGCACCCGTGGCGAGGGGCCGGTTGCGGGTGCGCGCCACCAGTGGGTCGAAACGGCGGTCGGCCAAGTCATTGATGACGCAGCCAGCGGCACGCATGATGAACACGCCAAGGGTGAACACGGCGATGAGAGCGGCTGGCGGCACGCCTTCGGCTGCCACCCAAAGCGCAGCCAAGGTGGGCCAGAGCAGGAGCAGGCTGCCCACCGGCCGGTCGAAGCGCATGAGGGCCAGCCAAGGGCGCCAGATGGAAAGATCGACAATCACCTTGGAAGCCTATCGCGCCGATTGATTTTTGGCGAGTGCGCGAGTAGCTTAGCGCCCCTTTCCCCTATGACCGAGCGCCCCGAGTCGGCGAGGCGCTTAAGCCCATGCAAGGAGGCGGGCGGCGGATGAAGAAGTGGCAGTGCATCGTTTGCGGATGGATCTACGACGAAGCCGAGGGCTGCGAAGAGGAGGACATTGCCCCAGGCACGAAGTGGGAGGATGTCCCGGAGGACTTTGTGTGTCCCGAGTGCGGGGTAAGCAAGGAAGACTTCGAAATGATCGAGGTGGGGTAGTCCAGTGAATTTGACCCTTCGCATCCTCATCGGGATGGGCGCTGGCCTGCTGATCGGCGTCACCGTGCAGCAACTCGGACTCGATCCCTCCGGTTGGGTGCGGGGCTTCCTAGTCGATGGCGTGCTCGACGCCGGCGGTCAGATCTTCATTGCCAGCCTCAAGCTCATGGTGGTGCCGCTGGTGTTCGTCTCGCTGGTCTGTGGTGCGGCCCGGTTGGGTGCCAGCGCCAGCATGGGACGCCTGGGCGGCAAAACCCTCGGCATGTACCTGCTCACCACCGCCCTGGCAGTTACCCTAGCCCTGACCGCCGCCTTGATCGTGCAGCCCGGCATCGGTGCGGATGCGCCGCCTGCCGACATCGACTACCAGCCCAGGCCCACACCCAGCGTCAAGGAAACGTTGATCAACATCTTCCCCACCAACCCGGTGGCGGCAATGGCTGAAGGCCGCATGCTGCAGGTGATCGTCTTCGCACTGCTGCTAGGCATCGCCTTGGCGAAAAGCGGAGAGTCCGGCCAACGCATCCGAGGTGTCTTCGACGACGTCAACGAAGCCCTGATGAAGCTGATCACTCTGCTGATTCAGTTGGCGCCCTATGGCGTGTTCTGCCTGATGACGACGCTGTTTGCGGCGGTCGGCTGGCGCGAAATCTTCAAGCTCCTAGGCTACTTCCTCACCGTCGCAGCGACCCTGGCCCTGCACTTGGCGCTCATTTACCCGGCCTTGCTTATGCTTATCGGTCGGGTCAAGCCGACCACCTTCTTCACCAAAATGCGCGAACCCATGCTGGTCGGCTTCAGCACCTCGTCAAGCGGCGCCACCCTGCCGGTGACGCTGCGCACCGTGGAGCACCGCGTCGGCGTGCGCAACGAAGTGGCCGCCTTCGCCGTGCCCTTGGGCGCCACCATCAACATGGACGGCACCGCAATCATGCAAGGGGTGGCCACCGTGTTCATCGCCCAGTTCTACGGCATTGACTTGGGTCTAGTGGATTTCCTGATGGTCATACTCACCGCCACCCTCGCCTCGGTCGGCACCGCCGCCGTGCCGGGTGTCGGCCTGATTACCCTGACCATGGTGCTGACCCAAGTGGGCCTGCCGGTGGAGGGCATCATGCTCATCATCGGTGTGGACCGGCTGCTCGACATGATGCGCACCGCGGTCAACATCGCCGGCGACGGCATGGTGGCAACGACGGTGGCGCGCACCGAAGGCCAACTCGACCTGGCGGTGTTCCAAGATCCGCAAGCGGGCACCAACGCCGCGTAAGCCTCCCGAAAGACGACCGTTGGATTGGACGGAAGCGGCGGCATGGGCTAAGTTGCATCCTAGCCTCACATCCACCTAACCCAGAGCTGGAACTCCAATGCTAAAGGGAAGCGACCTAAAGAAGGCCGGACTCAAAGTCACCTTGCCGCGCCTGAAGGTGCTCGAGGTCTTGGAACGGGCTGAGCCCCACCACATGAGTGCCGAGGACGTCTACCGGCATCTGATCGAACAGGACGAATCCGTGGGCCTCGCCACCGTGTACCGGGTGCTTACCCAGTTTCAATCGGCCGGCATCGTCGAACGCCACAACTTCGACGACGGCCACGCTGTTTACGAACTGGCCAGCGAAGAGCACCACGACCACATGGTCGATGTCGATTCCGGCCAAGTCCTGGAGTTCGTCAATGACCGCATTGAAGCCCTGCAGCACGAGATCGTCGCTGAAAAGGGCTTTGAGCTGATAGACCACGAACTCGTCCTCTACGTGCGTCGCAAGGACAAGGCCTGAGTTTCCGCCCAGCCAACCTCCTTTCACCGCATCCAAGCATCACACCCTCATGCTGATCGTTCTGTACTTCTTCTGGCGCGTGTGCCTGCTGCGCCACGATCCCGAAATCGTGCCCAAGCACCCCTACTTCCTGTTTCTCGTGCTGGTGGCCAATCTGGTGTGCAGCATCACGCTGACCACGATCATCTCCGGAGAGCCCGCCCTGCGCATCGCCACTGGGGTTCTGGTCTCAGTCGCCACCTTGGCCTCCTTGGTTTATCTAATCTGCAGCCTGCGCGGCGCCGGCGACCGCTTCGTCTGGACCCTGTCGGTTCTGCTCGGCTGCGACATGGTCCTGACCGCGATCTTTGCCGTGATTGTGCCGCTGGCGCAGATGCTTAACGAAGTCGCGATACTCGCCGCCTACGCCACCTTCATGGTTTGGTCGGTCACCGTGTTCGGCTTCATTCTCTCGCGGTCGCTGAAGTCCCACATGGCCATCGGCGTTGGCCTCGCCTTCAGCATGATGCTGATCAGCACAGGACTCGCCAGCTTGGCCAGCGCCGGGTGAGGATCTATTTCCTCGGCATCGGCGGCACCCTGATGGGCAGCCTAGCGCTGCTCGCGAAACAGCAGGGCCACCAAGTGAGTGGCTCCGATAAGCACATCTATCCCCCGATGAGCGACTTGTTGTCTGCGGACGGCATCACCGTCCACGAGGGCTTCGACGCCGCGCAACTACAGCCAACTCCCGACTTGGTGGTCATCGGCAACGCCGGGCTGCCAAGGGGCGTGGACTCGGTGGAGCACATTCTCAACCGCGGGCTGCGCTACGTCTCCGGCGCGGAGTGGCTGGGCACCAACCTGCTGCGGGACCGCTGGGTGCTGGCGGTGTCGGGCACCCACGGCAAAACAACCACCACGAGCATGCTGGCCTGGATCTTGGACTGGGCTGGACTCCAACCCGGCTATCTGATCGGCGGCGCACCCAAGAATTTCGACCGTTCCGCCCGTTTGGGCCGGGCGCCGTACTTTGTGGTCGAGGCGGACGAATACGACACCTCCTACTTCGACCGCCGTTCGAAGTTCCTCCACTACCAGCCGCGCACCCTCATCATCAACAATTTGGAGCACGACCACGCTGACATCTTCAAGGATGTGGACGCCGTCAAGGCGCAGTTCCATCAATTGCTTCGCACCGTGCCGGGGGAGGGACTGGTCATCGCACCGAGCGACGACGGAAACATCAACGACCTGCTGCGCGCTGGCTGTTGGACGCCGGTGGCCCGGGTCGGCGCAACAGGGCCAACCCGAGCGTTGGCGATGGACAACGGCGAGCGCTGGACGGCGATCAACCCCAACGCCGACAACAGCGCTTTCGATGTTGCCTTGAACGACCGAATCCTCGGCCGAGTCTCGTGGCCAATGCTTGGCCTACACAACACCCACAACGCCTTGGGCGCCATCGCCGCGGCCCGCCACGCCGGGGTGGCACCGGAGTTGGCCATCGAGGCCTTGGCCGACTTCTCGGGGGTCAAACGCCGCCTGGAAGTGATCGCCGAAGTGGGCAAAACGACCCTGTACGACGACTTCGCCCATCATCCCACCGCCATTCGCAAGACCCTGCAGGGCCTGCGCGCCCGGGTCGGCCGCGAGGAGATACTCGCCATCATTGAACCGCGCACCCACACCATGTCGCTGGGCACCCTGCGCGGCGCACTGGCTAGCTGCTGCGCCGCCGCCGACCAAGCGTTCTGGTTCCGCAGCGCCAACATCGAATGGGACTTGGCCGCCTTGACGTCGGAGTGCGTCGTGCCAGCCCAGCACTTCGCCGACCTGCCCCACCTCATCAAGCAGGTTTGCGAACTGCCCAAGCAGCGGCGCCATGTCGTCATCATGTCCAACGGCGACTTCGGCAACATCTACGAAAAGCTCCCCGCCGCCCTGCGGGAAAGCTAAACTGACGTAAGGAGAAAGACCATGAAGACTCTGCTCGGACTGACCGCCGCGCTGCTCGTCGCGCCCTTGGCCGGTTGGGGGGACGATGCCTGGCACCCATCCAGGTACGGCGCCGATGACACCTTGGGGGCGATCAACAATCTCAGCCCGGAAAAGGTGGTGGCCGCCGCGGGGCTCGTGAAGAGGGGCAAGGTTTACCGCCTCGGGGTGATCACCGGGGCGGATTCGCCAGCCTATCCGCCGCGCCAGTACGCCATGACCATCCTGCAGCTCGACGACGGCACCGGCACACCCCTCGGCATCAACCGCGCCACCGGCAACGACGACCTGATGACGCTGTGGATGGGCATTGGCAGCCAGCTCGACGGCTTGGGCCACATGGGCATCGACCACGTTTACTACAACGGCAATCGGGCCCAGGACTTCGTGGTGCCCACCGGCTTGACCAAGCTCGGCGTCCACGAGTTGCCGCCCATCGTCAGCCGGGGCGTGCTGCTGGACATGGCCGAACTGGCCGGCCAGAACCCCATGCCGGAAGGCATGGCCTTCAATCGCAAGGAAATCATGGCCGCCCAAGCCGCCCAGGGCGTCCAAATCGAAAAGGGTGACGTGGTGCTGTTCCACACCGGCTGGCTGAACGTCATGGACGCCGACCCGGAACGCTTCATGGGTGGCCAGCCAGGCCTCGGTGTCGATGGCGCCCGCTACTTGGCGGAGTTGGGCGCGGTGGCCGTCGGCGCGGACACTTGGGCCTTGGAAGTGCTGCCCTCCGAAGATCCGCAACAGGCCTTTCCGGTGCATCCGGAACTGCTGGCCAAGAACGGCGTGTACATTCTCGAAAACATGGACACCCGCGAACTCGCGGCCGACGGCGCATCGGAATTCCTGTTCGTGCTCGGCGTGCCTCGGTTCGAAGGCGCCGTCCAAGCGGTGATCAATCCGGTGGCAATCCGTTGATCAACGAGAGGTTAGGCCGCTAATGGCTCGCCGTAAAGGCAGGCGAGGGCTGGTCGCCGTTGGGATCGGCACATCCCTCGTGGCCCTATGGGCATTGGTCGGCTGGCTGGCCGCAGAGGAGGTCGTCACACCGCAAATGGCCATGCTGCTGGGCATCGCCACCTTCGGGCTCTACGTCGGCTTCGGCATCCTGATCGCCGTGTTTCGAATGATCAGCCGGTTGGAATGAAAACTCTTCAAAACCACTCCTGCGGCATGTCCATCAGCGATGGCGCACCGGAGCGAATGCTGCGGACGAGGGCTTCGGTCTTGGGCAGCAGTTTGTCGTAGAAGAAGGTAGCGGTGCGCCGCTTCGCTTGGCCGAAGGCATCATTCCCCGCCGCCTTGGCCATGCGGGCCCACAACCAAGCATAGATGGTCAGGCCAGCCAGCTCCAAGTAGTCGGTCGAGACGGCCCCCGGCAGGTCGGCGTCCTGGGGCGCTTCGGCCACCACCCAATCGGTGACGTCCACCAGCCGATCCAATGCACTGCGCAAAGCGGGAGCGTGCTCAGGGAGCGCTGGATCGGCAGCCATTTGGTCGATGAACCGGCGCATGGTGGCGCCGCCGTCCCGGAGCACCTTGCGGGCCACGAGATCGAGCGCCTGAACCCCGTTGGTGCCTTCATAGATCGGCGCGATGCGGGCGTCGCGCACGATCTGCTCCATGCCCCACTCCTTGATGTAGCCGTGGCCGCCGAAAACCTGCTGCGCCATCACCGCGCACTCCAAGCCTTTGTCGCTAAGAAAGGCCTTGGCGATGGGCGTGAGCAGCTCGGCCACGGTTTGGCTTGACGCATCGTCCTTGTGCTTGGCGGCATCAAGGCTGCGCCCAACCAGCATGGCGAAGGCGCGGCCCGCTTCGGTGTAGGCGCGAATTGTGAGCAGCATGCGGCGCACGTCCGGATGCACCAACAGGGAGTCCGCCTCGGCGCTGGGGTTCTGCGGACCGGTGGCTGCCCGGCCCTGCAAGCGATCCTTGGCGTAGGCCACTGCTTGCTGATAGGCCAGTTCGCCCGCGCCAAGCCCTTGCAGGCCGACCGACAGGCGTTCATAGTTCATCATGGTGAACATGCAGGCTAGGCCTGCGTTCTCCTCGCCCACCCGGTAGCCGACGGCGTTTTCGTAGTTCATCACGTTGGTGGAGCTGGCCACCACCCCCATCTTGTGCTCAACGGAGCCGCTCGCCACCGCATTGCGGGGGCCGAGGGAGCCATCCGGGTTGGGAATGAACTTCGGCACGATGAACAGGCTAATGCCCCGGGTGCCCGCCGGTGCCCCGGTGACGCGGGCGAGCACCAAGTGGATGATGTTCTCCGCTAGATCGTGCTCGCCGCTGGTGATGAATATCTTGGTGCCGGAGATGCGGTAGCTACCGTCACCGGCATCTTCCGCACGGGTGCGCAGCAGCCCCAAGTCGGTGCCGGCATGGGCTTCGGTTAGGTCCATGGCGCCGGTCCATTCACCGCTGTAGAGCTTGGGCAGATAGAGCGCCTTTTGGGCTTCGCTGCCGTGGGTGTCGATGCATATGGAGGCGCCCAGGGACAGGGTTCCGTACAGGTAAAGGCCGGTGTTGGCGCTCCAGAACATCTCCTCGATCAGGCAGGCCAAGAGCTTCGGCATCCCCATGCCGCCATAGGCCGGGTTGCCCGACACCCCCAGCCAGCCGCCCTCTGTTAACGCCTTGAAGGCTGGCCTGAACGCCGCCGGCGCCTGCACCGCCCCGTCCGTCCAACGGCACCCCTCCTGGTCGCCTAGCTGATTGATCGGCGCCATCACCTCGCCAGCCAGCTTGCCCGCCTCGCGCAGCACCGCCCGTACCACGTCTTCGCTGAAATCGGCGAACTCGGGCACGTCGGCCCATTCCCGAGTGATGTCGAAGAGGTTGAACAGCAGGAATTCCAAGTCCTGCTCGGGTGCTTGATAGTGCAGCATGGAAATGGACCTTATTGGCGCAACAACCATTCTAGCCCGTCTGTCCGGGTATGCGCATGGCGGATGTCCTACAGCCACCAAGGGCAATCGCCTCTGGCGCCGGGCGCGCCGAAAGAGCATAACAATCCCATGGGAATCATCGACCTCCTTCTGTCGCGGGTGTGCCGGCTGTGCGATATGCCGATCAACGCCGACCTCGATCTCTGCCCGCCGTGCTGGCGAAGCCTGCCCTGGAACAGGCTCCCGTGCCCGAACTGCGCCGCACCCCTGCCCGCCGACCTTGCACTGTGCCGCCACTGCGCCCTTAAGCCACCGCCGTTTGAGCGCGCCATCGCCCCCCTGTTGTTCGAGGACCCCGTGCCTAGGCTCATTCACGCCATCAAGTTCGGCAAGGGCTACAGCCAAGCCAAGCTCCTAAGCCGCCTGCTGGGCGATGCCGTGGCCACGGCCGACGATCCCTTGCCCGACCTCCTAGTGCCGGTGCCGCTGACAACGGGACGAATCTTCCACCGTGGGCACAACCAAGCCATCCTGCTGGCCGCGCCCTTGGCCCGCCGCTTCGGCATCCCCCTTAGACGCAAGGCGGTCCGCCGTGTCGGCCGCACCGCCACGCAGCGCGGCCAATCCCGCGCTGCCCGCGCCCGCAGCGTGCGCGGCGTGTTCAAGGCCAACCAGCCATTCGCAGGCACGGTCGCCATCGTCGACGACGTGATGACGACCGGCGCAACCACTGCCGAACTAGCCCGGGTGCTGCTGGAAGCAGGAGCCGATGAAGTTGTTGTTTGGGCAGCGGCTCGTGTGGGAGGCCAAGCTTCATCATCGGCTCCTGCGCAATTCCGCTAGACTACGCCGATGGCCATCCCCACTCCTGTCGCTTGGGCGCTGCTGGCGGTGTGCTGCGGTCAGGCTCTGGGGAGTGATCAGGGTCCGCTGAAGGTCGCAGTGGCCGCCAACTTTCGCGCGGCATTCATCATGGTCGCAGCGGAGTTTGAGCGGACTCAACGCTTGGAGCTTGCCTCGGCATTCGGTTCATCGGGACTGCTTGCCACCCAGATTCGCCAAGGCGCCCCCTTTGACGCCTTCCTTTCCGCCGACATGGCGAGGCCCACCGCCTTGGTGCGCGATGGCCTGGCGGCTGGACCGGTCAGAATCTACGCCCGGGGCAAGGTGGCGCTGTGGACGCCACAGGGCAAAGCCGGTCCGATGGTTCTGGAGGAAGGCCGAATCGGCCTGCCGAATCCAAAACTGGCCCCCTACGGTCAAGCAGCGGTGGAGTGCATGCAAGCCTTGGGTATCTGGGAAGGCGTTCAAGGCCGGCTCGTGTTTGGCAACAACGTGGCTCAAGTGGGGCACTTCCTCACCGCGGGGTCCTTGCCTGCCGGATTTGTCGCCCTCAGTCAGCTCATGGCGACCAATGCGCCATCGGAACGCTTTTGGGTCTGCCCGGAAAACGCCCACCGCCCCATTGAGCAGGGTGCGGTAGTCGTGCGACGCAGCCCCATGGCCATTGAGGCGGAGAGGTTGCTGGACTTCATCACGGCACCTGCACTCCAATCCCGCTTGGCGCAGTTGGGCTACGCTGCCGATGGCTGAAGATGTGCTGGTGAGCCTCACGCTCACCGCCGCCTTGGCGGCGACGACCACCGTCGCGTTGCTCATCCTGGCGCCGCCCTTGGCTTGGTGGCTGGCCCACACCAAGCGGCGGGGTGCTTCCTTGGTCGAGGCGTTGGTGGCGCTGCCGTTGGTGCTGCCGCCCACCGTGCTCGGCTTCTACCTGCTGCTCGCCATGGCCGAGGACGCCTGGCTCGGCGGTAGTTGGCGCTCACTCACCGGCCAGCCCCTCGCCTTCACCTTCAGCGGCTTGGTGCTGGCGTCGATCATCTATTCGCTGCCCTTTGTCGCCCAACCGCTGACGGCCAGTTTTCGCAACACGCCTGCGGAATTGCTCGACGCCGCCTCGGTCATGGGTGTTGCGCCGACCGCCCGCTTCCTGCGCTTCATGCTGCCGCTGCATTGGCGGGCGCTGGTGGCGGCCGGGGTGCTCGGGTTCGCCCACACCGTTGGCGAGTTCGGCATCGTGCTGATGATCGGCGGCAACATTCCCGGCGAGACCCGGGTGCTGTCCATCCTGCTGTTCGACCAAGTGGAGTCGCTGGACTACGCCAGCGCGCACCTTACCGCCGCCATCCTGCTCGCCGCCTCCTTAACGGCGCTGACCCTGACGTACGGGACGTTGCGGCGCCGATGAGCTTGACGCTACAAGGCCGCTTCGCACAGCCCGGTGGCTTCGAACTGAAGGTCGATCTGGAACTGCCCGGCAGCGGCGTCACCAGCATTATCGGCGCCTCCGGCTCCGGCAAGTCAACCTTGCTGAGGCTGATTGCGGGCCTAAGCCGCACGCCGGACTTCCAAGTGGCGCTGAACAGCCAAGACTGGAGCGCCCTGCCCGCCCACCGCCGACCCATCAGCATGACACTGCAGCAACCGGCCCTCTTTCCGCACCTGACCGTGGAGGCCAACCTGCGCGCCGTGCCCAGCGGCAGCCGTTTCAAGGAGGCGACGAATCGATTTGGGCTGCAAGGCCTGCTCGGGCGCAAACCCGCAGCGCTCTCCGGAGGTCAACAGCAGCGGGTGGCGCTGGCCCGTGCCTATCTCAAGCCCGCCGCACTCTGGCTGTTCGATGAGCCCCTTTCGGCACTTGATGCGATGGCGAGGGCGCAGTTGGCGCCCATGCTCGGCGAACTGTGCCGCACCTTGGGCAAGCCGGTGATCTATGTCACCCACGCGCTCAGCGAGGTGGTGCAGATCGCCGACCATCTGGTGATCCTGGAAGCTGGACGAGTGATTGGTGCGGGTCCGCCCGGCAGGGTTGCGGCTGAACTCGACCACCCCCTGTCGCCGATGATCGACACCGGTGCCATCCTCGCCGTGGAATTCGAGGCCTACGACGAGGCCCACGACCTCAGCACCCTGCGCATCGGCGCCCAGACACTGCGGGTGCGCGGCAACTTGAGCCGAGCGCCCTCACCATTGCGCGTCCAGATTCCCGCCCGTGACGTCGCCCTAGCCTTGGAACGCCCGATGGGCACCAGCATCCTGAACTGCTTGAGCGTCACCCTCACCGGCCTAGCCCCGACTCCGGACGGCGCGGTGTTCGCGGAACTCGACTGTGCCGGGCAGCCGTTGCGGGCGCGAATCACGCGCTTGTCCGAAGAGAACCTGGGGCTCATTCCCGGCATGGCGCTCCATGCCTTGGTCAAGTCGGTGGCGCTGGATGTCAGGGGCGGTTGGGCGCAATCGCCCGAGTGAGGCGCACTCAACTCCCAATATGACATGAATTAGTAGTTGATTAGTAACTCCGGTCAACCACTCACACACCGAACCGTCGCCTGTTGCGGATCAGGTTGGCGTATTGCTGAAAGAAATAGGGCTGCTGGGCGGTCGGACAGGCTGAAATCTGCTCCTGAAAGGCCGCTTGGACCTTGGCGTGGGGCGAGACGGTGTCCGGCAAGGCCTCATCGCCCAGTCGGCGGGCTGCCTCGACGTGGGTGGGGAAGACCTTGAGGCCTTCGACGATTTCCCGGTCGATGGCATCGGCAAGGGCTTCGGGTGAATCAAAGCCGCCCTCAAGAGGCGGGCCGAAATGCAGATGCACCCGGCCTTTGAAGCCGAGCATGCCTTCAACAATGCTGGAGAGGTCCTCGCCATCCGGCTTGTCGTACTTGCCGTGCAGGTCGGTGATGCAGAGCTCGCGTGCCTTGCGCAAAGCGCAGGGATCGAGTTCATAGGTGATCGCCACCGGCACGACTTTGACGCAGGCGCATAGGCCGCCATGTTCCTCCACCTCCTGGCGCCAAGCGAGGGTCAGCATTTTGATGAGCGCTGGGTCGGTGCGGTCGAGACCGTCCTTGGCGCGGCCCTCCCGCTGCGCGATCCAAACCGATTCCGCAGCTTCCAAGGAGGCCCGGATGAAGGCTGAGGTGCGGTTGAGGGCTCGGTACACCGCCTTGGCACCCGTGACGCTGCGTTCGATCACGAAGCTCTTGTTCAGCCGCATGAGATCAGCCGCATAGGCCTTGCCGAGCAAGTTGTCGCCGATGGCGATCCGGGAGGTGGCATGCCCGGCGCGATGGATGGCGAAGTTGACCAGGCCGGTGTCCATGATGATGTCGCGGTGGGTGGAAATGAACAGATAGGGCGTTCCCGCCACCAAGCGCTCAACCCCGCTGACGCTGAAGTTGAGAATGGTGTTCTCAATCAGCGCCCCCATGTGCCCGGACAGGAACAGCTGCACGTCGCGCACCGTGCGCAGGCGACCCGCCTCACGGCGCAGCAGGCGAGCGCCAAGCAAACGGCCAAGTGCCGGCAGCAGCCTGGTCGCGCGGGGAAACAGATACCGCGCGACCACCGCCTGAAGGTCCGCATCCTTGGCCAACCGCGCCAAAACCCCCGGCACTTCCTCGTCCTCATAAGGACGAATGCCCTCAAAATCCTCCATGCCCGGCATGTTACAGAAAGCAAATTGGCCGGCAAATGCCTTAACATCGCCACCGCGGTTCGGTGAAGGAGCGATCCAATGACCTTAGCAACACGGCCCTACGAGCATGGATTGCTCGATCTCGGCAACGGCGGCTACGCTTGGCTACAGCCGGATGGCGGCTGGGGGTGGAGCAACGCCGGATTGATCGTGGACGGGGATCAATCGCTGATCGTCGATACGTTGTTTGACAAGCCCCTCACTGCGGAAATGCTCAAGGCCATGCGCGCCAGCGAACCCAAGGCCACCACGCAGTTCGACTTCCTCATCAACACCCACGCCAACGCCGACCACTGCAACGGCAATGAACTGGTCGCAGAGGCGGAGATCATCGCCTCCCAAGCCTGTTTCGACGAGCTTGCCCGGGAAAACCCCGACCTGCTGCAGAACCTGATGGAGCAGGCGCCTTCCATGGGCGAAGTGGGCGAGTTCTTCCTTTACTGCTTCAGCGATTTCGACTTTCGTGGCATCAACCGCACCTTGCCGACGCGTACTTTTGAGGATGAGATGACGCTGACCGTCGGCGACAAGACAGTCTGCCTAAAACAGGTAGGCCCCGCCCACACGGCGGGCGACATCCTCGCCTACGTCCCCGACGACAAGCTCATTTTCACTGGCGACATCCTGTTTATCGAAGGACACCCAATCCTCTGGGTGGGGCCAGTCAGCAACTGGATCGCCGCCTGCGACCACATGCTGGCGCTGGATCTGGAGTGCGTGGTGCCCGGCCACGGTCCAGTGACCGACAAGCAGGGCGTAGCGGCGATGCGCGGCTACCTCAAGTACGTGGCCGTCGAGGCTCGCAAGCGCTTCGATGCCGGACTCGACGTGATGGAGGCGGCACGGGACATCGCCCTGACCGACTACGACTCCTGGGGTGACGCGGAACGCATCGTGGTGAACGTGGCAACGCTGTACAAGGAGTTCGCCAACGACCCTGAGCCCAACAACATCACCGAACTGTTCGCCCTGATGGCGGCGCTGCACAAGGAGCGCCGCCGCTAGCGGCTCCCCTAACCGGCCGCAGCACACAATTCAAAGCAGCCAAGGATGGAGCAGGAAGCCGCGAGCACCATCCTCGCCGAGTTTCGGGCTTACCGGCAGCACTTCGAGCGCATCACGATTGACGCGGAAGAACGTTTCCGCCACGCCGACTGGCCGGGTGTGCAAGCCGCCAGCCAAGCCCGGCTGAATCTTTACAAGACGCACATCGACCGGGCGACCGCGCAAATCGGCTCCCGCTGCGGAAGCCTTGGAAAAGCGCAGTGGGCGGAAGTCAAGAGCACCTACGCCAAGGCCATTGCCGAGGCGCCCGACGGAGACCTCGCGGAGACCTTCTACAACTCCGTGCATCGGCGCATCACCCGCGATCCGGCGCTCGACGGCGAACGGATGTTCCTCGCCACGTCCTTCAGCGCCGGCCCGCCCACTCCGGCCGGGGAGAGCCTAACGAGCGGCTATCGCCCAACCGCCGGGCTGGCCGCCATGGTGCAGCGGATACTCGATGAGCGGGCGCCGGAATTGCCGTGGCAGGACCAACGCCGCGACACACGCAACATCGTCCGCTCGCTGATCGAGGCACGGCCCGAGGTCGCCACCGGCAAGGATTTCCAGGTCGAAGTCATCAATGCCCTGTTCTACCGCAACAAGGGCGCCTACATCGTTGGCCGGCTATGCCTCGACGACCCGTCTTCAGACCCGCGACCCAGGCGATTCTGGCCGCTGACCCTGCCATTGGCCATGAGCGCAAGGGGCGAGGCCTACGTGGACACCCTGATTTGCGACAAGGACGAACTGTCCATCGTGTTCAGTTTCACCCGGGCCTACTTCATGGTGCGCTCCCCCTACCCCTTTGGCCTGGTCCGCTTCCTCAACGAACTGCTGCCCAACAAGAAGCGCTCCGAACTTTATGCCGCCATCGGCCAGCACAAGCACGGCAAAACCGAGTTCCACCGCGGTTTTCTGGATCACCTGCGTCAATCCAAGGACCTGTTCATACCCGCCCCGGGCATCAAGGGCATGGTGATGACGGTATTCACCCTCCCTTCCTACCAGACGGTGTTCAAGGTGATTCGCGACGAGTTTCCGCCGCAAAAGGCGGTGACGGCCGCCGAAGTGCGGGAGAAGTACCACATCGTCAAACGCCATGACCGCGCTGGGCGCATGGCCGACACCCAGGAGTTCAAGAACTTGCGCCTGCCCTTGGACCGCTTCGACCCGGAGCTGATTAACGAGCTGCGCGCTGCCGCCCCTTCGGCGCTGCGCATCGAGGACGGCCAACTGCGCATCCGCCACCTCTACACCGAACGGGCCATGACGCCGCTGAACCTGTACATCGAGAACGCCGACCGCGCCATCTTGACCGAAGCGCTCGATGAGTACGGCAACGCCATCAAGCAGTTGGCGGCCGCCAACATCTTTCCCGGCGACATGCTGCTGAAGAACTTCGGCGTCACCCGCCACCGGCGCGTGGTGTTCTACGACTACGATGAAATCAGCTTCCTGACCGACGTCAACTTCCGTGCGGTGCCAGAGCCGCGCACCCCGGAGGAGGAAATGGCAGCCGAGCCCTGGTACTCCGTGGGGCCGAACGACGTCTTCCCGGAGGAGTTTCGCCGCTTCCTGTTCGGCAAGCCGGAGATCAAGCGGCTCTTCGCGGACCTGCACGGCGACCTGTTCACCCCGGAGTATTGGCGCGGCCTGCAGCAGGCGGTCGCGGACGGCCATGCCATGGACGTGTTCCCCTATCGCCGCAAACGGCGCTTTTCCAACCAGCGGCGGGCTATTGATTCACAAGCGCAAAAGTAGGACAGTGCGGCTGCCTTAAGGTTTTGCAACCCATGGTTTGGATTCGTTGGCTGTTAACGCCCTTGACCCCAATCGCCGTTACGGCCGCCGCGCTGGCGGCGGGCCTCCTGGTCATGCGTCAGCTCAACCAAGGCTGTCCGCCGGACAGAATGGCCGGCGACCAGTGCGTGACGGCGGGGCACATCACCGCCTTGGGCGCCACCCTTTACGCAGTGGTCTTGCTGGCCGTCATCGGCGGCGGCTGGGTTGCGGCCCTGGTCGCGCCCAAGGGCAAGCGAATCGCCGGGGCGCTGGCCTGTTTTCTGGTCGCCGCCGCCCCCTGCGCCCTGTATGTCATGACCGGATGGCCGGAGCTCGCTCCCGTAGCGGCTGCATCGGTGGCTGGCGCCGGCCTGACGCTGTGGTGGATCAGCGCTCGCGAACGCGTGCACAGGACAAGGAGAGCATCATGATGACCGCATTGAAAACCGCATTGGTGGTCTTGGTGGCGATCATCAGCGTCCCCTTGGCCGAGGCGGGAATGATCGTTTGGCTTGGATTGAGCGATGAACTGTTTGATGTCACCGGCAGCATCTGGCTGCGCGCTATCGTGCCGGTGGTCCTTCTGGTGGTCACCTTGCAGACCTTGGCGCTCTGGCGCATCTACCGCCAAAGCCCGCTGCGCTACGGACTGATCTACGGCAGCGTATACCCCTTAGTCCACGCCTTCCTCCTCAACCAGTTTTTCAATCCTCCCGCCGACATCGCCATGTACGCCCTCACGGATCTGGCGCTCGCCGCTATCGTCATCGGTGGGTGTTATCACCTGTTTTGGAAGCGGACGGCCTGACCGAGTCGGGGAAAGGGGCCGGCCGCGTGGCACCGGCGTACGGAGCGGTTTTCCGTTAGGGCAACGGATGTTCACTGAATTGCAGCGACCGCTCAAATGCGTGGGCGGCACGCAACAACGTCGTCTCGTCCAGCCAGCGGCCGATGAGTTGCACCGACTGGGGCAGGCCGTCGGCGAATAGGCCCGCCGGCAGGGTGACGGTGGGATGACCGGAGTAGTCGAAGGGTGCCGTGAAGGTGATCAGGGCGGCCTGCTCACCATCGCCGCGAATGGCTGCTTCAATGGCCTCAAGGCTGGGCGGCGCAATGGGCATGGCCGGAGCGATCAGAGCGTCAACGCCGGTCAGCAGCTCGTCGAATTCAGCGCGGAAGGCTTCGCGCTCCCGCTCAAGCGCGGCATGGACGTCCGGGCTTAAGCCGGCGCCGAGGTCCAGCAGCTCGGCCAGTGCCGGACCATAGGCGTCCCGCTGCTGCGGAAACCAGGGCGCGTGGGCCTTGGCGCACTCGACGGCGCAGGTGCGAATCCAGTTCTCCACGAGGACGGCGTAGCGAGGCGGCATCCGCACCTCCAAAACCTCCGCTCCGAGTTCCCGGAACCGATCGACCGCGCTGCGCACCACCGCCGTCACGCCCTCATCGACGCCGCTGGCGGCGTAGTCCCAATCGACGCCAAATCGTAACCCTCCGATGGGACCGTCGAGCTGGGCGGCGTAGTTTGGAACGGGGTTGGGCAAGGTGGTGGAATCCTCCGGGTCCGCACCGGCGATAGCTTGCAGCATCCTGGCGGCATCCTCCACGGAGCGCGTCATGGGACCGATGTGATCGAGCGACTCCGCCAGCGGAAAGGCGCCGTGGCGGCTGACCCGGCCATAGGTGGGCTTGACGCCGACCAAGCCACAGGCAGCGGAAGGGAAGCGGATGCTGCCACCGGTATCCGATCCCAAGGCGCCGAAGGCGAGGCCAGCCGCCACGGCAACCCCGGAGCCGGAAGAGGACACGCCGGGCCAGTGGTCCTGCCGCCAAGGATTGCGCGGCGGATCGATTTGCGGATGGTGGGTGCTGAAGGCGCCTTCCGTGAGCTGGGTTTTGCCGATGATCACGGCACCCGCATCGCGCAGGCGGCGCACCACGGTCGCATCCCGTTCAGGAACGAAATCCGCCATGACTTGGGTGCCACTGGCGGTGGCCAGTCCCGCCGTCTGCAGCAAGTCCTTCACCGCCACCGGCACGCCGTGCAAAAGCCCCAAGGGTGCCCCGCTGCGCCGTTTGCGGTCTTGGGCCTCGGCGGATTTGAGCGCTTCTTCCGCCGTCACCATGGCGAACGCCCGCAACTCACCCTCCAATGCCTCAATGCGGGCCAGCAGCGCTTCGGTGACCTGAATCGAAGAGAGTTCGCCGCTCTTGATGCGGCGGCAAGTGTCGGCAAGGCTGTTGTAGTGCAAGCTGGTCATGGTTTTAGTCGAAGCTCAGTCCCCGTACCGCCCTTTTCCCGATCGTCCCGCAGTTTAGCGCTTTCCGCAGCTCTTCGCGGCTTGTTGACCCTCACTCGACCGCTCCAATAGACTGCTTGGCATGGCGACGGGGCTGAGCTTACTTCCAGGCTGATACGATAGCCGTGCATACCTTGTTGAAGCCCGCTGCTTGGATTCTCCTGAGCCTGCCCTTGGCCTGGCTTGGCTTCGCCATCTACCAGGAAGCGCAATTGCCGGGCTCGGCGCTGGGCGCAGATCCAGGCGAGGCGGTGCTGCTGTTCCTCGGCGAGTGGGGGATGCGCACGCTGTTGCTGGCCCTGAGCATATCCACCCTGCGCCGGCGGCTTGGCTACCCGCCCCTGCTGCGTATCCGCCGCTTGGTGGGGCTGTTCGCCTTCGCCTACCTGTCGCTTCACTTTCTGTTCTACTTGGGGTTCTTTGCGGAATTCGATTGGCGCCTGATCATCGAGGACATCGCCGAACGGCCCTACATCACGGTGGGCTTTGCGGCCTTGGTGATGCTGCTGGCGCTGGCGGTCACGTCCACCAACGGGTGGCAACGCCGCCTAAGGCGGCGCTGGCGGCAACTGCATCGGCTCGTATATCCTGCAAGCGCCTTGGGCCTACTGCACCTGTGGTGGCTGACCAAGGACGGCTACGGCGAAGTGGCCGCCTACGGCATCTGGCTGACCTTGCTGTACGTTGACCGCCTGCAGGACGCTTGGGCCAAGCGAGCGTCGAGAGCCAAGGCACAGTCCTAAACCAAGACAGGAAGAGCTCATGAGTGAATTGGCCGATCGCAAGTGCCAGCCCTGCCGGGTGGATTCACCGCCGGTTGCGGCCTCACAACGACCCGCGCTGCTGGCCCAACTGGCGGGTTGGTCAATCGAGCAGGCGGCAGGCATGGATCAACTTCGGGCTCAGTTCACCTTCACCAATTTCGCCAAGGCGCTGGCGTTCGCCAATCGGGTGGGCGACCTGGCGGAGGCCGCCGACCATCACCCGCGCATCGTGCTGGAATGGGGCAAGGTGGAGGTGCGCTGGTGGACGCACGCCATCGGCGGCCTGCACGAAAACGACTTCATCATGGCGGCGCGAACCGACGCGGCCCTGAGGAACTAGGAGGCGATGGTGGGACGAATGCAGAACAAGGTCTGCCTGATAACGGGCGCTGCCCGAGGCCAAGGCGCCGCCGAAGCGAGGCTGTTCGCCGCCGAAGGCGCCCAAGTGTGGCTGACGGACGTGCTCGATGCCGAAGGCCAGACGCTGGCCGCGGAAATCGGCGGCGAGTACCGGCATCTCGATGTCCGCGAAGCCGACGCTTGGGAGGCGCTGATCGGCGAGCTCTTGGCAACCTCGGGCCGCATCGATGCGCTCATCAACAACGCCGGCATCTTCCGCACCGGACGCCTGTTCGAGATCGAGCCGGAAGCGTTCCAAGCGGTCATGGACGTGAACTGCACCGGCGTGTTCCTCGGCATGCGCGCGGTGGCGCCAGCCATGATGGAAGCGGGCCAAGGCGCCATCGTCAACATCTCCTCCATCGCCGGCCTCGGCGCCGCCCATGGCGCGTTCGCCTACGGCGCATCCAAGTGGGCCGTGCGGGGCATGACCAAGACCGCGGCGGTCGAACTCGGACGGCGCGGCATCCGCGTCAACTCCATTCACCCCGGCTTGATCGAGACCGAGATGCTGCACCAAGTGCCGGGCTATGCCGACAGCGACCGCCTCGTGCGGCGGGTTCCACTGGGCCGGGTTGCCGAAGCGGATGAGGTCGCCCGCTTGGCGCTGTTCCTCGCCAGCGACGAAAGCTCCTACTGCACGGGCACGGAGTTCGTGGTGGACGGCGGGCTGACGGCGAGTTGACCGGCGGCGAGAACGTTCAGTGAGCAATTGGGACTTCAGGACTGATTTGGCCGTCATCGGCTCCGGGGCGGCCGGGCTTGCCGCGGCGTTGACCGCGAGCATTGACGGGCTGGACGCCTTGGTTATCGAGAAGACCGGGCACTATGGCGGCACCACGGCGTTGTCGGGGGGCGTGCTCTGGATTCCGGGCAACGCCCGAATGCAGCGCGCAAGCGCCGACGACGACATGGAGCGAGCACTCACCTACCTTGAGCATCATGTGGGCAATCGCGTCGGGCCGGAAAGACTACGGGCCTTTGTCACGAATGCGCCGCGCATGCTGGACCATCTGCTGCGCCACAGCCAACTCGACGTCGAGACCTTCTTCGGGTTTCCCGACTACCGGCCCCACTCGCCCGGCGCCGCAGCCGAAGACCGTTCCGTCGAGCCCCGGGTCTTTGCCGGGCGCCGGCTCGGCAAGCATTTGCGGGAACTTCGCAGCCGCGGGCCCATCGCCCCGGCCGGTATTGTCGGCACCATGGCTGAACTGCGCCAACTCGCTTCGGCGAGGGCCAATCCGGGGCAACTGCTCAAGGCCTGGCGAACGCTGCCGCGCAACCTCTGGAACCGTGCGGCTGGCCGCAGGCACTTGGCCAACGGCGCGGCGCTGATTGGGAGGCTGCGCTTTTCGCTGCTCGAACGCCAAGTGCCCTTGTGGCTGAACGCCAGCCTGAGCGAACTGCTGGTGGAAGACGGCCGGATCATCGGCTTGCGCGTCAATGTCGACGGGCAGCGGCGCAACGTTCAGGCGCGCAAGGGCGTCATGGTGGCCGCTGGCGGCTTTGAACGCAACTCGGCGATGCGGGGCGAGCACCTGACCGCCGAACCGAAGGCGAGCTACACCTCCGGGTCCGAGGGCAACACCGGAGAAGCCATTCAGGCCGGCCTCGCCATTGGCGCCGCCGTCGACTTGATGGACGATGCTTGGTGGGCACCGACGTTCATGCCGCCCGGCGGCGCCCCGCAAATCGTCATTTTCGAGCGCGCCAAACCCGGCAACATCATCGTCGACGCCGCCGGTCAGCGCTTCGCCAACGAAGCCGACCCGTACAACGACCTCGTCAAGCAGATGCAGGAAGCGCACCAAGCGGGGGCTGCGGCCATTCCCGCGCACATGGTCTTCGACCACGCCTACCGCGCCAAGTACCCCATCGGCGGCATGCTGCCGGGGATTACGCCGCAGCGCCACCTAGACAGCGGCTTCGTGATCCGCGCCGAAACGTTGAACGAGCTGGCCCGCCAAGCAGGCATCGACGCTGACGGCCTCGCTGCCACCGTGGCTCGGTTCAACGCCATGGCGGCCAAGGGCCGGGATGATGACTTCCAACGCGGGGAAAGCGCCTTCGACCGCTTCTCGGGCGACCCGGCGAACAAGCCCAATCCCTGCCTCGCGCCGCTGGATAGGCCACCGTTTTACGCCATGAAGCTCTATCCCGGCGATCTAGGCACCAAGGGCGGGTTGCTCACCAACGAGTTCGCCCAAGTCATGGACACCAAGGGCGCCCCCATGCCCGGCCTGTACGCCGCGGGCAACGCTTCGGCCTCGGTGATGGGCAACTTCTATCCCGGCGCTGGCGGCACCATCGGCCCGGCCATGACCTTCGGGTACGTCGCCGCTCGGCATGCGAGCGGGCAGATGGCATAGCGCCGCGGCGTCATCCCTGCCGCTAGTTCCAAACCGTGTCGTCGTCCGCCAAATCGGCCAGCTTGGCTTCGGCGGCGGAGCGTAGCTTGGCGTCCCCGCTGTGCTGCGCGACCTCGGCGTAGGATTGCCGCGCTGCATCCGGCGCGCGGAGCCGTTCCCAAAGCTGGGCCCGTTCGAACTGCAGTTCGGCATTGCCCGGCAACAGCATCAACTGGTAGCCCACGATGCCCAGCGCCCGGTCCCAATGGGAGCCGCCCACCAGTTGCGCCTTCACGTTGTTCAGCATGCGCAGCGCGATCATGGCGCTGGTCGCGGTGGCGAACGGATCGGGAAAGGCCGTCCCGCCGAGCCCCTGCAGGCATTCGTCCTCCGTGACGGGGCGGAAATCAACGGGATCGATCAGCGCGTCGCCAACCCGAGTGAGGAAATGGCCGGGAAAGTTGACGCCGGCGGCTTCGAAGCCCCGCTGGCGCGCCACGTGCAGCAACAGGACACCGAGTGAGATGGGAATGCCGTGGCCGGTCTTCAATACGTCCGCTAGGCAACTGTGGGCGAGCGAGACCGGCTCCGCCCAATTGCCGGAAAAACCCCGCTGTTGCATGAACGCCCAGGGCGGAACGCCGGACGGGCAGGCGCCGGCGAGCTCATCGATTCGATGGCGCAGGCCATTGGCGTCGACGCTCGGATCGAGCACCCGATTCACCAGCAGGGCCGCAGACAGCTCGTCTTGGGAGGCATCCTCCGCAAGCTGCCGGAATTGAGCCTCTAGGGCTGGATCCGCCATCTCCGTTCAACCTCTCTCAGACAGGGCTTGAAACTGGTCAACGATAGCCAGTTTACTCCCCCTAGTGCTCCCGCGTCTTCCTGAACTCCAGTTCCGGCCAGCGTTCCTCCGTTAGCTGCAGATTGGTGCGGGTGGGTGCCAGATAAGCGAGGTGGCCACCGCCGTCCACGGCCAAGTGGTCCGCGTTTTTGCGCCGGAAGGCCTCCACGGCGCTGGCATCGTCGCCGTGGATCCAGCGCGCCGTGTGGATGTTGCTGTCTTCATAGAGACAATCCGCCCGGTACTCCTCGCGCAGCCGGTGGGCAACCACATCGAATTGCAGCACCCCCACGGCGCCGACCACGAGTTCGTTGCGGTTCATGGGCTTGAACACCTGGGTAGCGCCTTCCTCCGCGAGCTGATGCAGGCCCTTTTCGAGCTGCTTGCCCTTCAGCGGGTCGCGGGTGCGCACCTTCCGGAACAACTCCGGCGCGAAGTTGGGGATGCCGATGAACTCCAAGCGTTCGCCCTCGCTGAACGAATCGCCAATCTGGATGGCACCGTGGTTGTACAGGCCGATGATGTCGCCGGGCCAAGCGAGGGTCGCCTGGGTTCGATCACCGGCCATGAAGGTCACGGCATCGCTGATTTTCACCGTCTTGCCCAAACGCACGTGGCTGAGCCTCATGCCCCGTTCATAGCGCCCGGAGCAGACCCGCAAAAAGGCGATCCGGTCTCGGTGCCGGGGATCCATATTGGCTTGGACCTTGAACACGAACCCTGAGAAGCGGGTCTCATCAGGGTCCACCCCGCGGCTCGCGGCCCGGCGTGGCTGCGGCTCGGGCGCGTGGGCGGCCACCCCGTTGAGCAGGTTTTCAACGCCGAAGTTGCCCAGCGCGGTGCCAAAGTAAACCGGCGTCTGGGTGGCGCTGAAAAAATCGTCGCCGTCGAATTCGGGAGTGGCTCCGCGCACCAGTTCGATCTCTTCGGCCAGCGCCTCGTAGTCGTCGCCGAGCAGCGCCCGTGCCTCGGGGCTGTCCAACCCCTGGATTCGAGGATAGGTGTGGATGCGCTGCCCGTGCCCAGGCTGATAGACCTCAATCGTGTCGGCGGCCAGGTCGTAGGTGCCTCGAAAGAGGCTTCCGGAGCCGAGCGGCCAAGTGATGGGCGCACACTGAATCTGCAGGATGTCCTCGATCTCGTCCAGCAACTCCAAGGGATCCCGGATGGCCCGGTCGAGCTTGTTGATGAAGGTGATGATCGGCGTGTCGCGCAGCCGGCAGACCTCCATAAGCTTGATGGTGCGCGGCTCCACCCCCTTGGCGCCATCGATGACCATCAGCGCCGAATCGACCGCCGTCAGGGTGCGGTAGGTGTCTTCCGAGAAGTCCTCGTGGCCGGGGGTGTCGAGCAGGTTCATGATCCGGTCGCGATAGGGGAACTGCATGACCGAGGTGGTCACCGAGATGCCCCGCTCCTGCTCCATCGCCATCCAGTCCGAGGTAGCGTGACGGTCGGCCTTGCGCGACTTTACGGCTCCTGCCAACTGGATGGCATTGCCGAACAGCAGCAGTTTTTCGGTCATCGTCGTCTTGCCCGCGTCCGGGTGCGAGATGATGGCGAACGTCCGCCGGCGGGCGATTTCAGCTGCTGAATTCATGGGTGTTTCTTGCCTAGGGTTCCTGAAGCTGCCGCCAGAGGGCTCGCTTGGCATCCGGACTGTCGAGTTCGGCTAGGTCGGGGATGGTGATGAAGTCGATGCCACCCGGGGGCAGTTTGGCTCCCGCCGACGCCGTGGCTAGGGCGCGGGTAACGGAGAAGTCATCAATTTGCTTGTCCAGGAATGCGCCGAGGGCTGGCCCGGCCGCGCCGGAGACGCCGGGCAAGGGCCAATTGAATTCGATCCGCCTGACTGTAGCGGCCCAGTTGCGGCACAGACAACGAACAATGTCGGCTGCCAGCACCGCTTGCCCGCGCCCGGAAAGTCTCTCGCAAGCCAACAGCGCGCCGCCGTCCTGGCTCGCCGCGCAGAAGGCGATGACCGAGAACGAGTCGCCGGTCGGCACATCGGTTGGCCCGTGTCGTGCGGGCTCGGTTTGGCGCGCGGCGGGCTGGTTGCGTGGCGGCGGAGGCGGCGACGGCGCCGTTCGGCGAGGGGGCGCCGCCGGAGCCCTTGCCTGGGTGGGCACTTGGCGCTCCGGCCGTGACGGGGCCGCAGCAGCCTCGGCGCTGCGCAAACGCCAAGCTTCGATGCCCATGTCGTTGAGGATTTGAGTGCGGCGGGGATCCAACTTGCGAGCCTATCGCTTTCAGGATTCTGCTAGCATTCCACACCCGTCCCGGTTAAGCCACAGCGAACCATGCAATACCTGACCGATGACACCCGCATCACCGGCATGCAGGAGGTGGCCGCTCCGGCCAGCCTTATCGACGAACTGCCGGTGTCGCCGCGGGCCTCGGAGCGGGTGTTCAACGATCGGCGCGCGATCAGCGACATCATCCACGGCCGCGACCAACGGCTGTTGGTGGTCGTCGGGCCCTGCTCCATACACGACCCCAAGGCGGGCCTGGAATACGCCGAAGGGCTGTGCGAGCAGGCGCAGAAGCATCGCGATCACCTGCACATCATCATGCGCGTCTACTTCGAGAAGCCGCGCACCACCATCGGTTGGAAGGGGTTGATCAACGACCCGCACATGGACAACTCCTATGACATCAACACCGGCCTCAAGGCGGCCCGGACGTTGCTGCGGGACATTGTGGAGCTCGGCGTCGGCTGCGGCACCGAGTACCTGGACCCCATTTCCCCGCAATACGTTGGCGATTTCGTCAGTTGGGGGGCGATCGGCGCACGCACGACGGAAAGCCAGATCCACCGCCAGTTGGCATCCGGCCTCTCCTGTCCCATCGGCTTCAAGAACAGCACCGACGGCTCGATTCAGGTGGCGGTTGATGCGACGGGTTCAGCGGAGCACTCGCACATCTTCCTGTCGGTCACCAAACTCGGCCATTCCGCCATCTTTCAGACCGCCGGCAACGAGGACTGCCACGTCATTTTGCGTGGCGGCGGCGGCAAGACCAACTACGACAGCCCCTCCGTCCACTACGCCAGCCGCCTCTTGGAGAAGGCCGGCGTCTGCCCCCGGGTGATGGTCGATATGAGCCACGCCAACAGCCAGAAGGACCACCGCCGCCAACTGCTCGTCTGTGAAGACATCTGCCGCCAGTTGGCCGACGGCGAGTCGCGCATTCTCGGCGTGATGATCGAGAGCAATCTGGTCGAGGGCAACCAGAAGATCGGCGCTCCAAGCGAACTGGTTTACGGCCAAAGCGTCACCGACGCCTGCATCGGCTGGGAGGACTCCCTCGACTGCCTGGCGCAGCTCGCCGAGGCGAACGCGCTCCGCCAACGGGGCGATTAAGATTAACTAGTTGACATTATCTGGTAGTGTTCATCACGAATTGTCCGCAGCAAAGTGATCAGTGAAGGGGGCCACTATGTCGGAAGAGACACAAACAGAGCAGGGTAGCCGCAATTTGCGCGGCTACATCCAATTGGGCGCCATTGGCGCGGCCATTCTCGTGGCTGTGTATTTCGCGCAGGCACCGGGAGACGGGGGGAACGAAGGGCTCGGGCTTGGCGCTGCGCCCAAGCCCGTCGTTAGCGTGATTCAGCCCGAGGTCACCGATCAGACCCAGCAGGTCGACCTGACGGCCGTGGTCAGCCTAGCCCGGAAGGCAAGGGTGGTTTCCGAGGTTTCGTCGCGGGTGGTCTGGATTTCACCGAAATTCAGCAACGGCGGGTCGATTCCGGCGCGGGAAACCATGATCCGAATCGATCCGAGGGACTTTGAGCTCCGCGTTGAAGCGGCCCGCGCGACCGTCAAGGAGGCCGAAGCCAGCGTGTGGCGCGAACAAGCCCGCGGGGAGCATGACGCGAGAGTGTTCGCGCGGGACTACCCGGGCCTGGAACTGTCGGAGCGGGTTCGTCGCGGTCCGTCGCTTGCCAAGGAGCAAGCGGAATTGGAGCATGCGCAGGCGTCGCTGAAAATGGCTGAACTGAAGCTCCAACGGACCCGCATTTCGTTTCCGTTCGACAGCCGGGTACTCAATGCCAGCGTCGAACTCGGCGAACAAGTCGGTCCGGGAACGCCCTTGGGCACCGTGTATCGCACCGATGCGCTGCAAGTGGAGGCACCGATTGAAGTCCGGGATCTGAATCGCCTTGAACCGATCATCGGCCGGGCGGCAGAGATTCGGGCCGGCGGGCAAACCTTCAGCGCCACAGTCGATCGCGTATCGTCCGCGGTCGCGGCGCGCAGTCGTCTGGCGACAGTATTCCTCAAGTTTTCAGAGAGTTTGCCCGCTGACTCGCTGCCGCTGCCTGGCTCGTTTGCGGAAGTTGCGATCCAGGGCCCGGTGGCTGAGGGTGTTTACCTGCTGCCGGAATCGACCGAGCAGGCCCAAGGCCGAGTCTGGGTGATCGAAAGCGGCACCTTGAAATCGTTTGCGCCACGGACGGTCGGGCGCACCCGGTCCAGTTGGATCGTGGACGCCTTCGATGCGGGAGACGGCATCGTCATGGGCACCATCCCAGGCGCCCGGGAAGGACTGGCCGTTGAATTGGCCGATGCGCGCTCCAATTCCGGGGCCGGACGATGAGCGCGACCGACTCCGATCAACCCATGGGGTCGAGCGTCACCCAGCCAAAAGGGCTGATTGGCTACTTTGCGGAAAACCGGGTCGCCGCCAACCTCCTCATGCTCGTCCTGCTCATCGGCGGCGCCATCGCCGGCAGCGAGTTGGCCGTGCAGGGCTTTCCCGATGTGGACCAACGAACAGTCACGGTTCGGGTCCCCTCGCCGGGCACATCGCCTGAAGAGGTGGAGCAGGACATCAACCGCCGAATCGAGGAAAGCGTCATTGGCAATCCCGGCGTGGAACGCGTCGTGGGAGTCGCCACCGAGGGGCTGGGCCAGGTCAATATCGAAGTTTCCCCCTTTGCCAATCCCGACACCGTGCTCGATGACGTTCAGAATGCCGTGGACCGCATCGAGAACTTCCCGCCCGTCAGTGCCGAGCAGCCGGAGGTGTCGATGTCGCGGTCTGTGCGCGAGGTGATGACGTTGGCGGTTTCGTCTTCCGTGCTCACGGAGGACCAGTTGCGGCTTGCCGCCGAGCGGCTGCGCGACGACCTGCTGGCGCTGCCGTCGGTGTCGCTGGTTGACCTCAAGGGCACCCGCGATCGCGAGATCACCATCGAGATAAGCGAGGAGGCCTTGCGCCGCAACGGCTTGACCCTCTCCGAGGTTTCCGGGATTGTGCGCCTGGGCTCGGTGAACCTAACTGCCGGCGAGTTGCGCACCGGAGCCGGCGGCGTGGTTCTACAGACGCTGGCCAAGCGCCACGTCGGCGAGGAATTCCTCGACATCCCGCTCATCACGAGACTGGACGGCACCATCGTGAGACTCGGCGACGTTGCTGAAATCCACGATGGATTCGTCGATGAGGACCTCGTGCTGGAGGTGGACGGCGTCCCCGCCGTGCTGGTGCAGGTCGATGCGACGGCCAGTCAATCGGTTAGCGACGTAGCGGAGATCGTCAGGGGCGCTCTTGTGGACTATCCCGTGCCCCAGGACGTCGCGATCGATGTATGGGACGATCGGGCCAGCCCGGTCTCCGACCTCTTGCTGACCGTCGTGCAAAACGGACTCGCCGGCGTGGCGCTGGTGTTCGTCTGCCTCGTGGTCATGTTCGACCTGCGCATCGCCTTCTGGATCGCCTGCGGCATCCCCATTGCGTTCATCGGCGCGTTGTTGTTCTTCGGCCCCGCGGGCCTGACCCTGAACGTGTTGACGATCTTCGCCCTGTTCATGCTGGTCGGCATCGTCGTGGACGATGCGGTGGTGGTCGGTGAGAACATCGCCGCGGAACGCGAGAAAGGCAGAGGAGCCCTGGATGCGGCGATTCTGGGCGCGCGAGGCGTGGCGGGCCCCATATGCGTGGGCGTTCTGACCACCGTCATCGCCTTCATCCCGTTCCTGTTCTTCACGGCGGGCACCCTGCAGTTGTTGGGGGTCTTTCCCTACGTCGTCTTCTTCGTGCTGCTGATCTCGCTGGTCGAGGCGTTTTTCATACTGCCGGCACACCTGTCCCATCAGCGGCAGTGGAGCCTGCGTCCGTTGAGCGATCTGCAGGCACGGGTCAGGGTCTGGATGAAGGACATCGGCAACCGAGTCGTCGTGCCGGTGGTCTCCTGGGCGGTTCGCCACATAGCGGTCACCATTGCCGGAGGCGTGGTGGTTGTCCTTGCGGCACTGCTGCTCCTGCGGTCCGACCTCGTGCGGGTGGTCGCATTCGAACAGGCCAACATGGCCGACTACATACAGGCGGATCTGAGTTTGCCGGTGGGCACGCCATTCGCGACGACGCTCGCCGCTGCCGAACGATTCGCCGAAGCGGGTCATGCCATCAACGGTCAGCTTGAGGGCACGTCGGTTGCCGGTATCAGCGTCATCGCCGGCTCTACCTCCGCAGCGCCTCGAGAGCGGCGGCGCGGCGACCGGGCGGCGAACCGCAGCCACCTCGCTTCCGTGAGGCTGCACCTTGAGGAACGGCCGTCGCGCGATGCGGCGCCCGATCGGATCGAAAGCGCCTGGCAACGAAACGTCAGTGATGTGACCGGGCTCGAGGGCGTCGTGTTCCGCCGCGGAGCCGGTTCCGAACTGCCCGGCATAGCCTACTCCCTCGAACACGACGATCCGCAGGCTTTGCGCGCGGCCACCATGGAACTGAGGGCTTACCTGGAAAGCCTAGGCGGGGTGTACGAGATTACGGACAGTCTTTCCCAAGGCAAGCGCCACTTCGACATTGACTTGACGGAGGCCGGGTACGCTGCCGGGCTCACGCCTGCGGAAGTGGCGGGGCAGTTGCGCGCCAAGTTTCATGGGCTGGTGGTACAGCGAATCCAGCGGGACCGTGATGAAGTCAAGGTGGTGGTTCGTTATCCACAGGAGCAACGACGCGGCCTACGCGAGTTGACGACCGAACGCATCCAGCGTCCCGGAGGCGGCGAAGTGCCTTTGTCCACGGTGGCGCGCATTACCGAACGGCGCGATTTCGCCACGCGGACGCGAATCGACGGCAACCAGGCCGCGTTGCTGAGCGCCCGTGCCAACACGGCGGCAATCACGCCAATTCAGGCCCGAGCCTTGGTGGACGAGAACGTGATGCCGAACCTCATCGCGAAGTACCCCGGCATCAAGATCAATCCCGATCAAGGTGCCAGGGCTGAGGCAGCGATGTACGACACCTTGGGCGTGCTCGTTCCAATTGTCCTGATCGTGATGTACGCGCTCATGGCGGGCTTCCTGCGCAGCTACTGGAAGCCCATCGTCGCCGTGGTCGGCATCCCAATGGCGTTCTCCGGAGCGGTTTTCGCCCACTGGGTGCTCGGTTGGGACTTCACGGCCATATCCTTGTTTGGCGTGGTCGGCGTCAGCGGAATCATCGTAAACGATGCCTTGGTGCTGCTGGACCGCTACAACAGGATTCGTAGGGAGGAAGCCCATATGCCGGCAATCGCGGCCGTGGCGGCCGCAACCCGGCACCGCTTTCGGGCGGTGGCTCTGACCAGCGTGACGACGCTGCTCGGACTGTCCCCCATGATCTACGAACGCGCCGACGAACTGATCTTCCTGGTGCCCCTGGTGGTCAGCATATTCGGTGGCCTAGTGTTCTCGACCCTGTTTACGCTGATTTTTCTGCCCACCCTAGTCATGGTCGTGGAGGGCCGCAGGGAGTAGTTGCGTACTTTTGAGGATCCCGCACGGAACAACCTGATTCAAGGCGAGGGCAGGATGCCCTCGCTCCGAATCACGACACCCCGTCATGGACATCCCGGCCGTCCAGCAGGCGGTCGAAAATCTCGGCGACACGCTGGGCGGCATCGGCCATGTGCGGCGGCAGCGCATCGAACGCATCTACCCCACAGCCTTGGGCGATGACTTCGCGCACTTCCTCAGACGTCGTTTCGGGGTCGAAGTCGCCTGAGGATGCCATGCGGAAGTAGCCGTCCAGGCATTGCCATAAGTGGCTGGCGGCGGCCAGATCCGCAGCCGCCGATTGGTCAATCAAACCCTGTTCCGCGGCAGCGGCAAAGGTGGGCGCCAGGCCGTTGACGAGCATGGCGGGCGTTGTTGCGGCGCCGGTCAATTGCAGATATTCAGCCAATAGCTCCAAATCCCCGAGACCGCCAGGGCGACTGCGGACATCCCAGACGTCATCAGAGCGATGCCGCTGGAACGTTTGCTGCCTCGCAGCAACGAGATCCGCGACCAGCGCGTCCCGGTTGAGTGGTCGCGTGAGCGCGGATTGCCGGAATGCCGCAAAGCGCTCACCGATGTCGCCTTGGGCCTCGATGATTCGGGCATGGGTCAGCATGCGCAGTTCGGATGGCGCGGGCGCATCGTCGAAATGATCGCTCAACGCCGGCAACGGACAGGCGGCCACCGTTGCCGACCCTTGGGGCAAGGCGTAGGGCGGAACCGCCTCGAAGAGCATCGCCTCCGGCGAGAGACGGTGCACCAGCCGCATCAAGCGTTGCATAAGCTGCCCATAGGCCTCTTCGGGGGCCAGCGACGGGCCACTTGTTCGCCCGCTGGCGGGTTCGTACACGAACAACAGCCGCAACGGGCTGCCGATTGCGAATTCCCGGCGCCCGGCGGAACCGAGGGCGACCAAGCAGTGGTTTCCGCCCAGGGGCTGGTCCAGTTCCGCCAGCAAGTCCCGTTTGGCCGCGCCCAGCAACTCGCCTAAGCAGGAATCCAGGATGTTGGTCAGGGGCCGCGCCGCGTCAGGAGGCGCAATAACGCCACGCAACATGTGCACACCGAGCTGAAAGGACTGCTGTTCCGCCCAGATCCTCACTTCACCGACCAAGCTGTCCGTCGCCGGCGCCTTTGCCGCAATGGCGCCGAGTTGGGCGCGCATTTCCTCCCGATCGAATTCACGCTCGTAGTACAGGCGCACGAGGCCTTGTCGGGCAAGCCGCGCAGTCTCCGGGTCGAGCCCAATGTCGTCGGGAATCTGCAAGTCCTCGAACTCCCGGGCGCGCAGGCTTTCCTGCACGTACGGAAACCGCTCCATCCACCTCGCCAGGCGCGGCGCGGTGCCCGCCAAGTCACCGAGCAGGTCGCCGACTCGTTTGGCACCGCCCGTTAGGTCGCGCAGCACCAGCAGGAACGCCGGCGCAACCAGGAGGGTGGCGGCAGATGCGAACAGCACGCCGTAAGCCAGCGACGTCGCCATGGGAATCAGCGGCTGCGCCTGAACGCTCCGGGTGAGCATCAGCGGCAGCAGTCCTGCAAATGTGGTGACGGTCGTAATCAGGATCGGGCGGGCGCGGGTCACCGTGGCGTTGACCAAGGCGTCGTAGGTGGACTCTCCGGCCGACAGGCGGCGATTGACCTCGTGCAACAGCACGAGCGTTGCGTTGATCACGACGCCCGACGCCGCCACCCCACCGAATATCGACGGCATGGATAGACCGAGGACATTACCGAAGCCCTTCATCAGCAGATGTCCCCAAACCGCGCCCATGAAAGCGAACGGAAGCGTGGCCAAGATGATCAGCGGCTGCGCATAGGAGTGCAGCGGTATGGCCAACAGGGCGAATATGACGAACAGAGCCAGCAGGAACATCGGCACCAGCCTATCGCCCACTTCGCGTTGCCGTTGCGCGGTCTCCAGTGAGTATGTCATGCCGGGATAGGCGGAGATCCTGTCTGGGAGGAACCCGGTATCCAACTCCGCGAGCACCGCGCCGGCCGAGGTTCGGGTTGGATCGACCTTGGCCCTCACATTGACCGACCGGTTGCCGCCGGTGCGCGTGATGGCGGCAAGTCCGCGGCCGCTCTCCACTTCCGCAACGGTTCGAAACGGCACCGCGCCGCCGTCCGCAGTGCGAATGCGCAGGGAATAAAGGGACTCCAAAGAGTGGCGCTCCTGCTCCGTGAACCGCACCATGACGCGGACATCCTCCCGCCCGCGCTGGACACGTTGCGCCTCCTCGCCGTAGAAGGCTTGGCGCACCTGGCGCCCGAGATCGGACAGCGTGATGCCCAAGGCTTCTCCCGCAGGCGAAACCGATAACTGCAGCTCCTCCTTGCCCGCGCGAAACGAATCGGTGATCTCATAAACGCCCGGATACTCGGCCAGACCCGCGCGAATGCCCGCTGCCGCTGCCCTCAGGGCGTCCATATCCTCTGCCGTCAGCCGAATGTCGATGTCGTTGCTGGTCTGGACTCTTTCGGTGTCAAAGCTCAGCTCGATCGCTTCCTCTATGGGTCCATTGGCTTGACGCCAGAGGTCGGCGATCTGTTGGGTCGTCAACTCTCGGCTTTCGCTCGGACTCAATTGCATGACGACTTCGCCCAGATGGGTCCCCGATTCCTGGCGCAGGCCGCCGACCGTGCTTCCGGTTGACGGATGGCCCCCCCGGGCAACCATGACGTGAAGAACCGGTGAGTCGCCGGATTCGTCCGCCAGTTGCCCCTGCACGCTGCGTGCCGATGCGGACAATTGGGCAATGGCTTCATCGGTGACGCCGACGCCGATCCCGGCCGGCATGGTCAGTTTGGCGGCCACACGGTCGCCCAGAACCGGCATCATGAACGTAAAGGGCAGGTGCCCGCCGGCAACGATGCCCGCTGCGGATGCCAATGCGGCCACGGCCACGGCCAGAGTGAGGCGCCGGGCGCTCAGGACACGGCGGACGAGACTCCGAAAGCGGGTCTCGATGAACGACTCGAGACCGGCCTCGAACTTCAGTTGCAGTCGAGTGAACCGGACGCCCAGTCTGGCGAGCATGCCATTGAGATGGCCTGCATAGACGACCGACGCGGCGCCTAATGCCAAGGCAACGGCCGATCGTCCATCCGGCGCAAACGCAACGGCGGCAACGACCAGCGTGATCAGCAAGGTCATCCCGAAATCGCCCAACGGCATGCGTTGCCCGCTATGGCCGAGATGCGCCGGCAGCACCATCTGGCACTCGATCAACGAAAACACGAGGCAGAAAATCACCGTGGCTGCCACAATCGCCATGATCTCCCCGACGGCACCGACGCTGAACAACAGCGGCGTAAACGCTGCCATCGTGGTCAACACCCCGAATGTGACCGGGACCAGCACGTGCTGCGCGCCCTCAATAGCGCCGGCGAGCTGCCCGGCGCCCCGCCGATGGGCGACATAGACGCCCTCGCCCACCACCACGGCATCGTCCACTAGCATCCCCAGCGCCAGGATGAAGCCGATGACGGAGATGGCATCAATGGAAAAGCCGAACCAGTAAATCAGGAAGATGGCGCCGAGAAAGGCGATGGGAATGCCCGCGGCCACCCAGATCGCCAAGTGGGGCCGCAGAAACAGGGCCAGCAAAATCAGAACCAGCAACAGCCCTTGGAATCCACTATCAACCAAGGTGCTCAGCCGATCGGTGACCAACACGGACTCGTCGTTCCAGAGCGTCAGCTCAACGCCTTCCGGGTACCTGGAAGCGGACTGGTCGACGAACTGGCGCACCGTTTCGCTGATGTGCCGGAGATCCTGGTTACCGACCCGGGCAACCTGAACCAGTGCGGCTGGCTTCCCGTCAAAACTGAGTGTCTGGCCGGTATCCTCGAAGCCGTCCACAACGCGCGCAACCTCACCGAGCAGTACCCTGGTGCCGTCGGTGCGGGTGGTCACCACCAGTTTTTCCAGTTCGCTTCCCCAGTAAGCTTGGCCCTGAGCCCGCAGCAGCACTTCATCAAAGCGGGACTTGATCGAGCCACCAGGCAGGTCGAGGGATCGCTTGCGCACCGCCGCCGCCACCTCGTCGAAGGTCAGCCCATTGCGCAAGAGCGACTGCTGGGAGACCTCCACGGATATCTCGTAGGGCCGCACGTTGGCGAGATCAGCGTGGGTGATGCCCGGCAGCGCGAGAATGTCGTTTCGGACTCGCTCCCCAAGTTCCTTGAGCGCCCGCTCCTCGGTCGGGCCGGTAACCGCGACTTCCACCACAACCGTCGTCAGCTCCAGGAACCTGACGATCGGTTTTTCGGTTTCCTCGGGAAACGTGTCGATGGCGTTGACCTGATTCTGAACCTCGTCCAGGACCCGGGCGTTGTCCGCATCGAAGAACAGTTCCACGTTGGTCGTGCAATGCCCTTCGCTGGCAATCGAGTTCAACTCCTTCACCCCGGTAATGCCTTCCAGGCGCTCTTCGATCCTCGCGCAGACGCCGGTCTCGACCTCTTCGGGCGCAGCGCCCAAGTAGGGCACGCTGACGCTGATGATGGGGACTTCAACGTCGGGGTACATCTTCACTGGAATGCGGAGCAGCGCGGCCAGCCCCGCAATCACTGCGAATCCCATGAGCAGATTGGCCGCCACCGGGTTGGTGGCGAACCAAGCGATCATCCGCTTCATTGAGAAGCCGGATGGGTGTCCCGGCCTATGGGACGGACGGACTGCCCCTCAACCGGACTGTCGATGGCGGAAAGACAGATCGTCTCGCCGTCTTCGATGCCATTGCCGATGTATGCCGCCTCGTCGGCGATGCGGATCACCTCCACGTCGCGGAAGACCAGGCGATTGTCCGCTCCCACGACGTACAAGCGATTCCCCCCCTGCAAAGCCGATCTTGGAACGACCACGACATCCTCGACGGCTTCGCCTTCGATTTCCGCTTCGACGAACAGACCCACGGTCAGCGGCGGTACATCGTCGGACTGGTCATAGGGCGCCTTCACCTGGGCGATCAGGTTGACCATCCGGGTACGCGGATCCAGTTCGCCTTCCGTGCGCACCACCCGCGCCTCCCAGGTTCGTTGGGCGCCGGAGAACCGGGCCTTCAGAATCGCTTTCGGCATCGGCGCCTTGTCGTGATCCTGTCTTGCGAGAGACAGCGGCAGGAACGCGAGGTCGTCGTCGTGCACGGGCAAGCGAACTTCCGCGAAGTCTATCGAATACAGCGTGGCAACCGCTTCGCCCCGATTGACGAACTGGCCCGCATCCACCCGCTCGGTGCGAACTCGGCCATCGTATGGGGCGATCAGCCGGGTCCGTTCGAGGTCGCGCTCGGCGCGGGCCACCCGGGCCTTGGCCTCCCGTAGCGAAGCGCGGGCGATGGCCAAGCGATTGCGCGCACTGTCAAGACTGGATTCGCTCACGGATTCGCGCTCCGCCAGTTTTCTCAGGCGCCGATACTCCGTCCCCGCATTGAACGCTTCGCTGCCGATCGAGGCCAAGTGGGCGCGGGCTTGTTCGAGTGCGGCTTCGTAATCGATGCGCTCGATCTCCACCAAAACCTCGCCCTTGCCGAAAAAGCCACCGGACACCATAGCCGGCGACACGGCGATGACTCGGCCGGCCACCTCCGCCACTAGGCTGCTTTCGGCCTTCGGAAGAACCTCACCGTGCGCGGTAACCCGCATGCGCACGGTTTGCTTGGAGGCCGGCATCGTGCGCACGGCGACCGGCTGCAACGCCTGGGATATCGGCTGCGTTCTCGGACCAATTGCGGCAATCAACAGGGCAAGTGCCACGCCGCCGACCAGGACGGCGATGGACCCGAGATTGCGTCGGATCATGGACATGGAGCGCTTCCAGCTTCTTTACGTGTGGGTTCGACCCGTCTGCCGTCTGCTTGCGTACCCAACCCTCGTGAGCAAATTCTACGCTGTTGTTCGTGTTCCGTCTGCCTAACCTTGGCCACCCGCCAACACTCGGCCGAGGCTAACTCTTGGGTGTCCGGCCAAGTCCTCGTGGGTCTCGACTGCCGCGAATCCGCAGTCGGCGAGTTGCCGACGCACGGCTTCGCCTTGGTCGTGGCCGTGCTCCAAGGCCAACGTGCCGCCACTAGCCAGATGCGCCCCGCTTCCCTTGATGACGGCGTTGATGGCGGCAAGTCCCTGCGGTCCGCCCACCAAGGCGATGCTTGGTTCGGCGCGCAGGTCGTTCAGCGCCGGGTCGGCGTCGGCAACGTAGGGTGGATTGCAGGCAATCCAATCGAAACGCCCCGCCAAGGCGCTGAACCAGTCGCTTTGGCGGAACTCAATGTCCACTGCGTGGCATTGGGCATTGCGCCGTGCGACTTCCAGTGCTGCTAGGGATACGTCCGTCGCGGTGACGCACAGGTCTGGTCGGTGGGTCTTCACGGCAACGGCGATGCAGCCGCTGCCGGTGCCGAGGTCAAGCACCTGACCCCCTTGGGGGGCGCGCTCGACGACCAGTTCGACGAGCCGTTCCGTCTCCGGCCTCGGCACCAATACCTCGGGGCCGACCGCCAGCCGCAAGCCGAAGAACTCCTTTTCGCCGGTGATGTAGGCCCAGGGCTCCCGGCGGCGTCGCGCCGCAAGTTGGTCAAGGCTTTGCCGCTGGCTAGGTGAAAGCGGGGAATCCGGGCGGGCGATGACCTGGGCTCGGGTCAGCTTGAGCGCCCGGGACGCCACCAGCTCCCGGTCGAGCCGGTCGAGGTCGCCGTTCTCCGCCAGCCACTGGCCGAGGGTTGCCGAGGCCCCGCTCAAGAATCGCCCAAGCTGGCCAGCAGGTCGGCCTGGTGCTCCTGCACCAACGGCTGCACGATGGGATCCAGCGCCCCCTCCAGCAGATCGCCGAGCTGGTAGAGCGTGAGGTTGATGCGGTGGTCCGTGACCCGCCCTTGGGGGAAGTTGTAGGTGCGTATGCGCTCGGAACGGTCGCCCGAACCCACCAACGTGCGCCGCGACTCGGCCTGCTCGCTCTGCTGCTTGGTGCGCGCCGCATCGAGCAGCTTGGCCTGCAGCAGGGCCATGGCCCGGGCCTTGTTCTTGTGCTGCGAGCGTTCATCCTGGCATTCGACCACGATGCCGGTCGGCAAATGGGTCAGGCGCACTGCCGAGTCGGTCTTGTTCACATGCTGCCCGCCGGCGCCGGAGGCCCGGTAGGTGTCGATGCGCAGGTCACCCTTGTCGATGTCCACGCTGTCGATGCTGGCGGCTTCGGGCAAGATGGCGACGGTGCAGGCCGATGTGTGGATGCGGCCTTGGGACTCCGTCTCCGGCACCCGCTGCACCCGGTGGGCACCGGACTCGAACTTCAAGCGGCTGTATACGTTGCCGCCTTCGATGCGGCTGATGATTTCCTTGTAGCCGCCGTGCTCCCCAGGCCGGCTGCTGAGCACCTCCAGCCGCCAGCCCTGCCCTTCGGCGTACTTGCTGTACATGCGGAAGAGGTCGCCGGAAAAGATGGCCGCCTCATCACCGCCGGTGCCGGCACGGATTTCCAAGAAGACGTTGGCCGCGTCGTTGGGGTCCTTCGGCAGCATCAACGCGCGCAGGGCCGACTCGGCGGCGGCAATCTCTTGGCCTAGAGCAGCGGTTTCCTCTTGGGCCAGTTCGCGCAACTCCGCGTCGCCGTCGCGGACCAGGGCTTCCGACTCCTCGAGTTCGCGCTCCAGCCGCTTGAAGCGCTCGAAGTTCTCGGTGACTGGCGCAAGTTCGCCGAACTCCCGCGACAGCGCCTCGAACCGGCGGCGGTCGGCGAGCACTTCGGCATCGGACAGCAGCGCGCCGACCTCCTCAAATCGTTCCCCGAGGTCGGCGAGCTTGGCTCTCACTGAAGGCGACAGCGGCATGGGTCAAGTCAGTCAAGCCCGTAAACCGACTTGAAGGCCTCCAGCAGATCCATCCGCCCTTCCGCGCTAGCGGTGCGCAAGGCGACCGTGGGTTGATGGATGAGCTTGCGGGTCAGGCCTTCACCCAGTCGGGCGAGCACCGCTTCCGCGGGCGCGCCGTTGCGCAGGCTCTTGAGCGCTTTTTCCAGTTCAGCGGACTGCACGTCCTCCGCGTTCTCGCGGAACTGCCGCAGCATGCGCTGGCCTTGGCGCACCCGACGCTCGGTGACGAAGCGCTGCGCCCCCTGGTCGATCAGGGCTTCGGCGGAATCGACCTCCAGCAAGCGCTGACGGCGGTTTTCCTCGACGATGGCGCTTAGGTCATCGATGCTGTACAGGTACACGTCGGGCAGTTCCCCAACCTCCGGTTCGATATCCCGGGGCACGGCAATATCGACCATGAAGATGGGCCGGTGGCGGCGTTGCCGGATGGCCGCTTCCACCGCTCCCTTGCCCACCACCGGCAGGGCGCTGCCGGTTGAGGCGATGACGATGTCATGGTCGCAAAGCGCCTTCGGCACGGCACTCAACTGCACGGGCGCGGCGCTGAAGCGGGCAGCCAGGGACTCGGCGTTGGCGATGGTTCGGTTGGCGATGGTCATGCCGCCGATGCCTTGCTGGACCAGGTGCTCCGCCACCCGCTTGATGGTGTCGCCGGCACCGAGCAGCAGCGCCCGTTTGTGGGTCAAGTCGGTGAAGATTTGCTTCGCCATGGTCACGGCCGCATAGGCCACCGAAACCGGGTTGCGGCCGATGCCGGTATCCGTGCGCACCTGCTTGGCGGCATTCAGAGCCACTTGCGAAAGCAGGTTCAGTTCCGAACCCATGGCGCCAAGGTTGCGCGCCAACTCATAGGCGGACTTCACCTGCCCCATGATCTGCGGCTCACCAAGCACCTGCGAATCGAGGCCCGCCGCCACGCGAATCAGATGGCTGGCCGCGTCCTGATCCCAATAGCGGTAGATGGCGCCTTGCAGTTCATCCACCGGCACCGCGCGGTGCGCCGCCAGCCACTCGGCAAGGGCGGACTCGCGCTCCGGCTCAATGGCGCAGTAGAGCTCCGTGCGGTTGCAGGTGGAGAGAATGGCCGCCTCGGTCACGCTCGGCACCGCCTGCGTCACTTCCACGAGCGCCGAACCTAGCGTATCTTCGGGGAATGCCACCCGCTCCCGCAGTTCGATGGGTGCAGTGCGGTAGTTGAGCCCGTAAGCCAGAATTGCCATGGTGGATGGGGCGTGGCCAAAGCAAAAGTCGAAAGGCGCCCATTGTAGCAGAGTCACTTCTTCGTGTTCCCGCCCAAGCTCTTATTTCTAAACGCGATTTTCGTTGCGCTATGGTTGCTGGCCGGTTGCGTCTCAATCCCCCCGATGTCGCCAGCTACGGATTTTTCCATTAAGGGAACGATCGGCGTGACGGAGGGCGGCGATTCCTGGTCGGCCCGCTTCGTCTGGCGGCAGTCCGGCGAGCGCTTCGAGATCGACCTTTGGGGACCTTTAGGACAGGGCCATTCCCGCCTGCGCGGAACCCCGGACCGGCTCGAAATCACCGATGCGGAGGGCAATGTGCGAACTTCAGGCAGCCCCGAAGCGCTGATGTTCGCCGAACTTGGCTGGAGCCTGCCGCTGAGCCTGCTGCTCGACTGGCTGCAAGGGCGGCCTTCCCCCGAAGCCCCGGTGGTCGATGCCATCCGCGACCCATCGGGCCGCCTCACGGATTTCCGTCAACTCGGCTGGCAGGTGCGCTTCGACCACGCCGGAAAAGCGTCGGTGGGCACCCTACCCCGCCGCATCACGGCGAACAAGCCAGGCTACCGGGTGCGGGTCGTCATCTCCGATCGATAGCGAGGTCATCCGGGGCGTTGGCGCGGGTTGCGGATGGTCACCGTGCCTTGGGCCATGGCGCAGGGGCGGCCCTCGTTCACCATGTCGATGCGCACCACCGCTTGGCTGCGCGTCAGGTTCAGGATCTCGGCGCGGGCCTCGACGGTGCCGCCGCTGACCGGTGCGGTGAGGTTGATCTTGAACTCAGTCGTGGCGGCCCATTGACCCTTTTGCATGGCGGGATAGCAGACGCAGCCCAACAGGTGGTCGCACAAGGCAGACAACACTCCGCCATGCATGTTGCCAAACCCGGTCAGAAGGTCCTCGCGCACAGCCAAGCGTGCCCGCATGGTGCCGGGGCCGGCATCGAATATCTCGATGCCGAGGAAATCCGGGAGGCCACCCGAGGCGCCCTTCGGCACCGTCTTGAATGCCTCGGCGACTCTTTTGTTAAAGGGAATCTCCATCACTGCAAGTCTCCTTCTGTTCTCTCGGGCAGGACCCAGTGGGCAACCACCGCCCTGCACGGCTGTCAATGCGGCGGAATCAGGCAGGAGTGAATCGATCGGTCGTCGGGAATGCGCCCAGCCAACGTCCTTATGGCGAGTTCCGCATCGGCTAGGTCGAACCGGTGCGTATGCATCCTTTCCACCGGCACCCGACCGCTCTCGATCAGCCGGATGGCACTCTGGTAGCCGCTTGATGTCACGCCGATGGCACCGCGAATGTTGATCTCCTTCATCACCACCCGATCGGAAATGAAGTTCTCCACAGCCTTGAATCCCTTCACGCCAGCCAGCACCACGGTGCCGCCCACGCGCACCATCTTGAGCGCATCGGCCACGGGCTGGGTCGCATAGGCGCTGACATCGACCACCACATCGGCACCGCGGCCGTCGGTGATTTCCGCGACGCGCCGGACGGCGTCCTCGTTCTCGACATCGATGCAATGGTCGGCGCCGAAGACCCGGGCAACCTTGAACTTCTCCGCATCCACCGCAAGCCCCGTGACGATGATGGTCCCCGCACCGACTTCCCGGCAGGCGACGACACTGGCTAGGCCCCGCTGTCCGGGACCCAGTATGACCACCGTGTCGCCGGGCCGGGTGTTCGGCATCTCCACGGCCCAGCGGAATCCCGCTCCCAGAGGATTGAACATCACGCCAATCTCCGGGGGCAGTGCGGAACTCACCTTGTGAACGATCGAATTGGCGTGCAGGAACATGTACTGGGCGTAGCCGCCCCAGAGCCCCGGGGCTTCGGAGAGCGGGATGTAAGAGTAGATCTTGCGGTTGCCGCACAGGTGATAGGCACCGCCCAGGCATGTGTCGCAGTGATGGCAGGCCAGCATGGTCTCCACCGCCACGCGGTCGCCGACGTCCACGCCCCAACGAGCCGCCGCCCGCTCCCCGATTCGGGCGATTACGCCGAGCGGCTCGTGACCCGGGATCACCGGCATGGGGGTGCGCAGCAGGCCGTCGTAATGCTCGTAGTCGCTGCCGCAGATGCCGCAGGCCTCCAGCCGCAACAGGGCGGAATCGTCATCAATGTTGGGAATCGGCACGTCTTGGGGGGTCAGTTCGCCAATGCCCGTCTGCACCATCGCAAAGGCCTTGCGGGGTAGATTCGCCATCCTGCTTAGCGGCTTCGTACGTCGCTCCGGTAGCAGCGGAGCCTATCATAGGAACAGCGAACGGGTGCCTGTTCCGTTTGACACCAATAGTGCTCAAACGCACAATAGCGCCCCCGCTGAGGGTGGCGGGGATTTCAGCTTTCTTCTGGGGTGTCGCCAAGCGGTAAGGCACCGGGTTTTGATCCCGGCATACGCAGGTTCGAATCCTGCCACCCCAGCCACTTAGCGCAACCCAACCAGGATGACATCGTGGCGCAAATGATGATTTTCTCCGGCAGTTCCAACCCCGCCTTGGCGGAGCGGGTGGTTTCGGAACTGCGCATCGATCTCGGCCGCGCCAAGGTGGGCCGCTTCAGCGACGGCGAGGTCAACGTTGAAGTCCACGAAAACGTGCGCGGCTGCGATGCGTTCATCCTCCAATCCACCTGCGCGCCCACCAACGACAACCTCATGGAACTGGTCATCATGGCCGATGCCATCCGCCGCGCCTCCGCCCACCGGATTACCGCAGTGGTGCCCTACTACGGATACGCGCGTCAAGACCGCCGCCCCCGCTCGGCGCGGGTGCCGATCAGCGCCAAGGTGGTGGCCAACATGCTCGATGGCGTCGGCATCAACCGGCTGCTGACGGTGGACCTGCATGCCGATCAAATTCAAGGCTACTTTGAAATGCCGGTGGACAACGTTTACGGCTCCCCGGTGCTCGTTGATCACATCGCCGCCCAAGGCTATGAGAACCCCATTGTCGTGTCGCCCGATGTCGGCGGCGTGGTGCGGGCCCGGGCCATCGCCAAGCAGCTCAACGATCTCGACCTCGCCATCATCGACAAGCGCCGTCCGCAAGCCAATGAAAGCCGGGTGATGAACGTCATCGGCGACGTTGCGGGCCGGACCTGCATCCTAGTGGACGACATCGTGGACACCGCCGGCACCCTGTGCACCGCCGCCTCCGCGCTCAAGGAGGAGGGCGCCATCAGCGTGGTGACCTACATCACCCATCCGGTGCTCTCCGGCCCGGCCGTTGAACGCATCGCCAACTCCGCCATCGACGAGATGGTGGTGACCGACACCATCCCCCTATGTGAGGATGCCGCGGCCTGTCCCAAGATCCATCAACTGAGCCTCGACCGCCTGTTGGCCGAAGCGATCCGGCGGGTCAGCCACGAGGAGTCCTTAAGCGCCATGTTCCGTTGATCGGCGCACTGCATAAGGCCAAGCCCTGCAACCCTTTGTCCAGACCTGAACAGACCCCATTTGGAGCACCACCATGCCGCAGCCCATTGAACTCAACGCCAGCCCTCGGACCGAACTCGGCACTGGCGCCAGCCGCCGCCTGCGGCGGCAGGGCGAGAATCTGCCGGGCATCATCTACGGCGGCGACGGTGCGCCCCAACCCGTTACGTTGAGCGCCAACGAACTCACCAAGGCCATGCAACAGGAAGCCTTCCTTTCCCAAATCGTCACTGTCCGGGTGGACGGCGCCGAGCAGCAAGCCCTGGTGCGCGACCTGCAGCTGCATCCGGTGAACGAAAAGGTGCTGCACGTGGACTTCCTTCGCGTGGACGCGGACCGGCCCATACAGACCAATGTGCCCCTGCACTTCGTCAACGAGTCCAAGTGCGTCGGCGTGCGCACCGGCGGCGGCAGCATCGCCCACAACCTGGTGGACGTGGAAGTCAGTTGCCTGCCCAAGGACCTGCCGGAGTTCATCGAGGTGGATCTGGCGGCGTTGGAGGTGGGCCAAGCCCTGCACCTCAGCGACCTCAGCGTGCCGGAGGGGGTGACCCTTGTGGCCCTTGGCTACGGCGAAGACCACGACATTCCGGTGGTCAGCGTGCAGCCGCCGAGAGGCGGCACGGCCGAAGCCGAAGACGAAGCGGAAGCGGAAGAAGAAGAGACGGAAACCGAACCGGATTCGTCCGCTGAGGACTAGCCTGCGCCTCATCGTCGGCTTGGGCAATCCCGGCCCGGCGTATGCGGCCACGCGCCACAACATTGGCGTCGCCTTCGTCCGCTATCTGGCCAGCCGCTTTGGGATCGGCTTCGCGACGGCCACCAAGGTCAAGGGCGAGGCCGGGCGGGGCCTCATCGGCGACGCGGACGTGCGCTTGCTGCTGCCCGGCTCCTACATGAACCAAAGTGGCGAAGTGGTAGCGCCCTACGCCCGCTACTATCGGGTGGCGCCGGAGGAGATGCTGGTGGCCTACGACGAGGTGGCCTTCGAGCCAGGGATCGTACGCCTCAAGACGGGCGGCGGGGCCAATGGCCACAATGGCATCAAGAGCCTCATCGAGCACTTGGGGTCGCGGGACTTCCATCGGCTGCGCATCGGCGTCGGCCACCCCGGCGACAGGGCGCAGATGGTGCGCTACCTCACTGCGGTCAACATGCCGGCGGAGGAACGCGAGCGAGCGGCGGCGGCGTTTGAACTGGACGATGAACTGCTCATCGCCTTGGCCGAAGGCGAGATGCAAGCCGTGATGAACCGTCTACATGGCGCGCCCGGCCAGGAAGGCTAATGGGATTCAACTGCGGCATCGTCGGCTTGCCCAACGTGGGCAAGTCCACCCTGTTCAACGCCCTCACCCGGGCCGGCATCGACGCGGAGAACTTCCCCTTCTGCACCATTGATCCCAACACCGGCGTCGTCCCGGTGCCCGACCCGCGCCTCGACCGCATTGCCGACATCGTCAAGCCGGCCAAGGTGGTGCCCACCGCCATGGAGTTTGTCGATATCGCTGGCCTAGTCGCCGGCGCCGCCCAAGGCGAAGGGCTCGGCAACCAGTTTCTGGCCCACATTCGCGAGACCCATGCCATCGCCCACGTCGTGCGCTGCTTTGAGGACGGCAACATCGTGCACGTGGCGGGCCAAGTGTCACCCGCCGATGACATCGAGATCATCAACACCGAACTCGCGTTAGCTGACCTAGAGACCGTGGAGCGGGCCGCCGATCGCGTCCGCCGCATGGCGGGCTCCGGGGACAAGGAGGCCAGCGCCCTCATGGCACTGCTTGAGCAGGTGCGGGAGGGCTTGGAAGCAGGCACCCCGGTGCGCTCGCTGGCGTTGGACGGCAACGCCCGCGCCCGGCTTCGCGAACTGCACCTGTTGACGGCCAAGCCCGTGCTGTACATCGCCAACGTCGCCGAGGACGGTTTTGAAGGCAACGCCCTGCTCGACGAAGTGGCCGCCATGGCCGCCAAGGAGGGCGCTCCGGTGGTGCCGATCTGCAATCGGATCGAGGCGGAAATCGCTGAACTCGACGAGGCTGAACGCGAGGAGTTCCTGGATGCCCTCGGCATCGATGAGCCCGGTTTGAACCGTGTGATTCGCGCCGGCTACAGCTTGCTCGGCCTGCACCACTACTTCACTGCGGGGCCGAAGGAGGCCCGGGCTTGGACCATTTCCGTCGGCACCAAGGCGCCGCAAGCCGCCAGCGTGATCCATACGGACTTCGAGAAGGGCTTCATTCGCGCCGAAGTGGTCGGCTACCAGGACTTCATCGCCTGCGGTGGCGAGCAGGGCGCCAAGGACGCCGGCAAGTGGCGCTTGGAGGGCAAGGACTACGTCGTCGCCGACGGCGACCTGATGCACTTCCGCTTCAACGTGTGAAGTAGGCGGGCTTCAGTTGACGTCCAGCGAAGTCTCCTCCGCCACCGGCGGCGGACGGGCGCAGATGCCGGATTGATGCAGCACCAACTTGGGGCTGCCTTCTTCCTCCACGAACAGGTTGGTGGCCACCATGGTGCTGCCCGCCACCACTTCATAGCAGACGACAGCCACCATGCCGGCCCCCATGCGGCAGGCGCTGGCGCTGTGAAAGGTCACCGGCGGCTGGTCCGGATTGGCGAAGATGGAGCGCCAACTGCCCATGATGGCCTCGCGCCCAATCAACGCAGGCCAGCCCGGATGCAGGCAAACGGCCTCATGCCGCGCCGACCACAGCGCCTCCATCGCGGCCAGGTCCCGCCGGTTGAAGGCCATGTAGAAGGCTTCGTTGGCGAATTCGGCTTCGCTCGGGTGCATGAGTGGGGCTCCTGAATGCTGTGGCTGCCAGAGGTCCAGCGATTATAGGCATGATCTTGCAAGCCCCCAGCAACCCAGCACGATGACCCGCAACATTGACAGGTTTCTTCGGCACCCGGAAAATTGCCCTCTTGCCGCCGATGGGCGGCATCCTCAGGTGGCTAGGTAGCTCAGCTGGTTAGAGCGCAGGATTCATAATCCTGAGGTCGGGAGTTCGAGTCTCCCCCTAGCTACCACTCGTCTCCCCGTTGGCGCGGTCTCGACTTGGGTGCTGTTCCCGTTCCAGACGCAAAAGGCAACCAAAGGAACGCCGCGGAGGGCGTGTTGGCGTTAACGCACAATTGTACTCCCCACCCCCTTCTTGCTAAGTTTCCCTCATGGACACGCTCAAAGACGCCGTTCGGCTGCTCGAGCAGGGCGATTGGGAAGCCGCCCATCGCATCGTTCAGAATCTATCCAGTCCGGCGGCGCATTGGGCGCACGCCATCGTGCACATGATGGAGGGCGATCGGGACAACGCGGACTACTGGTACCGCAAAGCTGAACGAACGCGGCCGGAGACCTTCATCGGTTCCCAGGAGATCGCTCGGCTGTCCTGGCTGGCGGAAGCGGAAAGCGACTGAACGTGGGGCTCTACGACGCGCTGTTCGAGCCGGTTCAGGTCGGCCCCGTCACCATCCGCAACCGCATCGTGCGCTCACCCCACGGCACGGGCTTGAGCGGCGAGGCGCTCATCGCCTACCACGAGGCCCGGGGCCGGGGCGGCGTCGGAATGTCCACCATCGAGGCCACCAGCGTCCATCCGCTGGCACCCGGCCGGCTGCAGCTCTGGAACGACAGTTGCCTGCCCCTCCTCTCCGAACTCGCCGGCCGCATCCGCGCCACCGGCATGAAGCTGTTCCTGCAGCTCTACCACCCCGGCGCCGGCTATGCGGCCGAGGCCGGAATGCCGGAGCACTGGTCGGCCAGCGCCGTCCCCAACCCGATGGCCGGCGTGGTGCCCATCGCCATGACCCAGGCCATGATCGACGACGTGGTGGCGCACTTCGCGCAGGCCGCCCGCCGCTGCCGGGACGCCGGCCTCGATGGGGTGGACATCCACGCCTCGAGCGGCTACCTGCTGCACGAATTCCTTTCCCCCGCCCTCAACAAGCGCAGCGACGGCTACGGCGGCTCCTTCGAGAACCGCCTGCGGTTCCTCAACGAGGTCATTGAAGCGGTGCGCGAGGCGGTGAACGGCAGCGAGTTCGCCGTGGGGGTGCGGCTGCCCAACGAAGACCATGTGCCCGGCGGCATCTCCGCCTCCGACAGCGCCCGCATCGCCGCCGCCATCGACGCCCAATCCGATTACATCTCCCTGCACATGGGCGCCTACTGGCGGTTTCACAAGCTGATCGCCCCGGCGGATGACCCGCTCGGCGTGGAGATGCCCGCCAACGAGGTCATCGCGCCCGGATTGAACAGCCCGGTCATGGTGGTGGGCCGCATCATGACCCTCGACCACGCCCAGCACATCGTCACCAGCGGCGCCGCGCAGATGGTGTCCATGGTGCGGGCGCTGATCGCCGACCCCAATCTGGTGAACAAGGCGCGCAATGCCCAGGAGCATCGCATCCGCCCCTGCATCGGCACCAACATGGGCTGCGTCGGCCAACTGATGACCCGCGGCCAGATTAGCTGCGTCGTCAACCACACCGCCGCCAAGGAGGACCAGCTCAGCTTTGATCCGGAGGACAGGGCAGCCGAGCCGAAGCGGATTTTCGTGGTGGGCGGCGGTCCGGCGGGGCTGGAGTTCGCCCGGGCCGCAGCCCTGCGGGGGCACGACGTCGAACTGCACGAAGCCGCCCAACGGCTGGGCGGGCAGGTGGCCATCGCCGCCAGCGCGCCCCACCGTGCCGATGTGGGCGCCATCGTCAGCTGGCTGGCCGACGAGGTCGATGCCTTGGGCGCCCGCATCCATCTCAACTCGCCGGTGGAGGTCGGGCAAATCGAAAACACCGCTCCCGATGAAGTGGTGCTGGCCACCGGCACCACGCCGCGCTCCGACGGCTTTCAGCTTTCCACCCCCGGCGCGCCGGTACCCGGCTTCGGCCAGCCCCATGTGTACACGTCCTGGGACTTCTTCGGCGTCGGCGCCCCGCCCCGCTTAGTGGGACCGGCGGTGGTCTACGACGACACCGGCTCCTTTGAGGCCATCTCCGTGGCCGACGTGCTGCTTGCGGCGGGCCTGTCGGTCACCTTGGTGTCCCGCTTCGACGGCATCGGCACCTCGCTGCCCTATCCGCCGGTCACCGCCGGGGCGGCCCGGGAGCGGCTCTACGGCGGCGACTTCGACTTCATCGGCGGCCACTACCTGCGCGCCATTCACGACGACAGCGTGGAGATTGGCGTGCTCTTCACGGAGCGGTCGCGCCGCCTCCAGGCGGGGCTGGTGGTCATGGTCGGCTACAACGAACCGAACCGGGAACTCGCCGACGATCTGGCCGAAGCGGGGATGGCGTGCCATCTGATCGGCGACGTGCGGGGCCGCAACAGCATCTTAAGCGCCATTCATGCGGGCGCCGCGCTGGGACGAACGATCTAAACCAAACGAAAGGAGTGAATGCTGATGTGGCTGAGACTGCGTCAAATCGCGTTGGTGGCTGAGAAACTGGCGCCGGTGGAGCGGGAATTCGCCGACGTGCTGGGCATCCAAGTGGGCTACCGCGACCCCGGTGTGGGCCACTTTGGCCTGGAAAACGCCCTCATGCCCATCGGCAACCAGTTGCTCGAGGTGGTGGCCCCGATTCAGGAAAACACCGCCGGCGGCCGCTACCTGACTCGCCGTGGCGGTGACGGCGGCTACATGGTCATCACCCAATGCGACGACCACGCGCCCCGCCGGGCCCGGGTGGAGGCGCTTGGGGTGCGCATCGTCAATCAATTCGACAGCGGCGAGTTCAGCAACATGCAGTTGCATCCCAAGGACACCGGCGGCTCCTTCTTCGAGATCGACGAGCAACGCGGCGAACGCGCCCACGACGCCGACGGCCCCTGGGAGCCCGCCGGGCCGAACTGGCACGCCCATCGGCGCTTGGAGCGCGTCACTGGCATCGCCGCGGCGGAAGTGCAGTGCGACGACCCCGACGCCGTGGCCGCCCGCTGGTCGGAAATCGCCCAGATCGACCTTGGCGGCGCGGACCGGCGCATCTTGCCGCTGGACAACGCCGAGGTTCGCTTCGTGCCCTGCACGGACGGCCGTCCCGAGGGCTTGGGCGGCATCGACCTGGCCTGCGCCGACCCGCAAGCGGTGCTGCAAGCCGCCGAGGCCCGCAGCGCCCGCACCGGGGATAAGCAGGTCCATCTGTGCGGCATGCGAATCAACCTCGTATGAGCGCCTACACCGACATCGAAGTGCGCATCGACGATCCGGTGGCGATCATTCACCTGAACCGGCCCGCCCGGCTCAACGCCTTCACCTACCACACCTTGGCTGAAATCCGCCGCGCCATCAATGAGGCGGCAGGGGACCAGCGTGTGGTGGGCATCGTCATCACCGGCGCCGGGCGCGGCTTCTGCGCGGGCCTGGACGCCGAAGTGCTGGCGGAGGTGACCGCAGCCAGCGACCCGCCGGCGGCGACCCCGGAGGATCAACTGCCCGGCATCTTCAGCTACCTGCTTGAAGTGCCGAAGCCGGTCATCGCCGCCGTCAACGGCGTGGCGGCGGGCGGCGGCCTGATCCTGGCGCTGATGAGCGACCTGCGCTTCGCCTCCTCGGCGGCCAGCTTCACCACCGTGTTCCTCAAGCGCGGGCTGATCGCCGAGCACGGCTCCACCTGGCTCCTGCCCCGCTTGGTTGGCTTAGGTCCAGCCTTGGACCTGCTGTGGATGAGCGACCGAATCGGCGCGGAGGAAGCCCGCGAGCTCGGCTTGGTGGACCGGGTGTTCGACCCCGACCAACTGCTTGAGGAGGCCTGCGCCTACGTGCGCCGCCTAGCGGCAACCTCGCCCCCGGCCGCCATCGCCGAAACCAAGCGCCTCGTCTATCGGCATGTGGGCTGCGGCTTTGAAACCGCCTTGCGCGAGGCGGAAGTGGCCCAAAATCGGTTCGTGCAGGCCCCCGACGCCGCCGAAGGCGCGAAAGCCTTCATGGAGAAGCGGGCACCGCAGTTTCAGAGGATCGGCGACAGCGCCTAAGCCTGCATTCAAAGAACGGAGATCACGGAATCAGATGCAGAAAGTCGGAGGCTTCTTCTTCATCGCGGTGGCGGTTGTGGTCGCTGTCCACACCGTGGTGGAACCGTTTTACCACGTATCCACGGACGACCAGCCCTACAGCCCGGTGTGGGACATTCTGGATCCGCTGATGGTTGTCGCGGTAGCGCTGGGCGCAGCGCTGGCTTGGCGGCGCAAGGCGGCGGTGGACCGCGATGCGGCGGGACCGGTGACGCGCGAGTATCTGGCCGCCAACGTCCTGTTCTTCGGCTTCGTGTCTGTGGGCATCGTGCTGCTGCACAGTTGGTTCGGCCTGCTCAGTCCGGCCTTCACCGCAGTGGGGCCGGACGCCGCCAGCGTCATGTGGATATTCACCGACGCGGCATTGCCCCTGCTGTGCGGCGCAACAGGAGCCGAGTTGCTACGGCAAGGGATTCCTGAACGTAACTCTTGAACTTTCGCGGTTCCGCCGAGTACCAGGAATGGAAACGGCTGCTGCACCACTTCTACGACCCTTTCCCGACGGTGGAGCACTTCGAGTCGGTTGTTCGAGGCGTCTATCCTTGATTGGAGCTACAGGGCAAAGGCTCTCCTAGGTCCGTCAATCCCACTCGCCGCGCAATCCTTCAACAAAGGCCCTTGCATCGCCATAGCAATCCCTTGCCGAACCACGAAGTTTGGTGAGCTTTGCCGCTCGCGGGACAGGCGTCGCCCCATCGAATTCGCCCCGTTTGGTTGCTTGGGTCGTAGACCCATGCCCGTCCGCGGCCTGAGCACTCTCAGGCGACCTTCTGGCTTCGTCCGCGCTTGAAACCCGCGATTGGTCCGACATAGCCAACGCTCCGATCAGTGTTGTTCGCGCAATTTACATGGAACGCAGATTGCTGGACAACCCCGACGAGGGCTGTCTGTCTTGACATCCCACACAGGTTGACACATGGTTGCGTCTTCGAGAGCGGGTTCTTGATGGTGAAGGAAAGATTGATGAGCATCGGAGCACACTTTGAACACATTGACCCGAAAGCGGCCGCTGAACAGATTTTTGAAGCTCATCGGGATGAACAGGCATGGCTGGATGCCTTTAGCGAGAACCTCCGACGCTGCCGGACGGGCAAGTCGTTGGCGACGGTGCAGGCGGTTTGGGGATTGAACCAAGCCGAAACGGCACGTTTGTTCGGCGTCAGCCGACAGGCCGTGGGCAAGTGGCTCAGTCAAGGCGCGCCTGTAGAAAGACTTGAGGCGCTTTCCGACTTGGCAGCCGCCACAGACTTGCTGGTGCGCTATCTCAAACGTGATCGGATACCAGCGGTCGTGCGCAGGCCGATGGCCGCGCTGGAAGGCGTCACCTTGGTGGACTTGCTGGCGCAAGGCGATACGAGGTCAGTGCTCGCCGCTTGTCGCAGGATGTTCCAGTTCGAGCAAACCCAGTCCTAACAATGGCCTTGCGCCGAGAAGTGCTGAAGGATGGGCACGTTTGGTGGCGAATTGCCGACCCTCAATGGAACGATCCGCTTGATCCGAACTTCGCACGGCGGCGTGGCGGGCGGTGGAATCCGCCGGAGAGTTTTCCGGTGCTTTACATCAACGAGGATACGCAGACTGCACGTCTGAACCTCATCGCCTTCACCGCCGGATGGCCATACGAACCGGAATATCTTCGCGAGGACGCAGGACCGGTTCTGGTGGGATGCGTGTTGCCACGCCGTCAGGAAGTCTGCGACGCCCATACGCGGGCGGGTGTTCGTGCGGCGGGGTTGCCCGCCACCTACCCCATTGACGAGCGCGGCGAAATTGTTCCCTGGGACGTCTGTCAACCCATCGGCGAACGAGTGAAAAAGGCGGGATTGCGGGGCGTTCTCACCCACTCGGCGCAATCCCGCCATGGCGAGCGCGAATTGGCTTGGTTCCCGGCCTCGGCGAGAAGCCGAGCTCGAAGGCAACGGACGCTGAAGTTTGTCGAATGGTACTACTGAAACACTCCGACAGTTCTGCCCTACAATGCCCCAAACATCACGCAAGGGGGAATCATGCTGAGTCTATCCATTCCAGATCACGTCCGGCCCATCCGCGACAAGGTGCTGGGGTTCATTGAGCAGGAGGTTTATCCGGTCGAGGCGGACATCGTCGCGGACAAGGTGGGCAGCCGGCGCGGCGGGCTGCTGCGCTCGTTGATGGACAAGGCGAAGGCCCAGGGCCTGTGGGCCTTGGGCCATCCGGAGGAACTCGGCGGCGGCGGGCTGCCGTTCATGGACTACGTGTTCGTCAACGAGGTGGTGGGGCGCTCCGAGGTGGCGACGGTGGCCCTTGGCACCCACTCGCTGCAGGACTCCATCATGCTGCACCGCTACGCCAGCGACGAGTGGCGCGAGAAGTACCTGCAGCCACTGGTCGATGGCGAGGTGTTTCCCAGCTTCGGCATGACCGAACCCGACGTCGCCAGTTCCGATCCCACCCAATTGCAGACCCGGGCCGAGCTCGAAGGCGACGAATGGGTGATCAACGGCCGCAAGTGGTTCACCTCCGGGGCCGGCACCGCCGCCTACACCACGGCCATGGTGCGCACCGAGCCGGAAGGCACCCCGGACCATTCGGCCTTCTCCATGATCGTCGTGCCGACCGACACCCCCGGCTACAACATCATTCGCGACGTGCGCGTGATGGGCCAGTACGACGGCCACTACGAAGTGGTCTATGACGATGTGCGGGTGCCCAAGAGCAACCTGCTCGGGCCTCGGGGCCAGGGCTTCAAGATCGCCCAGCAGCGCTTGGGGCCGGGGCGCATATTCCACTGCATGCGCTGGCTTGGCCAGGCGCAGCGCGCCTTCGACCTGATGTGCGAGCGGGCCAACGCCCGGGTCGCCTTCGGCAAGGCGCTGGCGGAGCACCAGCAGATTCAGAAGTTCATCTTCGACTCGGCGTGCGAAATCCAGGCCAGCCGCCTGCTCACCCTGCACGCCGCCCAGAAGATCGACCAAGGCGACGAGGCGCGGGTGGAGATCGGCCTGATCAAGGTGTACGGCGCCCAGATGCTGCACAACGTCATCGACCGGGCCATCCAGGTGCATGGGGCCAAGGGCGTCACCGAGGACACGCCGCTGGAGCGCATGTACCGCCACGCTCGCTTTGCGCGCATCTACGACGGCGCCGACGAGGTCCATGTGCAGAACACCGGCGGCCGCATCCTGCGCCGGTTCGCGCGCGGCGAAGGCTTCGATTTCGGGTTGCGCTAGCCATGATCGAGCACCACATCGACATCGAAACGCCGGACGGGGCGATGAACACCTTCATCGTCCACCCGGACGAAGGCGGACCCCATCCGCTGGCGGTTTTCTACATGGACGCGCCGGGCAAGCGGGAGGAGTTGCACGACATGGCGCGGCGGCTGGCCACCGCCGGCTACTACGTCTTGCTGCCCAACCTCTACTACCGCCGGGTGCGGGAGTTCGTCATGACGCCGGACAGCCGGGAGGAGATGTTCGGGCACATGAACGCCACCACCAACGCCATGGCCTGCGCGGACACCGCCGCGCTGATGGACTTCGCCGACCGGGACCTGGCGGCCAAGGACGGCCCGGTGGGCTGCGTGGGTTACTGCATGAGCGGCCCCTTCGCTTTCGCCGCCGCGGCCGCTTTCCCGGAGCGCATGGCCGCAGCCGCCTCCTTCCACGGCGTGCGCCTTTGCGGCGACGCGGCTGACTCACCCCATCGGGAGGCCGGCAAGATCAAGGCGGAACTCTACTTCGGCTGCGCCGAAACCGACGAGTGGGCGCCCCCGGAGATGATTGAGCGCCTCGACCGGGAGCTCGCCGCCAGCGGCGCTCGCTACCGCATCGAATGGTACGCCGGCACCCAGCACGGCTTCGTCTTTCCGCTGCGGGCCGGGATGTACCACAAGGCCCAAGCGGAGCGGCACTGGGAGCGGCTTTTGGCGTTGTTCGAGCGTAATCTCAAACCCTGACCACCTTCAATGCGAGGGCAGGACGCCCCGGAACGAGGGCATCTTGCCCTCGATGGGATTCCCTTGATTCGGAACGAGGGCAAGATGCCCTCGATCCGGGGTGGGCGAGGGCAGGATGCCCTCGATCCGGGGGAAGCGGGTGTGCGGCGCGGTGACCTTAGTCCAAGGTAGCCAGCCGCTCCACTGCCTTGTCGTGCAAAATTTGCTCGAAGGCGTCCTTGGGCGGGATTTCAATGCCCTGCGCGAGTAGCTTGCGCGCCTGTTCCCGGTCGCGCTTGCGATTGATGGTCAACAGGCCATTGGCGTACTCGAAGTAGGCTTCCTTTAGATCCGGCGCCAACACAAGGCCGCGATCGAAGTGTTGGACGGCCCGCTTGCGGGTCGCGCCGAGCATGCGCGCCATCAAGCCACCCGCGCCACCGACGATGGTGGCATGCCAGCCGCCGAGGCTGACCTCGGCACCCACCATGTCCGCGTCCAGTTCCAGCGCCCTCTCAAGGGCCTTGCGCACCTGGCCGGGATAGCCCCCGCGAAGCGCCTTCATCGGGCCGAGGCCTTCCGAGTAACGACCGACGGCGTGGGCGGTTTGCAGGTAGGCCTCCGGGTTGTCCGCATCAAGGCGAACCGCCTCCTCGGCGAGCCGCATGGCGCGTTCGTAAAGCGCCTCCTTCTCATCGTCCGCTGCCAAGTGGAAGCCATGCTTGGCGACGCAATCGGTGGCCAAGGCGTAGCCTGCGGAGGTGCCAACCGCTTGGGCCAGATCGGCCGCCTCCAGGAACCGGCCTTCCGCGTAGGCCGTCCTGGCTGCTGCCAGAGGATCATCCGCTTGGACCGTCCCCGCCAGCACCAACGCACCGATCAACCAAATCAAGACGGAAGCTCTCGGCATTTGATGCCGGGGCGAGGGCATAACGAACCTTCGGTTCGCGCCCTCGATTGCAATCGCGCGAACCTCAATCGAGGGCGGGACGCCCTCGTTCCGGGGCGGGTTGCCCTCGTTCCGGGGCGGGACGCTCGGCATTTGATGCCGGAGCGAGGGCATCTTGCCCTCGATTCCAATCGTGCGAACCCTAATCGAGGGCGGGACGCCCTCGTTCCGGGGCGGGACGCCCTCGTTCCGGGGCGGGACGCCCTCGCTCCGGGGCGGGACGCTCTCGCTCCGGGGCGTTCTGCTCGGCATTTGAGTCTCTCCTTTCATGGGATGAACCGGCCTAGAAGCTGTAGCTCAAGCCGAGTTCGACGTAACTGTCGCGGCGCGACGCATAGAGAAAGTCCTCTTCGCCGACATTGAGCAGGACCACCGCATCAAGGTGCATGGTCCAACGGTCCAGCAGGCGCCTATTGAATTCCAGGTACACAAAGTGGGAGTGATGGTCCAGGTCGGTGAGCACGCCGCCGATGAGCTCGGCGTTTTGAACGTCGTTGAAGCCGATGCGGGTGCCGAAGAACAAGTCGTTCTGAAACCGGTTGGTCGATCGGCTGCGCCGGTCGTCGTAGTTCCACTCCGTAAGCAGGCCGACGTCGATGGCCGTTCCGAACACGGAATAGAAGCTGTACTCGGTGCCGAACACGAAGGCGGCGAAGTCCTCATCCCGCCCGAGAATGTTGAGCGCGCCTCGGCGATGAATGGTCTCTAGCTTGAACAGCCAAGAGCCTGCGATCAACTGCGCATCCAAGCCAAACTGACGAATTTGAACGTAGTGCGGCGCCAGTACGGGGGCGCCCTCATCGCTGAGGGCCAGCCGCGGGTACGGCTCCCGGCTGGTGCCGTCGAAAGCGCTCAGGCCGAGTTCGAGCGGCCCGAAGCTGCCGCTGTAGCGGACGGCGGCGTCCCAGTTCCACTTGCCGGCGCCGCTCTCATAGGTGGCGTAGTCGTCATCCAAGACCACCGGCAACCGCAGGCGGCCGCGCCGGCCCGAATAGGTGAGACCCCGATGATAGGTCATGGCGAACAACTCCAGCGCCCCCCAATCGCCCGACCAAGTGAGGTGGGCCATGGGCTGTCCGAGCCGCACTTTCTCGTTAGGATGCTCAATGAGGTCGATCTGATTAATGATGTTGACTAGGTTCTGCGATTCGGCGACGCCCCAAAAGACGCGATCAACGCCCAAGCGCAGCTCCCACTGGTTGTCCCCAACGTCGCCAAACAGCAGCATGTAGGCTTCACGCACGTCGAAGTGGGTGCGCTCGGAGTCCCCGGCGTCGTAGCGAAAGAACGGAACGAAGGTGAAGATATGGCCAGCCGCATCCTCCAGGTGCAGCTCCGGCTCCGCTACGAAGCCACCGGCATGGGAGCGCTGGCCGGGGTATGCGGCGGACTTGGGGTACCACCGGCTCTCGACGCCCAAACTGCCCGTGAACTCGTGGTAGGCGATCCAAGGCGTGGCTGCGGCATCCTCTTGGTCCGCGGGTTCTTCCGCGGATTGTTCCGCGGCAACTTGGCGCGCTGGCGGGGCTGGTGCCACCGGTGCCTGTTCGGGCTCCGGCGCACTTCGCCCAAGGGGCTCCATTGCCTCGGGTTCCGATGGCTCCTCGGGCTTGGCGTGCGCCACCTCCTCCGCATCCTGGCGCTCGGTCGTTGCGGACGGGGCGTCCGCCCAGTACCAAGCGTCTTGAACGCCCGCGTCCTTGGCCCGCTCAACCCAGGCGCGCGCCGCCGCCTCATTGCCCGGCACCGCCGATATGACTCGATAGATCTGCCCTGCCCCGGTCTCAACCGTGACCACCCGTGCGGGCAAGGCCAGTTGATTGGTCAACCACGCCTGCCACCGCTGCGCGTTGTCAAGGCGGCTGAAGCTGCCGAACACCGCAGCGTCCGCCAAGCACTCGCAGGCAAAAACAAACGCGAACGCCGCGGCACTGAGGCGGGCGCGGCAGCCGGACACTACCGGATCCGTCTTAGGCCGGTCTGGGTGAAATCGCCCTCATCAAGGTCGGTTCGAAACTGGTAGTCGGACCAGGTGAGAACTGTGCTCTTGCCCGTGAGGTGATTGATCATTTCCATCTCGTGGGCGTGCCAGAACGCGTCCAAGTACTGTTGGTACTGCCCAAAGCTGAGGGTCTTCAAGTGATCGCCCTTGCGGTCGTAGTACTCCACCTTCCACAGGCGCGACGCATCCCGGTCCTGCCAAACCACCTGGCGGCTGTATCCCGACTTTGCATCCGTGGGGAAGCGCTCGGAAACCGCGCAAGTCAGGCCCTGGGCGAGCGGTGCGTTGGCGCTGGCGGCATTGGCGCAGGGTTCATCGCGCAGATGGCTGTAGGTGTACTTCTCCACCTCCTGGGCGCTCATGTCCTCGTATGCGAATTCACTGCCCATGAAGGAGCCGGAGCGGTTGGCGGAACTGATGCGCTTGACCCTTCTCAAGGCCGGCAAATAGAGCCACTGGTCGTCGTCGGCCTGCTTGTGGCCGTGAATCAGAAAGGCGGTTCCCTTGACATCCCGGGGCTCGTCGAAGAGGAACATGCTCTTGTCTCCGTCGTCCGGGACCTCGAGCACCCGGACCCGGATCTGCCGCCGGCTCTCCCTGCCCTGCTTGTTGCGCAACACCATGACTTGGCTGGCGGTGAAGTTGCCGAACCCGCGCTTGCTGTCACGGGCCTCGGTGGCGAGCTTAAGCCCCATTTCCTCGGCGCTGGCCGTGTGTGCAACGACGGGCGCCAACAAGCCCATCGGCAAGGCCAACCCCAGCAGCAAGTGGACAAATCGAGAGTGACGGGCATCCATCAGGTCTTTCTCCTATCAATTGCCATCAGCAGGGGCGGAAGAAGCAGGAAGTCGCACAACAAGGCGAAGACGATGGTGATGGTGACGAGCAGGCCGAGCGCCCAACTGACTTCGAACCCGGAGGAGGCGAAGACCAAAAAGCCCAACGACAGCACCACCGTCGTGGTCCACAGCGCCCGGCCGACCTTGCGGAAAGCGTGACGCACCGCATCGGCGGCGCTGTGGCCCTCCCCGCGGGCGCCGCGATAGCGGCTCAGGAAGTGGATGGTGTCGTCCACAATGATGCCGAAGGCCATGGCGGTGAACACCGACGCGGGAAGCCCGGCCCGCCCCACCATGTAGCCCCACAGGCCAAAGGCCATGACGGCCGGCAGAAAATTGGGCACCAAGCTGACGAAACCTAAGCGCACGCTCTTGAACACCCACATCAGGATGAACGAGATGAGCGCCATGCCGATGGCCGTGCCGCGCAGCATGCTGTCGATGTTTCGCTCGGAAAGATGGGCGAAAACGATGCTCACGCCGGAGGCCTCGCTCGCCATTTCCGGCGCGTTGGCCTGCAGCCAGGCCTGGGCCCGCGCATCGAGCTCGCGCTGCTCCTGGGACGACAGGTAGCCGACCACCACGGTCATGCGGGTCGCGGACTTGCCGACGTCGATGCGGTTGTTCAGATCGTTCCCGAAGGGCAGCGACAGCTCGTACAGCAGCAGGTACTGGGCCGCTAGGTCGGCATCCTCCGGCAGGCGGTAGTAGGCCTCGTCGTCGCCGTGCATGTTCTTGTTCAAGCGCTTCATGATGTCCGGAAACGCCTGCACATGCGCCACCTCCGGCTGTTCCCGATACCACTCGGCGAAGGCATCCACGGCCTGCAGGTAGCTGATCTCCGTGATGCCCCCTTCGCGTTCGGCCTCCAGCGAGTACTCCAGGGTTTCCATGCCGGTCAGGTTTTCGATGACGAAGTCCGTATCGCGACGGAACTGGTAGCGTTCATCGAAGTACCGCGTCCAGTTGTCGGTCAGTTCGATCCGCGGAATGCCCATGATCAAAACGGCGGCCACCAGCGAGAACAACCAAAAGCACAGGGCGCGCCGCTGCACGACGGCATCGGCCAGGCGCTCGAACACATCGCTCCCTTGCGCCCGCGCCTTGGGCGCCCGCAAGGGCAGCACCGCAAGCAGGGCCGGCAGCAAGGTCATGGAGTACACGAAGGCGAACAGCATCCCCATGGCCACCAAGTTGCCGAGCACGCGGAACGGCGGCGAATCCGAGGCGTTCAGGCTGAGAAAGCCAATGATCGTGGTCACGGTGGTGAGAAACACCGGCCAAGCGTTGCTGCGCAGCGACTCCGCAATGGCCGCGTGCCGCTCGAGGCCGCGGCCCATGCCTTCGAGAACGGAGGTGACGATGTGCACCGAATGCGCCACCACCACCGTCATGACGATGATCGGCACGCCGGAGTTGGCGGCGTTGAAGACGGTCCTGACCCAACCCGCAAAGCCCATGGTCGAGTTCACCACGAATATGAGAACCGCGATCACCGACAGGGTGCCGAGCGTTGAACGCAACAGGATGGCGCTGGCGGCGACGATGACGGCGAACACGATCGGTATGAGCCTGGACAGGTCGTCCTCGGTGGCCTGGCCCGTGGCGCGATGGAAGATGACGTCTCCGGTCAGGTAGTACTCAAGGTTCGGGTGGGCCTCGCGGGCTTCATCGAGCAGCGCCTTGAGGTGCGCATCCACCTCGTCGGCGGCGGCATCGGGGTTGTCGGGCAGGGCGAAGGTGATCAACATGCCAGCCACCCGCCCGTCCGGTGAGACCAAGCGCCCGGTCAGCTCGGGCGCAGCGAGCGCAATCCCCTCAACGCGGCGCAAACCGGCATCGTCAAACAACTCGGCCCCATCGACCAACGGCGCGACCGTCAGGTCGTCCTCGAACGCCTCGCTGTGGGAGTAGTTCGTGAGCGAATCCACCCGAATGGACCAGGGCGTGAGCCAAGCGGCTTCGGTGAGCTCCTCGATCGCCGCCAGCGTTTCACGGGTGAACACGGTGCCTTGCCGCGGGGCTATGGCGATCAGCGCCATGTTGGATGCGGAGTACTCGTCCTCCAAGGCATTGAACGCGAGTAGCTGCGGATTGTCCTCGTCGAACAGCGCCCGGTAGTCGTTGGTGATGCCGATGAACTGGGCGCCCGCGGTCAGGGCCAGCATGGCCAGCGTCGCCAACGCCATGACCAGCCATCGGCGCTGGATCACGCCATCAATGTAACGCTCAATCAACGTCACCACTCACTCGATCGGTCATGGCGAACATGGTCGGGCAGCCGATAGCTCAGCCCGCCCTCGTCATAAGTTGACATCGTCAGAAGCTGGACAAAATTCCCCGAGCGGATTGAACTGCGTTTCCAAAGCCGTTGCAACCGCTGCGACGTACGGAAGGCCCAAAGCGCACCGAAGGTCCAACTCTTGGGATACTGAAACGCATCCGCAAGCTCCCTGCCCAGCAACGCGCGGGACAGGCGGTAGGCCAAGCCCACGACCCGCTGCGCCTCCTTCTCTTCGTCTATTTCCGCGACCGCCGGCACGGCCCCGATAAGCGCATTCGCCATAGCTGCGGAGTCGGCATCCGGAGGGGGTTCGCATAGGAAGCCAACTCGATAGATGGCGTCCGCCTCGACGCCGTCCTTGTAGAGAATCGACTCGGGAATGCCCATGAGGTAGCCGGTGTAGCGCCAAATCGCCAGAACGCTGGCACGCTCCTCCTCGGTGAAGGTGGCGCCCAAGGCCTTGGCGTAATGCAGCAGGCGCTGGGAGAAAATGGAAATGGCGAAGCCGAGGTTGGCGGCGCTTAGGGGTGTGCCCCAGGCGGCGTGGTCCCACTCGTCCGACTTGGCCAGCAGGAGCCTGATCTGACTGTGGACGAAGCGCACGCGGACGGAAGTCGCCCAGCCATCACCCTCTCTTTGCAGGCCGCCGGGATAGAAGATCTCCATCACTTGGCGAAGGTTCTGCCGCAGGCGCCGATGAGTGCCCCGCACGCGGCCGGTGATGTTGAACGACTTGGCGATCAGCGTCGCAAAGCCCTCAACCAACACCCCTGCCACGAACGCGGCAAGCATGAGGTCTGAATTGGGGTTGAAGACGTAGATTCCCGGGCGAAAGTCCTTGAAGTCCACCCAGTCCGGGGGCTCCTCCAGCGTCTTGAAAAAGTCCCTTAGGGGCTCAGGCGCCTTGTTGAAACTGTCTTCGTGGTGAACGCCCGCGGCAATGAATCGGTGCAGTTCGTCGCGGGGCAACGAGGACAGCTCCTCCAGAATGGGGTCGAGCTCCGGGTCGCCGATGAGCGTGTGGGTGATGTAATTATCGGCCAAGGCTTGGTCTTGCAGTTGGGCCTTGGCGTAACCGCTCGTGTAGGCGGAGGGCATTGGAGCAAGGGCAGAACGAACCTTCGGTTCGCGCCCTCGAACCGAGCCGGCGTCAGTCATCCCTGCATGGACCACGATGCAGCGAGCGGGCACAAACCCACGCAGAGCGCCAAGCAGCGCTTTGGAATTCCAATCATCTCCCAACCACCCAATTGGGTACGGTGCGGGACTGTAGCAGATTACATGGCTGGAGACACCTTCGACACGCTGCCTGCGCACTGCGCTTTGGGCGCGGGCGGTTGCCTCACTCGACAACCTTTCCGGCGACGACTAGCGCACTACGCCTTGGCGGCGAGGTGGCCGGTTTCGCTTGGCAGTGCCCGCGTCACGGCGTTGAAGAGCAGTTTCAGGGCTTGGTCCGAGCGCGCCAAGGCGCTGGTGACCAAAACCGTCGAGCGCACTTCCTGACGGGAGATCTTCACCTCGTCTCCATCGGTGAAATCCGGGTGCGCATTGATTCGGCGCAATGTGAGCACGGCCATGCCCAAGGCCCACAGCAGGAATCGGCGAATGCCGGTTTCGCGCGCGGGTATCAGCAGCGTGAAGCGCAAAGCCGCCAGGAGATGGTCGCGGGCCATGCCCACCAGACCTAGCAAGCCGGCGACAAACTGAGGATTGGAACGCTTCGACGCCAAGGCCGAAAGGTCGGAGCCGGTGGCTAAGAAGACGTCGCGCGGCAACCAACAGACGCCCCGACGGCGGTCGTCCCACATGTCCTTGAGGATGTTGACCATTTGCAGGCCCTGTCCGAAGGAAGTGGACAAGCGGAACAGCTCCTCCCGCCGCTCGCCGATGCGGGGCGAGTAGTCGCACAGCAACTTGGTGATGGTCTCGCCCACCACGCCGGCCACGTGGTAGCAGTAGCGGTTGAGCGCCGGCACGTCGTTCAGACCGTTCGGCGTCGCGTTGCGCTGAAACTCCGCCATGCCCAATGACATGATGCGCACGCAACGCTCCAGGGCCTCCCGTTGAACCGGGCGAAAACGATGCGTGACGCGGATGACCTTGGGGGTGTTCGCCACCAGTTCCCGCTCCGCCTCAATGGTGGCAGCGGACAACAGTGGGCCGAGGTCGCCCGCGAAGTCCGGCGCCGGCGCCCGGCCTTCCACGACTTCGATGAAGCGCGTCAGGAACGCCTGTTTGTCCTGCGCCGAAAGCGCGGGTTCGTCTTCGACGGTGTCAGCGATGCGGCACAGGAGATAGGCGTTGCCTATCGGCTCGGAGAGCGGATTGGGCAATTGGGGAATGGTCAAGGCGAAGGTTCGCGACACCTTGGGCAGGATTTCCCGCTGGTAGGCGAGATCAGCCGCGCCTTCCCCTGTCACCGCTGCGTTCATGCTCCCTCGTCGCGTTGTGAATTCCGCTTCATTCCACGCCCGCCAAGCATCAGCCCAACACAACCTAGAACTGCGCCAGATTCTTAACGGTATTCGCTTGCAGCGGGTCTGTCAACTCTCACTGGGGCGCCTCGTTGCACCCCCGCACGCTTTCAATTCTCGTTCCGCCGTGGCAGATTGGGGGCGTCGGCAACCCGGCGAAACAGGCGCAGACGCAACGATTGAGGCAGGAAAAAAGGAGAACGGGATGCAATTGGTGCAGAACATCCTCAAGCAAAAGACCGGCGGCATTTTCAGCGTCGCCCCCACCGATACGGTGTACGACGCCATCGCCATGATGGCGGAGAAGGAGGTTGGCGCCTTGCTGGTGGTGGATGCGGGCCGCACCGCCGGCATCATCTCCGAGCGCGACTACACGCGGAAGGTGATTTTGAAGGACAAGTCGTCCAAGCAGGCGCAGGTCGAGGAGATCATGACGACGGAGGTCGTCTCGGTCACCCCGGAGATGCACATCGATGAGTGCGTGGCGTTGATGAAGAAGCACCACATCCGCCACCTGCCCGTGTCCGAGAACGGCGTCATTACCGGCATGCTCAGCCTGCGCGACCTGTTTTCGGCGATCATCGACGAGCAGGCCGACACCATCGAGCACCTTGAGCACTACGTGCGCGGCGAGGTGCAGTAGCACGCTCTAGCTGGTCAGTTCGCTGATCCGCCCCTCTAACAGGCCGGCGGCTGCCGCCGCCTTGAGCAATTCCTGCCACGTGTTGCCGTCTATCGGTATCCCATCGACCCGTCGCTTCGCGGCGCTCTCAAGCTCCGGTTCTCCCGGCACCCGCACCCGGTCGAAGCCCGGGCTCGGTGCGGCGGACTTGAGGTAGGCGACCATCTCCCGAACCTCGCTCTGAAAGGCTTCGACGCCACCGAAGACGGCCGGGTCGAGCACGAACATGAGCATGTTGTTGACCACGTTGTTGTTGCGCTCGTTGCCGGGCTGCGCTGTCCAAGCGCCGGCCAGCGCCCCGCCGAGCAGCTCGCACATCACCGCCAGGCCGTAACCCTTGTGCTTGCCGAAGGGGCCAAGCGCGCCGAACGGTTTCTCGTACATGACTGCGGGGTCCGTGGTGGGCCGGCCCTCGTGATCGACCAGCACGCCTTCATCAACCGCTTCACCCTTCATGTGCGCCACCCGCACCTTGCCCAGGGCAATGGCGCTGGTGGCCATGTCCAGCACGACGGGCGGCCCGCCGGGCTGCGGGACGACGGCGCAGAACGGATTGGTGGTCATGCGCCGCTCACCGCTGCCCCAGGGCGAAACTTGGGGCGGATGGCCGACCACGTTGACGAAGTGAACGGAAACCAAGCCCGCCGCCCCGCAGCGTTCCCCATAGGCGCCGATGCGGCCGAGATGGTGGCAATTGCGCACCCCCGCGCAAACGACGCCCGTCTCCCGCGCCCGCGCCACGGCCAGGTCCGTGGCCTCGCGGCCGACCACCTGGCCGAACCCGAACTGACCGTCGATGAGCAGCACCGCGCCCTGGTCCACGATCGTCTTGGCGTGAGCACCCGCTTTGAGGCGCCCGCCGTTGATGTTGTACACATAGATCGGCGTCATGCCGACGCCGTGGGAGTCGTGGCCCTTGAGATTGGCCTCCACGAGGTGGTCCGCGACCTCACGGGCGACTGCCGCCTCCGCTCCGGCAGCGATGAAGATTTCGGTGACAAAAGCGGTCAGCCGATCATGTTGAATGAGCATGGCAGTTTCCCTCCTCCGCAGCACAGGATTGTAGATGCGGACGGAGAACAGCAAACTGGTAACGGTTGTTTCCAGTTAGGCCGTAAACCGGTAATGAATCTTACCGGTATGAACAAATTTCGTGGGGAATTGCAAAACATGGGTTCTGCGATACTGTTCCGCTCGCAAATCAAAACCCGTTTTCATGCGGTAGGCTCCCTGCAATGATCAATCCACGCACGCCGGTCATCGTTGGCGTTGGCCAGTTCCTCAATCGCATCGATTGTCTCGACGATGCCTTGGAGCCGCTGGAGATGATGTTGCGCGCCGTGCGCTTGGCTGAGCGCGACACCGGCAGCGGCGGGTTCTTGGACCAGGTCCAGTCGGTGCGGGTGGTGCGCGGCCTTTGGCGCTACGGGAACCCGGCGCGTATCGTCGCCGACCGCATTGGCGCATCCGCGGCCCAGACGGTCGGCACCCTGTTTGGCGGCAATCAGAATCAGGCGGTCGTCAACCGCACGGCAGCGGAGATTCTGGCCGGGGAACTCGACTTGGCCCTGATCACCGGTGCCGAGAACGGCTACAGCGCCGGCAAGGCGCGCAAGGCGGGAATTCGCCTTGAGGCCACCGAAGCGCCGGGCGAGTACGACGCGGTGATCAGCGACCCGCAACAGCCGGAGCACCACGAGTGCGAGCTGGCCAAGGGCATCCGCACCGCCATTCAGGTCTATCCCATCTACGAAAACGCCATCCGCCACGCCCGGGACGAGACCCTGACGGATCATATTCAACGGGTCTCGAACCTCTGGGCGCGCTTCAACGCCGTGGCGGTGGACAACCCGCACGCTTGGGTGCGCCAATCCATGACGGCTGCGGAAATTCGCACGCCGTCGGCGGCCAACCGGCGCATCAGCTTTCCCTACACCAAGTTCATGAACGCCAACATGATGGTGGACATGTCGGCAGCGCTTATCCTCTGTTCCGTGGCGCAAGCGAGACGATTGGGCATCAGCCCCGATAAGTGGGTCTATCCCCTTGCTGGCGCCCGAGGCTACGACCACTTCTCCGCTTCCGTGCGCGACGACTTCCATACTTCCCCCGCCATTCGCTTCACAGGACGGAGGCTATTCGACTTGGCTGGGGTGGCGGCGAGCGATCTGGACTTCGTGGACCTGTACAGTTGCTTCCCCTCCGCCGTGCAAGTGGCCGCACAGGAATTGGGACTTGCCGAAGAGCGCCCGCTGACGGTCACTGGCGGGCTGACCTTCGGCGGCGGGCCGCTCAACAACTACGTCATGCACAGCATCGCCCGCATGGTGGAACGGCTGCGCGAAAGGCCGCAGGCCAAGGGCTTGATCACTGCCAACGGCGGCAATCTCTACAAGTGCGTCATGGGCCTCTACAGCGGCGAGCCACCCGCCGCGGATTTCCAGCAGGCCGACGCCCAAGCCGAAATCGATGCGCTGCCCGCCCGCCGCTGCCTCGCCGAGTACGCGGGGGACGCAACCATCGAATCCTATACCCTGATGTACGCGGGCGACGAAGCCAAGGTCGGCCACCTCGCCTGCCTGACCCCCGCCGGCAACCGCACCTGGGTCAACACCGAAGACCCGGACCTGATGGCAGCAATGGCGAGCGAGGAATTCTGCGGACGCAAGGTGCGCGTGGAACGCGGCGGTAGCCTTAAGGACGTGGCTTGATCAATTCCCCATGCCTGCTCCAAAGTTCGGCGAAGCCCTCAAGACGATCCACCGTTCTACAGTCGCTGTTCATAAAGAAAAACGTACGATTACTCCAGCGCCGAAAATAGTAAGCGTAGACCCTTCCAGGCAGTTCGTCCTGCCACTTGGCGATCTCAGCCTTGTGCCCTCCCTTGAAGCGGGTATTGTGATGATAGACGACCATCGGTCGCCCCTCCGACAAGCGCTCTATCTCCTGCATGGGAATGCTCTTAGCGCTCCTTTTCCAAGTTGGCTGGAAGTTGGTGTCGAGAACTAGTCCGTTGTCGGGATCCGCGAAGACAACACAGCAATTCTCAAGGCGCTTACAAACACTATCGAACCAAGCTGACCTCCAAGACTCACGGCTGCCAGGCGCCATACTACCAATGTTCAAGGGCTGGCTAGCAAACACCGCCTTGGGCAACACCGACGAAGCTTGGACTGCGGCGACGCTGCGGCTGCCCGTCTTCACGATCTCGTTCAGCCCATCGAACAAGTCCTTATCAAAGCACCTCCACTCGCAGGATCGTTTCAAGTAGTCTGTGTGGCGACCGTCATTAGATGCGCATTCGTCAGGGTGCAGATACCAAGCAACGCCCAGCTTGGCCCCCTTGAATACAGCTCTCAACAGAGCAAACTTCACGAAATCGCCAATGTCCCCTACGTACCTGTCCTGCAACGTGACCTCCTTTCGCGTTTTTTCTCCGATCACTTCCGACTGCGGCATCCCGAAACGCCACGACCCTTGCCTCTCCTGAAACTCCGATTCCGTATGGCTGTAAGGATGGCGCGGCCACCGGGCGACTTCGGTCCGAGCGACGCACCACGTGCCTGACCTGCGCTGTAGGCAATAGCGTCTGGGTTGTTTTCGAAGCCCCAGTCCCGTACGGCCCTTGTCACGACGACCGTTCGGTCTTTTGCCACTTCTTGAGCAAACCTCCTGACTGCTTTCGCTGATGCAATCTTCGTCGATCCCTCGAAGGACAGCGAGTGATAGGGAACAAGTTCCAAGCAGGCAATTGTTCGTGACAGGTAAGCGAGGGCCTTTGAGTAGTCGCATTTGAACTTGTCTCTGGCTATGAGTTGCGCAACTTGCCGCAACTTTGATTCCCACCATGTGAAACCACTGGTCCACGCCCACTTGGGGTCGAGGAACATGTGTGATCGCATCTCCTGGTCCTGTCGGATGGTTCTGACTATCGACTGCCGGAACTCAGGCTCTTGCTCCTCCGCAAAGTAATCCGATGCGTGGAAACCGGGATTCTTCAATAGAATGATGATCTCAGCATTCTCAAGGTCGCCGTGGTAGGGCTGTGGCAGAAGGGACAAATGAAGCGCGGTGTTCGAAAGCCGGTTTTCTTTGAACGCACGGACATAGTCAGCGTAGCAGTTCACACCTTGCTGAATTCGGGCAGGAGCTAAGCAGTCATCAGGATGCCGGTACGGCGGTGAATCGAGTTCGCAAACTTGCCAAAATTCCGTCAGTTCCTTGGCTGTCACAGCAACCTCACTACATTGGGTCCACGCACATGCATTCAATTTTGAGTTTTGTCACGGCACAAGACAATGCCAAAGGCACTCACTTGCGCAAGCAAGGCTCAATGTGATAATTGTGTAACAATAACTTACACAAAGGGTGATTGCCATGCCCATACACGATCAAGTGCTCCAGATGGCGCAAAGGATTTGTGCGCATCGAGCGGATGGAACCTTCAAACCTGCAGAGATCGTTGCCTCGTTGCCAGACCTAAACGCACAGTCCGTGCGGACGCATGTGGTCAGTCGCTGTTGCGTCAACGCCCCTAGCAACCATGCCAGCCGGTGGCCGTATTTCGAGCGGACCGGCCATGGTAGATATCGAATCTGCGAAACATACCGTCCCGCCAAGGAATCCTCTCACTCCGCAGGCCCGGATCCCGTCAGCCAACGACCACCGCTGCGGCGCGAGGTGGTCCACGCCGTCATCACCGAGAGTGAGGGACTCTACGTGGCAGAATGCCTCGAAGTTGCCGTCGTCACACAAGGGGCCTCCGTTGACGAGACGCTGCATAAAATCCGTGAAGCGCTTGAACTCTATATGGAGGGGGAGGATCCGGCACTGCTTGGTCTTGTGGCATCGCCGCGGCTTTCAATCACCTTGGAAGCAACGTCGGCTGCAACCTGATGCCGCGACTGAGGCGGCTTTCCTCGCGAGAGATCGTGCGCATTCTGGGGGACTTCGGCTTCAAGGTCACATCAATGCGCGGTAGCCACGCAAAGCTGGTGCGCGTGTCCCAAGCTGGCCACAGGCAGATACTGATTGTGCCCATGCATAACTCCCTGCCTCTCGGAACGATTTCGGCAATCTACAGGCAAGCTAGCCAGTTCCTTCCAACGGACGATTTGCGAGCAGCATTCTTCACAGACTAATCAGGCGCGGAACAGGCCGCGCCGACCAGTTCGCGCAGGGCGCTAGCCAGCGATTGAAAACTAAAGGCGCGCTAGTGATGCGTGGGCGGCGGCTTGGGTTGCGGGAGATCCCGGCTGGTGTCGGGCCCGAGCGCATAGAGCGCGCCGAGGGCGATTAGCGTCCATACCAATAGCGAGAGCGCCAGTTTCATGTTTTCGTTCTCCTGTTAGATTTCACAACCGCTTATGCCGAAGCCGCACCAAGCCGTCCTGCTCAAGGCACCCAGCTTAGGCGCGGCGTGTCCTTTTCGCCAATGGCGACCAGCCGGTCCTCGTGGGCGCGGTGGCGCACGTAAGCGTGGATTCGGGTCACGTCCTCGTCGGTCAGGGAATCGGCGAACGAGGCCATGCCGTTGGCTGCCAGCAGGCCCTCAAGCACGACCTGGTTGAAGGTGGCGTGGGAGCCTTCCCCGATCAGGCGCAGGTCGGTGATGGCGCCGCCGGAGCGGGCGAAGATGCCGTGGCACACGGAGCAGTAGGTGTTGTACAGGCGCTCGCCCCGGACGAGGTCCTCATCGCTGATTTCCGGCAGCGTCTGTTCCGGGATGTTGCGGTCCACCGCCGTCGGCACCGGCAGTTCGGCGCTGCCGCCGAGCGTGAAAGCCAGCAAGCGGCCGGAGTTGCCGTAGGTGAGGGAGGCCGGTGTCGGCACGGTCTCGCCGCCGAACAGGTCGCCGCCACCGCTGCCGGTGAGAATGGTGAGGTATTGGACGCCGTCGATTTCATAGGTAATGGGCGGAGCCAGCATGGATGTGTGGGTATCGAACTGCCACAGGGCGTCGCCGGTGTCCTTGTCGTAGGCGGTGAGCATGCCCAGCGCATCGCCCTGGAACACCAAGCCGCCGGCGCTGGCGAGAACGCCGCCGTTCCAGTAGTGCGGGTGCTCCACCACCCATTTGTCCTCCCCGGTGAGCGGGTCGAAGGCCTTCAGGTAGCCAACCGGCTTGGGTTGGGTTTCCAGGTTGGTCTCGACCAATTGCGACACGCGGGCGATTTCGACGCCGAGGTTCCACGCATTGGGATTGCGTTTGAGGACGCCGGTGTCCCGGTGGGCATCGGGCATGTTGAAGAAGAATGGATTGTCCTGGGCGGGAATGTAGGCAACGCCCGCTTCCACATCCACTGACATCGCCTGCCAGTTATGGGCGCCCAATGGACCGGGCAGCACCCAGAGGCCGTCCTCCCCGTAGTCCATGTCCGGGTTTTCGACCGGCCGTCCGGTCTCCAAGTCAACATGGGTGGCCCAGGTCACGGTGGCGAATGGGTGGGCCCGCAGCAGGGTGCCGTCGGCACGATCGATGACGTAGAAGAAGCCGTTCTTCGGCGCCTGCAGCAGCACCTTGCGCACTTCGCCGTCGATCGTCATGTCGGCCAGGGCCATGTCCTGCACGGCCGTGTAGTCCCAGTTGTCGCCCGGCGTGGTTTGGTAGTGCCAGTTCATCTTGCCGGTGTCCACATCGAGGGCGACGATGGATGAAAGGAACAGGTTGTCGCCGCCGCCGGGGGAGCGGATCACCCGGGTCCAAGGGGCGCCGTTGCCGACGCCGAGATAGACTTGGTCGAAATCGGGGTCGTAAACGATGGAGTTCCACACGGTGCCGCCACCACCGAACTCCCACCATGCGCCGCCTTTCCAGGTCTTGGCGGCCATCTCCATTTCCTCGTGCTCGAAGGGCAGGGAGGGGTCGCCGGGCACGGTGAAGAAGCGCCAGGCCTGTTCTCCGCTGTCCGCATCGTAAGCGGTGACGTAGCCGCGCACGCCGTACTCCGCGCCGCCGTTGCCGATGAACACCTTGCCCTTGGCGGCGCGCGGGGCGCCGGTGATTGTGTAGCGGCGCTCCCGGTCGATGACGGTATCCTTCTTCCAGACCAACTCGCCCGTCGCCGCATCCAAGGCGATCAGGTAACCATCGAGGCTTCCGACATACACTTTGCCCCGATAGACGGCGACGCCCCGGTTGACCACGTCGCAGCAGGCCCAGCGGGCCCATTCGCCGGGGACTTGGGGATCATAGGACCAAAGCTCATCGCCGGTGGCCGCGTCCATGGCGTACACGCGGCTCCAGGCGCTGGTGAAGTACATCACGCCATCGACGACGATGGGGGTCGATTCCTGGGCGCGATTGGTGTTCATGTCCCGGTGCCAAGCGAGGCCGAGCTCGGCCACGTTGTCACGATTGATGGCCGTCAGCGGCGAGAAGCGCTGCTCCTCGTAGGTGCGCCCGTGGGCCAGCCAGGCGCCCGGCTCGTCGCGATCGGCGTTGTTGATGCGCTCATCGTCGATCAGGCCTGCCGAACGGCCCGCCGAAGCGGCGCGGGGGGCTTGAACTTCCGGGTCGCCCGCCTCCTCGGTGGGTGCCGGCGATTGCGGCGCGTCACAGCCCGTGGAGCCCACAACCAAGGCCGTGATGGCAAGGCCAATCCAGAGAGAGTTGCGCATGTTTCCGATCCTCCGTTTCCCTTAAGAAAGCGCCAGCTTCTCCTTATGTGAATTCGGGTTCGAATTCAACCAGCTGAGGCCAACTCCTCTTCCTCCGCCTCGCTCTCCGGTTCCGCTTCGGTGTCGGAGGACTCCTCTTCGATGGGACGCTCATCGCCGTCGAGGTCCTCCTCGAACTCGCTGACCAATTCGATGTAGGCCATCGGCGCAGCGTCGCCCGCACGGCGGCCGCACTTGAGAATGCGCGTGTAGCCGCCGGGCCGGTCCTGGTAGCGCGGCCCGAGTTCCACGAACAGCTTGGCCACGGCCGCATTACTGCGAATGCGCGCGAACGCCAAGCGCCGATTGGCGACCGTGTCCCGCTTCGCCAAGGTGATCAAGGGCTCAATGACCGGGCGCAGCGCCTTGGCCTTGGCGGCGGTGGTCTTGATCAGCTCGTGCTCGATCAACGAGGCCGCCATGTTGCGGAACATCGCTTGGCGGTGGGCGCTGGTTCGATTCAGGTGCCGCCCGCTTTTTCGGTGACGCATAGCTCAATTCCTCGCCGTCAAGAGGCTGCCCTCAGGCGACCTTGTCCTCGCCGTGGGGAACCGTCCAGTTTTCCAGGCGCATGCCCAAGGTGAGGTCGCGCGCCTGCAGAACGCCCTTGATCTCGGTAAGCGACTTCTTGCCCAGATTCGGCGTCTTCAGCAGTTCGACCTCGGTGCGCTGCACGAGGTCGCCAATGTAGTTGATGTTCTCCGCCTTGAGGCAATTGGCCGAGCGCACGGTGAGTTCGAGGTCATCCACTGGACGCAGCAGCACCGAGTCGATCTGCCGGTTGGGTGTGGCCACGGCCGGTTCGGCGGCGCGGCTGTCGGCGAACACGGCTTGTTCGTGGAGGATGCGCTCCGCTTCCCGCATGCACTCCTCCGGGCCGATGGTGCCGTTGGTCTCGATGTCCAAAATCAGCTTGTCGAGGTCGGTCCGCTGCTCGACCCGGGCGCTCTCGACGCTGTACGCCACGCGACGTATCGGGCTGTAGGTGGCGTCCAGGCGCAGCACGCCGATGGGCCGTGACTCCTCTTCCTCCTCTTCCTCCTCACGGCTGTCGGCAGGCACGTAGCCGCGGCCGCGGGTGACCCTGGCCTCCATGCGAATGGCGCCCTTGTTGTTCAGGGTGCAGATGAGGTGGTCCTGATTGATGATCTCGACATCTTGACCCAAGGTGAAGTCGGCGGCCCGAACCTCCGTGGTCTCACCCTCGCCGCTGCGCGACAGGGTGATTGTCGCGTGATCCGAATCGTGCAGCACGATGGCGACGCCCTTGAGGTTCAACAGAATGTTGATCACGTCCTCGCGCACCCCCTCCATGGTCTCGTACTCATGCTGGACGTTGTCGATCTCCACTTCGGTGATCGCCGCGCCGGGCATGGAGGACAGCAGAATGCGGCGATAGGTGTTGCCGATGGTGTGCCCAAAGCCCCGCTCATAGGGTTCGATGCTGATCTTCGCCCGAGTTGGGCTGATCTGCTGAATCTCCAGCTTTTTGGCGGTGGGCAACTCAAGCAGTGAATGTGTCGATGATGATGCCATGATTTTCTCCGGTTTCCTGCGACGGCTTGGTTGGGCTGGCGCCCCGTCTTCAGGGGCGCATTGCACAGCTTCGCGTTACTTGGAGTACAACTCCACAATGAGGTTCTCGTTGATTTCGCTCGGCAACTCGCTGCGGTCGGGCGCACGCCGGTAGATGCCCTCAATTTTGCCGCTTTCGAGGTCCGCTTCGGTGTCCACCCAATCGACCGGCGCCCGTTGGGCAGCGATCTGCAGCGCGGCTTGAACTCTCAGTTGCTTGCTGGCCTTGTCCGTGAGTCCGATAACGTCCCCGGCGCCGACCTGATAGGACGGAATGTTGACGCCCTTGCCGTTGACCGTGACCCCCTTGTGCGAAACCAGTTGGCGCGCCTCCGCCCGAGTCGAGCCGAAGCCCATGCGGTACACCACGTTGTCGAGGCGGCCTTCAAGCAGGCGCAGGAGGTTTTCGCCGGTGGCGCCCCGCTGCCGGTCGGCCCGCTTGTAGTAGTTGCGGAACTGCCTTTCGAGCACCCCGTAGAGCCGGCGCACCTTCTGCTTCTCGCGCAACTGCACGGCGTAGTCCGAGGGCCGCCCACGGCGCACGCCATGTTCGCCCGGCGGTTGATCGATCTTGGCTTTGGAATCGATCGGGCGCACGCCGCTCTTCAGAAAGAGGTCGGTGCCCTCCCGGCGGGACAGCTTCAGTTTCGGTCCTGTGTATCGAGCCATGCTTTCCTCTTGTGCGTTCTCAGCCGCGCCTGCCTGGGCGGCTTCCTAGCCACGCCTGCCCTGGTGGCTTCCTAGCCGCGCCGCCGCTTGCGCGGCCGGCAGCCGTTGTGCGGAATCGGGGTGACGTCGGCGATGCTGTTGATGCGCAGCCCCGCAGCATTCAGCGCCCGCACGGCGGATTCCCGTCCCGGCCCTGGTCCCTTGACCAACACGTCAACGCTCTTCATGCCCATGTCCGTGGCCATGGCGCAGACCCGCTCGGCAGCCACCTGGGCGGCAAACGGCGTGCTTTTGCGCGAACCCCGGAACCCCGAGCCGCCGGCCGTGGTCCAGCACAGGGCGTTGCCCTGCCGGTCGGCGATGGTGATGATGGTGTTGTTGAACGAGGCGTGGATATGCGCCACGCCGTCGGTCACGATGCGTTTGGTTTTCTTTCGCTCAGCCATGATCGCTGCCTGCTTCGGTTACTTGCGAATGGGCCGCCGGGGGCCCTTGCGGGTGCGCGCGTTGGTGCGGGTGCGCTGTCCGTTCACCGGCAGCCCGCGCCGATGGCGCATGCCCCGGTAGCATCCAAGGTCCATCAGGCGTTTGATGTTCATGTTCACCTCACGCCGCAGATCGCCCTCGATGGGCATCTTGGCGACTTCGGAGCGCAGGGCGTCGAGGTCCGCTTCGGACAGGTCCTGAATCCGCTCCTCCGGGTTGACCCCGGCCGCATCGCAAAGCCGGGCCGCAGTGGTGCGTCCCACGCCGAAGATGTAGGTGAGCGATACGCCGGCGTGTTTGTTGTCGGGGATGTTGACCCCAGCTATCCGGGCCATGATGTTCCTTCCATTGCGTCTTGGTAGTTTGGCCTTAGCCTTAGCCTTGCCTTTGCTTGTGCCGCGGCTCGGCGCTGCAGATCACCCGCACGACGCCTTTGCGCCGCACGATCTTGCAGTTGCGGCAGATTTTCTTCACTGATGCTCTAACTTTCATTTCACGCTTCCTTGGCCGCAGGGAGGCTAACGCCGCCGCCCATAGCCTTTAAGATTTGATTTCTCCATGAGCTTGGCGTACTGGCTCGACATCAGGTGCGCCTGCACCTGGGACATGAAATCCATCGCCACCACCACGACGATCAGCAAGGCGGTGCCGCCGAGTTGAAAGGTGACGTTGGAGGCCACCACCATGAACTCCGGCAGCAGGCAGACCAACGTAACGTACAGGGAGCCGAACACGGTGAGGCGGGTGACCACGTCATCGATGTAGCGCGCCGTTTGCTGGCCCGGCCGGATGCCGGGCACATAGGCCCCCTGGCGCTTCAGGTTGTCCGCCATGTCCTTCGGGTCGAATTGAATCGCCGTGTAGAAAAAGCTGAAAAAGATGATGCCGCCGGCAAACATCAGAATGTAGAGCGGCTGCCCCGGCGAGAGCACCAGGGCCACCTGCTGCAGCCACCCGAGCCCCGGCCCTTGGCCGAACCACTGGGCGACGGAGGCGGGCGCAAGCAACAGGCTGGATGCAAAAATGGCAGGTATGACCCCGGCCATGTTGATCTTCAGCGGCAAATGACTGGCTTGGCCCTGGAAGACCCGCCGGCCCTGCTGGCGCTTGGCGTAGTTGACGGTGATGCGCCGCTGGCCGCGCTCGATGAACACCACGAAGCCGACCACCAGAATGGCGAGCAGGGCGATGGCGAGCAGGGCGATGATGTTGATGTCGCCTTGCCGGGCCGCTTCGAAGGACTGCCCAATAGCGCCCGGGAAGCCGGAAACGATCCCCGAAAAGATGATCAGCGAGATGCCGTTGCCGACCCCCCGTTCGGTGATCTGCTCGCCCAGCCACATCATGAACAGCGCCCCGGTCACCAAAGTGACGGTGGCCACAAAGTAGAAGGCGAAGCCGGTGGAGAAGGCCAATCCTTGATTGGCCAACGTGACGGACAGGGACAGGCCCTGCACCAAGGCGATCAGCAGGGTGCCGTAGCGGGTATACTGAGTGATTTTGCGCCGCCCCGACTCCCCTTCCTTGCGCAGTTGCTGCAGGCTCGGGTACATCATGCTCATCAGGTTCATGATGATGCTGGAGGTGATGTAGGGCACCACGTTCAGGGCCAGGATGCTCATCCGCTCCAAGGCGCCGCCGGAGAACATGTTGAACAGCTCCAGAATGCCGCCTTGGTTTTGCTCAAACAGCGCCCGCAGCCGGTCCGGGTTGATGCCGGGCAGCGGAATGTGGGTGCCGATGCGGTAAACCAGCAGCGCAAAGAGGACGAACAGCAGCCGGTTGCGGAGCTCGGCCAAGCCCGCCTGCGTACCGCCCAATTGTCCTGGATTAATCGCCATGATCCTTCTCTAGGCTTTTGCCGAGCCCGCCAGCGGACGCGCTCAGGCCTCGACCTTGCCTCCTGCCGCTTCGATGGCCGCGGTGGCGCCCCGGGTGACGTGAATGTCCTTGCCGCGCACGGTGAGGGCGCGCTCGACCCGCCCGGAGAGCATGATGCGCGCCCGCTTCATGTCGCGGCGCACTAGGTTGGCCGCCTTAAGCTGCGCCAAGTCCACCACATCGCCTTCGATGCGGGCCAATTCACCCAGCCGAACCTCGGCGGTGGACGCGCCGATCCGGGAGCGGAAGCCGAACTTGGGCACCCGCATCTGCAGGGGTAGCTGCCCGCCCTCAAAGCCGGGCGGCACACCGCCTCCGGAGCGCGCCTTCTGGCCCTTCTGGCCGCGGCCCGCAGTCTTGCCCCGGCCGGAGCCGGGGCCCCGTCCGAGGCGCCGCTTGACGCGCTTGCTGCCCGGCGCCGGATGCAGGTCGTTGATGCGCATACCGTCTAATTTCCTTACTGATCGCGGGAAAAGGTTGTCGAACTTTGCGACTTTTGCGCCCGGCGACCGCCTTCCCGCCGCTCGGGCGCTTCGCCTCGTTTGTCCCCAACCACCCGGACCATGTAGCTGACCCGGTTGATCATGCCGCGCACCGCCGGGGTGTCCTCCACCTCCACGGTGTGGCCGATGCGGCGCAGCCCCAAGCCCGCAACGCAGGCTTGGTGCCTCTTCAGGCGTCCAGCGGCGCTCTTGATCTGGGTCACCCGGATCATCGGCTTGGCCGTTGCCTCTTTCTTGGCGGCGTCTTCAGCCATGTTCACTGTCCGCTTGGTCCGCTCTGCACACTCACAGCGCCCTAGGCGCTGATTTCCTCGACGCTCTTGCCGCGCTTTTCGGCGATCGCGGCCGGGGAGCGCATGTTGGTCAGGGCGTTGAACGTCGCCCGCACCACGTTGTCCGGATTGGTCGAGCCGTAGCACTTGGCCAACACGTTATGCACCCCCGCCGCTTCCAAAACGGCGCGCATGGCGCCGCCGGCGATGATGCCGGTGCCTTCGGAGGCCGGCTGCATATAGACCTTCGATGCGCCGTGGCGTTCCGTCACGGCGTACCAGAGGGTGGATCCGTTGAGTTCGATGTCCACCATGTTGCGGCGGGCGACCTCCATGGCCTTTTGAATCGCCACCGGCACTTCCCGGGCCTTGCCGCGCCCGAACCCGACCTTGCCCTTGCCGTCGCCCACCACGGTCAGGGCGGTAAAGCCGAACAACCGGCCGCCCTTGACGGCTTTCGCCACCCGGTTCACCCGGACGGTCTTCTCCAGCAGCCCCTCTTCGCGAATTTCCTCTGTATAGGCCATGCTAAAACTCCAATCCACCGGCTCGCGCCGCCTCCGCGAGCGCCTTCACGCGACCGTGGAACTTGTACCCCGACCGGTCGAAGGCGACCTGGCTGACGCCCGCCGCTTGGGCTCGTTCGGCAACCAGCGCCCCCACCTTGGCGGCGGCCTGCACATTGCCCGTGGCGCCGTTGCGCAGGCTCTTGTCCAGCGTGGACGCCTGGGCCAGGACGCTGGCGCCATCGGCAGACAGCACTTGCGCGTAGATGTGGCGCGGCGAACGGTTGACGGTCAACCGGCAGACGCCGAGCTCGCGCATCTTCATGCGCCCCCGGCGCGCCCGGCGCAGCCTTGCCTGTTTCTTACCGATCATGTCAGTGCGCTCCGCTTTCCTGCCACCTAGTCCTTGCCGCTACTTCTTCTTGGCTTCCTTGCGCCGCACCTGCTCGCCGAGGTAGCGCACACCCTTGCCCTTGTAGGGCTCCGGCGGCCGGAAGCCGCGAATCTCCGCGCTCACTTGGCCGACGAGCTGCTTGTCAGCGCCCGAAATGACGATTTCCGTCTGGCTGGGCGTTGCAGCGGTGATGCCTTTCGGCAACTGATACTCCACCGGGTGGGAGAAGCCGAGCTGCAGCGTCAGCTTCTCTCCCCTGACGGCCGCGCGGTAGCCCACCCCTTGCAGTTGCAGCCGCTTCTCAAAGCCGTCGCTGACACCCTGCACCATGTTGTTGACCAAGGAGCGGGTGGTGCCGGCCAGCGCCTTGGCGTTCTTGGACTTGGAGCGGGCCTTGAAGCGCAGCACCCCGTCTTCCTGAGCGACCTCCACGGAGGGATGGATCGCCATCTCCATGGAGCCCTTGGCGCCGGACACCCGGATGCTGGCACCGCTGACGGCCGCCTCCACCCCTTCCGGCACGGCAACTGGGTTGTCGGCTATCCGAGACATCAGCTAGAACACCGTACACAGGACTTCGCCGCCGACGCCCAGCCGGCGCGCGCGGCGGTCGGTCATAACGCCCTTGCTGGTGCTGACGATGGCGACGCCCAATCCGCCGCGCACCTTGGGCAGTTCCGCCTGGCCCTTGTAGATCCGAAGCCCCGGCCGGCTGACCCGGTGAATCTCCGCAATGACCGGCTCCCCGGCGTGATACTTGAGCTGCACAGTCAGTTCCCGCTTACCTTCGCCACTGACGTTGAAGCCCTCGATATAGCCTTCCTGCTCGAGCACCTCGCAGATGGCCGTCTTGGCCTTGGAGTGCGGCATGGCCACTTCCGGGTGGCCGACGCTCTGGGCGTTGCGCACCCGGGTGAGGAGGTCGGCGATGGGATCCTGCATGGTCATGGGCCGCTCCTACCAACTCGCCTTGACCAAGCCCGGCACATCGCCGCGCATTGCCGCCTCGCGCAGCTTGTTGCGCCCGAGGCCAAACTTTCGATACACGCCATGGGGCCGGCCCGTCAGGCCGCACCGGCGTTGGCGGCGCACGGGCGAAGCGTCGCGCGGCAGCTTCTGCAGCTTGAGCTGCGCCTCCCAATGCTCGTCATCGGATAGGTTCCGATTGTTGATGATGGCCTTGAGTTCGGCGCGCTTGGCCTGGTAGCGGGCGGCCACCTTGGCGCGCTTCCTTTCCCGCTCAATCATCGATGCCTTTGCCATGGTCTTGATCCGCTGTGCTGATGCCTAGTTGATGGGAACGCCGCTCGGCCTTAAGCCGCTGGCTGCCGGAACGGGAAGTTGAACTGCCGCAGCAGGGCCAAAGCCTGCGCGTCGGTGGCGGCGGTGGTGGTCACCGTGATGTCAAGACCGCGAATCTTGTCGATCTTGTCGTAGTCGATTTCAGCAAACACGATCTGCTCCACGATGCCCAGGGAGAAATTGCCCCGCCCGTCGAACGACTTGGGATTCAACCCGCGAAAGTCGCGAATGCGCGGAATGGCCACGCCCACCAACCGCTCGAGGAACTCGTACATGCGCCGGCGGCGGAGCGTCACCTTGCAGCCGACCGGATAGCCTTCCCGAATCTTGAAGCCCGCCTCGGACTTACGCGCCTTGGTGATGATGGGCTTTTGGCCGGATATGGCCGTCAGGTCGGCGACGGCCGCCTCCATGATCTTGCGGTCGCCCACGGCCTCGCCTACCCCCATGTTCAGGGTCACCTTCTCAAGCCGTGGCACCTGCATGATGCTGGCCAGCCCCAACTCCTCCTTGAGGGCGGGGCGGATCCGATCCCGGTAGTCTGCCAGAAAACCGCTCATTTCAGCTTTCCAAAACTTCGCCAGTTGACTTGAAGTAGCGGACCTTTTCCATGTTTCCGCCGTCGTTCTCGATGCGAAAGCCCACCCGGTCGGCGCGTTGCTCGGCGTCATTCCAGATAGCGACGTTGGAGGCGTCGATCGGGCCTTCGCGCTCGACGATGCCGCCTTGCTGGCCGCGATTCGGGTCGCCTCGCTGATGCTTCTTCAACAAGTTGACGCCCGACACGATGAGACGGCCGTCGCGGCGCACCTCGAGCACTTCGCCGCGCCGTCCGCGGTCGCGTCCGGCAATCACGATGACTTCGTCGTCTTTTCTTATCTTGTTCATCAAACTGTCCAAGCGCCGCACCTAGAGGACCTCGGGGGCCAACGAGACGATGCGCATGAAGTGCTCGGTGCGCAGTTCCCGGGTCACGGGGCCGAAGATGCGCGTTCCCACCGGCTGATTTTGTTGATTGAGCAGCACCGCAGCGTTCTCATCGAAGCGGATCAGCGAGCCATCCGGCCGCCGAACGCCTTTGCGGGTGCGCACCACCACTGCGTTCATGACCTGCCCCTTGCGCACCCGGCCCCGGGGTATGGCCTCCTTGACCGCCACCTTGATGATGTCGCCGATGCCGGCGTAGCGGCGATGGGAGCCACCAAGCACCTTGATGCACTGCACCCGCCGCGCGCCGCTGTTGTCGGCTATGGCCAACATGGTTTGTGCTTGAATCATGGGCGTTCAACCGATTAAGCGACCGCAGCGCGTTGATCGACGGACTTCAGCCGCCAGGACTTGGTCTTGGAAATGGGACGGCACTCCTCGACGGTGACCGTGTCGCCGACGCGGCCCTCGTTCCTCTCGTCATGGGCATGCAGCCGGGTTGAGCGCCGAATGATCTTGCTGTACACCGGATGCTGCACCTTCCGTTCCACCAGCACGGTGAGGGTCTTGTCCATGCGGTCGCTGGTGACGACCCCGGACACGGTACGCCGGCCGGCCTTGATCGGCTTAGTCATTCGCCTTCTCCCCGGACGCCTCTTCCGCGGACGCCTGCTCCGCGGGCGCCTTCTCCCGCATGATGGTCTTCACCCGGGCGATGTCGCGCCGGGTCTCCTGCACCAGATGGGTTTGGCCCAACTGGCCGCTGGCCCGCTGCATGCGCAGGTTGAAGTGCTCCTTGCGCAAGCGCAGCAGCTCGCCCTTGAGCTCATCCGGCGCCATTTCCCTTAAGTCCGCTGCGTCCATTGCCTTAACTGACCTTGATCTGTCCGTGGGCTTCCATGCCGGGCTAGGCGGCGACGGTCCGTTTGGCGAAAGCCGTGGAGAATGGCAACTTGGCGCTGGCCAATTCAAAGGCCCGCCGCGCCACCTCTTCCGGCACACCTTCAATCTCGTACAGGATGCGCCCCGGCTGCACTTGGGCAACCCAGTACTCGACGCTGCCCTTGCCCTTGCCCTGGCGCACCTCAAGCGGCTTTTTGGTGATCGGCTTGTCCGGGAAGGCGCGAATCCAGATCTTGGCGCCACGGCGCACGTGGCGCGTCATGGCCCGCCGCGCCGCCTCGATTTGGCGCGCCGTCAATCGCCCTCGGCTGGTCGCCTTGAGGCCGAATTCGCCGAAGCTCACCGAGCTGCCCCGGTGCGACAGGCCACGGTTGCGGCCCTTGTGCTGCTTTCGAAATTTCGTTCGTTTCGGTTGTAGCATGGCTGTTCAACTCTTCTTGCCAACGTTTGTCCTGCCGCTCTTTCCTTGCTGCCTCTCGGAGCCGCGGCCCGGACCTCTAGCCAGCGGCCGCCTCCGCTTCTTCCGGACCCAGGATTTCACCCTTGAACACCCACACCTTGATGCCCAGCACCCCGTAGGTGGTCTGCGCCTCCCAAGTCGCGTAGTCGATATCGGCACGCAGGGTGTGCAAGGGCACCCGCCCTTCGTGGTACACCTCCGAGCGGGCGATCTCGGCACCGCCCAAGCGGCCGGCCACCCGCACCTTGATGCCTTCGGCGCCCAACCGCATCGCGTTTTGGATGACCCGGCGCATGGCGCGCCGAAACTGCACCCGCCGTTCCAACTGCTGCGCCACGTTCTGCGCCACCAGCAGAGCGTCGATCTCTGGCTTGCGAATCTCCTCGATGATGACATGCACCGACTGCAACCCCATCATCTTCGTCAGGTCCACCCGCAAGCGCTCGACGTCCTCGCCCTTCTTGCCGATGACGATGCCCGGGCGGGCGGTGCGGATGGTGATCCGTGCGGTCTGCGCCGAGCGCTTGATTTCGATGCCGCTGACCGATGCCTGGGACAGGCGCTTGCGCAGGTACTCGCGCACTTCCAGATCCTTGAGCAGGTACTCCGAGTACTGCTGCTTGTCCGCATACCAGATGGACTTGTGCGACTTGACCACGCCAAGGCGGATTCCGGTGGGATGTACTTTCTGGCCCATCTTGCTACTCGTCCGACAGGGTCACGGTGATGTGGCTGGTGCGCTTGAAGATGCGGTCCGCCCGGCCCTTGGCGCGCGGCTTGATCCGCTTCAAGGTGGTGCCTTCGTTGACTTGGATTTCCGAAACCCAGAGTTCATCCACATCCGCGCCCTCGTTGTTTTCCGCATTGGCGATCGCCGACTCCACCACCTTGCGCACCAGCCCCGCCGCCTTGGACGGGCTGAAGCTCAGGAAGCCCAGCGCCTGATCCAAAGGCTGCCCGCGCACTTGATCGGCGACCAAGCGGGCCTTCTGCGGCGAAATGGCGAGCCGTCTGGCGGTGGCGGAAACCATCATGGGCGCTCGTCCTTCCTGTCCTGACCGCGTTGTTCCGGTTTGCGTTCCATGATTTTCCTGCTCTGGGCCAGCCGCTACCGGCGTGCCTTGCGGTCCGCAGCGTGGCCCCGGTAGGTTCGCGTCGGCGCGAATTCGCCAAGCTTGTGGCCGACCATCTCTTCGCTGACGAAGATCGGCACGTGCTGGCGCCCGTTGTGCACGGCGATGGTCAGCCCCACCATGTCCGGCAGGATCATGGAGCGGCGCGACCAGGTCTTGATGGGCCGCTTGCTGCCGCTCTGCACGGCCTGGTCCACCTTCTTCATGAGGTGAAGATCGACGAAGGGACCCTTGCGCACCGATCTTGGCATGGCCTTACCTCCTGCTCCGGCGGCGCACGATGAGCCCGTCGGTGCGCTTGTTGCTGCGCGTTTTATGTCCCTTGGTGGGCACGCCCCAAGGCGACACCGGATGTCGGCCACCCGAGGACTTGCCCTCGCCGCCACCGTGGGGATGGTCCACCGGATTCATGGCCACGCCGCGCACGGTGGGCCGCACCCCGCGCCAGCGCTTGGCCCCGGCCTTGCCGAGGGAGCGCAGGTTGTGCTCGCTGTTGCCCACTTCGCCAACCGTGGCGCGGCATTCGGCGAGCACCCGGCGCATCTCCCCCGAGCGCAGGCGCAAGGTGGCGTAGCTGCCTTCCCGGGCAACGAGCTGCGCGGAGGTGCCGGCGCTGCGGGCGAGCTGCGCCCCCTTGCCGGGCTTGAGTTCAATGCAGTGCACCACGCTGCCGACCGGAATGCTGCGCAAGGCCATGGCGTTGCCCGGACGAATGGGGGCACTGCTGCCGCTCATGACGGGATCATTGGCCCGCAGCCCCCTGGGCGCGATGATGTAGCGCCGTTCACCGTCCGCATACTTGAGCAGGGCCAGGTTGGCGGTGCGGTTGGGGTCGTACTCAAGACGCTCGACCCGGGCTGGGACACCGTCCTTGTTGCGCTTGAAATCGATGATTCGATAGTGGCGCTTGTGTCCGCCGCCCCGGTGCCTGGTGGTGATGCGGCCGTGGTTGTTGCGTCCCCCGGATTTGCTCAAACCCTTGAGCAAAGGCTTATGCGGCGTGCCCTTGTGCAGATCCGGATTGACCACCTTGACGACGAAGCGCCGGCCCGGGGAAGTTGGTTTTGCCTTGACGACTGCCACGGCCCTACTCCGTCACCATGGTGTCAAGCTCCTGTCCGGCAGCGATGCGAACATAGGCCTTTTTCCAGTTCTTCTTGCGGGCGGTGCCGTACCGGTTGCGCTTTACCTTGCCGCGCACGTTGAGCGTGGTCACGTTGAGCACCTCGACGCCGAATAGCTGCTCCACCGCCTCCTTGACTTCCGCCTTGGTGGCGTCCTTGGCCACCTTGAACGCGTATTGGTTGCTCGAATCGCCCAGATTGGTGACCTTTTCCGAAATGTGCGGTTCGTCGAGCACGATGTAGATGCGTTCCTCGTTCACGCCAGCGCCTCCTCAAGCTTCTTCAGGGCGCCGACGGTCATGAGCACGTGATCAAAGCTCACCAGGCTCAACGGGTCGATGGCGGCAACGTCGCGGACCTCGACCTCGCGCAGGTTGCGGGCAGCGAGTTCCAGGTTGCCGTCCACGCTGTCGGCAACGATGAGCAGCTTGCCATCGGGCTTTGGGTCGAGGGAGGCGAGTTTGTCGAGGAGGGCGCGGGTCTTGGGGGCGTCAATGGAGAAGGCGTCGAGGGCGATGAGGCGATCTTGGCGGATTAGCTCGGACAGAATGCAGCGCACTGCGCCCTGATACATCTTGCGATTGACCTTTTGCGAATGATCCTGCGGCTTGGCCGCAAAGGTGACGCCGCCGCCGCGCCAGATGGGGCTGCGGATGCTGCCCGCCCGGGCCCGTCCCGTGCCCTTCTGCCGCCAAGGCTTGCGGCCACCGCCGCGCCGTTCCGAGCGCGACTTGTGGGCTCTCGACCCCTGCCGGCCTGCGGCTTGGTAGGCGTTGACCACCTGATGCACCAGGGCTTCGTTGAACTCGCGGCCAAAGGCCGCTTCGGACAACTCCACGCTGCCGCCGGCTTGCAACGCGACCTTCATGATGCGGCCTCCTCGACCGCACCGGCCGCCTTGATGGCCGGGCGAACTTGCACATCGCCCCCCGCGGGCCCCGGCACCGAGCCCTTCACCAACAGAAGATTGCGTTCCTTGTCGACGCGCACCACTTCGAGGTTTTGGGTGGTCATGCGGGTGTTGCCGAGCTGCCCCGCCATCTTCTTGCCTTTGAAAACCCGCCCCGGCGTTTGGCACTGGCCGATGGAGCCGGGCGCACGGTGGGAGATGGAATTGCCGTGGCTGGCGTCCTGGCTACGAAAGTTCCATCGCTTGATGGTGCCGGCGAAGCCCTTGCCCTTGGACGTGCCGCGCACATCCACCCGTTGTCCGGCCTCGAAGACCTCGACGCCGAATTCGGCACCGGGAACCAAGGCCTCGTCGATGCTGTCCACGCGGAACTCCCACAGCCCCCGGCCGAGCCCGGCACCCGCCTTGGCGAAATGGCCGGCCATGGGGCGGGTGACGCGGTTGCGCCGGCCAGCGCCGGCGGTGACCTGAACGGCGGCGTAGCCATCGGTTTCCGGCGTCTTGACTTGGATGACTCGATTGGGTTCGACTTCGATCACCGTCACGGGCACGGACGCGCCCTCGTCGGTGAACACCCGAGTCATGCCGCATTTTTTGCCGATCAAGCCAATCGCCATGCTTCGATCCTGGTTCAAGCCCAAAAGGCGCCCGCCGCTCCTTTATCCTGTGTTGAGCGGAAGGCGCACTGCTTCGCCAGCCCTCCAATCGGGGCCCTATACGCCCATTGGGGCGCTTCAGCCCCTTTAGGGGCGTTCTAAGCCCCCTCAGGGGCACTGCCGCACCTAGGGGTTCAACCCTCGGTGCGTAAAAAAACGCCGGCCGTTGGCGGCGCGGCGTTTTCGTCAATTCAAACTGATCTGCACCTCAACCCCGGCCGCCAAATCGAGCCTCATCAGCGCATCGACGGTCTTCTCGGTGGGTTCGATGATGTCCAGGAGACGCTTGTGCGTTCGGATTTCGTACTGGTCGCGGGCATCCTTGTTGACATGCGGCGAAATCAGCACGGTGAATCGTTCCTTCCGCGTAGGCAGGGGTATGGGCCCGCGAACCTGCGCCCCGGTGCGCTTCGCCGTCTCGACAATCTCTTGGGTCGATACGTCGATTAGCTTGTGGTCAAACGCTCTCAGGCGAATGCGGATGCGCTGGTTGGGCACCGAACGACCTCCAAAACGCGGCAAAAAAGCCCTAACCCGCGCTACTGCTAGGCAGGGCACCTCTCCTGTTAAAGAACCCCCGAAATCGGGACGGCGCACTATACAGAGGCGCTGCCCGTCCCGCAACATTTAATTTGGATATATTAGCGCGTCATGAAAACGCTGATCATCACCGGCGCCAGTGCCGGCATCGGTCTCGCCACGGCGCGGCGCTTCGCCGCCGCTGGCTACGCAGTAACCAACATCTCCCGCCGCCCCTGTCCCCTACCGTCGGTCAATCACCTTCCGGGGGACCTGTCGGATGCGAGTTTTCTTGACGCCTTGAGCGAACCGCTAAGCGAGGCCCTCGCGGGCGCGGATGCGGTGTCGCTCATCCACAACGCCTCGCGGCTGTTGAACGACAGCGCCGCCGACACCCCAAGCGATCAGTTGCGCGCCGTGGTGGAAGTCAACCTTGCGGCCCCCAACACCCTGAACCGCTTCGTCATTCCCCGCATGCCAAGCGGTTCGTCGATACTCTACGTGGGCTCGACGCTGGCGGAGAAGGCGGTGCCGAACAGCTATTCCTACGTGGTCACCAAGCACGCCCTGATCGGCATGATGCGGGCGACCTGCCAGGACTTGGCCGGGCAGGGCATCCACACCGCCTGCATCTGCCCCGGCTTCACGGACACGGAGATGCTGCGCGCCCACGTGCCGGACGAGGCAATGGACGCCGTGCGCGGCCTGTCCGCCTACGGCCGGCTCATCGAACCCTCGGAAATTTCCGACACCCTGCTTTGGGCGGCGGAAAACCCGGTCATCAACGGCGCGGTGCTGCACGCCAATCTCGGCCAAGTGGAGCACTAGTTCACTCAGTTGCCTCCTCGGTGCCCGTTAGGCCGAGGTAGGGCCGCAACCAGCGGACCAGCAAGTACACCGGGCCGGTATCGACGGCCGCAACCAGCAGCTTGAAGACGTATCCGGAGAGGATGAACGTCAGCAACTGGGGCGCCAAGGGTGCCGCTTCGTCAATCGGCAGCGCATGGGCGTAGAAGTGGGTGATGAGGATCACCGCGGAGGTGTCCACCATCTGGCTGGTCATCGTGGAGGCGTTGTTGCGCAGCCACAGGTGGCGTCCACCGGTGAGCCTCTTCCAAAAATGAAACAGGCGCACGTCGCAGAATTGGGCCGCCAAGTAGGCGATCATTGAGGCCGCCACTGCGCCGAAGGCGAGCTGGCGCACCTCAAAGAAGACCGGCAGCCGCCCGGCGGCGTCGGTTTGCGGCAGCCCGGTGGCGGGGTCCATCGGCTCGAAGCCGGGCAGCACGCCGCCGAGCCAAAGCAGGAACACCACCCAGCCGTTGAGCAGCAGGCCCACCCAAACCATGTCCCGCGCCTTCTTCTCGCCGAACAGCTCGCTGATCAGGTCCGTGCATAGAAAGGTGATCGGATAGGGGAGCACGCCGATGGCCACCACCATCGGAATGTTGATGCCAAACAGCTCGAAGGACAGGTCCAGGAAGCGGCTGATGCCGAGCACGTTCAACAGCGCCAAGGTGCCGAGGAATACGCCCGAGAGAATCAGGTAGACCCGCTGGCGCCGCTTTTCGAAGTTGGGATCCGCCATGGACAGCCTCGCCGGACTAATTTAGCCCGTCGAGCAGATGTTGGTTGACGCAGTTCTGCAGCCGCCCGCCCGCTAGATAGGTCAGTGCGATTTCGCCGCCCTTGAAGCGCATGTCGTAGGCTGACTCCGGGGTGAAGAAGGCGGAGTGGGGCGTGATCAGCAGGCGGTGGTCCACCCACTCCTCGTTGTTGGCCCAAGCCTTGATGAGCGGATGTTCCGGGTCGGCCGGCTCCGTCGGCAACACGTCGAGGCCGGCAGCCTGCACCTGGCCGTTGCGCAGGGCATCCGTCAAGGCGTCGAGATCGACGATTGGCCCCCGCGCCGTGTTGATTAGAATCAGGCCCGGCTTACTGGCAGCCAGCACTTCGGCATCGATCATCCGCTCGGTTTCCGGTGACAGCGGCGCATGGAGGCTCACCACATCGCTGGCGCAAACAGCTCATCCAAGGCATGCACCCGCCGCACGCCGATGGCGAGGTCAATGCCGTTGCTGAGGTAGGGGTCATAAAACACCACGTCCATGCCGAAGGCCTTGGCCCGCAGCGCCGCGGCGGTGCCGATGCGGCCCAATCCAACAACGCCAAACGTGCACGCGGACAGCCGCCGCCCATAAGGGTTGAGAGCCGGACGCCAGTGCTCTTGAGGATTCGCCTTGAGTTCCCGGGTGTGGAAGGTGATGGCCTTCATCAGCGACAGCATCAGCGCCATGGCGTGGTCGGCAACCTCCAAGGTGCCGTAGTCGGGCACGTTGCACAGCGGGATGCCGAGTTCGGCCCAAGCGGCGAGGTCGAAGTCGTCGAAGCCAACCTTGGGGGTGACCACGATGCGGCATTGGCGCAACTGGGCGCGGCAGCCCTCCGGCAGGTCGGCCACCGTGACGATGGCGTCGCAGGCCGCCCACTGCGCGGCGCTCACCTCCTCGAAAGTGGCGCTGAATTCGGCGCACCCGGTTTCGCCCATGCTGGCGATCTCCACGTCGCGGTTGTGGCTCCAGCGGAAGAACGGATAAAGGACAGTGAAGCTCATTGTGGTCCTCTCGATCGGTTAGAACAGTTCAAGGACATCGGCGATGGACCTCATCAGCCGTTGCTCGGCAACGCCGCCGATCCGCAGGCGGGTGACGACGATGTGCGTGGCGCCGAGCACCTCCCGGTACTCATCGAATTTCGCCGCCACATGGCCCCGATCGCCGACCAACGCCCAGTCGTCCACACTGGCGCCGTCGTCGCGCCCCGGTCGGCCGCCATCGGCCAGGCTTTGCCGAATCGCCTCGGTCTCCCGGCGGCTGTGGCCGATGAAAACCGTGCGCATGATGGGACGAACGGTCAATTCGCCGTGCCCGGCTTCGACTGCCGCCCGTCCGTGGGCCTCGAAATTGGCCTGCAGGCTGCCCAGCGTTTCCATCGGCGACGCCAAGTACGGCAAGCCCAAGCGTCCCGCTTGAGCCAGAGCCTTCGGCCCGAATGCGGCCACCCAGACCGCCGGGTGGGGTTGTTGAACGGGCAACGGATCGAGCCGCAGCGGCTCATCGGCGCCCTCCACGGCGATGGGTTCCCCGGCCCAAGCTCGCATCATCACGTCCAAGTTGGCCTCGAAACGCGCCCGTTTCTCCCGCGGCGCCACGTCGAAGGCCCGCAGCATGGCCGGCGCGAAGCCGCGTCCGACGCCGAGCACCACCCGCCCAGCGGAGAGTTGGTCGAGCACCGCCACTTGCTCCGCCGCCAGGAGTGGATTGCGCATTGGTAGCAGATAGGAAGTGGTGCCGAGCTGAATCGTCTCGGTGCTGGCGGCGACCGCGGCCAGCAGCATGAGCGGGTCCGGGAGGGCGCCCGCCGTGAAGTGGCTTTCCGGCAGCCAGAACGATTCGTAGCCCAAGGACTCGCCAAACTGCGCCTGCCGGGCCAGGGACTCGGCCGAACGGTCGTTGAAGTTCCAGGGCGTCAGACCAAGGTGCATGGCATCAGTGCCTTGGTTTGCCACCGCTCGATGCGGTCCGCGTCTTCGACGCCTCGGCCTGTTTGAGCGCCTGTAGGCCGATGAAGTCATGGGCGAGAGTGGCGGCGGCAATGGCCGTGATTTCGGCGTGATCGTAGGCGGGCGCCACTTCCACCACATCCATGCCAACGATGTCGAGGGGCCCGAGCCCGCGTACAATGGCGAGCGCCTGGGCGGACGACAGGCCGCCGGCCACCGGCGTTCCGGTGCCCGGGGCGAAGGCCGGGTCCAAGCAGTCGATGTCGAACGTGAGATAGGCCTTGCGCTCGCCAACTACCCCCAGAGTCTCCCTGAGCGCTGCCCCAGGCCCGTGCTCATGCACCCAGGGTGCGTCCAGTATGGTGAAGCCGTGGTCGCTTTCGCTGTATGCGCGGATGCCGATCTGCACGGAATGCGCCACGTCGATCAGCCCCTCGCGCTTGGCGCGCAGAAACATGGAGCCGTGATCCAGGCGTTCGCCATCGTCCTCCCAGGTGTCCACATGGGCGTCGAAGTGAATCAGCGCCAACGGGCCGTGCTTTTCCGCGTGGGCGCGCAGCAGCGGATAGGTCACGAAATGGTCGCCGCCGAAGGTCAGCATGGTTGCGCCCGCCGCTAGGATGGTACGGGCATGGCTCTCGATCACCGCCGCCGCCCGCTGCGGATAGCCGGAATCGAGCTCGCAGTCGCCGTAGTCGGCCACCCCGAGCCTGGTAAACGGATCGATGCCGAAGGGAAACGCCCGCTCGGTGATCTCGGCGAGCTGAACGCTGGCGGCGCGGATGGCCGCCGGCCCGAAGCGGGCGCCGGGGCGGAAGGTGGTGGCGCAGTCGAAGGGCAGCCCGGAGACCACGATGTCCGCCCCTTCGATGTCCCGAGTGTACCTGCAGCGCAGAAAGGACAATGCCCCGCTGTAGGTCATACCCGTGTCTTGGCGGATGGAGAAGTCCTGTCGCGGCGCGTCCGGCACGAAAGCCTCCGGCAATGAATGTGAATTGGGGCGGCGCAGACCCCAACCTCTAGTTCATCGGCGCAATATAAGGAAAGGTTGATGCAAGAGGTAGGGGCTAGGGCCTGTTAACGCTACCTGGGTCAGGAATTGAGCCGCAGCGCTTCGAGCAAGCCGGTGAGAATCAAGTCGGGCGCGACTCGGTCGAACAGCTTTTCGCGATTGAACAGGTGGCAGAAGCCGCCGGTGGCAATGACGAGCGGGCGGTCATCGCGGAACACCTCATCGCTGATCCGCTCCACGAGTTCCTTCACCATGCCGACGTTGCTCCAGTAGAGGCCGCTTTGAATGCTCTCCACGGTGGTGCGGCCGATCGACGAGCGCACCGGCTTGATCTCCACCGAGGGCAGTTGCGCGGTCTTGGATTCCAAGGCGTCCATGGCCAGCCGCAGACCGGGCACGATGTTGCCGCCGAGAAACTCCCGGCTGCGGGTGATGGCGCACACGGTGGTGGCGGTGCCGAAGTCGATGACGATCAGGTTGCGATCCGGAAACAGCTTGATTGCGCCCATGGCGTCGGCGATGCGGTCAGCGCCGACCTCCTTGGGGTCCTTGTAGCCGATTTTCAGGCCGGTCTTGATGCCCGGACGCAGGATCAGGGGCTCGATGTTGAAGTACTTCTGACAGCAGGCGCGCAGGGAGTAGTTGATGTCCGGCACCACCGAACAGGCCGTGATCTCGGCGACGTGGTTGGGGTCGATGCCGTTTTCCCGCAGCGCCGCCCGCAGGAAGACGCCGAGTTCGTCGGACGAGCCCTTGACGGTGGACGTGCGGCGAAACTGCACCACCAGTTCGCCGTCATCGAAGACGCCGCAATAGATCTGGCTGTTGCCGACGTCGAGGGCCATGATCATGATGGGTCGCCTCCGGACGCATCGCTGGCAGAGCGGACGCGCTCCAGCGGGATGTTGTCAATCAGGCGCACACTCCCTTCGGGGGAACGAGTGGGGATGCTCGCCGCCGCCAGCCGCCGGCCAAAGCGGGTGGCCACATAGTCCACGTCAAAACCCAAGCGGGAAAGGGCATCGGCCACTTGGCCATCGGAGCCGGGGCAGGCCAACGCCTCGCGCAGCCGAGGCGCCAACGCCCGGCCCGCGGCGTCGAGCCGGGCGTTGCGCGAACTCAACGCGAGGCCATCGGCGTCCCGAACCGTGGGGCAAGCCACGATCTCGGAGTCGATGAAGAAGGCCTCCGCCATGCCGCGGATGAGTTCAAGCTGTTGGTAGTCCTTTTCGCCAAAATAGGCACGGTCGGGCTTGACGAGGTTCAAGAGCTTGAGCACCACGGTCAGGACACCGCTGAAGTGCCCTGGCCGATGGGCACCGCAGAGTTCGCCACTGAGCGGCGCTTCCTCCACCTTATAGCGAAAGCCATCGGCGTAGATCGCCTCCCGGTCCGGGGCCAGCACGGCACCGGCACCCTGCGCTTCGGCGTGGGCCAAGTCATCTTCGAGGCTGGCCGGATAGCTCGCCAGGTCCCCCGGGTCATTGAACTGGGTCGGATTCAGGAAGAGGCTTACCACGGCCAAGTCGTTGTCGGCGGCGGCCCGCTGAATTAGCGCGGCATGGCCCTCATGCAATCCGCCCAAGGTGGGCACGAAGCCAAGGCTGCCGGTGAGCGCGGCGCGAAACCGCCGCCATTCATCGATGCCGCGCAGAACGTTCACGTGAATCCCTTGGTTCAGGGCAAGGAATGGCCGTCATCCATAGGACTCGGCGGTGGCGGGGAAGGCGCCGCTTCGAGTGTCTTCGGCGAAGCGGTCAACGGCGTCGTGAATCAGCCCACGCCCATCGGCGTAATGACGCAAAAAGCGCGGCTTGAATTCCGGATTCATGCCCAGCATGTCCTGCAGCACCAGCACTTGGCCATCGGTTTCGGGCCCGGCGCCGATGCCGATGGTGGGAATGGCAAGCTCCTCGGTGATGCGCCGGGCGAGCTGCCGGGGGACGCATTCGAGCACCAGCGCAAAGCAGCCGGCCGCCTCCAACTCGCGGGCCGAGTCGAGTATCCGTCCGGCTTGGCCTTCGTTGCGGCCCTGCACCCTGTGCCCGCCGAAGGCCTGCACGGACTGTGGCGTCAGGCCCAGGTGCCCCATCACCGGCACGCCGGATTCGACGATGTGGGCCGTCAACTCCGACTGGCCCGCCTCGCCCTCCACCTTGATGGCGTTGACGCCGGTCTGCATGAGCGCCTGCACCGAGTCCATGGCAAAGCCGTGGCCCTTGCGCATGGACAGGAAGGGCATGTCGCCGACGATGTACTTGTCTGGCGCGCCTCGCCGCACCGCGGCGGCATGCAGCGCCATCATCTCCACCGTAGCCTGCACGGTGCTGTCGAAGCCGTGCATCACCATGGCGAGGCTGTCGCCCACCAGCAGGCAATCCACGTCGGTTAGGTTTAGAACCTGGGCTGACCAAAAGTCGTAGCAGGTGACCATGGAAATGGGCTCTCGAGCGGCCTTGCGCCGCGCAAAGTCAAGGGTGTTCATGGCTTCCTCCGGGAAGTGTCTGGAACCTGAAGCCGGGAACCTGAACACGGAGGCTTCGCAACACGGGCGCACAACTGCGCCAAGACTGCGAGCGAATGGCTGTTGCCGTCGAATTCCATGGGTACCTGTCCTCCAAAGCGGATCAAGTCCTGGCGCTTGTTCAGCGGTGCCGGCGCCGCCCAAGGGCGCACCAGCGGTCTCCGTCCCCGCATGGGGATCGAAGCCGAGGCCAAGATTAGATGGGAAAAATGGCGTTGTAAAGGCCACTGTACAATCAGCATCATGGCGAGTGAACCCGCAGCGAGGAAGGCCGATGAGGACGGCAGGGAGGCAATTCAAAACGGCGACGGCATTTGAGAAGATAGCGCGCCACCCCGCGATCGGAACAACTAGGGAGGATTGATGAAACTCGGACTCATGCTCGGCTATTCCGGGGCGGGCCTTGCGCTGCCCATCAAGAAGGTGCAACTCGCCGAACGGCTGGGCTACGACTCGGTCTGGACCGCCGAGGCCTATGGCTCCGACGCCATCACGCCGCTGGCCTTCATCGCCGCGCACACCGAGCGCATCCGCTTGGGCACGGCGGTCATTCAACTCGCCGGACGCACCCCGGCCAACGCCGCCATGGCCATGGCCACCCTGGATCAGTTGGCCGGCGGCACTCGCGGCCACAGCCGGGTGATTTGCGGCATCGGCGTATCCGGTCCGCAAATCGTGGAGGGCTGGTACGGGCAGCCTTGGGGCCGGCCCTACTACCGCTTGAAGGACTACGTCGCCATCATGAAGAAAATCTGGGCCCGCGAAGAACCGGTGACCCATGACGGCAAGGAAATCCGCCTGCCCTTTGAAGGGGAAGGCGCGATGGGCGTGGGCAAGCCGCTGAAGTCGATCCTGCACATGAACCCGGACATCCCCATCTGGCTTGGCACCGGCATGGCCTCCACGGTGCGCCTGACCGCTGAGATTGCGGACGGTTGGCTGCCCTTGGGCTACGTGCCTGAATCCGCCCACCTGTATCAAGACTGGATCGATGAAGGGCTGGCCAAGGCGGGCAAGAGCCGGGCGGACTTTGAAGCCCAAGCGGGCACCCAGGTAATGATCACCGAGGATTCCAGCGACGCCGTGCAGGCGGCGCTCAACCGGCTCAAGCCCAACGTCGCCCTGTACGTCGGCGGCATGGGGCATCGCAACAAGAACTTCCACAAGGAAATGATGGTCCGGCGCGGCTTTGGCGAGGCGGCGGAGCGGATTCAAGAGCTCTACCTAGCCAAGCGCAAGGACGAGGCGACGGCGGCCGTGCCGGACGAGTTCGTTGACCAGGGGGCGCTGGTCGGTCCCAAGGCGCGCATTCGCCAGCGCTTCCGGGCCTGGGAGGACGCCGGTCTCACGGGGCTGACGATTGGCGGCGACGAAGCGGCCATCGCCTTTGCCGCCGAGTGCGCCCGGCTCAATACGGAACCCTCCGCTTGACGGCTATTGCGGTCATCCTCACGACGCTGAGCAGGGACCGGCTGACTGACAAGCGCCCGCAAACACCGGCATAACCCAACACATCGAGAAGGACTGCGCCATGTATCCAGGCAAATGGGGGGTTGAGTGCCCCGACAAACCGGCGGTCATCCACGCCACCACCGGCGAGACCGTCACCTACGGCGAACTGAACGACCGCTCCAACCAACTCGCGCAACTGCTGTGGGCGCGCGGGCTGCGGCACGGCGATCACGTCTGCATCTTCATGGAGAACAACCTGCGCTTCTTCGAGGTGGTCTGGGCGGCGCTGCGCTCCGGCCTCTACCTGACCACGGTGAACCGCTACCTCACCGCGGAGGAGGCGGGCTACATCATCGACAACAGCGAATCCCAAGCGTTGATCGCGTCGAACTACTTGGCCGAGGTGGCCCGGGACTTGCCGCCGCACGCGCCCAACTGCCATACGTGGCTGACGACGGGCGGTGCCGTGGACGGCTTTGAGGCCTACGAGGACGCCATCGCCGGCCAGCCCCCCGAAAACCTTGCCGATGAGCCGGCTGGCTCGTTCATGCTCTACAGCTCCGGCACCACCGGACGGCCCAAGGGCATCTACCGGCCGCTGCCGCCGAACAAGATCCACGAAGATGTCGGCGCGGTGGGCGCCTTGCAAGGTGGCCTCTGGGGATTCGACGAGAACACCATCTATCTTTCTCCCGCGCCGCTGTACCACTCCGCGCCAATCGGCTTCTGCACCGCCGCCCAAGCCCTCGGCGGCACGGTGGTCATGATGCAGCGCTTCGACGAAGTGGGGGTGCTGAAGGCCATCGAATCCCATCGCGTCACCCACAGCCAGTGGGTGCCAACCATGTTCACCCGCATGCTCAAGCTGCCCGAGGAGCAGCGTAGCGGCCACGACCTCTCATCGCACAAGGTGGCCATTCACGCTGCCGCGCCCTGTCCGGTGGGCGTCAAGGAGCAGATGCTGGATTGGTGGGGGCCGATCCTCTACGAGTACTACGCTGGCACCGAACTCAACGGCTTCACCCACGCCACGCCGGAGGAATGGCTCGCCCATCCGGGCACCGTGGGCCGGCCCATTCTCGGCACCATCCACATCTGCGATGAGGACGGCAAGGAGCTGCCGAACGGCCAGCCCGGCATCGTCTATTTTGAAATGGACCAGATGCCCTTCGAGTACTTGAAGGACAAGGCCAAGACCAAGGACGCCCAGCACCCTGAGCATGCCAACTGGACCGCACTGGGCGACGTGGGCTACGTCGATGACGAGGGCTACCTCTACCTCACCGACCGCGCCACGTTCATGATCATCAGCGGCGGCGTCAACATCTATCCCCAAGAGATCGAGGACGCCCTGATCATGCACCCCAAGGTGGCCGACGTGGCGGTGGTGGGCGTGCCCAACGAGGAAATGGGCGAGGAGGTGAAAGCCGTGGTCCAACCACCTGAAGGCGTTGAAGGCGATGACGCGCTGGCTGACGAACTGTTGGAGTACGCCCGCGAGCACATCGCCCACTACAAGTGCCCGAGAAGCATCGACTTCATGGACCAACTGCCCCGGCTGCCCACCGGCAAGCTCTACAAGCGCCTGCTCAAGGACCGCTACTGGGGCAAGACGGACTCGCGGATCGTCTAAGCGTTGCCGACGCCGCTGTACGACCCAGCGGCATCCTTCGGCACAAGGGCGTCCCCGAGCCATAGGCCGCGACTTGGGAGACGCCGCGTGGCACACTGGGTGCTGAGTGATGGATTCATCTTGCGATCACACTGTGGACGTCGCCAGTCTGCGGACTGGGCAGCGCCATGTGCTGGCGTGGGTGTTCGGCATCAACGTGGTGACGTTTGCCGTCATGGTCGCGGGCTCGGTGATGAGCGGTTCATCAGCGCTTTTGTCTGGGACGCTCGACAATCTGGGCGATGCGCTCACCTACGCACTGAGCTTCGCCGTGGTCGGCGCATCGGCCCGGGCGAAGGCCCGCGTAGCGCTGCTGAAGGGGTTTTTGATCCTCGGGGCCGCACTGGCGGTCGCCGTCCAGATCGGCTGGCGGCTCATTGACCTGCAGGCGCCAGTCGCCTCCACCATGTCACTCGCGGCGGCGCTGAACCTCGTCGCCAACGCCGCTTGCCTGCGACTTCTCACCCCGTATCGCGACGGCGACGTCAACATGGCCTCGTCGTGGGAGTGTTCGCGCAACGACGTCATCGAGGGAATTGCGGTGATCACCGCTGCGGCCGCGGTCTGGCTGTTCGCCTCGCCATGGCCAGACCTGCTCGTGGCGGTGGTGCTGCTCGTGATCTTCACGCGCTCTGCAAGCCGCGTGCTCAAGCGGGCGTGGCGGGAGTTGTTGAACCTCCGCTGAACCGTCCCAAAGCGATGGCATTGACCCCGTCGTGCAGCCGCTCGGGCTGCACCCCGTCAGTGGCAGGCCTTGTCGAGGGCTTTTAGCCGCCAATAGTTGTAGGGCAGCGGCGTGACGAAGCCGACCGCGAGCATCACCGGAATCACCCACCAAGTGAGCCTTGCGCCGCCGGTCAGGACCCAATCGACCAGGTTCATGGCGGTTTCCATGGCCACCATGGAGATCAGGGACATGCCGACGGCCGTCCTGAAGGCGGCGCGCGGGCCCATTTGCCGCCACAGAACGACCGTCTCCAGCATAATGGACGTCACTATGCCGTTGACGATGGCCAGCACCATGATCGCCAGCGTCGGCCAAGGGATGCCCATGAACTGGAAGAAGGCGATGGTGCCGAAATCGCCTATGGCGCAGCCCAAAAGACACCACGCCGTATTGACCGATGCCGTTCGCCAAGTGTGGCGGCAGCGCCAGTCGATGCTCAGGGACGCGGCGGATTCGCTCATGGTTTCGATTCGTTGGCGACAATGCCCAAGCAACTAAACCTGCCGTAAGCCGAAAGGTCAAGGGTGGGTGAGGCACCGGAACGAGTTGCGGGCTCCCTTGACAGCAAAGCCCATTCCACTAATCCTTCCATGGGTCAACCCGCCACCGGCGCAGAAGGCCGATGAGCGGGCACCAACCAACCGCTGACAAACGCTCAAGGACCACGAACCGCTCATGCAAAACAACCTCGGTCTCTTCCTAACGAAACGGGCCTTCCTGTCGCCCGCCCATGACGCCTACGTGGACAGCCACTCCGGGCTGCGGCTGAACTACGATGAACTCAATCGGCGCTGCAACCAGGTCGCCAATGCCTTTGTGGCGGCGGGCATCCAAAAGGAGGAGCGGGTCGGCCTATTGGTGATGAACAGCGCGGAGTTCATGGAATCCTACTTCGCGCTGGCCAAGATCGGCGCGGTCATCGTGCCGCTGAACTGGCGGCTGGTGGCGGATGAGTTGGAGTTCATCCTGAAGGACAGCGGCACCAAACGCCTGATCTACGGCGAGGAGTTCGTCGACACGGTGGCGGAACTGCACAGCCGCGGCGACAAGACCGACATCGGCCATTGGCTGCAGGTCGAGGGGGAGCACGAGGCCGCTTACTTTGCCCAGAGCTATGAGGCCTTCCGCGATGCCGCCAGCGACGCGGAACCCGCAGTCGGCGGCACCGACGACGACATGCTCTACATCATGTACACCTCCGGCACCACGGGCCTGCCCAAGGGGGTGGTCCACACCCACAACACCGCCATCTGGGGCATCCTCACCATCGCCGCCAACGTCCACTACCGGGAGCGGGAGCGCTACTTGGCGGCGCTGCCCATGTTCCACGTCGGCGCCCTCACGCCGCTGGCGGTCAACGTCTATCGAGGCGCGGCCTCCGTCGTCATGCGCGCCTTCGACCCGACCCTGGCTTGGCAATTGATCGAACGGGAGAAGATCAACAGCGGGCTCATGGTGCCCGCCATGATGAACTTCATGCTGCAGGTGCCGAACTATGAGCGCTTCGAATTCTCCACCCTGCGCTGGCTGATGACCGGCGCGGCGCCGGTGCCGGTGGCGCTCATTCAGAAGTATTCGGAGTTGGGCGTTGACGTGCGCCAAGTCTATGGCCTCACGGAGACCTGCGGCCCGGCCTGCCTGATGGACGCTGAAACCTCGCTCAAGAAACCCGCCTCAACGGGCCCCGCCTTCTTCCACACCGCCGTGCGGGTGGTGGACGAGAACGGGGACGACTGCCCGCCCGGCGTCTCCGGGGAGGTGCTCGTGGCCGGCCCCCACATCATGCGCGAGTACTGGAACCGCCCCGAGGCGACGGCGGAGACCATCGTGGACGGCTGGCTGCACACCGGCGACGTGGCGACCATGGACGAGGACGGCTACGTCTTCATTCAGGACCGCATCAAGGACATGATCATCTCCGGCGGCGAGAACGTCTATCCGGCGGAGATCGAAGAGGTGCTGATGTCCCACCCGGACATCATCGAGGCGGCGGTGATCGGCATCGCCAGCGAGAAGTGGGGCGAAAGCCCGCTGGCCATCGTGGTCTCGAAGTCCGACGCCTTGAGCGAAGCCGACGTGCTCAACCACTGCCAAGGCAAGCTGGCTGGATTCAAGCTGCCCAAGAAAGCCGCCTTCGTGGCGGAAATCCCGCGCAACCCCAGCGGCAAGATCTTGAAGCGGGTGCTGCGCGAGCAGTTCCCCGATCCCGCACCAGTGTAGCCGGGCAGCGGCCCATGGAGCTCGCTGATCGACCGGGCCAACGAACTGCTCGGTTGATGGACTGGCTCGTCGCCACGGATCTCGACGGCACGTTGCTCGATGACGGCTATCCTTTGGCCGAAGCCGCCCGGGCAGTTGACCTGCTTCATCAGCGCATCACCGAGCGCGACCCACAATCAACGGCGCACTTCGTGCTGGCCTCCAGCAAGACCTGCGCGGAGTTGATCCCACTGGCAAGGCGATGCGCAAGCCCTCCGCTGGTCTTGTTTGAGAACGGCGCTGGCTGGGCGTGGCAATCGGTGCCAACGAGCGACCCGCCCGCCTGCGGCGATGGCTATCGGATCGAGCGCTTGACGAACATCAGCTACGCGGACATTCGGGCGTTGCTGACGCGGCTGCGCCGCCATCCGGGCTTCGACTTCCTCGGTTTCGGCGACTGGGCCGCCGCCGAAGTGGCCGCCCGCACGGGTTTGGACGAGCCTGCCGCGCGCGCCGCCAAGCGACGCGAGGCATCGGAGCCCATCCTGTGGCAGGGCGGCAAGCGGGCGTTGCGGGCGTTCCGGTCGGAACTTGAACGCAGCGGGTTGAGCCTCACCCAAGGCGGTCGATTCCTGCACGTCGCCGGGCGTTGCAGCAAGGGCGCGGCCTTGGCGCAAATTCAAGCGCAATTCGAAACCCCCGGCAGGCCGCTCTTCAAGCTGGCCTGTGGAGATGCCGGCAACGATCTCGACATGCTGCGCCGCGCCGATTTGGCGCTGGTCTTTCCGAACCGCGATGGCGGCTACATCCTGCCGGAGGGTGCAGGCGTCGCCCATGCGCCGAGGGCCGGTCCTGAAAACTGGCTGGCTGGCGCCACCCGCCTCCTCGATTCCCAATACCCCAAGGCTGAAGGCCCATGAGCGATTTCTTCCAGAACGGCATCATCACCACCCTGCACAACCTAGGCAATCGCAGCGCCGAGTCGTTGGAAGCGGAACTGTGCGGCTTCGCTGAGCAACGGCCCATGAATCTGGTATTGCCCTGCCTGTATTCGGAGCTTGAGCAGCCCGCCTTGGCCCGCATCGTTAGCGAACTGGCCCAAGTGCCCTATCTGGCCGACATCATCATCGGCCTCGACCGCGCTGACGAGGCGCAGTTCCGGCATGCGCTGTCCTACTTCTCGGCACTGCCGCAGTGCCATCATGTGCTGTGGAACGACGGGCCGCGCCTTCAGGCGGTGCAGCGCAAGCTGTCCGATGAGGGCTTTGCGCCGCCCGAACCGGGCAAGGGCGCCAACGTGTGGCGCTGCTTCGGCTACGTGCAGGCACTCGGCACCGCCAAGGCCGTCGCCCTGCACGACTGCGACATCACCACCTACGATCGGTCCCTGCTGGCCCGATTGATCTATCCAGTCGCCAACCCCGCCTTCGCCTACCAGCTATGCAAGGGCTACTACGCCCGGGTCGCCGACGGCAAACTCAACGGACGAGTGTGCCGCCTGCTCGTCTCGCCGTTGATTCGCACCATGAAGGAGCTTGCCAACGGACACCATTACCTGGACTACTTGGACACCTTCCGCTACCCGCTGGCCGGCGAGTTCGCAGTGCAGTCCGATGTGCTGCACGGGCTGCGCATTCCCGCCGACTGGAGCTTAGAGATCGGCCTGCTCTCGGAGGTTTACCGCAACTACGCCACCAATCGCATCTGCCAAGTGGAGGTGGCGGACAGCTACGACCACAAGCATCAGGACCTCTCCGCCGAGGATGCCAGCCGCGGCCTGTCGCGCATGAGCCTGGACATCTCCAAGGCGCTGTTCAAGAAGCTGGCCACCTACGGCATCGTGTTCGAGCCGGGCACCATTCGCACGGCCAAGGCCTGCTACTACCGCATCGCCCTGGACCTGATCGAATCCTACGCCAGCGATGCGGCGATGAACGGCCTCGCCCTCGACCGCCACGCGGAGGAGCAGGCGGTGGAGCTGTTCGCCACCAATCTCCTGAAGGCCGGGGAGGCCTATCTGGAGGGCGGCGAGGAGATTCCCTTCATGCCCTCATGGCATCGGGTCACGAGCGTCTATCGCAACGTCTATGACGACCTGCTCGCGGCAGTCGCCGCCGACGCGGCTGACTTTGGCTGAAGGATCGCAGTTGCGAGTCGAATGGCGTCTCAACACGCCAGCCAAGCCACCTGGTAAGGGTCCAGTTCAATTTGGCTTCCCACCGCCAACGTTCTCCCGCTGAGCAGGTCCGCATAGGTTCCGGGCCTCACGCCACTCCCGCCCAGCGGCACGGACTGGCGTTCGCCGACCACGGAGACAGCCACCAGAATGCGCTGGCCGCCGCCCTCGCGGAACATGAGGAGTGCGGTTGGAGGGCTCGGCAGCACCATCTGCGCCGCATCGGCGGACAAGGCTGGCTGCGCGTTGCGGCAGGCCAAGGCGCGTCGAAAGTGGCTGAGCGTTCGGGCCGGGATGGAAGTGGGGTCGGCCAGTTGCGGCTCCAAGTCGTCCAGCGCCCAGCGACTGCGGTTGACCGAGCGGGTGCGGCCCGTTCGCTCTACGAGGTCGAGGTCGTTGGGCGTGGCGAGCAGGCTGTGGATGTAGAGCGCCGGCACGCCTTGAAAGCTCATCAACAGGCTGTGCGCGCCCAAATAGGCGGGCAGGTTCCGCTCTTCCCCACCGAAGGCTGAAAAAGGCGAGATGTTGATCTCGTAAGGGACCGGCGGCAGCCCCGAACGGGTGCGTAGGGTGACGAAGCCACCCCGTTCACGCATGCGCTCCACGAGGCGGGCGATGCCGTCTTCCGGCACCAGCCCTTCGAGGGGACGCAGGCCAATGCCGTCGTGGGAGGCGATGAAGTTCAGGTAGGCGGCACCAGACGGCGGTGGCCGAAGCGCCTTTGCCCAAGCCGTGAGTGGCTTCGCATCGCCGAACACGTAGCTGTAGAGCAGCAGCGGCGCCAAGCTGAACTGATAGACCATATGCGCTTCGTCGCCGTCGCCGAAGTAGCTGACATTCTCCCAATGGGGCACATTGGTCTCGGTGACCAGCTTGACGTCAGCGCCTGCGTAGGCCAACAGCAGGCGCAGCGCTTTGACCACCGCGTGGCTTTCCGGCAGGCTCATGCAACTCGTGCCAAGCCGCTTCCAAAGGAAGGCTATGGCGTCGAGACGAATCAGCCGGGCGCCCTGCGCGGCATAGAAGAGCAGGATCTCCACGAATTCCCGCAACACCGCCGGATTCGCAAAGTCCAGATCGATCTGATCGTCGCTGAAGGTGGTCCACACATGGCGAATGCCGGCGTAGGTGGGCACCGCTGAGATCAGCGGCGAGGTGCGCGGGCGAACGACTGCGGAGACATCCGACCCTTCCGGCAGGGTGATGAAGTAGTGCCGGCCCGGTTCCCGGTCGCTCACGAAATCAGCAAACCAAAGGTTCTCCCGGGAACAATGGTTGATGACCAAGTCGAACATCGGATCGTAGCGCTCGGCCAAGGCCCGCACGTCCTCCCAACTGCCAACCCGATGGTCCACCCGCCGATAGTCGATGACCGCGAAGCCATCGTCCGAAGAGGAAGGAAAGAACGGCAGCAGATGCAGCCGGCCAACGCAGTCGCCGACGTGCCGGTCGAGGAATCGAGCCAAGGTTTGGAGCGGCACCTCGCCTTCCGTCGTGATGGTGTCCGCATAGGTGATCAGCATGCCCTCAGGAGGTGTCTGCGCTGCAGGAGGCGCTGCGGCGCTCGGTGGCCGCAACTCCCGAGCCAACGCGAGCATTTCGGCGGCCAAGCGCTCAGCAACCGCCGGTTCATAGAGCCTCTCCAGCAGGGCGGTGAGCCGATTGGCAAGCCCGTTGGCATGCTGAGTCCCGTAGGCCTCGTGCCGCGGATGGTTTGATTCTTGCATTGATTCCCGCGTGAATTGACGCGATTGCCGGCTGCGGCGCAGCGCCGTGGTAGCGCTGATGATAAGAGCAGGCGTTTATGAAACAAGAGCTTGGGGAGCGATGGCGCTCGCGGACACGGGGAAGCGAGCCGTGAGCCCGATTGACTGGCTGGTGGTCGCCGCCTACCTGGCGGGCATGCTGGGCTTGGCCGCAGCAGTGGGGCGGCGCCAGCGCTCGCGCCGGGACTACTACCTTGGCGGCAACCGCCTGCCGCCATGGAGCCTGGCCACTTCCACCATCGCCACCCAATGCTCCACCAACAGCTTGCTTGGCGCCCCGGCCTTCGTCGGCTTCGTGGCCGGCGGCGGCATGATCTGGCTGCAGTATGAGCTGGCCGTGCCGCTGGCCATGCTAGCGCTTCTGTTTCTGCTGCCGCCGCTGCGCCGGGCGGGCCACGTCTCTGCCTACGCCTTCCTTGAGGACCGCCTGGGCTCCGGCGCCCGGCGGCTGGCGAGCGCCTGTTTCCAGATCTTTCGAGGCGTCGCCACCGGCGTCACCGTTTATGGGGTTTCCTTGGTCGTCACCCTACTGGTCGATGTCACCTACACCCAGGCTGTGCTGCTGCTGATGGGCATTACCGTCCTCTATGACGTGCTCGGCGGCATGCGGGCGGTGGTGATCAGCGATGTCCTCCAACTGGCACTGATCGCCGGGGCAGTTGTCCTGTGCCTGTTCATGCTCGGCGATGCCGTCGGCGGCGCTGCCTTGGCGCCCGAGCGCCTAAACGCCTTGCAGTTTTCCTGGGGCCTTCAAGACAGCGGCAACTATGGATTTTGGCCCATGCTCATCGGCGGCTTCTTCCTGTACGCGGCCTACTACGGATGCGACCAGAGCCAGGCGCAGCGCGTATTGGCGGCTCGTTCGGAGCGGGCCGCAGGCCAAGTGCTGCTGCTCAACGGCCTGTTGCGGTTTCCGCTGGTCGTGCTCTACTGCCTGCTTGGCTTGGCATTGGCGGCCTACGCTGAACACGAGCCGCTGTTCGTTGCCGGACTGCCGACCTTGGGCGACGGACAGGCGAACTACAACCTGGTCTTCCCCCACTACGTTCTATCGACTTTTCCGCCGGGTGCGGTGGGGCTGGTGATGGTCGGCATCTTCGCCGCCGCGATGTCGTCCATCGACTCGGCGTTGAATTCGCTGTCAGCGGCTACCGTCGAGGACACCATCGGTCGCCACTGGCAGCTTTCGGAAGGCAAGCTGTTCCTGGCCTCCAAGCTGGCCACCTTGGCTTGGGGGGCGTTCGCCGTGGCCTTCAGCTACCAGGTGGAGCACATCGCCCCCACCGTGCTCGAAGCCGTCAACAAAGTCGGCTCGATGGTCAACGGGCCGCTGCTCGCCTTGTTCGCCATCGCCCTGCTGGCGCCGGGAATTGGCCAGCGCCGAGCCATACTGGGCTTCTTTGCCGGCGTGCTGTGCAACTTCATCTTCTGGATCGGGTTTCCGGGCGTCTCGTGGCTGTGGTGGAACGTATTCGGCTTTGCCGCAGGCTTGGCGGTGGCTTGCATCGGTCAAACCGTACGGCTGGCGCGGCCCTCGGCCTCGCCAACCAAGGGACTGGCACTACCCCTGCTGGCCATGGCTGTGGTGATTCTGCTGGTTTGCCTAGGATTCTCCTGGGCGAGTCCGCGGATGTAGCCGGCCGCCTCGTCCGGACTGAGGCTTGCAGAACGACGAGCGGAAACTCAATGGGGCGCCAAGAAGGGCTTCGCTACTTGGCGCCTTGGAATTGGGGCTAGCCCTCTAGAAGGCCCAGCCGACCCCCGCGCGAACGGAGCTGTCGTCGCCGCTGGTTGCGAACCCGGCGTTCACGAAAATGTTCTTCTCCTCGCCGAATCGACCGGAGATGCCAACAGCGACGCCCTGCTCGCCGTCGCTGTTGCCGACGCCGACGCCGACGAAGAAGTCGCGGTCGCCACCCGGCGGCGCGGTGGGCACGGCGGAAAGGGCGGCAGCCATCGCGGCAACTTGACTGACCCGTTCGTCCACTGCGACCAACCGCCGGTCGAGATCCATGATCGCGGACAGATTGGATGCGATGCCGCTTGCGTTGGCGGCGATGGAACTGTTCTGCACGGCATCGGCGTTCATGCGCGCCATCTCGTTGGTCTCGATGGCCATCATGGCTTCGTCGATGCGCATGTTCTGCGCCGTATCGTCCGCCATGCGAGCCATCTCGTTGGTGTTGATGGCCGACTCATTGCCGTCGATGCGCTCGTTCTGGGCGGCGTCGTCGGCTTGGCGGGCCGTCTCGTTCTCCTCAATGGCCTGCTTGTTCTCCTCGACGCTCTCCTCAAGTTCCTCATGGTACGCGAAGGCCACTGTCGGAGCGGCGGCGCCGAAAACGACGAGGCAGAAGGAAAGAAGCAGATTGCGGACGGCCATGTCGGTTCCTGACCAAAAAAGAGAAGGATTTTTCACGGTGGTTGCTCCAGTCGGAAGTGGTTTAAATTCACTAGTGTCCGGTTAACTGAGCCCGTAGTTTACATAACTGCATGAATAAGGGACGTTTTTCCGCGTATTTTGGTGGTGCTGACTTGAACGCGGCGGCGCCGTTTGGTGCCCTTTCGGGATTTCACTCCCGGAGGCCAAG
>JAJEIQ010000064.1 GCA_022827905.1 Pseudomonadales bacterium | reverse complement strand
TCGCTCACGGTCCTCTATGACCCAGGGCATCACGACCCGGCCGCCGCGCCTCCCCGGCGCCCTAGGGCGCCGGGGAGGCAATCCCGTTTCCGGGTCCGCAGGGGGGAAATCTAACAGACAAGGGCATCTTGCCCTCGAACTAAACCGGGGAATCCCATCGAGGGCAAGCAGAAGTCGGCAAAGGCAGGCCCAAACGTGTAACCTTCAACACCATGAGCGCTCATCTTACTCGGCTGGCAGGGCTCGCGATTTGCTTCGGCGCACTGGCGGTTGCCGTCGGCTTGGCGCGGGCGGCGCAGTTCGAGTCCGCTCCCCATCAGTTGATCGCCGACACATCAATCGACCTGTTGCAGCTCATCGAGGAGGGCCGCGGCTACGCGGACACGGACCCGGAGCGTTTTTTCAGCGCCGTGGAAGCGCTGTTGGCGCCGGTGATCGATTTCGAGGGCTTCGCCCGCCGCGTCATGTCGGCCCACTACAAGGAAGCCACCCCGGCGCAGCGGCAGCGCTTCGCCGAGACCTTCAAATGGGGCTTGGTGCGCACCTATTCGCTCACGCTGACCGACTTCACCGATGGCGAGGTCATCGTGGTTCCCCCGGACGGTCCCCCGCGCCACCCGCGGCGGCGCAACGTCAAGATGGAAATTCACCAAGGCGGTGACGTCTATCAGGTGCTCTACGCGATGATCCAGAGCGCCGACGGGGATTGGCGCATCGGCAACCTCGTCATTGCCGGCGTCAACATCGGCCTCACCTACCGCAGCCAGTTTCAGAGCGTGGCGGCGGATGCCCGGTACGGCGGTGACCTCGACCGGGTGATCGACGCCTGGGTGCGGTTCGTCTCCGGCCAGAAGGAGGTGGAGGGCGCTGACGCCTAACCGCCTCTATGCGAGCGGGCCAGATAGGCCCGCGACTGCATCTCCAGCAGCCGGCTGCGGGTGCGTTCAAACTCGAAACGGTGCCGCTCGCCGGCGTAGAGGTCGGTGACGGGCGCTTCGGCGGATAGGATCAGCTTGACGTTGCGGTCGTAGAACTCATCAACCAAGCTGATGAAGCGGCGGGCGGCGTCCTCATTGACCGGCGTGAACCGCTTCACGTTGGCGACCAGCACCGTATGGAAGCAGCGGGCAAGTTCGATGTAGTCGTTTTGGCTGCGCGGGCCTTCGCACAGTTCGCTGAACTCGAACCAAACCACGTCCGGGGCCAGTTGGCGGGCGTAGATGACGCGGTTCTCCACTTCCAATGGCGCATCGCGCTGCCCAGGCTCCTGGGTCAGATCGGCAAAGCTGGCGCTCAAGGACGCTTCGGCGCCGTCGCCCAAGGGCGCATGGTAGATCTCCGCCTGTTCCAGCACCCGCAGTCGGTAGTCCGTTTCGCCATCCAGGTGGTGGATGAGCGTATGGCGCATCAAGGCCTCGATGGCGGGCAGGAAGCGCCGCCGTTGCAGGCCGTTTTCGTAGAGCCCGTCGGGGGGGACGTTGGAGGTGGCCACCAGGGTCAGCCCCCGCTGAAAGAGCGCCTGCATCAACTCGCCGAGAATCATCGCATCGCCAATGTCGGCCACGAAGAACTCGTCGAAGCAGAGGATGCGGGTGTGCTTGGCGAAGTCGTCGGCGAATCCCTGCAGCGGGTTGGCGTTGCCGGCGCGGCGGTTGAGTTCGTTGTGAACCCGTTGCATGAAGCGGTGGAAGTGCATCCTGAGCTTGCCGTGCTGGGGCAGCGTCTCGTGGAACAGGTCCATCAGCAGGGTCTTGCCCCGGCCGACGCCGCCCCAAAGATACAGGCCGGTTTCAGCTTCGGGGCGTGCCAGCCAGCGCTTGATGAGCGGCCGCCGCCGTTGCTGCCCGAGCCGTCGGTGCAGGTCGTCGAGCAGTTCCACCGCTTGGCGCTGGAACGGATCCTCCGCCAGTTGCCCGGAGGCGATGAGCGCCTGATGGCGTTCAGCGGGCGACATGGTGATCAGGGGGATGCCGGGAGGTTGCTTAGAGGCTTTCCAGCCTAGCCCGCAAGGCTCTGAGCGCCGCCTTGTTTGCGTTGCGGATGGTCTCCATTTCGGGCGCGGCCTGGCTGATGTCACCGAGTTCTGCGAGCACCACGTGCACGGCGTCGTGGCCCTCGACTTGGCGCATGTCGTCCAGCCAGCGCTGGACGTTGGGGAAGGGCGAGAAGTCGTAGAGATTGGTGAAGCAGGGCTGCAACTGTCCGATTTCCACATAGGCGGCAAAGTCCGCGATGGTGACGCCGTCGCCGGCTAGGTAGCGGGCGTTTGCCAGCCAGCCACCGTCAATGGCGCCAAGCGCCGCGGTGAAGGTGTTGCGCGCAGCCTGTTGCGCCGCCTCGGGAATGTTGAGGTCCTTGCGAATTTTCGGCGCCACCATGCCGGACGCCTCGCGGACGTTGCGGTGGTGGAAGTGCAGGTACCAGTCCGCTCTGGCGCGTTGCTCGGGGCTTGTGGGGTACAGGTCGCTCCAGCCGTGCTTGTTGCACAGGTAACAGAGAATAGCGTGCGCCTCCCCCAACGTGAAGCCCGTGTCCGGCTCCCGTATCGTCGGAATGGTGCCGCCGGGATTGAAGGCCAGGTAGGCGGGGTTGCGGCTGCCCGTCTCGCCCTTGGAGCCGGGATTGGTCAGCGCCATCTCGAACGGCAGGCGCTTGAAGAACAGCAGCCACATGACCGCGCGGACGGGCTGCGAAAACGGCACGCCGTACAGCGTGAGCGGCGAGTTGGGTTCAGGCATTAATGGGGTCTCCATTTGTTTGCTGACAGGCGATTTGCGCAAGCCAACCTAGTCCGTCCCAGCATGCTTGAGCGGCAGCACGGTCGTGTACTTGATGCGTTCCATCGCAAAGCTGGAACTCACGTCGGACAAGTCCACCGCCCTGATCAGGCGCTGGTAAAAGTCATCATACGCGGCGATGTCCGGAACGACCACGCGCATCAGGTAGTCGACATCGCCGCTCATCCGGTACAGTTCGATCACTTCTGGAAATGCAGCGACCGCACTGGCGAACGCATCAAGCCAGCGCTTGCTGTGCTGGTCGGTGCGAATGGCGACGAAGGCGTCGACGCCCACGTTGAGATGGTCCCGGTCCAGCAGGGCGACCCGCCGGGTGATCACGCCGGCCCTTTCCAAATTCTGGATCCGGCGCCAGCAAGGCGTGGGGCTCAGGCCCACGGCCTCAGCGATCCGTGCGGTTGACAGCGTGGCATCGTGCTGCAGCAGGTCCAGTATCTTCAAGTCGATTCGGTCGGCGTCCATGAGGTCGATCCATCTGCCCGCTGGATGAAAAACGTTCCTGCCAATTCAAGCAACGTTGTTGGAAAAACACTCCAATTTCACGGAAATTTATAGTGAATTTTGCAATCAATTTCCACTTTGGGTGCCGTACCATTCCAACACATGCAGGCACTCAAGAACCTTCGCAACCGACTCAACGACCACCTGCAAGCGGTCGGGGAGACCTATCTTCAACATCTCGTCAAGGCGACGGCCTTTGCGGCGAGGATGATGGCGGGTGCGCTGGCCTGCTTAATCCACGGGCTGCTTCCCTTCCTGTTCACCCACACCGGAAGCGACTGCGTTCGCCGCCTGCACGACGAAATGGTGGAGAATCGAGGGCAACCGTCAGATCCGTGACTCCTTGATGCAGGTGCGCCGAACCAATTCGTCGCCCACGAACCAGTGCCAGGTGCGCGCCCGCCGGTCGTCGCCCTCGTTGATCTGGATCATTTCGTAGAGGTAGCTGTCCGGCAGGTCCTTGCGCGACCAGTTCAGCACGATGGTGCGTTGGTCGATTTCCCAGGCGGAGCCGACGATGCGTTCGTTGTCCCACCAGATTCGTCCCGCTTCGTACTTGGCCGGAAACCCCAGCTCCTCGCGCCGGCCGTCGCTCCACGTGTAGATGTTCGTCTGCATGTAGTCGAACTCGCCGGATTCGGGAAAGGCGCAGATCAGGTGCGAGGCGTGACGGTCGATGAGGCTGTTGTCCGGCGCCACGTGGATGTACTCGCCCCGCCATTCGCCCTCGTGCCGGGCCAGCACCGGCATGCCGGCGCGGATGTCCTCCGCCATGTTCCCCTCCTTTCAGGTGTGGGCCTAAACCGCTTGCATATTGTACTATTGATGTATCAATATATCTATAAGTGTTATGGGGCCCGTCTGGCCCCGTCCGCAGCGTGGAGGAGAGATCGCATGTCCAGTTACAAAGTGCAAGTTCCGGCCCTGACGTTCCTGCTTCTTTTGGCCTTCCCGGGCGGTCCGGCCCAGGGCGGGGAGGCCGCCGAATCGAGCATCGAGGAGGTTCTCGTGACGGCCCGCAAGCTCGAGGAGGGGCTGCAGGACACCCCCGTGGCCGTCACCGCCGTCACCGCCGCCCAGATCGAGCGGCTCGGCATCAAGAGCCTCGCCGACGTGTCCAAGCTCACGGCGGGGCTCCTGTTCGATTCCGAGTTCGCGCGAGGCGCCAACCGGCCGGTGATCCGCGGCCAGGCCAACATCCTCGGGGACTCGGGGGTCTCCTACTTCATCGATGGTGTTTACATATCCGGGTCGATCGACGACTACGACCTCAACGACGTGGAGCGCATCGAGGTCGTCAAGGGTCCGCAGAGCGCCCTGTACGGGCGCAACACCTACTCGGGTGCCATCAACATCATCACCCGGTCCCCGGGCGATGAATTCGGCGGCCGAGTCAGCGTGGAGGCCGCCGGGGACGAGCAGTACGAGGTGAGCGCCTCCGTTAGCGGGCCCCTCGGGGACACCCTGTCCGGCGGGCTGACGGTCCGGCACTTCGAACTCGGCGGGCCCTTCACCAACAAGTTCGACGGGTCCGACATCGGCATCCAGGAGTCGCAGTCCATCTCCGGCGTCCTGGAGATGACGCCGAACGACCAGCTGTCGATTCGGGCGCGCGCCTACTACGCCGAGCGGGACGACGGCCAGCCGGCCATGACGGTCACCCGCTACTTCGACAACAACTGCTTCACGGACAACGGCACCCTGTACGGCGGCGCGGGCCGCTACTTCTGCGGCGAGGTGAAGCCCGGCGACGTCGACACCGACTGGACGGTGCAGGCTCCCGAAGCCGAGGACACCGACGAGAACCTGCAGGTAAGCCTGCGCGTCGACTACGACATCAACGAGACGCTCTCGTTCACCTCGATCACCGGCTACAACGACCGCCAGGAGACCTTCGTGATCGACGGCGACTACCTGCCGACGTCGTTCCACGTCTCAAACTTCACGCCCAACGGATTTCCGTTCGGCGGCTTCGCGGACGGCCCGCCGTTCCTCTACGCCTACGTGGGCGCCATGACGGACTTCACTTTCGCATCCGCCACCGATACGGAGTCCTGGTCCCAGGAGGTTCAGTTGCGTTTCACCTCGGACCGCGTCAGCGGCCTGGTCGGCGCCTACTATTTCGACCTCGACAGGACCACCCGCGACATCCGCGAGGTCTCCGACGCGCAGCAGGGGATCGCCCAAGGCAACTGGTTCCGCGAATTCCTCCGCATGCAGGGCGTGTGCGCCGCGAGCTTCCTCTGCGAATCCATGGCGCCGTTCTTCGGGCCGACCATTGTGGTGCCCCGGGACGTCAACGAAATCGGCATCGAGAACGCGGCGGTGTTCGGCATGGTTTCCTTCGATCTCGCCGAGAACCTCGGATTGAGCTTGGAGGCGCGCTACCAGGACGAGAACATCGACCAGGTCGCGGTGGTGCAGGATCTCGGCACGCCCGCCGAGGCGCCGGTGGAGGCCGACGCCAGCTTCGACGGCTTCCTGCCCCGCGTGACGATCGACTGGCGTCCGTCGCCCAATCACCTGATCTACGCGGCCTACGCCCAGGGCACGAAACCCGGGGGATTCAACAGCACCGTCGCCATCGAGGCCGGCTTGCCGACCTACGACGAGGAGGACGTGGACAGCTTCGAGATCGGCGCCAAGAACGTGCTGGCCGACGGCCAGGTGGTCGCCAACCTGGCGTTCTTCTTCAACGAGGTCGAGGGCTACCAGCTCACCCAGAACGTGCAGGCGGGCCAGAACGCCACCTCGGCGACGGTGAATGCGGGCGATGCCGACATCCTCGGGCTCGAAGCCGAGTTCGTGGTGCGGCCGCAGGCCATGGAAGGCCTGACGATGACGCTGAACTACGCTTGGGCGGACGCGGAGTTCGACCGCGGCTTGGACCAGAACGAAGGCCTGCTGGTCGATGTGGCGGACGACGGAATGATCAACTGCTCGACCGGCGACCAGTTCCCGGACCTCGACGGCTGCACTTCGGCGTTCGGCGACATCAGCGGCAAGCGCGTGCCGCGCACGGCGGAGCATCAGCTGTACGCCGACGTCGAGGTGCGCAGGCCGCTCGGCGCCAACGGCTGGGAGTGGACCATCGGCGCGGACTACACCTACGAATCCAGCAAGTTCGCCCAGGTGCACAACTACGCCAAGACCGGCGACACCTCACTCGTCAACGCCCGCGTGGGCGTGGCCAACGACCGCTACTCCGTGCGGGTCTGGGGACGCAACCTCACCGGCGAGGACAGCGCCTACGCCATTCTGCGCTACGCCGAGCCCGAAGCGTTCCGCCGGAACTTCGGGGCGGCGCACCGGCGCGACACTTGGTTCGGCGTGACGCTGACGGCGAACTGGTAGCGCGCGAGCCGCGGCCCTTGCCACATCGTCCGCCCCGGTGGCCGCCAAGGGCGCCAGGCCGCTGTCGATGAACCGGCGGACCTTCGCGAAGGCGCTTGCCGCCGGCGCGCTGCTGGCCACGGGATCCTGCGGACGGCTGCCGGCGAGGCCGATCGACGTGCTCGTGCTCGGCGCCGGCTTCGCCGGGCTCGCCGCGGCGGGGAAGCTGGTCTCGGCCGGCCGCGAGACCCTGGTGCTGGAAGCCCGGAGCCGGGTCGGCGGGCGCGCGTTCACCGCATCCGAACTGCCCGACCGGCCCGAGTACGGGGCGGTGGAGATCGGCGATTCCTACGTCCGGGTGCACGCACTGGCTGCACGCCATGGGCTCGCCATCGACCCGCCGGACCGCCGCTGGCTTTCCCAGGTGGCCCTGCACGTGAACGGCCGAACGCTCGCGGCCGACCAGTGGCCGGAGTCCGCCGCCAACCAATTGCCAGCCGCGGAGCGCGCCATTGCGCCCTTCCGGCTTGAATCCCACTACCTGGGCCGGGCCAACCCGCTGGCCGCCGTTGAGGGCTGGGACGGTCCCGGCCTGCTCGGCGAGGACCGCTCCATCTCCCGCGTGCTCGAGGAACAGGGCGCCTCCCCGGAGGCGTTGCGGCTGATCAACGTGGCCGGCAATCACAACCACAGCGACGAGGTCAGCGCACTGGGGCCGTGGAAAAGCGCGCTGGCGCGCCGCCGGGAGACCGGCACCGGGCAATTCAGCGCCGGAGCGGAGGCCTTGGCTAAGGCCATGGCCGAAGACCTTGCCCCCCACGTGCGGCTCGCCAGCGTGGTGCGCGCCATCGAGCGGACCGGTGAAGGGGTGCGCGTGCGTCTCGGCGACGGCAGCGAGGTCCGCTCGCGGCACTGCATCTGCACGCTGCCGTTGCCGGCGCTTCGCCAAGTGCGGCTCAACTTGCCCTTGGCCGACGTCCAGCGCGACGCGTTCGCCGGCGTTCCCTACACCCGGGTCACGGTGGCGCTGTTCGACGCGGACCCGTTCTGGGAGGAGGACGGCTTGGCGCCCTTCATGTGGACGGACACGCCCATGGAACGCTTCTTTCCCCGGGTGCATCCGCAAACCGGCGATTGCATCGGCCTCAAGGCGTTCATCAACGGGCGGGGAACCGAACCGCTCGATGCGCTGGGCGAGGATGAGTTCGCCCGCTTTGCCGTCGCCACGCTGGAGCGCATCCGCCCAGCCGGCAAAGGGCGGGTAAGGTACCTCGGCCGGCATCGCTGGGGCGCCGACCCGTTCGCGGGCGGGGCCTACGCGGCGTGGTCGCCGGGCCGGGTGGCCCTGCAGCGCGCGGCGGTGCGCACGGACGCCGGCCCGGTGCTGTTTGCCGGCGAGCACACCGCGCTCGACGCTCCGGGCATGGAGGGCGCCATCCGTTCCGGCGAGCGCGCCGCCGCGAAACTGATCAGGCCGGGGACCGCGGATGCGCAGGGGCAAGCCAGACGAATCGCGCATTCGGAAACGCCCATGCCAGCATGAAACACGCCATCCCAACGACAGGAGACTCCAGATGAAATCCACCCTCAACGCCCTCGTTCTGCTGACCGTCGCGGTCGGCCCCGCCGCCGTGGCGCAGCCCCTCAACCCCGACGATCCCCAGGATGGGCTGACGATCGCCCGCAAGATCGCCTGTTCGACCGTGGATGGCGCGCCCGCCACCTTCTGGTGGGAAGGGCGCGCCTACTCCCGCCGCCAAGGCGAACGGGACCGCCTGCTCTTCAACGTCGAGGGCATGAACATCCGCGCCTGCGTGTCCCATGCCCATCCCGAGCGTGGTTCGGGGTACCGGATGGTGTCTAGGGAACTGCTGATCTACCGGGACCCGACCACCGGCGAGGCGCTGTCCACTTGGGAGAACCCCTGGAGCGGGGAGGTGGTGGACGTGCTGCACGTGGCCAACGATCCCGTCAATTCCGCCAGCTACGAGATCGACCGCAGCGGCAGCCCGTACCGCTGGTCCGGAAGGATCACCGAGGGCAGGTGGCGGCAGAGCATCACCGTGCCGCTGTTCTATCCGAATCCCTTGGCAAGTGCCTACCAAGCGGAAGTCGGCGGCATCTACCATGCCACCGAGATGTTCAACTTTCTGGGCGATGCGCGGGAGCTGCTCGACCCCCAAACGGAAACCGCGGGCAGTTCCATTGGTTGGGTGCGCATGTCCGACTGGCTCCCGTGGATGAAGATGGCGGGCCGCGAGGGGGTCATCTACATGCATACCGCAGGCTTGAGGCTGTCCTCCTGGGATGCGCTGCCGGCCAGCATGAAGGCCGAAATCGCCAGGCACTACCCAAGCTACAGCGAGCCGCCGCCCCTCGACGACGACCGCCGCAACGTCACGAGCTGGATCTACTACAAGCGCGTTGCGGAAGGCGAGGAACCGGCGCCAGTCCGTTCGGCCCACGATTAACGCCCCGTCAGTCCTCGCGCGTGAATCCCGCCTGGACCCAGCGCAGGTTGATGCCGACGCGGTCGGACAGGGGCGCCGTCCAGGCGTAGCTCAGGGTTTCGCCGTCGGCTTGGTCCACGATGCCGAGCTTGAGCACTGCGATGCCCGTGTTCTGGTAGGTCAGCCGGGCCAACTCCACCGCGTAGCCGGTGGGTTCGCCGGCATCGGCGATCGGGAACACGGAGCCTTCGTCGTGCAGGCGCACCTTCCTGATCAGGATGACGTCGTCCTCCGGCGCGTTCGGGTCGATGCGATGCCTGTGCAGGGCAATCCAGCCGCGGTAGTAACGCACGCGCCGGGCCGCGTACCGGGTTGCGTCGTTCGAAGGTCCGTTGCTGGCGAGCAGGTGGGTGGCGGAGACGCGCCATTCGCCCGGCAGTGATTGCGGGCAGGAGCGGGGTGGCGTCTGCCGGCCGGCGAAGCCGTCGGCCTGCGCCTGCCACCGATAGCTGCAGGACGGGCCGCCCCCGTCAACGGGCGCCACTGCCGTGTCCAGGCTCTCCGGCCGCAGGTCAAATGCCCAGGCGGCCTCTCCTGGGGCCTGTCCGGGCGCCACGGACAGGACGAGGCGCTTCCCTCCGGTGCGCTCGAACCGCCAGTGCCGGCGTTCGACCTGGGCCGTCCCGTCCAGCTTCTGCTGCCAGACCTGTTCGTGGTTGTTGAACTCGCCGGTCAGGAGATCGAGCAGCTCCTCTCCCGGGCTCGCCGCTGCGGTCAGCGCAACGGCGGCCGCGCCCAGGGCCGCGGCCCCTCGCAGCCCGCGCTTCAAGCTTGCTGGGCGGCCCAGGCCGCCACGATTTCCGACGCCGAGGCCGACCAGATGCCCGGCTGCCGCGCTATGTGTTCCAGAACCGATTCGAGCGCCCCGATGCGGTGCGGCTGCCCCATCAGCCAAGGGTGCACGGACAGGGCGAGCAGCCGTCCATGGCCGGTGGCTTCGGCCTCGGCGAGCAGGTAGTCGCAAGCGTCCTTCACCTGGTCGGCGTACTCCCACTCCGAGTGCAGGTTGTCCTGGATGACGAACCGGTCCTCGAGCTCGAGGGACAGGGGCAGTGCGATCAGCTCGCCATGCTTCGTGGTGAATGGGTAGGGCAGCTCGTCGTTGATCCAGTCGCCCATGTAGCGGATGCCGGCGTCGGCGAGGAGGTCCGGGGTGTTGCGGCTTTGCGAGCGGGCCGGGCTCAGCCAGCCCGCGACCGGGGCGTCGACGGCGGCGCGCAGGGTGCCGAGCGCGCGCTCGATCAGCGCCGCCTCCTCATCCGCCGGCATGCCGCCGTGGTGCAGCGTGTCCATGTGCCAGGAACTCGCCAATATCTCATCGCCCCGCCGGTTCAAGCGCTCCAGCAGTTGCGGGCAGCGCTCGGCGATGGCCGCGTTCACCGAGAGGGTCGGCGTGATCCCGGCCCCGTCCAGGGCATCCAGGCAACGGAACAGGCCGACGCGGTTGCCGTAGTCGCGAAGCGTGAAATGGCGCAGGTCCGGGTAGGGCGTGCCCATGCCGCCGGGCGGGCGGAACGGCTTGCCGGACTGGTCGAGCGGAAAGAACTGCACCGCCAGGTTCACCCAAAGCGCCACGCCGGCGCCCCCCGGCCAGGCCACCGGCCCGCGCCGGGACAGCATCGACCACTCGTAGCGGTCGTGATCCATGCCGTAGCTCCGGTGCGGGTACTCCAGATAGTCCGGGTCAAGCGCCATCTAGTCCGCCCCCCGGTTCGCCAACGCCTGTTGGTAGTAGTGCTCCACGTAGTGCTCGGCGATTTCCCGGCCGGTCGTCACCCAGACGCCGTCGTGGCCGGTGACGTAGTCCAACGCCTCCTCGAAGGCGCGGATGCGATGGGGATGGGCCACCTGGTAGGCGTGCAGGGGCACGCACATCACCGTCCCGCCCCATTCGCCCTCCGCGTAAAGCCGGTCGAACGCCTGCTTGATCATCTCCCCGTAGCGCCGGGGCTCGACCCGGTTGACAACGTACACGATGGTGTCGTTGAGCTCCAGCGAGTAGGGCACGGACACGAACGGCTTGCCGGAGCGGACCCGGATGGGGGTGGGCTGGTCGTCGTGAAACAGATCGCAGGTGTACAGGCCCCCGGCTTCGCTGAAGAGGTCCAGGGTGCGCTCGGTATGGGTCAGGGCCGGCGCCAGGTACCCGGCGCAGCGCTGGCCCGTGCGTTCGGCGATCGTGCGCACCGAGTCCTCGATCACGGCGCGTTCCTGGGCTTCGTCCATGCCATAGACGTAGCGGGTGTTGTAGATGCCGTGGCTGAAGAACTCCCAGTCGCGTTCCCGGCACAGCTCAATGATCTCGGGATGGTGGTCGCACAGCGCCACCGACAGGCTGATCGAGCCGCGCACGCCGTAGCGGTCGAGCAGCTCCATCATGCGCATGTGGCCGACGCGGTTCCCGTAGTCGCGGGTGCCGTATCCCTGGATGTCGGGGATGGGGCGCGGCCACGCCTTGCGCTGGGGGTTGGGCGGCGGGTCCAGTTCGTAGAACTCGATGTTGGGCGCCACCCAGAAGGCCACCCTCGCGTCGTTCGGCCAGCGGATCGGCAAGCGCTCGTCCCAAGGCCTGTAGTCGTAGAGCGCCAAGTCGTCGCGCACCGCAACGCCCTCAGAACCCGACGCCGCGCGCCTCGCGGATGGGCGGGCAGCCGGGGTGGCTCTCCAGCCAAGCGGCCACCGCCGCGAAGGGTTCCACGTCGGCGTACTTGAGCATGATGTCGCAGAGATTCGAAAAGTGGGGAATCTCGTGCTTGTCGGCCACGCACTCCTCCGCAACGATCGTCCGGTAGCCGTGCGACAGCGAGGCCACCGCCGAGGCGCGCACGCAGCCCGAGGTGCTGCCGCCGGTGAGGATCACCGTGTCCACCTTGTGCCAGACCAAAAGCGAGGGGATCAGGCTGTCGTGGAACACGCTCGCCATGCGCTTGTTGACCACGGCGTCGCGGGCGCGGTCCACCGCAAGGCGCGGGTCGAGCTCCGCCCGCGCGCCGTTCTCCTTGATGTTCTGCAGGGAGTTTTCGGTGTCGGTGCGGGTGCCCCACACGCCGGCGTCGTCGGCGTTGTCCATGTAGGCGACGAACGTCCAGATCACCGGCATGTTCCTGGCGCGCGCCAGCGACGCAAGTTGGTTGATGTAGTCGATCTGGTTGGGGTCGGTCTGATAGGCGGTAGGGAAGCTGTCAATGTCCGTGTAGGCGCGCTGCAGGTCGATGTTGATCAGCGCCGCCTTTTCGCCGAAGCCGAAACGCGACCGGTTCGGATTGGACTTAACCTCCTGCCAATACTGACGCGGCGTCAGGTCGGAGGTCTGCATGACTGGCATCGGCGCATCCGGTCGACGGCTTCGCTCCGGATAAAAGCATATTGTTATATCAATAGCAACTCGCGGGTTATACTGGGCTCGTTTTTTTTATCGGGCAGGGCCCCTGCCGCGGGCGCGGAATTCCCGGGGGCGGCTCGATTGCACAGGAGGCCAGCGTGCGCGCACGGTCCGGCATCGACGAATCCAGCCTCGAACGCCTCGCCGGACGGTTGGGGACCGACTCGGTCCACGTCGACGCCGCTTCCCGCGAGCTTTACGGCCAAGACATCTCCGGCGATTCCCATCCCGTGCTGGCGGTGGTGCGGCCGGCTTCCACTGAGGCGGTCGTCGAAACGGTGGCCTTCGCCCGCGAAGAGGATCTCGTCATCGCCCCGCGCGGCGGCGGGATGTCCTACAGCAGCGGCTACGTCTGCCCCGGCGGCCGGACGCTCTGCCTCGACATGGGGCGCATGGACCTGGTGCTTGAGGTCAACGCCGAGGACATGTACGTCACCGTGCAGGCGGGCTGCACTTGGCACCGCCTGCACGAGGCCTTGGCGCCGCTGGGCCTGCGCACGCCGTTCTGGGGCACGCTGTCGGGCCTGAAGGCCACGGTCGGCGGCAGCCTTTCGCAGAACAGCGTGTTCTGGGGCAGCGGCCGGCACGGCACGGCCGCCGACTCCGCGATCGGCTTCGAGGTCGTGCTGGCGAGCGGCGAGCGCCTGCGGACCGGCGCCGCCGCCCAGGCCGGGTCCAAGCCGTTCCTCCGGCACTACGGGCCGGACCTGACGGGGCTGTTCACCTGCGACGCCGGGGCGCTGGGCATCAAGACCGAGGCGACGCTAAAGCTGTTGCCCGCGGGCGACGGACGGGCGGCCGCCAGCTTCGACTTCGCCGCCCACCGCCCACTCATGCGGGCCATGTCGGAGGTCTCCAGGCGGCGGTTGGCGGACGCCTGCTTCGGGTTCGATCCAACCCTCAAGGCGCAGCGCATGAAGCGCGAATCCCTCACCGCCGACGTCCGGGCCCTCGGCCGGGTGGTCGCCGGGCAGGAGGGCCTCATCGAGGGCTTGAAGGCAGGCGCCAAGGTGGCCGCCGCCGGCCGGGGATTCATGAAGGACGTGGGCTTCTCCGCGCACTTCATGGTGGAGGAGGCGACCCAGTCGGCGGCGGATGATTCGATCGGGCGCATCCGGGACATCTGCGCGGCCGAAGGCGCCCGGGAGATCGAGAACAGCGTGCCCAAGATCGCCCGGGCCCATCCGTTCGGCCCCCTGAACTCCATGATCGGCCCGGCCGGGGAGCGTTGGCTGCCGGTGCACGGGCTGCTGCCCCATTCGAACGCGGTGGCTGCCTTTGAGGCCATCGAGGCGCTCTTCGCGGACAACGCCGCCGTTATGGAGCGGCACGGGATCGTGCACGGTACCCTGATGACCTGCGCCGACACCAACTGCTTCGTGATCGAGCCGGTGTTCTACTGGCCGGACGGGCTCAATGCCCTGCACCGGCACAGCGTGGAAGAACAGGTGCTGCGCAAGGTCGAGCGCCACCCGGAAAACCACGCCGCGCGGGACGAGGTCATGCGCCTGCGCGCTGAACTCATGGCGCTGTTCCAGGCGTTGGGTGCCGCGCACCTGCAGATCGGCCGGCGCTATCCGTACCGGGAAGGTCTGGACGAGGCGCCGCGCCGCCTAGTGAGCGAACTCAAAACGCTTCTGGATCCCGAAGGGCGCATCAATCCCGGTGCCCTCGGGCTGCCGGCGCATTGAACGCCGCCGCCGTCAGGCAGTCCAGCGCCAGGCTGACCCTCGGCGGCGGGCCTATCGACCTGCACTACCGGGTTGCCGGCAGCGGCCCGCCGCTGTTCCTGCTGCATCCCTCGCCCTTCAGCTCCGCCTTCATGGTGCCCCTGATGCGCCGGCTTGCCTGCCGGGCCACGCTGATCGCGCCCGACACGCCGGGGTTCGGCGAGTCGGAGCCCGTTGCGGACGGAGGCAGGGCCCAGGGACTCGCGCCCTGGGTGGAGGCCATGATTGCCCTGCGCGCCGCCCTCGGCCTCGATCGCGTCGCCGTTTACGGTTCCGCGACCGGCGCGCAGATCGCCATCGAGTGGGCCAAGGCGGATGCCGGCGCCGTGCGCGGCGTCGTGCTCGACAACGCCGCCAGTTTCACCGACGCGGAGCGCGCCCGCATCATGGACGGCTACTTTCCCGACCTGCGGCCGGCAGCCGACGGAAGCCATCTCGCCCGGGCTTGGCAGGCGGCCCACGACGCCACCCTGTTCTTCCCTTGGCAGCGTCCGGCCGCTGACGGCCGGGTGGCGCCCCGGCTCGGCGACGCCGCGTCGATGGATCTGGCCGCCCGCGCCTACCTGGCGGCGGGACCGGGCTACGAGGCCGCCTACCGGGCGGCTTTCCTGAACGAACGGGCCGAGCGGGTCACACCCATCGAGGCGCCGCTGGTCGTCCTGCGCTGGCAGGGCAGCATCCTCAAACGGTGGACGGACCGCTTCGACGAGCTGGAGTGGGGCGGCAACGTCGTCATGGCCCATTGCGGGCCGACGCCGGAGGACCGCTGGTCCTGCCTGGAATCACACTTGGATCGGGTGCTCCCCGACCAGGGCTCGGCAGCCGAGGATCTTTGCCTCGACTCCGGTTCGATCCGCTACGCCGATGCGGGCTTCGGCCCCATCCGCTACCGCGTGAACGGGGAAGGCGGCGCCGCCGGAGTCGTCCTGCACGGGCTGGGCGGCGCCGGCGACCTAGTCGATGCGCCGCCCGGCGGCAGCGGTTGGGCGCGCATCGATCTGCCGGGCCACGGCGGGTCGGCGCATCCCGAGGGCCTTTGCGTGGACCACTGCGTGCATGCCGTGCGGCGCATCGTCGAGACGCTCGACGCCGAGCGCGTGACGGTCACGGGCACCGGCGCCACGGCGCGCCTCGCCCGAATGGCCGCCCAGGGCGATCCGCGGATCCGCTTCGAGGAGATGGCCGTCCCCTGGTTCGGCGGCGTCCTGCCGGATCTCGCCCCGGAAGCCTCCGGGGCGCACCTGTGGCGGGCTTGGTACTGGCTGCGCGGACAGTACCTGGAGCGCAACGAGAGCCCGCCGGAGCCCGCGCGCCTGACCCGGATGCTGCTGGCGCTGCTGGATGCCCAGGCCGCCTACCGCACGCTTCAGGGCGCGCTGGATGCGCCCGGGGCCGACGGCGGCTACACTAGCTGACCTCGGCCGGGGAGCGGGTCCGTGCACAGTCCAGCCAGTTCAACTCGATAAAGCCCCGTCAGGTTAGATCATGGAAAAGACCAGCCAACTGTTCACGCCGATGGAACTCGGCTCCCTGCGCACCGACGGCCCGATTCCCCTGTACCACCAGCTCTACCAGCTGCTAAAGCGGCACATCCTCTCCGGCTCCCTGGCCCAGGGCGCCAAGCTGCCGACGGAAGCCGAGCTTTCCTCGGGCTTCGGCGTGTCGCGCGTCACCGCCAAGCGGGTGATGGACATGCTCGCCGCCGACGGCCTCATCAAGCGGCAGCGCGGCAAGGGCAGCCACGTGGTCTTCGAGTCCTCCGCCTCCGAAGTGGAGGCCCCGCTGGTCGGCATGCTCGAGCGGCTCGCCAGCATGTCGCGCACCACCAAGGTCCGCGTGCTGCACATCGAGAAGCGCCTGCCGCCGCGCAACCTGGTCGACGACCTGCGCATGCCGGAGGGCGAGCCGGTGCACTACGTCACCCGCGTGCGCTCCAGCGAGGACGCGGTGCCGTTCGCCTACTACGAAAGCTGGACCCGCGGCATCGCCCGGGGGTTCACCGCCCGGAACATCGAGCGGCGCACCCGTTTCGACATCATGGCGGAGAACGGCCACGCCATCACCCGCATCGAGCAGTACCTGAGCGCCTCGGCCGCCACGCCGCTGGTGGCCGAGCAGTTGCAGCTCGTGCCCGGCGACCCCGTCCTCACCTTGGTGCGCCACTCGTTCGACGACAGCGGCGACGCCGTCGACCTGCTCAACTGCCAGTACCATCCCGAGCGGTTCCACTACCGGATGAACCTGAGCATGGATGACTACGCCGGCTGACGGCTCCGGCGACAGGGGGCGGTCGAGGCCTTAAGCCGCCCCCCGGTCAGCGCGACTCAACCAGTTCGAACAGCGTGCCGTCCGGATCGGCCACGGTGACGCTGCGCCCGCTGTCGTAAAGTTGGCCGTCGTGCGCCTGGGCGGTCGCGAGCGGCGCTGCCGCTACCGAGTCGAGGTCGCCCATCCGGAAGGTCGTCATCGCGATTCCCGGGGGCAGCAGCCCCTCGTGCGACGGACGCGGGCCCGCTGCCGCGGGCATCTGGTCGATCTCCAGGAACAGGTCCCTCCCATCCGCCATGGTCGATATGGTGTAGCGCTGCTCGACCGGCGTGCCGAAGGCCTTCGCCAGCATCCTGTAGGTGATGTCCATCGATTCCTGCCCCACGTCGAACCCGAGCCCTTGAACCATCCATCGCTGCGCGGCGCGCATGTCGCTCGACGCCAGCACGTTGATGAAGAGGCGGTCGATGAAGCTCTGCGCCCTCGGCAGCCGGAACCCCGGCAGGTCGTCGTCGATCTGGGTGAAGTAGCAGACTTCGCCGTCGGGGCCCTTCGCTTGCATGGCGTGAATGGGCGCCACCCCATCGACGCCCCGCGGCGGCCCGATGACCTCGAAAGGCGAGTCCGCGAGGCGCTCGTTGACGGCGAGCACGTCGCGCACGCAGAACTCAAGCGCCGCCCACCCGTAGGTGACCAGGGGCACGAAGCCGGGAACCGCCGGCGCCTCGATCAACCGCAGGTAGGTGTCCGCCCGCGATGCGGGCCGCAGCAGGGCGTACGGAGCGCCTGCCGTTCCCGGTGCGCCCCAGCTCGCAGCGAGTCCCGCGCCGACCTCGCCCCGCTCGACCGTTTCGTAGTCCAGCCAGCGCTCATAGATCCGGCGGCTGCGCGCGAGATCGGCGACGGAGACCGTTCCAGCCCGAAGCCTGTTCAATGCGATTCGCTCCCGGCCCGCAAGCGGCCCACCGGCACGGGGGCCCCCGCCATCAGATGACGCCCCGCTCCATGAGGGCGCGGATGACCGTGCGCTGGACCTCGCCGAAGTGGGCGCGTTCCGGGGCGATGGTCCCGCCGTCGGCGTCGAGCAGGGTGTTGGCGGGATGGACCGCATCGTCCCGGTAGGCGTTCGCGAACAGCCCGAGCCGCTGGCGGGTGAGGACGTTGAACATGCCGGGCCGGCGCCGGTGCTCGCGCAGGGCGTCGATGCGAACGTCCGCCCAGGCCGCCATCGACTCACCGGCCGCCGCTTCCGCCAGCACCCGTCCCAGGTGGTCAACGACTTTCGAACCCCCATCGACGGAGCGGCCGGGCAGGTCGATGCCGGAAACGCCGGCGGTGTTGGCGGAGACCACGTAAACGTGGTTTTCGTAAGCCCGGGCCAGCTTGGCGGCGTTCTTCGGCGTCAGGGCGGGGCTCGCCACCTCCGATGAGGAGTGGCAGAGCAGTTCGGCGCCCTTGAGCGCCAGCGCCCGGCTCACCTCGGGGAACAGGATCTCCTCCGAGGCGACGGCCGCCAGGCGGCCGAGGGGGGTGTCGGCGACCGGGAACAGGCTGTCCGCGCCGTAGACGTCCAGGTACCGGTCGAGCACGTCGTGGGGGGTCGGGCCGTACATCGAGATCAGGCGGCGGTAGCGCAGGATGGGATTGCCGGCATCGTCGAGGACGAAACTGGTTTGGAAGTAGAGTTCCGGAAAGTTGGGGTCGGTCTCGTACAGGTTGCCCGAAAGGTACACGCCGCTTTCCTGGGCGATGCGCCCGAGCCGCTCGTACTCCGGCCCCTGCGGATCGATGCACGCGCGCCGCCGCCAGTCGCCGGCGCTCTCGCCCATGGGATAGCCGGTGAGGAAGTACTCCGGCAGCACCACCAGCTTCAGGTGCGGGCCGATGAACTGCCGGCTGGCGGCCACCTGCTTGGCGATCCGGTCGAGGGACGCCTCGATGCGCGCGCGAGCGGCCGCCGCATCGGGACAGCGGTTGACCGCGTCCACGGTGACCTGCAGTGCCAGCGCCGCGTAGGCCGGGACGCCTGCGTCGTTGCCAACCCCCTCCGCCATGGGCTCAGCCAGCCCCGGGACTGCCGTGCGGGAACCGGGTCACGTCGCCGCGGGGCCGGCGGGCGGGCGCGCGTAGGCGAAGCCCTTCGGCAGGCCCGCGTCGGCCAGGAAGCCGTAGAGGGACTCGCCCGGCAAGGCCGCCTGCACCTGCGCCCGTACCTCGAGCAGGCGGCCGATGTCGATCCCGGTGTTCAGGCCCATGGATTCGAGCAGGAAGACGAGGTCCTCCGTGACGATGTTGCCGCTCGCCCCCGGTGCGAACGGACAGCCGCCGATGCCGCCGAGCGAGCTGTCGATGGTGGTGAGCCCCGCCTCCAGCGCGGCCATGACGTTGGCGAGGCCCTGTCCGCGGGTGTTGTGCAGGTGGATCCCGGTCATCCGCTCCCTGCCCACCGCGGCGTGGATCCGGTCGGTGAGCCGCCGCACTTGGGCGGGGTTGCCGTAGCCCGCAGTGTCGGAGAGGCCGACTTCGTCGGCGCCGAGCTCGACCGCCCGTTCGGCGATCCGCAGCACCGCGTCCTCGTCAACGGCGCCTTCCAGGGTGCAGCCGAAGGCCGTGGACAGGCCGACCTCGAACCGCGGCCGCCTTGCGGCCGGCGTCTCCTTGAGGGCGGCCACGATGGCCGCCACCTCGCAGAAAACCTGCGCATGGGAGCGTTTGAGGTTGGCGCGGCTGTGGGATTCGCTGACCGAGAAGGGCAGCGACATCTTGTCCGCGCCGCTCTTGATCGCGGCTCGCGCGCCCTTCAGGTTGGGAACGAGCACCGCGACGTTCAGGCCGGGCAGGGTCTTGGCGAAGGCCACCAGTTCGGCCGTGTCCGCCAGTTGCGGCAGCAGGCGGGCGGGCACGAAGGACCCCACTTCGATCTCCGGCACGCCAGCGGCGGCCTCGGCGGCGATCCAGGCCTTCTTGGCCTCGGTCGGCAGGATCGAGTCGATGCTCTGCAGGCCGTCGCGGGTGCCGACCTCGCTGATTTCAATGTCGATGGATGGGCTGGATGGTTCCACGGCGGGCCGCCCCCGGGCGCCGGGCAAGCCCGGACGCCGCGTTGTTCTGGTGAAATGCACTAATGATATATCATAATGTCATTTCCCGCATTGAATCGCCAGCGCCCGCCCGATGCCGGACATCGGCGGAGCAGCGGAGGAAACCGGATGGAACGAACGCCCGACGCGACCGCCCTGCCCCTGGCCGGCCTCCAGGTGATCGAGTTCTCGCACATGGTTATGGGCCCCGCCGCCGGCGTCATCCTCGCGGACCTCGGGGCCGACGTGCTGAAGGTGGAACCGCCGGGCGGGGACAACACGCGGCGCCTCAAGGGCTCCGGCGGCGGCTACTTCGCGATGTACAACCGCAACAAGCACAGCCTTTGCGCGGACCTCAAGCGCCCCCAGGGACGGGAACTCGTCCACCGCCTCGTCGACGGCGCCGACGTGCTGATCGAGAACTTCAGGCCGGGCGCCATGGACAAGCTCGGCTTCGGCTACGAGGCGCTGTCGTCACGCAATGAACGGCTCGTCTACTGCAGCCTGAAGGGATTCCTGAGCGGCCCGTACCAAGCGCGCGCCGCCCTCGACGAAGTGACCCAGATGCTTGGTGGGCTCGCCTACATGACCGGCCTGCCGGACCGGCCGATGCGGGCGGGCTCCTCGGTGATCGACATCGCCGGGGGCATGTTCGGCGTGATCGGCGTGCTCGCCGCGCTCAACCAGCGCCGCACGACGGGCCGGGGCCAGCTCGTCACCAGCGCCCTGTTCGAGACCACGGCGTTTTTGGTCGGCCAGCACATGGCCCAGGAGGTCGTCCTCGGCGAAGCGCCGCCGCCGATGTCCGTGCGGCGTTCCGCCTGGGCGGTCTATGACCTGTTCGAGTGCGCGGATGGGGAAAAGCTGTTCGTCGCCGTGGTCAGCGACACGCAGTGGCGGGCCTTCTGCGAGCACTTTGCCCTCGACGAGTTGGCCGCCGATCCGTCGCTGGCGACGAACAACGGCCGAACCGAGCACCGGAACCGGTTCCTGCCGGCGCTGGTCGACCTGTTTGGCCGGCTGCCCCGGGACCGGGCGGTGCGGATGCTCGAGCGGGCCGGGCTGCCCTTCGCCGAAATCAACCGGCCCTCGGACCTGTTCGACGATCCGCACCTGGCGGCGGACGGCTTAGTGGACGTCCACGTCACGGACGGCGAACGGCGCGGCGAACGGGCGCGGCTGCCCAAGCTGCCGTTGGAAATGAACGGTGCCCGCCTCGGCCTGCGCCACGACCTGCCCGCCGCCGGTGCCGGCTCGCGCTTGGCGGCCGAGCGCTCGGGCTGCACCCAGGAGGCGATCGAGGCGCTCCTGTCCGATGGGGTGATCACCGCGGCTTGAGCCTGCCTAGGCCAGTGAATGGGAGATTGACAATGACGGAATATGAAAAATCCAAGGCGACTCGGTCCTCAGCAGGGCGGCGGCGGCTACGCCAGACCCAAGCCCTGCTGTGCGCTGCCGGTTTGATGGCGGTCGCCGGCTGCACGGGGCCGGTCGCCGACAACGACGGCAAGGCGGGATCCGAAGCCGGATTCGGCTCGCACGAGGCTACCCACCCACTCACGCTCAGGCGCCAGACGCTGATCGTCAGGGACATCGAGAAGTCCCTGCGCCTGTACCGCGATGCGATCGGCATGGAGGTCATCTACGACAACATCATCCGCCGGCCGCACGCCACGGAGGCGCGCGAGCAGCAGATCCGCCTGGTCTTCCTCAAAGCCAGCGATGAGTTCATTGGCGTGCTCGGGCTGGTGGACTACGAACACAACAACCCGGAGCACCCGGCCCACGCCAAGCCGGTGCGCAAGGAGGGATTCACGCCGGGGAACTCGGTGCTTTTGTTCAACACCACCGAGCTTGACGAACGCTGGCCGAAGATCGAGGCGACGGAAGGCGTTGAAGTCATCGGCGGGCCCAGATACACGGAGTACCCGTCCTACGACGGCACCAGCATCATCCGGGTCAATGTCACCCGCTTCTACGATGCCGATGGATTCCTAGTGGAGTTCAACCAGCCGCTCGATCCGATTCACTGACGGCCTGCTGGCGCGGAGAGCGCGGCCCATGCCGCTAATGCCGTGGCAGACCTCCGCGCAAAAGACTTAAAGATATATTAATATGTCTTTTATGTTCAGGACATGAGGTGGCGGAAGTGGCGGCCTACTTGGTGATCACCGCGCAGCTGGCCGACCGGGAGCGGTTCATCAGCGGCTACGGGGCGGCGGCGGCCGAGTTGACGGAGCGGTTCGGCGGCGAGTACCTGGTCCGCGCGCCGGGCCTCGACGTCCTCGAAGGCGAGCACCCGGGCGGTTCGCTGGTGATCTCGAAGTGGCCCGACAGGGCCGCCGCACTGGCCTTCTGGAACTCCCCCGAGTACGCGCAGGCGCGCCGGCTCCGGGAGGGAATCGCCGATTGCCAGGTGCTGCTGGTCGAGGGGTAGGCGGGCATGGACGACAGCGCCGGCACCGATGCGGGCAGCGCCATCGTCAAGCGCACGACGCTCATCGTGCGCGACATGGCGGCGAGCCGGCGGTTCTACGAGCACGTGCTCGGCATGAGGGTCTGGATGGACACCGAATTCGTGCTGGACGGCGATGGCCTGGCCGCCGGCAAGGCCGGCGACCGGACCCACCTCGTGATCATGCGGGCCAACCACCCGAACGTCGGAATGATCGGCCTCCTGCAGTGGCTCGACCCGCCATGGCCGGCGCCGCCCCCGCCCCGGGAGGTGACCTACGGCATGCCCGTGTTCGTCGTCGAAACCGCCGATGCCGCGGCCTTGGCCCGCCGGGCGGAGGAAGTCGGCGCGCGCCTGCACTCCGGGCCGCGGGCCTGGTCAACGCGCGGCGCCCGCGGCGAGACCCGGCACCTGCTCGGGGTCTCGCTGTTCGATCCGGACGGCCACTTCCTCGAGTGCAACGAGGTCACCCGCATCGAGGAGCCGGCCGCGTGAGGCCGTTTGGGGAAGCGAAATGACGCTGCGGTTTCAACGCGCCAACTACCTTGTCGCGAACTTGGAGCGCGCCCTGTCCTTCTATCGCGACGTCCTCGGATTCGAAGTGGCCTTCACCAAGGCGCCGCAGGCGGCGGGCTACTCCCACGAGGTGTTCGACATCGACCGGTCCGCCGAGGTCGGGTTCGCGGTCCTGAGCCTGCCGGGACAGCCCCGGGTCATGGCCCTCACCGAGGTCCCCGGCCTGCAGCGCCAGGCCAGCCCCCGCCGCGCGGCGCTGGTCCTCGAGTGCGCCGACATCGACGGCGTGGTGCAGGAAGCGCGGGCGCGCGGCTTCGAGGTGATGCGCGAGGAGGCGCTCCACACCCACGACGGGCGCACCGGCCGCGAAGTGGGCGTTCTCGATGCGGACGGCAACCTCACTGTGCTCTACCGCATCCTAACCGTACCGAAGGAGAAGGACTGACATGGCCGCAGACACGGCGCCAACGACAGCGGACGCCGGGGAGGCCGCCCCGGGGGAGTACCCTCGGGCAACGCACGCCTGGTACATGGTCGGCCTGCTGACCATCGCCTACGTGGTCTCCTTCGTGGACCGCTACATCCTTGGGCTGCTGATCGATCCCATCAAGAGCGACCTCGGCCTCTCGGACCTGCAGATCGGCTTGGTGCTCGGCCCCGCCTTCGCCATCTTCTACGCCACCATGGGGCTGCCGCTCGGCTACCTGGCGGACCGAGGCCGGCGCACCTGGATCGTGGCCGCGGGCATCGCGGTCTGGTCGGCCGCCACGGCCCTTTCCGGCCTGGCGCGCAACTTCCTGCAGCTGTTCATCGCCCGCATGTCCGTCGGCGTGGGCGAGGCGACGCTCAGCCCCTGCGCCATGTCCATGATCGCCGATTCGTTTCCGCAGGAGCGGCGCGGCAAGCCGATTGCCGTGTACTCAAGCGCGATCTCGCTCGGCATGGGCCTAGCCTCCCTGCTGGGGGCGGCCGTGTTGGCTTGGGCGAACGCCAGCGGGCAGACGACGCTGCCGCTCATCGGCCCGGTCGCGCCCTGGCAGCTGGCGTTTCTGATCGTCGGCCTGCCGGGGCTGCTGCTGTCGGCGCTCTTTCTCGGGCTGCGGGAGCCCCGGCGCATCGTGGCCGATCCGCAGCAGCCGCACGCCCATCTCGGGCACATGTTCGCCCACGTCGGCCGCCACGCCACGACGTACTTGAGCTTCGCCTCCATCTTCTGCTACATGACCATCGTCGCGTACAGCCACGGCTGGCTCGCCGTGACCTTCGACCGGACGTTCGGCTGGTCGGTGGCGCAGTTCGCGCTGGTCAACGGCATCACCCTCATCGTGCTGGGGCCGCTGTCGGTGAACTTCGCGGGCTGGCTGTCGGACCGCTACACGGTCCGGGGGTTCGAGGATGCGCCCATGCGCATCGCCGTTCTGGGGCTGTGCATCTCACTGCCCCCGGCGGTGATCGGCCCGCTGCTGGACAATCCCTGGCTGGCGTTCGCCGTGCTCTCGCTGTCCAACGTCGGATTCGCCTTCATCACCGCCACCGGCGTCACCGCGCTGCTCAACATCGTGCCGGCGCGGATCCGCGCGCAGACCGTCGCGCTCTACTACATGGCGATCAGCCTGTCCGGGCTGATGTTCGGACCCACCCTGGTCGGCGCGCTGAACGACTGGGTGTTTGGCATCGACGGGGTGCGCTACAGCATCGCCGTTCTGCCGGCTGTGTTTGGCCTGCCGGTGCTCCTGCTGGCGCCCGTCACCCTGCGCCTGTACCGGCGGGCGCTGGCCGACGGACTCGCGGATCGTTGATTCGGACGCCGCCCGCGAGGCGGACCATCCGCCCGCTCGCGGGACTGGAACGCCCCGCAATGGCTTAAGCCCCTTCAGGCAGCCTCACCCAAGGATGGGCCGCAAAGCGTTCCCGCTCAAACTCGGCGATCTCGTCCGCCCGCTCAAGCGTGTAGCGGATGGGATCCAGGCCCTCGATCAGCCGGAACCGGTGGGCTTCGGCGATGGCAAACGGCGTTTTTCCGGTTCCGGCGTGGATAGTGGTTTCGACCAAGTCAACCGTGAGCCGGTGGCGCGCGGGGTCCGATTCGACCCACCGGGCGAGCGCGTTCACCTCGCCTTCGGCAACGACTGCGGGCAGCAGTCCGTTGGCGATGCAGTTCTTTTGGAAGATCGCGCCGAAGCTCGGCGCCACGACCACCCGCATGCCGAACTCCGCCAGCGCCCAGACGGCGTGCTCCCGGGACGAGCCGCAGCCGAAGTTGGCGCCGCCGAGCAGGATGCTCGCCCCGGCGTAGGCGGACTGGTTCAGCAGGAACGTCGGGTCGGGCCGCCGCGCCCCGGCATCGGCGTAGCGCCAGTTGGCGAACAGCCCCTCGGCCAGCCCGTGTCGGGAGACGCGCCGCATCTCCCGCGACGGAATGATCGCGTCCGTGTCGATGTTGGCCTTGAGCAGCGGCGCGGCAACGCCGGTGTGCCGGGTGAAGGGCTCCATGGTCAGAGCATCCCCGGCGTGCTGATGCGTCCGCGAATCGCCGATGCGGCAACAACGGCGGGGCTGGCGAGGTGGGAGCGCACGCCGGGGCCCTGCCGGCCCTCGAAATTGCGGTTTGTGGTGCTTATGACCCGCTGGCCTGGCGCAAAGCCCTCGCCACCTGCGTAAAAGCAAAGGGAGCAGCCCGACTCCCGCCACTCGAATCCGGCGTCCCGGAAAATCCGGTCGAGGCCTTCCGCCTCGGCGGCCCGCTTCACCGGGGTCGATGCGGGCACGCAAATCGCGGCGACGCCCGGCGCCACGCGCCGGTTCCTCAGCACCGCCGCGGCTCTTCTCAGGTCGGAAAGCCGGGCGTTGGTGCACGAGCCGATGAAGGCGGCGTCGACGGGAACCTCGCTCAGGAGGTCGCCCGGGGACAGGCCGGCGTAGTCCAAGGCGCGTTGCGCGTCGCCGTCCCGCGGCGCGGGCACGCGGCCGGTGACGCCCGCGCCCTGGGCGGGGGACGTTCCCCAAGTGACCCGGGCGTCGACCGCGGCGGCGTCGATGCGGATGGTCCGCTCGAAACGCGCTCCGTCGTCGGAGCGTAGCCGCCGCCAGTCGTCGAGGGGCAGTTCGGGCGGGGCGTGGGCCCGGCCCATGACGTAGTCGAACACCTTCGCATCGGGCGCGATGAGCGCCGTGGCCGCCGCGAATTCGACGGCCATGTTGCAAAGCGTCATGCGCGATTCCACGTCGAGCGCCCGCACGGCGGATCCACGGAACTCGACGGCAGCCCCTTCGGCCCCGTCCGCGCCGTGTTCGGCGATGAGGTGGAGCGCCAAGTCCTTGGCGCTCGCCCCGGAGTCCAGAACGCCGTCCACGACGACTGCCCGGCTGGCGGGCCGGGCAAGCCAGAGCGTGGAGGTGGCGAGCGCATGCTCCGCCTCGGTGGTGCCGACGCCCAAGGCCAGGGCGCCGAGCGCCCCCAAGGTGCAGGTGTGGGAGTCGGGACAGACCAGGCTCAGCCCCGGCAGCGCGATGCCCTGCTCGGCGCTGACGACATGGCTGATGCCCTGTTCGGCGTCGCCGATGTCGAATGTGCGGATGCCGAACGCCCGGGCGCCCCGGCGGGTGCGCGCGATGAACGCCTCGCCGCCGGGTATCGAGGTGCGGTCGCCCCGGCCGGGACGGGTGTCCACGACGTGGTCCATGGTGCAGAAGGCCTGTCCGGGCTGCCGGACGGGCAGGCCCCGCGCTTCGAGCGACTCCAGCGCAATGCCTCCGGTGCGCTCGTGCAGGCAGACCCGGTCAACGTACAGCAGGTCCTCCCCGCTCTCGTCCGAGGCGATGCGGTGGCTGTCCCAGAGCTTGTCGAAGAGGGTTCGCGGCATCGAGGGATCACCGGGCTGGATTAGATATAATGATACGTCATTATGACTAACTTCTTCACGGCGGCCCATCCGCGCGGCGGCGCGCCGTACCGGGCCCAAGCCCGGACACCCGACGAAATCGTTGTCGCGGCGGCAAAACTTGCTGGTGCCCAGGCCGAGTGGAGCGCCCTCGGCCTGACCGGGCGGACGGAGGTTCTGCGACGCTGGCGAGGGCAGCTGGAGGGCGCCCGCGCCGAGATCGTGGCGGCCCTGGCTGAGGACACAGGCCGGATCGGGCTGGCCCATGCGGAGTTTGAAGGCAGCGTGCGGCGCATCGGCTACTGGTCGGAGAAGGCGCCGGAACTGCTGGGTGCGCGGTCGTCCGGGTTCTCCGAGGTGGCGCCCAGCGTCCGCTACGAGCACCAGTTGACGCCGCTCGGCGTCGTCGGGGTGATCGGGCCGTGGAACTTCCCGCTGCTGCTCGTCATGATCGACGCGTTGCCGGCCCTGACGGCGGGCTGCGCCGTCCTCGCCAAGCCGAGCGAGGTCACGCCCCGGTTCGTCGAGCCGCTGGCGCGGACCGTGGAGGCGGTTCCCGAACTGGCCCGGGTTCTGGAGTTCACGCTCGGCGCCGGGGACACGGGCGCCGCCATCGTCGAGCACGTGGATGCCGTTTGCTTCACGGGCAGCGTCCCAACCGGCCGCACGGTGGGCGCCCAGGCGGGCCGGCGCCTGATTCCAGCCTTTCTGGAGCTGGGGGGCAAGGATCCGTTGATCGTGCTGGCCGATGCGGACCTGAACACGGCGGTCCGGGTCGCTTTGCGGGCATCCGTGGTGGCCACCGGGCAGGCCTGCCAGTCGATCGAGCGGGTTTACGTGCACGACGCCCTGTACGTGCCGTTCGTCCAACGGCTGGTGGCTGCGGCCGAGGCGGTGCGGCTGACCGACGGGGAACGGAAGGGCGGACACTTGGGCCCCTTCATTGACCCGGCGCAGGCAGACCGTGTGCAGGCCCAGCTGGCGGACGCCCAAGCGGGGGGAGCAACCCTGCACTGCGGCGGCGTGCGACGCGGGGAGCGCGGCGCCTGGTGCGCCCCGGTGGTCGTGACCGGCGTGCGGCACGGCATGCTGCTGTTCCGCGAGGAGACGTTCGGGCCGGTCATTCCGGTCATGCCTTTTGCCGACGACCAGGACGCCGTCCGCCTGGCGAACGACTCGGAGTTCGGCCTGTCGGCCGCCGTGCTTGGCGAGGAGTCCCATGCGCTGGCGGTGGCCCGGCAACTGCGGGCCGGCGCCGTCAGCGTCAACGACGGCGGACTGACCGCGGAGGTCGGCGATGTGGAGAAGGAGTCGTTCGGCGCATCCGGCCTCGGCCGCTCCCGGGCCGGGCCGAGCGCGCTGCTGCGCTTCGTGCGCAAGCAGGCGTTGCTCGTTCAGACCGGAACGCCTTTGCCGATCAGTGCTTATGAGGAGTCCGGGAACGGCTAGCCCGGCGCCGGTACCGCGCGGGGCTTCGTTCGCCCCTACCCGGCTGCGACCCGAACGATCGCCTTGCCGAAGTTCCGTCCGGCCATGAGCCTGCAGAATGCGGCCGGCGCCGCCTCCAAGCCGCTGGCGACATCCTCCCTGAACGCAAGCCGTCCCGACCGCAGCATGGGCTGCAGTTCCGACTCCATTTGCGGGCGCAGGTCCTCGTGGTCGTACACGACCAGGCCGCGAAGGGTTGCCCGCGCCCCGATGACGAGCGCGGGATTCGGCCCTGGCGGCGGCTTATCGGAGTTGTACTGGTCCATCAACCCGCACAGCGCAACCCGGGCATTGAGGGCCAGCCGCTCGATGACGGCCTGCAGGACATCGCCGCCCACGTTGTCAAAGTACCGGTCGATGCCGTCGGGGCAGGCCGCATCCAGGGCATCGCGCAACGGCGTGGCCCTGTAGTTGATGGCGGCGTCGAAGCCCGCCTCCTCGAGCAGCCAGGCGCACTTGGCTTCGCTTCCGGCGATGCCGACCGTTCTCGCGCCGCGGGACTTCGCAAGCTGGCCGACCGTGGCGCCGACCGGACCGGCGGCTGCCGAGACCACCAGCACGTCGCCCTTCGCCGGCTGCAGCAGCCGCTCAATGCCGGCGTAGGCGGTCAGCCCCGGCATGCCGAGCACACCGAGCGCAAGCGACGGCGGATCGATGCCTTGGGGAATCGGCGTCAACGCTTCAGCCGGCAGGCGGACGCGGCGCTGCCAGGGTCCGAAAGCGCGCACGAGATCGCCTTCGCGAACGCCGTCCCCCACATCGCAGGCGCGCAGCACCATTTCGCTCGACATCGGCTCGCCCGGCGCGATCGGCCCGCTGATGTGCCGGCCGCTCAGGCGTGCGCGCAGGTAGGGGTCCAGGGAGATGTGGAGGGTCTCGCACAACAGGCCCTCACCCCCCGGCTCGTCGATGCGCCGCACGCCGAAGTCGCCCGGCACCGGCACGCCTTGGGGGCGCTCTACCAGCACGACCTGTTCATTGGCGCTTGCCACCGGACCTAGTGCTCCATCACACTGATGGGTCACTATCAGAATGATGGAGCACTATTTCTCGCCGATGCGCTCGCCCGCCTCTTCGGAGGTGGGCTCGTCCGGGCGCTCAAGCGCTTCCTGCTCCTGCTGCAGAATGCGCAGGATGCGGGCTAGGTACTCCTGGTTCCAGCGGCCCCGCGCCTGCTGCTGGGCGGGGCTCGGCGCGAAGGCCTCGATGTCCGCCCGGCTGATGCTGCCGCGCTCCTCGAGGAGCGACTCGATGGTGTCCAGGCGCTGGCGCAGCACGGCCAGCTCACCAGCGACTGCCATCGTGATGGACAACACGCGCTCGACGTCCGGGTCGGCTAGGAACCAAGGCCGCTTGCCCTTGGCCTTGGCGCCGGAGAGGGCGATGCTGTCGAGGCTTGCGGGGCCGGAGGCTGGCTTGTTCATCGCTCGGTCCACCCGCAGGCCGATCCCGTCAAACCGCTGCCCGCGCGCCGGTGATGTGCCAGGCGGGCTTGCGCCCGTAGTCCTCGACCTCATCGGCGGCCGCGTCGGGGAACAGGCTGGTGTCAACGACGGCCGCGACGCCGCCGTGGAGAAGTTCCTCCGGCTTGAAGCCCGCGTCCAGCATGACCCGGTCCAGGTCGATCTCGTGGAGCTTCGTCCAGAACGGCTCGTTGTTGTTGAACGCGTCCCAGTCCCGCATGGCCTGCTCAAACGGCGGCATTTCCGCGTCGTACTGGGGTTGCTCGATGTGGATCACCAGCCCGCCCGGCGCGATGAGCCGGCGGCACTCCGCCATGATCCGCGGCAGCGCCTTGGCGGACGTTTCGTGCAGGAACATGGTGCTCTGAATCCAGTCGAAGCGCGCGTCCTCGAACGCGCCCAAGTCGGCGCAGTCCGCCTGCACGAAGGTGACGTTGCCGATGCCGAGGCTCGCGGCTCGGGCCGCACCGTAGCGGAGCATTGGCGCGGCAACGTCAACCGCCGTCACCTGAGCCTCCGGAAAGGCCTCCGCGATCGGCAGCACGTTGTGGCCGAGCCCGCAACCCAGATCAAGGATGCGGCGCGGCCGGAAGTCTGGGTGGTGCCGCCCCAAGTAGTCGACCATCCCCCGCCCGCCGCCGTCGGTGAAGCGGCCAAGCAGGCCACCCGTGGTCACGAACATGCCCGAGTCATAGTTGGCGGCGGCGCTCAGGTCGCCGGCAATGCGCTCGCCGTGGTAGCTGCCGGGCATGCAGTGGTGGTCCACGGCGGTGAGGTAGTCCGGCATCCGCACCCCCTCATCGAGTTGCAGGCTTTCCGGCGGCGTGAAACGTTCGGCCTTCTCCATGAGTGCGGCAAGCTGGGGCAGCACGACCGAAAGCCCGGCCTGCTGGCGCATCTCCATGGTGTTGCGGCGCAGCGCGCTCCAAGCCTGGTGGATCGGCTCGGAGGCCAGCGCCTTGCGAACCTCCTTCTGGTCGCGGGGCTCGCGTCCGTGCTCGGCCACGAACGCCGGCGCCACCCGCGCCTCGTACGCCCTGGCCACGCCCGGCAGGACGCTCGCCGCCAGATGGCGGTTGAGGTGGGCAAGAAAGTTGTAGCGTTCGACCTGGTCGTGGGTGGTCTCCGGAAAGACGCCGTGCGCGCCCACGGCCCGGTAGTCGGGCGGGCCTTCGTAGCGGTTGTCGTTCATCGGGCCTCCTAGTCGAGGAGCAGGGGATTCAGCCTAGTTCGCACAAATGACATATTAATATATCATTGAGTCTTTAACACGCATCAAGGCGGGCCCACGTTACCATGACCGGGTTGTTGCGGCACCAAGCGCCACGGACGGCTTCATGACCGGCGTGCCGCCGGACTTCAGCTGGCCCGACGGCAGCCGGCTCGCGCTGTCCATCGTCGTGAACGTCGAGGAGGGCGCCGAGATGAACGTGCGTGACGGCGATGCGGCGCCGGAGCCGGTCGACGAGATCGGCGCCGTGCCCCGGCGGCCCGTGCGCGTCCACGGCAACGAGTCCAACTACCGTTACGGCATCGAGGCGGGCGCTGCGCGCGTTCTCGGCCTGCTCGAAAGGCGGGGGCTGCCGTTCACCGCCACCGCCGCGGCGCTCGCGCTTGAGCGGGCCCCGGAACTCGCCCGCCGACTGGCGGCGTCGGACGGCGAGGTCGCCTGCCACGGCCACCGCTGGGTGCACCAGTACCGGATGGAGGAGGACGAGGAGCGCCGGTTCATCCGCGATGCCTGGCAGTCCATCGAGAGCACCGTGGGCCAGCGCCCGGCGGGGTGGCTGTCCCGCTTCCTGCACACGGAGAACACCCAACGGCTGCTGCTCGAGCAGGGCTTCACCTACCACATGGACGACTACTCCGGCGACATGCCGTTCTGGTCCATGGTGGACTGCGGCGGCGGCCGGCGGGAACCGCTGCTGATGGTGCCCTACGCCCTCGACACCAACGACATGAAGATGTGGACCGCGCCTGCGCTCAGCCCCAGGGACTGGGCGGCCTACGCCATCGACACCTTCGAGTGGCTGGCGCGGGAGGCGGCGGAGGACGGGCCGCGCATGATGTCCCTGGGGCTGCACCTGCGCATCATTGGCCGACCGGGCCGAATCGGCGCGCTGGAGCGGTTTCTCGACCACGTCTCAAGCCGCGGCGACGTTTGGGTGGCGACCCGGCTTGCGATCGCCAACGCCTTCGCCGACGCGGTGCCGGCACCGGCATGAGCGGCTTGGATGCCGAGCCGCCCCGCAGACCGGGTGGGGAATCGTTGAAACGCGCCCCAATTGATATGAGGACCGCATCATGAGTGAAGCAGCACGCGCCTACAGCGAAGCGGACGAACAGGCCATTCTCGACGCCATCGCCAAGTGGGTCGACAATGAGGTGAAGCCCTGCGCGGCGGAACTTGAGCACGACGACATCTATCCCCAGGCGTTGGTCGATCAAATGCGTGAGTTCGGGCTGTTCGGCGCCACCATCGCCGAGGAGCACGGCGGGCTCGGCCTGTCGGCGACCACCTACGCCAAGATCGTGGCCCTGATCTCCGAGGAGTGGATGTCGCTTTCCGGCATCTTCAACTCCCACCTGATGATGGCGCGCATCGTCGAGCAATACGGCACCGACTTCCAAAAGGAGTATTGGCTGCCCCGATTCGTCACTGGCGAGATCCGCGGCGCGCTGGCGCTTACGGAGCCCAATGCGGGCACCGACCTGCAAGGCATCCGCACCCGGGCGGAGGCCGAGGGCGGCGACTACGTCATCAACGGCACGAAGACCTGGATCAGCAACGGGATCGAGGGCGGCGCCGTGGCGCTCCTGGTCAAGACCGACCCGGACGCCACGCCGCCCCGCAGGGGCATGTCGATGTTCATCGCGCCCAAGGCCGACTCCGACACGGGGCGGCCCCACGCCGGCTTCAGGACCGGGCGCAAGCTGGAGAAGCTGGGCTACAAGGGAATTGACTCGGCTGAACTGGTGTTTGACGACTACCGGCTGGACGCCCGGCGGCACCTGGTCGGCGGCGAGCCCGGAAAGGGCTTCTACATGGCGGTCGGTGGCCTGGAACTCGGGCGCATCAACGTCGCGGCCCGTTCCGTGGGCATCGCCCGGCGGGCGCTGAAGGAAGCCACCGCCTACTCCCAGACCCGGGAGACCTTCGGCCAGCCGATCTGCCAGCACCAGGCCATACAACTGAAGCTCGGCGAGATGGCGACCCGCGCCCGGGCCGCGGAGTTGCTCACCTTGGATGCCGCCCGGGCCTACGACGCCGGCGAACGCTGCGACATGGAGGCGGGCATGGCCAAGTACTTCGCCTCGGAGAGTGCCGTGGAGAACGCCCTGGAGGCTATGCGCATCCACGGCGGCTACGGCTACTCCAAGGAGTATCCGGTGGAGCGGCTCTACCGGGACGCGCCGCTCATGTGCATCGGCGAGGGCACCAACGAGATGCAGCGCATCATCATCGCCCGCCAGCTCGTTGCCCGCAATCCGGTCTGAGCCGGGCCATCTAGATGCTGGCGGAACTGGACGCGGAGCGAACCTCAGCATGAAGCTTGAAGGCGTCCGGGTGCTCGACCTGTCCGCGTTCCTGCCGGGACCGCACATGACCATGATGCTGGCCGACCACGGTGCCGACGTGATCATGGTGGAGCCGGCCAACGGCGTCGGCGAGCCGACCCGGGCGATCGGCCATCGCGACGCCGAGGACGTGTCGGTCTGGTTCCGCAACATCGCCCGGGGCAAGCGCAGCCTCAAGGTCAATCTCAAGGACGAGGGCGGCCGGCGCCTGTTCCGCGAACTTGCCAGGACCGCCGACGTGCTCGTGGAGGCGTTCCGGCCCGGGGTCGTCGAGCGGCTGGGCATCGACTACCCGACCTTGAGCGACATCAATCCCGGCTTGGTGTACTGCTCGATCTCCGCCTTCGGCCAGGACGGTCCCCTGCGGGACAAGCCGGCCCATGACCTGACCGTGCAGGCGCTCGCCGGCATCGCGGCGCTCAACCGCGGCCTGGAGGACGGCAAGCCGGCCGCCCCCAACATGCCGGCTGCGGACGCCACCGCCTCGCTCATGGCGGCAGCGGCGATTCTGATGGCGTTGCTGGGCAGGGCGCGCACCGGCCGCGGCGACTACATCGACCTGTCCATGTACGATGCGCTGCTGGCGTGGACGCCCAACGTCACCGGACCCGTGTTCGGCGACGATGCGCATCCCGAACCGAAGGCGATGCGCTCATTCGGGGGCGCGGCCATGTACCACATCTACGAGACGGCCGACGGCGAATTCCTAGTGCTCGGCGGCTCCGAAGCCAAGTTCGCGCGCAACCTGCTGTCGGCCTTTGGCCGCCTCGACCTGATGCCCCATGCGGAAATCGAGCCGGGCCCGGAGCAGGAGCCCCTGCGGCGCTTCTTCAGGGAGAGGTTCGCCGAGCATGCCCGCCCATACTGGGAGTCGTTTTTGGATCCGGTGGACTGCTGCTGGGCTTTTGTCCGCTCGCTGAAGGACGCTTTCGCGGACCCGCACACCCGCCAACGGCGCATGCTGCTCACCGATGAGCGGGGCAATCGGCACATCGGGCCGCCGATCAAGTTTGCCGTCGAACCGGCCCAGCCGAACCTGGCGATTCCAGAGTACGGCGAACACTCGCTGGAAATCGGGCGCTCGCTCGGCATCGACGAACGGACCCTTGCCGATTGGCATGCCCGGGGCGTCATCTGATGCGCGGCGGGGTGCGACTTGCAGGGATAGGTTCATGCTTGACGAAGTCACTGAGTTCCTAGCGAAGACCCGCTTCGAGGACATCCCCGCACCCGCGGTGGCTGCGGCGCAGTCGTTCCTGACGGACAGCCTCGCGGTCGGCGTGGCCGGAAGGCGGCACCCCCATCGCGATGCCGTCGTCAGCGTCGCCTCGCGCTGGGGAGCGAGCAGCGATGCGCGCGTGCTGGGCGACCGCATCAGCCTGCCCGCCGCCGCGGCCGCTTTCGTGAACGCCTACCAGGTCCATTGCCTCGAGTTCGATTGCGTTCACGAACGGGCCGTCGCGCACGCGATGACCGCGGTGGCGCCGGCGGCGCTTGCGGAGTGCGAGGCGCGCGCGGCTCCTGTCCACGGGCGTGAGCTCCTCGCGGCGCTGATTGTGGGCGTCGAGGTGGCCGCCCTGCTCGGCCTGGCGGCAACGGCGCCGCTGAGCTTCTTCCGCCCCGCGACGGCTGGCGTGTTCGGCGCCGCCGCCGCGATCGGCGCGTTGCGTCGATTCGATCCGGGACGGATTCAGGACTGCTTCGGCCATGCGCTTTCCCAAGCGGCCGGAACCATGCAGGCCCACGAGGAGGGCAAGCCAACGTTGCCGCTGCAGATGGCGGGCGCGGCGCGGGCCGCCCTGGTGGCCGCCGATCTGGCGCAAGCCCGCATTCCCGCGCCGCGCAACAGCCTGGAGGGTCGCTACGGGTATTTCCGGCTGTTCGAGGAGAGTTGGGATGCCGAAGGCCTCATCGACGATCTGGGCGCTGATTGGCAGGTCACCCGCCTGAGCCACAAGCCCTGGCCGTCCGGCCGGGCCACTCACGGCGGCATCGCGGGCGTGCTGAAGCTGCGTGCGGAGGGCGTCACCGCGGCCAACTTGACGAAGTTGACCCTGGCCGCGCCGCCGCTGATCCACCAACTGGTGATCCGTCCGGCCAAGCCGACCATGGACGTCAACTACGCGCGCCTGTGCTTCGCCTACGTGGGCGCGGTGGCGCTGTCCGAGGGCCAAGTCGCCCTGGAGCACTTTTCCGCGGCCCGCCTTGGCGATCCAGGCCTGCTGGAGATTGCCGGGCGCATCGGAGCTGAGGTCAACACCATCTCCGACCCGGCCGCTTTCACGCCGCAGGCGCTGACCGCTCAGTTGCGCGACGGTTCCTCCCGCACGGTGTCCGTGGAAGCGGTGCCGGGTTCGCCGGAAAGCCCGTTGGAGGCGGCCGCCTGCCGGGCCAAGGCCCGTTCCTGCCTGGCCGGCGTTTATGGGGAGTCGGGCCGGGACGAAGCGCTGGCCGACGCCGTTGCGGCGTTGCCCAATTGCGCCGATGCCGCTCGCGTCCTCGATCCGGTCACGGGCGGTTGAGCTGTGCCTTCGAACTACTTTGAGGCGGCCGGCATCGAAGCCATGCTCGCGGACCATCCGGTGGGCGCCGACTTTGAGGAGCTGGCGCGGAGCTTGAGCCGCGACGAGCTGTTCGCCCGCCAGGACCGCCTGTTCCGGCGCTGCGTCGCGCGGGCTTGGCGAACGGGCTTCTACCGGCGCCTGTGGGGCGGGGCCGGCATCGAGCCCGGGGACATCCGCGGACTGGCCGACATCGGCAAGCTGCCGGTGTTCGACAAGTCGGACCTGATGGCGAGCATCGAGGCCCATCCGCCCTTCGGCGACTTCGGCGGGTTCGATCCCCGGGACGCCGATCACGAGCCGGTGATCTTCCACACCACCAGCGGCACCACGGGGCGTCCCCAGCCGCTCCTGTTCGGCGCCAAGTCGAGGGAGGTGCAGAACCTGCTGCTCGGCCGGGTGTACCGCCTTCAGGGCATCGTCGGCAGCGATGTCGTGCACTCCGTTTACGGGCACGGCCCCATCAACGGCGGTCACTACGTGCGCGAGGCGGCGCTGCACTGGACCAATGCGATTTTCCTGTCCGCGGGCACCGGCGTGGAGACGCCTTCGATGCGTCAGGTGGAGCTGATGCGGGACTTCGGGGTCACGGTCATTGTTGGCTTCGCGGACTATCTCAAGCGTCTGGCCGAAGTGGCGGCGGAGCAGGGGTTGGTCATCGGCAGGGACATCCGCGTGCGCATGATCAGCGGGCAGATGGGGCGGGAGAACCGGGCCGCCATCACCCAGCTCTGGGGCGGCGCCGAGTGCTACGACTGGTACGGCGTCGGCGACACCGGGATCATTGCCGGCGAGGGTCCGGACCGGGACGGGCTTTATGTGATGGAGGATGCGCACTACCTGGAACTGCTGGATGTGGACACGGGGCATCCGGTTACTCCCGGCGCGCAGGGCGACATGGTCTGCACGTGCCTGTTCAAGGACGACATCTACCCGGTCATTCGCTTCAACACCCACGATGTCAGCATGGAGCGGTCCGGCGCCTCGGCGCTTGGCTTCAACCTGCGCCGCATCGAGGGCTTCCTGGGGCGCAGCGACAACATGGTGAAGATCAAGGGCATCAATGTCTTTCCCCAGGCGGTCGGGCCGGTGCTCGACGCCTTACCGGAGTTTCTCGGCGAATTCGTCTGCCGGGTCACCGCCGATGGCGCCTTTACGGTGATGGCGGAGGTCAGCCGGCGCCCGCCGGACTTGGCCGACCGCATGCGCGAGCTTCTCAAGCGCCAGCTCGGCATCGCGGTGGAAGTCGAACTGGTGAACCGCGGCGGCACGGCCCGGCTTTCGGAGGTGGACCGCCGCCAGAAGCCCATACGGCTGGTTGATGAACGCGCCTGACCGGCGCGGCTGGGATGCGGCCGCCTGGACCGCCGCCTTCGCCGAGGGCCGGGCCGAGCCGCCCGACCTCCTCGAGGCCTGCCTGGCACGAATCCAGCGCGTCGATGCGGCGCTCGGCATCTGCAACCACGTGGCGGACCGGGCGGCGCTGTTCGATCAGGCGGCGGATGCCGCGGCGCGCTGGCGGGATGGCGCGCCCTTGTCGCCGTTGGACGGGGTGCCCTTTGGGGTGAAGGCCAACATCGCCGTGCGCGGGTTTCCATGGCACGGCGGGATCGCGGCGTTTCGGGACGTGCAGGCATCGACCGACGCGGATTGCGTGCAGCGCCTGCGCGCCGCCGGCATGATCCCCTTGGCGCTCCTAAACATGCATGAGGCGGCGCTGGGCGAGACCACCGCCAATCCGGCCTTCGGGACCACGCGCAACCCGCACGATCCCGACCGGATCCCAGGCGGCTCATCCGGCGGCAGCGCGGCGGCGGTGGCGGCGGGCATTGCGCCGGTTGCGCTCGGAACGGACAGCCTCGGCTCCGTGCGCCTGCCCTCGGCCCTATGCGGCGTGGTGGGGTTCAAGCCGGCTTACGACCGGATTCCCCTCGGCGGCGTCCTGCCCCTCAGCCGGCGTCTCGATCACGTCGGCGTGCACGGGCGCAGCGTCGCCGACGTCTCGGCCGTGGCGGGGTTGTTCGAGCCGCGCCGATCCTCGGGAGGTCCCGCCGAAGGAGCCGAGTCCGTCTGGGACGCGCCGCCTCTGGCCCGCTGGGGCGTTGCGGCTGAACGGCCCGCATCCAAAGCCGTGGCGGCGGCGATCGATGGCATTCTTTCCGATGCTGCGGTTGCGCGATGCGTGGACTGGTCGGACGTGGACCTTTCCTCGGTGCGGCGGGCGGGACTGCTGATGTGCGAACGCGACGCGGCGGCGCGTTACGCCGAAGCCCTCCGCGACGATCCGGACGGATTCAGTCCGGCGTTTCGGCGGCTGGTCGCGTGGGGTGCCGCGCAGCCCGAGGAAAAGGTGCGCCGGGCCGAGCGCCTGCTGACGGACACGTCCCAGCGCCTGCGCGCGGACCTGGAGGAAGTCCTGCTGCTGGGTCCAACCACTGCCCACCTCGCGCCGCGCCATGACGGACGCGTGCCGGAAACCTTGGCGAACCTGACGGCGCCGGCGGCGGTTGCGGGCGTGCCGGCCATCTCGGTCCCGTTGCCCGCCCCATCCGGGACTCCGCCAATGGGGCTGCAGATCGCCGGCCTGGACGGCGCCCAGGTGCTGTCCGCAGCCAAGGCGTTGTTTCCCGGGGTTGCGGCCCCGGTCCCCTGACTGGAGCGAATGAAATTGGACATTGAGCAACTGCCGCGGATCGAGAGCCGGGAGTTCATGAACGGCACCGTCGTCGCGGTCGATGAGTCGGGCGGGACGGCCACCGTGCGGTTTCTGCCGCCGGCGGGCACGACCAACCCCCATGGCGGCGTCCAGGGCGGGTTCGTGGCCGCCATGATCGACGATGCGGTGAGCCTCGCCACCTGGTTTGCCGGCAATGAGCGTGCCTTCGTGACCGCCAGCCTGGCCTGCTACTACCTGCGTCCGGTGCCAGCCGGTTCGCCGCTGCTCGTTCGCTGCGACCTCGTGAGGGCCGGACGGAGGCAGGCGGTTTTCGATGCCATCGTGACGGTCGAAGGTTCCGACGAGATTCTGGTCAAGGCCGTGCAGACCCAGCAGTTCCTGTAGGAGCCCAAGGGGCAGCGCCGTCGGGTGAGCGCGGCGTGAACGCTGCGGGCGGACGCCTTCACGCCGCGTTCACGGCGATTGCTCAACGATGTCCCCGGATTGAGCCATGGAGGTTCCCATGCACCCTTCCCCGAGCTTGACGGGCGCCGACGAAGGGCGAGCCCCGGACGGCGAGTCGGTCGCCTGGCTGCGCATCTCGCCATTCGTCGCGCTGCATCTGGCCTGCCTTGCGCCGATCTGGATCGGCGTCAACACAGTCGAGCTGGCGGTCGCCGCCGCCTCCTACGCCGTGCGCGCCTTCGCCATCAGCGTCTTTTACCACCGCTGCTTCTCCCATCGCGCGTTCCGCACGCACCGCGCCGTGCAGTTCGCGTTCGCGTTCCTGGGCGCCGCCGCCACGCAGCGGGGTCCCTTGTGGTGGGCCGCGCACCACCGCCTGCACCACGCCCATGCCGACACCGGCGCGGACCCGCACTCCTCGCCGCGGGGGTTCCTGTGGTCGCACATGCAGTGGTTTCTGTGCCGGGAGAACTTCAGGACGCCCCTGTACCGGGTGCGCGACCTGGCCCGCTTCCCGGAACTCGCCTGGCTGAACCGCTATGACCTCGTCGCGCCGGTAGTGTTCGCCGCCGCCATTTTCGCGCTCGGCGCGTCCCTTGAGCCGGCGTTCCCGGAAACCGATGGCTGGCGCATGCTGGTCTGGGGCTACGTGGTCCCCACGGTGGCGCTGATGCACGCGACCTTCCTGGTCAACTCGCTGTCGCACCGCATCGGCCGGCGCCGCTTCGCCACGGCGGACGGCAGCCGCAACAACGCCTGGCTGGCACTGCTGACGTTCGGCGAGGGCTGGCACAACAACCACCACCGGCACGCCGCGAGCGCCCGCCTCGGCTTCTACTGGTGGCAGCTCGACCTGGGCTGGCTCGGATTAAGGCTGCTGGCCAAGCTGGGGCTCGCTTGGGATCTGAGGACGCCGCCCGCGCCGGTGCTCGAGGAGGGCGCGCGATGCGGGTAGCCGTTGTGGGCGGCGGCATCTCCGGGCTGGCGGCGGCGCACGCCTGCCAGGCGTTCGCCGACGTGACGTTATTCGAGGGGAATGGGCGCCTCGGCGGACACACCGACACCCACAACCTGCTCGTGGACGGCCGGGCCCACGCCGTCGATTCCGGCTTCATCGTCTTCAACCGGGAGAACTACCCGCTCTTCTCCGGGTGGCTGGATGAGCTCGGCGTGGCATCGCAGCCCACGGAGATGTCGTTCGGCGTCAGCACGGCGGCGGGGCTGGAGTACGGCACCTCCAGCCTGGGCGCGGTCTTCTGCCAGCGCCGCAACGCCCTGCGGCCGCGCTTCCTGAGCATGCTGAACGACATCCGGCGCTTCCATCGGAACGCCGGCCGGGTTGCGGCGCGGGACGCCAAACCGCTCGGTGACTACCTGCGGGCGGAGCGCTACTCCGAGGCCTTTGCGGAGCACCACCTGCTGCCCATGTGCGCGGCGCTTTGGTCCGCGCCCCGCCATCGCGCCTGCGACCTGCCCGTCGGGCATGTGGCGGCGTTCATGGCCAACCACGGCATGACCCGGTGGCGGGGGCGCCCCCAGTGGCGGGTGGTTCGCGGCGGTTCCGGCAGCTATCTCCGGGCCTTCGCCGAGGCGTTCGAGGGCGAAGTGCGGCTCTCATCGCCGGTGCGGTTCGTGCATCGGGGCAAGGCCGGAGTGACGGTGGACCTGGACCATGGCAGCGAACGCTTCGACTACGTTGTGCTCGCCTGCCACAGCGACGAGGCGCTGGGGCTGATTGACGCCTCCCCGGACGAGAGGGCGGTTCTCGGCGCCATCCGCTACCAGCCCAATCGCGCGGTGCTGCACTCCGACGCATCGGTCATGCCGCGCAATCCGGCCGCCTGGTCAAGCTGGAACGTGCGGGCGGGCGAGGATCTCAGCTACGAGTTCACCTACTGGATGAATCGGCTTCAGGGACTCGACGCGGCGCCGGACTTCTTCGTGACCCTGAACCCGGCCCGCGAACTGGACAACGCTTGGTTGGAGCGCGACTACCGCCACCCCATCTTCTCCAGCGGCGCCGGGGCGGCGCAGGCCCGCGTGGACCGGATCAGCGGCCGCCGCCGCACCCACTACTGCGGGGCCTGGCGGAGCTGGGGCTTTCACGAGGACGGCTTTCGCAGCGGCGTCCAGGCGGCCCGCCGCCTGCACGGCCGGCTGGCGGACTGACCCCATTATGCGCGGCGCAATGAGCTGCCGGGGCACGGTGACCCATGCGCGTCGGGGCCCGAAGCGCCACGTCTTCCGCCACCGGCTGTGGATGCTGTGCGTCCCGCTCGAAACGGCCGATGCGCCGACGGGGCTCCTGCGCGGCCTGCTGGCTTCGGTGGACCGGGGACACCTCCTGACGTCGGGGAAGGTCCGCGACAAGCTCGCTTCGGCGGACGTTGGGGAGGCGCGAAGCGCGCGCCTTCGCGTCTTTGCGCTGACGCAGCCGCGCTCCCTCGGATTCTCCTTCAACCCCGTCAACTTCTACTTCTGCTGGGTGGGCGACCGGCTCGTGGCGCTGCTGGCGGACATCAACAACACCCCTTGGGACGAGCGCCACTGCTACGTCCTGCTGCCGTCGAATGCCGATTGCGGGCCGGGCCGCGCCTCGTTCCGCTTCGCCAAGCGCTTCCACGTCTCCCCCTTTCTCCCCATGGACGGCCACTACCTGCTGCGCCTCAAGGCCACAGACGACGCACTGCGCATCGCGATGCGCTTCGATGGCGGCGAGGCGCCGTTCTCCGCGTGCCTGTCCCTGCGCACCCGGCCGCTGACCCGTGCCGAGGCGCTGCGCTGCGCGCTGCGGCGTCCCGCCCAGGGCGCGCTGACGCTGGCGCGCATCTACTGGCAGGCCGGACGGCTGTTCCTCAAGCGGGCGCCCTTCCACCCACATCCCGCCAGGCACGACGGGGCCAGGCAAATCCTGAAGGAGAGCCCATGATGAGCGACCAAGCGACCCATCGGTTCAGCCGCGCACCGAGCCTGCTGCGGGGCGCCGTGCACCGGGCCTTGACCAACATCGAGTCCGGCACCGTCGTCGTTTCGGAGCCGGAAGGCACCGCCACGTTTGGCGCGGGCGAGCCGGTTGCGCGGCTCTCGGTGCGCAGCCCCGCCTTCTACCGAAGCCTTGCGTTCGGCGGCTCCGCGGGCGCCGGCGGGAGCTACATGGACGGCCATTGGGATTGCGACGACCTGACCGCGCTGGTGCGCATCATGGCGCGAAACCGCCGGGCGCTCGACGGCCTGGACGGAAAGGCGGCCGCTCCCGCCGCGCTGCTCGCCGCCCTCGGGCACGCCATGCGGCGCAACTCGCCCAAGGGCAGCCGCCGCAACATCGAGGCGCACTACGACCTCGGCGACGACCTCTTCCGCCTGTTCCTCGACGACCGCATGATGTACTCGTCCGCCGTCTACGACACCGGCCAAGAGACGCTGGACCAGGCGAGCGAGGCCAAGCTGCTGCGGCTGTGCCGAAAGCTCGACCTGCAGCCCGGCGACCGCCTGCTGGAGATCGGCACCGGCTGGGGCGGCTTGGCGGCGTTCGCGGCGGAGCGGTTCGGCTGCCGGGTCACGACCGCCACCATCTCGAAGGCCCAGCACCAATTCGCCCAGGCGCTGGTCGCCGCCAGCGGGCTGGAGTCGCGGGTGGAGGTGCTGCTCACCGACTACCGGGCGCTGAGCGGCCGCTACGACAAGCTGGTCTCGGTGGAGATGGTCGAGGCGGTGGGCCACCAGTACCTTGACGCCTACTTCCGAACCTGCGCCCGGCTGCTGCGCCCCGAGGGGCTGATGGCGATGCAGGCCATCGTGATCCGCGACGCCAGCTACCGCCGTGCGCTCCGGCGCACGGACTTCATCAAGCGCTACATCTTTCCCGGTGCCTTCATGCCCTCCAACAGCGTCCTGGCGGCGGCCGCGGGCGCCGCCGACCTCACGCTGGTCAGTCTCGAGGACTTCGGCGGCGACTACGCGTTGACGCTCCGCGAGTGGCGCCGGCGGCTGGACGCGAACCGTTCGCAGGCCGCCGAGGCCGGCTTCGACGAGCGCTTCCTGCGCATGTGGCGCTTCTACTTCGCCTACTGCGAGGGCGGCTTCCTGGAACGCGCGATCAGCGACGTGCAAATGCTGTTCGCGATGCCCGGCTACCGGGGCCGCGCCTGGCGCGCGCCGGGCGGCCGGAGCCCCGCATGAAGGCGTTGCTGGAACTCGCCGAGCGCGGCCTGTTGCCGGACCCACTGGTGCGCATCGGCGCCCGCCGCCTGATCGCCGCGCGGCTGCGGCAGGAGGGCGCCGACGACGCCGAGCGGGCGGCGCGGCGCTACGGGGAGCTGCTCGATGCGTTGCGCGCCGGCCCCGTGGCCCTGGAGACGGCGGCCGCCAACGCGCAGCACTACGAGGTGCCCGACGGGTTTTTCCGCCTGATGCTCGGGCCCCGGCTGAAGTACAGCGCCTGCCACTGGCCGCCGGGCGTCCGCACGCTCGCCGATGCGGAGACCGCGATGCTGGAACTCTACGCCCGGCGCGCCGGACTCGAGGACGGCATGCGCATCCTCGACCTCGGCTGCGGATGGGGCGCGTTCAGCCTCTGGGCGGCCGGACGCTATCCCACCTCGAGCGTTCTGGCGGTTTCCAACTCCGCCTCGCAGAAGGCGTTCATCGAAGCCCGCGCCCATGCGCTCGGCCTGGCCAACGTGCGCGTGCGCACCGCGGACGTCAACGACTTGCAACTTGATGAGCGATTTGACAGCGTGGTTTCCATTGAGATGTTCGAGCACGTGCGCAACCACTCGACCCTGATGGATCGAATCGCCGGGTGGCTGGCGCCCGATGGCCGGCTTTTCGTGCACGTCTTCTGCCACCGCCACCTCATGTACCCGTTCGAGGCGGACGGGGACGGCAACTGGATGGGCCGCCGCTTCTTCACCGGCGGGCTGATGCCGGCGCGCGACACGCTGCTGCACTTCCAGGACAGCTTGCGGATCGAGCGGCGCTGGGAGCTGTCCGGCGCGCACTACCGCAGAACCGCCCGCGCCTGGCTGCGCAACTTGGATGCCAACCGGGATGCCGCCGCCCGGGCGCTTGGCGGCAACGGCGACGTCCGCGTCGCGCGCCGCGAGGCGCAGCGCTGGCGCCTGTTCCTCATCGCCTGCGAGGAGCTGTTCGGCTGGCGGGGCGGCAGCGAGTGGCTCGTCGCCCATTACCTGTTCCGGCGCCGTGGCTGACCGGGACCGGCGGCGCCGGGGCCTGCGCGCCCGGCTGGGACGGCTTTTCGCCGTGCAGCTGGCCGTCATCGGCACGGCGACCCTGATCGGCATCTACATCACGCAACTGGTCGTCGAGGACCTGCTGACGCGGCAGGCCCTGGCTTCGGAGGCCGACCACTACTGGCAACTGCGGGACGCCGATTCGAGCCAGCCCCTGCCCCATACGGCGAACCTGCGGGGCTACTTGGCCGAGCCGCCGTCGGAGGGCGCCGCCACCGGAAGCCGCCTGCCCCCCGCCCTGCGCGGCGAGCAGCCGGGATTCCGGCGGGTTCACATGGCGGACGGCAGCCGGCTGGTGCACGTCTCCGACCGGGGCGGCGCGCGCCTGTACCTGGTCTTCGAGGCGGAACGGGTTTCCGACCTCGCCTTCTACTTCGGCACCGTTCCGCTGTCCATCGTGCTGCTGCTGATCTACGGGCTGCTGTTCGTCGCCTATCGTTGGTCGCAGGCGGCGCTGTCGCCCATCGTGGGGTTGGCGCGGCAGCTCGAGGCCATCGACCTTGACCGCATGGGCAGCTTCGAACTCGACTTCGATGCGTTGCGCGGAAACGCGGATTCGGAAGTGGTGACGTTGGTGGATGCCCTTGAGCAGTTCGCCGACCGCCTGACGGCGGCGATCGAGCGGGAGCGCATCTTCACCCGGGACGCCGGGCACGAGCTGCGCACGCCGCTGGCCGTGTTCAAGGGCTCGTTGGATCTTCTGGAGCGGCAGCCGGACCGGCCCGCGCGCGATCGCGAGGCGTTGGCGCGCATGCGCCGCACCGCCGACGGCATGGAATCGCTGTTGGAGACGCTGTTGCTTCTGGCCCGCCAGGAAAGCGCGGACGGCGATGGGGAGGCGACGCCGGTGCAGCCGATTGCTCAGGCGGAGATCCGAGCGCTTGAGGAGACGGCCCGGCAGCGCGGCAACCGGCTCCAGCTGCATGGGGACGGCCAACTGACGGTTCAGGCGCCGGCGCCGGTGGTTCGCATCGTCGTGGGCAACCTCCTGCGCAACGCCGTCACCTACACGGAGAACGGCAATGTCGGGGTCACGCTGCTTGCGGATGGCCTGCGCGTCGAGGATGACGGCATCGGCATGTCCCGGGAGGAGCTGGCCAACATGTTCGAGCCCTTCTACCGGGCCGAGGGCAGCCGCGGCGCGGCGAAGGGCCACGGATTGGGTCTGTCCATCGTGCGCCGCCTCAGCCGGCAGCACGGCTGGACGATCAAGGCGCGCAGCCAGCCCGGCCAGGGCACCTCGGTGGAGTTGCGGTTCCGGGCCGATTGACTGCGCCCGCCCCCACCCCAGTCCGGGGTTGGGGATCAGGGGTCTGGGTCCGCGGCCGCATCCGGCAGCAGCAGCCGGTAGCCGCGGCCGGGAATCGTGTCCACCAGAGGCTGGTCGAAGGGCCGGTCGAGGGCTTGGCGCAGGTTGTAGAGATGGCTGCGCAGGGCGTCGCTTTCCGGGGGCTCGTCGCGCCAGACCGCCCGCTCGAGGTCGCGGCGCGAGACCACCTTGGGATGCTCGCGCATGAGCACGCGCAGAATCTCGAAGGCGGTTCCGGAAAGGGGGACGGGCTGGCCCCGGCGGCGCACTTCGAGGGTGTCCGTGTCGAGGGACAGCTCGCCGATCTCGTAGCGGGCCGTCAAGCCCTGCGCCCGCCGCGCCAGCGCCTCGATGCGGGCGGCCAGCTCCGGCATGTCGAAGGGCTTCACCAGGTAGTCGTCGGCGCCGGCATCGAACCCGGTCAGCTTGTCGTCGAGCCGGTCCCGGGCGGTGAGCATGATGATCGGGGTCGTCATCCGGGCGTCCCCGCGCAGGCGACGGCAGACGGCAAAGCCGTCCACCCCGGGCAGCATGACGTCGAGCACCACCACGTCGTAGGACTCCGTTGCGGCAAGGTGCAGCGCCACCAGTCCGTCGGCGGCGTAGTCCACCTCGTGGCCGCAGGCCTCGAGGTAGGCGCCTACGGTCTCCGCCAGTTCCGCATGGTCCTCAACCAACAGGATGCTCAGTGTTGTGCGCATGGGAACCGTCCGGTTGCCGTCTACGACCGCGCCGGTTTTTCGAGGCGCTCCCGCAGCCCGAGCGGCATGGGCATCGCCAAGGCCCACGCGCCGGCTGCGGCACCGAGGATATACCGGCGGCGCAGCCGACCCAACGTCATTGGCCTTCCGGACCCCGCGTCATCCGGGATTCCGTGGAAGTGCGCGGGCCAGCACGATGTAGCCGACCGCGGCGGACGCGAGCGAGCCGAGCAGGATGCCGAGCTTGTCGGCGGCCCAGTGGGCGCCGCCGCCATGCTCGAAGGCGAGGCCGGCGATGAACAGGCTCATCGTGAACCCGATCCCGCAGGCGAACGCCGCGCCCGCCAGCTGCGCCCAGGTCACGCCCTCGGGCAGGGAGGCCCAGCGCAGCAGCACCGCCAGCCGCACCAGCCCGAGGATGCCGACCGGGTTGCCGACGAGGAGCCCGAGGGCGATGCCGAGGGTCACGGGGTTGGCGAGGTCGCCAATCCCCATCCCGGCTAAGGGGACGCCGGCGTTCGCAAAGGCGAAAACGGGGAGGACGGCGAACGCGACCGGCCCGTGCAGGTCGCGCTCCAGGTCCTTCAGCGGCGAGCCGCCGGCCCGGTCCCGCATGGGGATGCAGAAGGCGATCAGCGCGCCGGCAAGCGTTGCGTGCACCCCGGACTTCAGGACGGCGACCCACAGCACCACGCCGAGCAGGACGTAGGCGGGCACGTTGGCCACCCCCCGGCGGTTGAGCGCCACGGCCAGCAGCAGGGGAACGGCCGCGGTCGCCAGCATGCCTGCGGACAGCTCGCCCACGTAGAACACGGCGATGATGGCGATGGCGGCAAGGTCGTCGAAGATGGCGAGCGCCAGCAGGAAGGCCTTCAGCGCGACGGGCACGCGGGCGCCGAAGGCGCCGAGCAGCGCCAGGGCGAACGCGATGTCGGTGGCGACCGGGATGGCCCAGCCGTCCATGGCGGCGGGCACTTGCCAGTTCAGCAGCGCGTAGATTGACGCCGGAGCGAGAATGCCGCCCGCCGCGCCGATGGCCGGCAGGGCGATTCGGTCGGGGGACGACAGCTCGCCCTCCAGCACCTCGCGCTTGACCTCCAGGCCGATCAGGAAGAAGAACACCGCCATCAGGCCGTCGTTGATCCAGAGCAGCAGGGGCTTGTCGATGCCGGCGCCGCCGACCGTGACGGCCAGGCGGGTCTCGAGCAGGAGTTCGTAGGCCGGCAGGAGCGGCGTGTTGGCGGCGATCATCGCCAAGCCGGCGGCCAGCAGCAGCAATGCCCCGCCGGCGGTTTCGAGGCGGATGAAGTTGAGCAGGAATGACGAAAAGGTCGGCTTGCCCGGGTCGGTGCCCATGGATTGGCTCCGTCAAGTCGGAACGCGCTTCCCTTGCCGCCCGCTCACCAGCCTGCGGTTCAAGGCTTGACGCCTTGGCGCGGCTGCATGTTGAGCGGGTTCAGGACGCGTTGCGTTGGGTTGAACATTGGCTTGCGGTCATTGTACGTCCCGACCGCGTTGAAAGCGGGGCGGCAACGGGACGAGGGCCGGCGTCCGCGCGCGGTACGCCCGGTAGCGGGGATCGCCTCCCCAGCGGCGCTCGGCCGACGCCTCCAGCAGGGGCATGCCGCTGATGCGCGTCAGGAGCAGCCAGACGAAGACCGGCGAGAGCAGGGTGAGATGGGCCCAGCCGGACAGGGCGGGCCAGGCGGCGACGGCGATGCCGGTCCAGAGGAGCACCTCGCCAAAGTAGTTGGGGTGGCGGCACCAGGCCCAAAGCCCGGTGTGGATGAATCGGCCGGCGTTCGCAGGGTGCGCCCGGAAGCGGCGCTTCTGCTCATCCGCGATCACCTCGAAGGCGAAGCCGGCCGCCCAGAGGACCATGCCAGCGGCGAGGAAACCGTCGGACGGAACCGGGGCGGCGGCGGCGATGGCGGCCAGTGCGGCACCGACCGACATCGACACCCACAGGCCCTGCAGCGTCCAAGCCATCAGGAACGCGCTGAAGCGCCTCTTGATTTCGGTGAAGCGGCGGTCGAAGCCGTCCCCATGGATGCGCCGGGTGAGAAACAGCCCCAGGCGCACCGCCCAGATCCCGACCAGCGCCGCGATGGCGAGGGCGCGCGCGTCCGGCTTCCCCGCAGCCGCCAGGGCGGTTGCCGTCACGGCGAGAAAGGTCATTGAGCCGGTCAGGTCGTAGAACCGTTCGGTCCTTCGCGCCCATGCGAACAGAAACCCGATCCACTGCATCGAGAACGCCAGGGCGATGCAGGCCGCGGGGACCGGAATGCTGGCAAGCCCAACGGCCCCGTCACCGGCGGCGCCAGCGACGGCCGCGCCCACCAGGATCGAGGCCCCGATGGCGGGCCAGTCGCGCTTGCCGGTCGTCGTCGATCCTGCAGGCTGTGATGCCGCCATCGCTTTCCCCAATTGCGTATTGCCGAACTTGAAGTCCGGGGGGTGTCGCCACCCCCCAGTGGTCTTGCGCCGGCCTAGGGCGCGAGGTCGTCGAGCAGGATCAGGCCCAGCGGCGTCCCGCCACCGGCGGCGTCCCGCGCCGCGGCCGTGTAGATCCCGCCCGCCTCGACGCTGACGGCAACCGGGCCGATGGCTGCATCAGTGGTGCCGGTCGGCGCGACCGTCACATCGTACGAGCCCGGCGCCAACGGCACAAACCCAGTCTCCGCCCCGAAGGCCACCGCGGTGAAGGCCGGCTGCGCGCCATCGATGGACGCGCCGGGCTCAACGACGTAGATGTCCACCTCCCCGGCGCTCGGCGAGGCATGAACGAGGCGCACACGGGCCTCCGTGGCGACCCGCCGCAGGTCGTCCTCGAGCCGAAGGGGCGCGATCTCCGCCACCAAGCCGGTCGCGTAGACGGAGTAGGCGGTGCCTGCCTCGTAGTCGAGCGTGGCGTCGATCACCGCATCGGAAGGCGCGGTGGAGCCGCTGGGCACAACCTTCACGTTGAGTTCGCCCGCCGGGATGTCCAGGTATGGCGTCGTTTCCGGAAACGCGAAGCCGGCGACCGCCGGGGCGTCGAAATTGTCCCCGGCGACCACGTCCACGGCCGGGGCGTCCGGGGAGGCGTGGATCAGGCGAACCGCTGCCGGCGTGCCCCGGTCCAGGATTTCGGCTGAGGCGACCGCCCCGGCATCCTGCGGATCGTAGATCGACGCCAGCAGCGACACCGGCGCCGCACCGGTTCCGACATTTTGCACGGCGAGCACGATCACGTCCGTTCCCCCGGTCAATTCGGCGTCGGCATCGAAGTCCAACGTAGCCGGATCGCCGGCCGCGGTCACCCGCACCCGGTAGTCGCCCTCGGCAAGGGAAACCGGCCCCAGCACGTCCTTGAACTCAAGGGTTCCCGTGGGAGACGCGCTCGACAGGTCGTCGTCCGGCGCGGTCACGTAGACATCCACCATTGGCGCAGCTGGCGCCGCGTGCACGATGCGCACCTGCGCATCGGTCCCGCTCAGGCCCTCAATCGATGCCGACAACACCAACGGCTCGATCTCCGCAACGCCGTTGACGGCGACCACCGTGGTCCGGTCTCCAGTCACCGGGTCGATGTCCGCCGGTCCGATCACGACGGCGTTGCCGCCCGGAATGATGCCTTCCACCTCGACCGAGACCGTCTCCTCGACCAGCAGCGCGCCCCCGACTGCTTTGTAGGGCACGTCGCTGAACGCCTCCTCCCCGTCGATGCGGATGTTCACGTTCGGCGCGTCGGGCGAGGCATGTATCACCTCGACGAACGCATCGGGTTCCGGGGGCGGCGGGGGTGGCGTTGGGGTCGGCGGCGCCTCGTTGTTGTTCGAGCTTCCGCAACCGGTTAGGCACAGCGCGGTTGCGATGCCCATCAAGAGAGTTCTCATGGCCTGCTCCTTAAGTTGTTTCGCGCAGGCAGCTTCACGCATCCCCCATGAAGCCGGTGTGAACGCGGGCGGAGGTTCCTTTCACGTTCGCTTCACGATGGGGCGTGTGTTCAGCCAGTGGGTCTTTACGGATTACCGTGACCAATCAAGGCGGTTCTTTTTCCGGACATAAAAGCGGACTTTCGGGCCGCAATACACGGCTATGAAGGTGCTTAACTACATGTTATATATAGGTAATTCTACGGAAAAAAGCGGACATGAAAGCGGACGTATCCAGATTGGAAGACCGAGGAGAAGTCATCGCGGTGATGGAACCACTGCTGGTGAGCGAGGATTCGGCCCATCGACCGAACCTAACTGAGCTTGCGGTGGAGTTGGCCGCCAAGTCAGCGGGGTTGCGGCGCAGCTTGCCGGAAGGAGCAATCGCCGCCTTGGCCGATCTCGTCCGGGCCATGAATTGCTACTACTCCAACCTCATTGAGGGACATGACACCCATCCGGTTGACATCGAACGGGCTCTGCGCAACGACTACAGCGATGAGCCGGGAAAGCGCAATCTCCAGCTTGAAGCCAAAGCCCATGTCGCCGTTCAGGCGTGGATCGACGCGGGTGGCCTCGCCGGCCGGGTTGCGACCCGGTCGGGGATCTGCGAAATCCACCAACGCTTCGGGGAACAGCTTCCCGACGACCTGCTTTGGGCGGAGAATCCCGAGTCTGGGGAGCGCATCCGGATGGAGCCTGGCACACTGCGCGATCGGGACGTAAAGGTCGGCGCCCATGTCCCGATCAGCCCTGGAGCGGTGCCCCGATTCCTGCGGCGTTTTGAAGCGGTTTATGGCCAACTCGGCAAAGCCGCCACGATCCTGTCAGCAGCGGCGGCGCATCACCGTCTGCTTTGGATTCACCCCTTCGTTGATGGCAATGGACGAGTGGCGCGTCTCATGTCCCATGCGATGTTGCGCGATGCTCTGGACGCCGGGGCCGTCTGGTCGATTGCCCGCGGACTGGCACGGCAGGAAAGTGCGTACAAAGCGCACTTGAGCGCCTGCGACCAACCCCGTCGCGGCGACCTCGATGGACGGGGCAGCCGCAGTGAGGCGGCGCTGGCGGACTTCACGCGCTTCTTCCTGCAAACCTGCCTCGATCAAGTGACCTTCATGGAAGGCCTGATCGAGCCCCGCCAACTGCGGGTGCGCATCCAGCTTTGGGTGGAGGAGCAAGTGCGGACCGGCGGTCTGCCGTCGCGGTCGGGCAATGTCATGGATGCGGTCCTGTACCGTGGCGAACTCCCGCGCGGTGATGTGGCGGGACTGGTAGGCACCGGAGACCGACAAGCACGGCGCATCGTCAGCGCAATGCTGAAGGCCGGGGTTTTGAGTGCTCGAAGCTCCCGAGCGCCGCTCAGGATCGCTTTTCCAGCCGCACTGGCCAGCCGATGGCTGCCGGGATTGTTTCCTGCGGGATGACATGGGGAGTTCAGGCCCGCAACCTGGTGGTTACGCCGCAGCTTGGTGCCGGAACGCGGAATCGAACCGCGGACCTACTGATTACGAATCAGTCGCTCTACCGACTGAGCTATTCCGGCGTCGGCTGGGGAGGCTGTGATGCTCCAGCGCCCTAGCTTGGCAGGGCGGGGAGCGCTAGTTTACTCGACCGTGCGGGAATCGAACAACGCTGGAGCGTGACAGCTTGACAAGGCACTAACAGCGAACCCGCTGCGGCATCCTCAGGCACACGCTGGTGCCATCGTTGCCGAGTGCAGTCACCTGATAGGCCCCGTCGCCGCCGTCGGCGATGCGGTAGGCGGCTTGGTCCGACGCGGCGGGGCGCCAGCCAATGGCGGCGGTGATCTCGGTGGCGGAGGCCGCTTCCAGCAAATAGGTGCCGCGGCGCAGCTTGTGATCCTCCTGAAACAGCGCCAACGAGGCGATGTTGCTGACCAGCGCGCCTTCCTTGGCGGTCTCGACGTAGCCTCGATAGAGCGGCAAGGCGAGCGCTGCCAAGCCGGCCATGATGGCCAAGGCCACCAGCAGCTCAAGAAGGCTCAATCCTAGATGTCTGTCCAATTCGCTTCCTTGGTGGTGGCTTGGGCATAACCGTAGATTGCGGGCCGTTCAAAGGTGGCGCTCCAGTCGCCGCTGGCGAAGGCGCCGGTCACGGTGACGCCGATGGCGCCGGTGACGGCGCTGCCAGCGCCCTCGACGTAGGCGGGCCCACCGCCCGGCGCGGTGCCGCCCTCGGCGTTGAGCAAGCCCACCAGCCCAGCCTGGGTGTAGTCCCCGCTGCCGTCGGCTTCGGCGAGGTTGGCGATGCGCCCGACGGCGGTGTCCGCTTGGACTTTGCGCATCTCATTTTCGGCAAAGCGGGCGCCCTCGGCAAAGTGGTGGGCGATCTTGGACATGTTCGCGTTCTCGATGTAGTCCTGGTAGGCAGGCACCGCGACGGCGCCCAGGATGCCGATGATGGCGATGACGATCATCAATTCGATCAGGGTGAATCCCCGTTGCAGCTTGTTTTTCATTTCCGTCGAGCCTCCCTCGGGTCTTTGTGGGTTGTGGTGGACCGGGCGCAGTGCCGTTGGAAGGGAACCTTAACCCCCGGCGTGGCTTCGCGGGAATAGTCAAATGTCCGTTTGCGCCGCAGTTATCGGCGTTTGGTTTTGTGCGCCAACGCCTGGTGCCGGTGGGATTCGGCTTACATTTCAAAGCGTCAATCGCGGCGGGCGGACTAAGCGATCTCCACTATCCGGCGGGCGTCGAAGGCTGGATACTCCAGAGGCATGGACACCTTCAATCAAAGCCATGCCAAGCATCCGTTGATGGACCTGGACGCCTTCGACCTCGACCGTCTGCCGGAACCGCTGATTGATGAGGGCATCCTGCGGCGTGGGGTGGCGCTGCCGCTGCGGCAACGGGGCAACCGGCTGTTTGCCGCGGTGGCGGACCCGGACGGCCTCAAGGCATTGGACGATCTCCAGCAGTCTGTGGGTCTGGTCGTCGAGCCGGTGCTGGTCGAGGCGGACAAGCTCAAGACGGTCATGGAAAATCTGCGCCAGTCCCGTCGCGCCGAGGGTCGGGGTGCGGCCTTGGGCGGCAGTCTGGAGGAATTCGGCAGCGGCGTTTTGTCTGTGGAGCCGGAGGCTGATGAGGCGGACGACACGCTCGATGCATCTGGTGCGAACGACGCGCCCGTCGTGCGCTTCGTCAACCAGGTGCTGCTCGATGCCGCGGACGGCGGCGTCTCGGACATTCACTTCGAACCCTTCGAAACCGCCTACCGGATTCGCTTCCGCACCGATGGCCTGCTCGCCGAAGTGGCCAATCCGCCGCGCCGCCTTGGCAGTCGTTTGGCTGCGCGCCTGAAGGTCATGGCCGAACTCGACATCGCCGAACGGCGCGTGCCTCAGGACGGACGCATCAAGATCAGGCTGTCGAAATCGCGCACCTTGGACCTGCGCGTGAACACCCTACCCACCCTCTGGGGCGAAAAGGTGGTGTTGCGCATCCTGGACCCGGCCAGCGCCAGCTTGGGTTTGGATGCCCTTGGTTTTGAAACGGGCCAGAAGGCGCTGTTCACTGAAGCTCTGGCGCGACCGGAAGGCATGATCCTGGTCACCGGGCCCACCGGCAGCGGCAAGACGGTCACCCTCTACACGGCGCTCAACCGGCTCAACACCCCGGAACGCAACATCGCCACGGCAGAGGATCCGGTGGAGATCAACCTGACCGGCATCAATCAGGTCAACGTCAATCCCAAGGTGGGGCTTGATTTCGCCGCTGCCCTGCGCGCCTTTCTGCGCCAAGACCCCGATGTGTTGATGGTGGGCGAAATCCGCGATCTCACCACTGCGGAAATCGCCGTCAAGGCGGCCCAGACGGGGCACTTGGTGCTCTCCACCCTGCATACCAACTCGGCTGCTGAAACCCTCACCCGAATGCGCAACATCGGCGTCCCAGCCTTCAACTTGGCCACATCGGTGGGCCTGATCATCGCCCAACGGTTGGCGCGGCGGCTATGCGAGGAGTGCAAAACGCCGTTTGCCGCCACGCCGGACGCGCTGCTGGAGCAAGGCTTCAGCGCGGAGATGATCGATCACGGCGGGCCGCTGTTCCAAGCAAGCGCCCAGGGCTGCCCGGCTTGCCGCAAGGGCTACAAGGGGCGCATCGGCATCTTTGAAGTGGTCAAGATCACGCCGTCGATCGCCAGCCTTGTCATGGACGGGGGCAGCAGCCTGCAGCTTGCCGAAGAGGCCCGCCGTCAAGGCTTCATGGATCTGCGAACGGCCTGCCTGGCCAAGGTGGCCGAAGGGCGCACGAGCTTGGTCGAAGCCAACCGGATCACCGGCGCGGGCCATGGCGGCTGAGACCACCTACGTCTGGACGGGCGAGGGACCGGGCGGCCAACCGACCCAAGGCGAGCTCCAGTGCCGAAGCGAGGCCGTTGCCAAGGCCATGTTGCGTCGCCAGGGCATCAGCTCCTTTCAAGTGCGGGTCAAGCGGTCCCGGCCTGCCATATGGCGGGCCGACCGGCGCGCCGGCTCGTTCAAGGGTGGCGGCGGCCGGCCCCAGGCTGCGGACATCGCCCTGTTCACCCGCCAAGTTGCCACCATGCTACGTGCGGGAGCGCCCTTGGTGCGCGCCTTTGGCATCGTCGCCGACGGGATTGGCAAGCGCCAGATGCAGGATCTCGTGCGCGCCGTCCGCGACCAAGTGGCTGGCGGTGAGAGCTTCGCGGCGGCCTTGCGCAAGCACCCGAAGCACTTCGATGCGCTGTTTTGCAGCTTGGTTGACGCGGGCGAGCGGGCCGGTGCGCTCGATGCCATGCTCGAGCAGATCGCCGGCTACCAGGAGAAGGCGCAGTCGCTCAAGGGCAAGGTGAAGAAGGCCATGACCTATCCGTTGGCCGTTGTGGCGGTGGCTCTGGTCGTCTCCAGCATCCTGCTGATCGAGGTGGTGCCGCGCTTTGAAGAGGTCTTCGATGGATTTGGCGCGGAATTGCCCGCCTTCACCCGCCTTGTCATTGCGCTTTCAGAGTGGGCGAGGGGCGCATGGCTGCCGATGGTGGCCATTGCCGGGGGCGTCGCCGCCGGCTTTTGGTTGGCCCTGCGGCGCAGCCGTGCCGTGCGGCGGGTCTTTGATGCTTGCGTCTTGAAGGCGCCGGTTGCGGGCGGCATCATCAGGATGGCGGTGGTCGCTCGTTGCGCTAGAACGCTTTCCACCACCTTCGCGGCCGGCGTCCCCTTGATCGAGGCGCTTGATTCGGTGGCGGGCGCTGCTGGCAATCGGCTCTTTGAGGAAGCCATCGTGGCTATTCGTGACGACGTATCGACCGGGCGGCAACTCCACCAGGCCATGGATGCCAGCGGCCTGTTCCCCGCCATGATGGTGCAAATGGTGATGATCGGCGAGGAGGCGGGCGCGGTGGACGAACTGCTCGCCCGCGCCGCCGGCTACTACGAGGAGCAAGTGGACAACCGGGTGGACAACCTCACCGCCCTGATGGAGCCGTTGATCATGTCGGTGCTCGGTGTGCTGATCGGCGGCCTCGTGATCGCCATGTACTTGCCGATCTTTCAACTCGGCACAGTGGTTGGAGGCTGAGTTAGTGCCGCTTGACCCCATGGACTTTGGCTTTGCCGCGTTGGGCGGACTGCTCTTCGTGGGCCTGTGCGTCGGCAGTTTCCTGAACGTCGTGATTCATCGGCTGCCGATTATGTTGACCCGCGCTTGGCGGCGGGAGGCGGCGGCCGAACTTGGCGCGGCCGGTGATGATCCGGCGGCGGAACCCTTCAACCTTGCCGTGCCGCGCTCCCATTGCCCGGCCTGCGGTGAGCCGGTCAAGGCTCTCGACAACATTCCCATCATCAGTTGGATTCGTTTGCGGGGCCGTTGCCCGGGCTGCGCTGCCCCCATCAGCCTGCGCTATCCACTCGTGGAACTCCTTGGGGCGCTGGCCGCGCTCGCCGCTGCGTTGGCCTTCGGCTTGACCTGGACCGCCTTGGCGGCAGCGGTGTTTCTGTGGGCGTTGATCGCCTTGGCCTGCATCGACTTTGAAACCGGGCTGCTGCCCGACCAGCTCACCCTGCCCCTGCTTTGGTGCGGCCTGCTGGTCAACGTGCCCGGCGCCTTTGCAACCTTGGCCTCGGCGGTGGTTGGCGCCGCGGCGGGCTACCTCCTACTGTGGGCCACCTACTGGGGGTTCAAGCTGGTCACCGGCAAGGAGGGCATGGGCTACGGCGACTTCAAGCTCCATGCCGCCATCGGCGCTTGGCTGGGCTGGCAGGCGCTGCCCGCAGTGGTGCTGCTGGCGGCCCTCGCGGGCATACTCTATGCCCTGCCGCCCATCCTGTTGGGCCGCCGGGACCGCAACGTGCCGATTCGCTTCGGCCCGTTCTTGGCTGCGGCGGGTGGCTTGGCGCTTGTCTTTCGCGACAAATCCGCTTGGTTGTTGGGAATCTGACCGATGCTTGTCATCCGGCTTCAAGTCCGGCATTCGGCGTTGATGCGGACTCCAGGCACTGACAGCAGGCCGCCGAGGGGTGGTAGGTTTACCGCTAGGTCAAGCCACTTTGCCGCAGCATTGCTTGTACTTGCGCCCGGAACCGCAGGGGCAGGGTTCGTTGCGTCCCACCTTGCGATCGCTGCGCACGAAGGGCGCGGCCTTGTCGGGCGGCTCTGCCTGGGCGGAAGACGCTGCGTCGCCGCCTGCGCTGGATTTGGCGGGCGCTTCCAGGGCGGAGGCGGCCTGGTGCGAGAAGCGCATCCGCTTTTCCGCCTCCTCCCGGCGGCGGCGCTCGGCCTGCTCCACCGCGCTTGGCGCCTCGATCTGCACGCGGGAGAGCAGCTTCACGACATCGAGCTTGATGTTGTAGAGCAACTCCTGAAACAGTTCGAAGGACTCGCGCTTGTACTCCTGCTTGGGCTGCTTCTGGGCGTAGGCGCGCAGGTGGATGCTCTGGCGCAGGTAGTCCATGCTGGCCAGGTGCTCCTTCCAGCGCTGATCGAGGATTTGCAGCATGATCTGCTTCTCGATCGTGCGCATGTCCACGCCGTGTCCCTGCCAGACCTGCTCCTTGGCCTGATACTCGGTTTCCACCTGCTGGAGGATTTTCTCCCGCAATCCTTCCTCAGCTAGCGCATCGTCCTCGCTCAGCCATTTGCTTAAGGGTTGGGTGCTGGCGAACTCGGTCTGCAGGGCCTGCTCCAGGCCTTCCACGTCCCACTGCTCCTCAAGGCTTTGCAGCGGGATGTACTCGCTGATCACGTCGGCGACGATTTCCTCGCGGATGTCGGCGATGGTGTCGGAGATGTCGTCCTCGCCCATCAGGTCGCGGCGCTGCTGGTAGATGACTTGGCGCTGGTCGTTGGAGACGTCGTCGAATTCGAGCAGGTTCTTGCGAATGTCGAAGTTGTGCCCCTCCACCTTGCGCTGCGCCTTCTCGATGGCGTTGTTGACCATGCGGTGCTCGATGGCTTCGCCCTTCTCCAAGCCAATGGACTGCATGACACCGCGCATCCGGTCGGAGGCGAAGATGCGCATCAGGTTGTCCTCCATGGACAAGAAGAAGCGCGACGATCCGGGATCGCCTTGGCGTCCGGAGCGGCCCCGGAGCTGGTTGTCGATGCGCCGGCTCTCGTGGCGTTCCGTGCCGATGATGTGCAGGCCGCCCGCTTCGATCACTTGGTTGTGGCGCACTTGCCATTCGCGCTTGATGCGCTCGATGTCGGCTTCGGCAGCGGTGGAAGCCGCCGGCTCGAGCTTTGCGACCTCCGCCTCCCAATTGCCGCCGAGCACGATGTCGGTACCGCGCCCCGCCATGTTGGTCGCGATAGTGACCGCGCCGGGCGCACCGGCTTGGGCAACGATGTCCGCCTCCCGTTCGTGCTGCTTGGCGTTGAGCACGTTGTGGGCGATCTTGCGCTTGTTCAACTCCGCGGACAGGCGTTCCGAGGACTCGATGGATGCGGTGCCCACCAGCACCGGCTGCTGGCGTTCCATGCAGTCGGTGATGTCCTCGACGATGGCGTCGTACTTCTCGTCGATGGTGAAGTACACCAAGTCGTTGTGGTCTTCGCGAATCATCGGCATGTGGGTGGGAATCACCACCACGTCAAGGTTGTAGATCTGCCGGAACTCGAAGGCCTCCGTATCGGCGGTGCCGGTCATGCCGGCCAGTTTTTCGTAGAGGCGGAAGTAGTTCTGGAAGGTGGTGGAGGCCAGCGTTTGGCTCTCGTTCTGGATGGGCAGGCCCTCCTTGGCCTCGATGGCCTGGTGGATGCCCTCCGACCAGCGCCGTCCGGGCATGGCCCGCCCGGTGTGCTCATCGACGATGACCACCTCGCCATTGGCCGCCATGTAGTGGACGTCGCGCTTGAACAGCGCATGGGCCTTGAGCGCGGCGTGAACGTGGTGCAGCAGGTTGAGGTTGCTGGCGGCGTAGAGGCTATCGTGCTCCTCAAGCAGGCCCATCCTGACCAACTGCTCCTCCACCTTGGCGTGACCCCGCTCGGTGAGCTCCACTTGGCGGTTCTTCTCGTCCACGGTGAAGTCGCCGGCCACCTTGGGGGGGGCCTCGATGCCCTCGCCGGGCACCTCCCGCTTCAATTTCGGGGCTAGGCGGTTGATCCGCTGGTAGAGCTCCGTGGTCTGTTCGGCTGGGCCGGAGATGATTAGCGGGGTGCGCGCCTCGTCAATCAGGATCGAGTCCACCTCATCGACGATGGCGTAGTGCAGGTCGCGCTGGAACTTGTCGGCCAGCGAGAAGGCCATGTTGTCGCGCAGGTAGTCGAAGCCGAATTCGTTGTTGGTGCCGTAGATGATGTCGGCTTGGTAGGCGCTGCGTTTCTCCTCGGCATCCTGGCCCGATTGGATGACGCCGACGGTCAGCCCCAAGGCTTCATAGATGGGCCCCATCCAGTTGGCGTCCCGGCGCGCCAAGTAGTCGTTGACGGTGACGATGTGGACGCCGCGGCCGGTGATGGCGTTGAGGGTTGCTGGCAGGGTGGCCGCCAAGGTCTTGCCCTCACCGGTGCCCATCTCGGCGATGCGGCCTTCGTGCAACGCGATGCCACCCACCAATTGGACGTCGAAGGGGCGCATCCCCTTGGTCCGCTTGGCCGCTTCGCGAACCGCGGCGAAGACCTCCGGCAGCAAATCACCGATCTGGGCGCCGCCGGCGTGACGCTCGCGCAGTTCGTCGAGGGCGTCCTTCAACTCGTCGTCGGAAAGCGCCTCAAGCCTTGGCTCCAGGGCATTGATCGCGTTGACGGTCCTGCCCATGCGCTTGAGCTCGCGGCTGTTCTTGGTGCCGAAAACAGAGTGGAACAGCTTTCCGATCATGTGGGATTGATAAAACGGCGCACCGCGGTGGCGCCAATTTTACAACGATCTGCACCCCGCCTTGGGTGCTCTAGCCGCGTCGGTCCTTCAAGTACCTCATCGGGCTGAGGTGACGTCCGTTCCTGAGCACTTCGAAATGGACGTGGGGGCCGGTGGACCGTCCGGTGTCGCCCATCGAGCCGATCACTTGGCCTTGGCGAACGATGTCGCCGCGGCGCACGGCTAGGGTGGCCTGATGGCCATAGCGGGTGACATGGCCATCGAGATGGGCGAGTTCCACCAAGTTGCCGTAGCCCGCGCGGCGGCCAGCGAACACGACGATGCCGCGGTCAACGGCAACGATGTCGGAGCCCTTGCGGCCAGCGAAATCGACCCCAGTGTGCCATGCCATCTTGCCGCTGATCGGATCGATGCGCCGGCCGTAGGGCGAGGACACCCAGCCCCAGTTGACTGGACGCACGCTGGCGTCCTGTCCCGCGTTGTCCGCTGGCGTCTTGAGCAGTGCTTCGAACAGCTCGAATTCGCCTTCCCGCTGACGAATTTGGCCGGCGAGCTCGTTGAGGCGGACCTGCAGGTCCGTGCGCGGCAGGACGGTATCTTGGCACTGGGGCTGTTGCATGGAAGGGGTTCCCCCTCGCGCTCCTCCTCCGAACGCGCAGGCGGTAGGGGCTTCGCGCACGGGTCCGCCCTGGGCGGGTGGTGCGGTGAAGTCGAACTCCCCAGCGTCTAGACCGGTCGCTTCCGTGACCCACTGGCCGAGCGCTTCCATGCGCCAAAGCCGTGCCTGCATGTTGGCCAGTTGCTTGCTGATGGCTTCGTTTTCAGCCGACTGCTGCTGTTGCAGGCTGGTGACTGCGGCCTGTTGGTCGATGATGCCGGAGCGCCAGTCGGCAACTGCCTTGGCGACCTGGCGGTGGTGCGAGAAGCGCTCATGAAGCTGGATCGCCGCTGCCGAAATGGCAGCGACGGCGAGGCCGAGGACGGCGAACAGCGCCCACGGCCTGAGCCGCAGCGTCCTCGCGCCGCCGAGCTTGGTCAGCACGACGATCCTCATGGGATCAGCGGTCCCAAAGAAAACCCTCCCAAGTCTGGCTCCTGCCAAGCCAAGCGGCTATGGTGGCTAGGCCAAGCTGAATCTGCGTGTTCGTGGGGTTCGTAAAGATAGACCAATTGCTCGATGAGCGCCAGCGTCGGTTTACGCCGCTGCAGCGGCTGCTGAGCCGGGCGGCCGAGCAGCGCGCCTGGACCGCCGAGCTGCGTTCCGTTCTGCCGACGGCTATGCAAGCGGCCTGCCAGGTGCGGGCGCTGCGCGGCGGCGCGCTGATCGTCGTTTGCCTCGACAGCGCGGCTGCGACCCGGCTGCGGCTCATGGCCCCCGGGCTCGTTGACCAGTTGCGGGCGTTGCCGCACTTTATCGGGGTGGAGCGGATTAGCGTGAAAGTGTCGCCCGAGTAACCGCCCTCGGCAGCCTAGTCGAGATATTCGAACACCCGGACGATTTTCTGAACGCCGTAGGCGGTTTTGGTGATTTCGACGGCTTGGTCGGCCTCCTCGCGGGTCAGCATGCCCATCAGGTAAACCACCCCGTTCTCGGTCTGCACCTTGATCTTGCGTCCTGGCGTGTTCTTGGCGGTGATTAGCTTGCGCTTGACTTTCGTGGTGAGGTTGCCGTCATTAAGTCGGGCCATGTAGGAAATGGGGCCGCCGACGCCGAGTTCGTTGTGCACCCGCCGTACCTTGGCGATGTCTTGGGTGACTTGCTGGGCTCTGGCCTTGAGCGCCTCCGTCTCCACTTGGCCGAGCAGCAGGACGATGCTGTTGTAGCTGACGATCACTATGTGGGCGGAGTCGAAGTCGGGATCCGACCGGCGAATCTGCCGCTCCACGACTTTCTCGAGCGCTTCATCGTCCAGCATGACGCCGGGCGTGCGCACCCGCGGGTCGCCGGAAAAGGTGGCGCAGGCGGACAGCGCCAAGCACAGGGCCCAAGCCAGTAGCCGGGTGAATGGGTGGATTTCAGTAGCCTGCGCTGTCATCGAGCTGGAAAGCGCCTCGAATCCAATCGAATTGGAGTCGATAGTTTGGCCCGGTTATCGTCACCACGTCAAATCGCGCCGGTTGGCGCCCGTATCGCGGATGGGTGGCGAGGAACCTGCCGGCGGCCAATCCCAAACGGCGTTGCTTGTGGACATCGACGCTTTCCGCGGGATTCATGAATCGAGCGGACTGGCGGCGCTTCACTTCGACAAAAACGATCACCTCGTCGTCGCTCATGATGAGATCGACTTCGCCGAACCGGCTTCGGTAGTTGCGGGCGATCAACTTCAACCCGCGCCCGCGCAAATGCGATTCGGCCTGACGCTCCGCCCAATGGCCCTCGGCCTGCGTTCGCATTAGGGCGCCACCGAGAGCGCGCCGCCCTGCACCACGGCCCAGCCCAGGGTGCGCCGGATGCACCCGTCATCGCCGAGCCTCAAGGTGCCGGTGGCACCGCGCAGTGGATCGTCGGCGTTCAGCAGGCTCCAGTGATCGAGCAGCCGGTAGGCGTCGATGCCGAGCGCGAACAGGGCGGTCAAGTTCGCATCCTGCGGGTCAAAGACCTCGGAGAACGCCTGATGCAGCGGCCCGGGGTGAAGCCGGAATGGCAGTTCGGCGACCTGAAAGCCCTCCAGGTCGCCAAGCCGGCGGGCGCCGCGAACGCTTTGCGAACTGGCATACACGGGCAGTTCGTCCGTAAAGTGGAACTTAAGCGCCGGTGCCAAGGCGCGGGCTTGCAGATGATCGACGAAGGCGACGATGCCGTCGATGTCCTGCCGGGCTCGGGGCAGAAACTCGAGGGAGGTGCCCAGCGCCTGGGCCAACTGGTCGTGCCGTGCTTGGCTGGCGGCGACCTGCAGAGCCTCGCCCACCGACTCGGTCATTGTCCTGATGTTCCCAAACGTGTGCTGTTCCAAGTGATGAGGCCACGACTTTGTCAACTGGGACGTGCCGCGAGTGGCCCAGTTGCGATCGTTGCGGATCACCATCACCCGCTCTCGGCCATCGGTCTGCAGGCGCTCGGCGATGAGTGCCGCTTCGTCTTCGATCGCCAAACCGAGCGCCGCAAAACCGCCTTCGGCCTTGAGGCGCGCCTCTGCCTCGCCGGCGCAGGAGTCGCCGTGCATCGGCGCCTGTGGATAGTCGCGCATCGGCGCCTGTGGATAGCCGTCCATCGGCGTCCTTGGATAGTTGAGGGCTAGCACGGGAATTCGTGGATTCAATCCAATCAGGCTTTCGAGCGCCGTTTTGCTCAAGGGGCCGACGATGAACTCGATGCCTGCCGTGCGGCTGGCTTGGAGGAGGGCCGCCATGGGTTCGGCCGCCGTGTCGTAGATGCGAACTTCCGGCTTGACGGCGGTTGAATCCTGCAGGTAGGCGCTGATGAAGCCGTCCCGAACCGTCTTGCCCGCCGCCGCAAGAGCACCGTTCAAGGGAATGAACAAGCCCACCCGCCGAGCCGGTGGCGGGCGATGCCGCAAGCGCGCGAGGGGTTCGGGCAGGGCGGTGGCGAGGCTGTGCCGGGGATGGCGATTGAGCCAGTCATCAAGACGCTCGGCCTTTTCGGCCGCGGAGAAGCTCTGCGCGATGGCTCTTCGAAGCGCCCAAATCTCCGCTGCGGGCCCCCGTTTGGCCAGTGCTGCGGCCCGCGCCGGGGATGCCTCGGCAGTCAGCCGCCACAGCCGATCGTTGATTTCTTGGCGGCGGTGTTGCGGCGCTGCAATGTTGGCCAATTCGGCCACGGCCTCCGCGATCCGGCCCTGACGTTGCAAGGCGGACACCGAGGCCTCCGTGGCCCTCAGCGTCTCAAGAGCCGCCGCCGCGCGGGCGTTTTGCGCATCGGCGGGCGCATCCTGACGGTGGTCCGGTGGCGCGGCCGGCGTCGTTTGCGGTGCTTCGGTTTGGCAGGCGGCCAGAGTGGCGCTCAACAGCAGGACTAGAGCCAGGCGGCAAGGATTGGCGTCCCGTTGCTGAACCCAGTATGTTGCAAGATTGTTCGATTCGGGCTGGGGGAACGCCATGCCGGGCACGTTGCACGTCGTTGCTACGCCGATAGGAAACTTGGAGGACATCACGCGTCGAGCGGCGCAGGTGCTTGCCGAGGTTGGGACGATCGCCGCAGAGGATACCAGACGGGCCCGCATCCTGCTGCGGCACTTGGGCTTGCCGGGCGGGAATGTGCTGGCGTTTCACGACCACAACGAGACGCAGGCGACCGAACGCCTAATTGCGCGGCTCAAGGTCAACGAGGATGTCGCCTTGGTTTCCGATGCGGGCGTTCCGCTGATTGCTGACCCCGGCTTTCGCTTGATTGGCCGTTGCTGGGCGGAGTCCATTCCCGTTGTTCCCGTTCCGGGCGCTAGCGCCCTGACCGCCCTGCTGTCGGTCTGCCCGATCCCCGCCAGTCAAGCGCGCTTTGTTGGCTTCTTGCCCGCCAAGCCGCAAGCTCGCCAAGCCGTGCTGGAGGAGGCCTGCCGCCTGCCGTCGGCGACCCTGTTCTTCGAGGCGCCCCACCGCATCGGCGAGACCCTGCAGGCCATTGCTGGCTTGGCGCCTGAGCGGCCGCTTTTCATTGGCCGGGAGATGACCAAGCGGTTTGAGAGCTACTACTGCGGCTGTGCGGACGAGTTGGTGGAGCAGCTTGAGGGTGGGGAGGCGCTGCGCGGGGAGTTCACCTTGTTGTTGGGCAGTTCGGATGTGGCGCCGGAATCCCATGCCGATGACGAGCAGCGTCTGTTCGCGGCGCTGGTCGACGAGTTGCCCCCGGCCAAGGTCGCCCGCGTGATGACCCGCTTGTTCGGCGGCGAAAGGGCTGCGCACTACGACCGGGCGCGGCTCGCCCGATCGCGTTGAGAGCGTGCCGATTTCCGTTGGGGGTTGCGTTGATTGACAACCCGCATCCCTAGGGTCAGGCTAGCTGGTGAGCTGGCCAGGCAGCCGCTGGCGGCGGGCGCTTGCGCCCTGGCCGCGAGAGGAAAGTCCGGGCTCCACAGGACAGGGCGCCAGGTAACCCCTGGGAAGCGTGAGCTTACGGAAAGTGCAACAGAGAGCAGACCGCCTCGGGGCCGGCGCTTAGGCGCCAACAGCCTCGCGGTAAGGGTGAAAGGGTGCGGTAAGAGCGCACCGCGCGGGTGGCAACACCGGTGGCTAGGCAAACCCCGCCCGGAGCAAGGCCAAATAGGAATCCCAAGGTATGGTCCGTACCGGATTCGGGTAGGCTGCTGGAGGCCGTCGGTGACGGCGGCCCTAGATGAATGGTTGCCCGCCGGAGCCATCCGGTGACAGAACCCGGCTTACCGGCCAGCTCGCTCCCCTTCTCGCCACTCCCATTCCCCCGTCGCGGATCTTTGGCCCATTTTTGACGGGGCGAGGGCAAGATGCCCTCGCCCCGGCGGCCTTGACAGAAAAAAATGGGCGCAGTAGTGTCGCTAGTTGGGAAAAAGTGGGGTAAAGTGGCATAGAGGGGTAGATAAGAGAGATCCCGTGTCGGCCACAGTCGGATTTCGCGGAATATCCAACGCCACGTTGGATGCCAAAGGGCGCATGGCTCTGCCGTCGCGCTACCGCGAGGTTGTGTCCGCCGTTTCCCAAGGGCAGGTGGTGGTCACCATCGACCGGGTTGAATCCTGCCTGCTGCTGTATCCGCGCCCGGCCTGGGATGCGGTCCAGGAGAAGCTTCAGGCCTTGCCCAACGTCCAAGCGGGCGTGCGGCAACTGCAACGCCTGCTGATTGGGCACGCCACCGACTTGGAGCTCGACGGCAATGGGCGGCTGCTGCTGCCGGCTCTGCTGCGCGAGCATGCCGGTCTTGACAAGAAGCTAACGCTGGTGGGCCAAGGCAACAAGATCGAAATCTGGGATGAAGCCAAGTGGCGCGCGGGCATGACCGAGTGGCTCTCCGAAGAGAACGGCGAACTGGCCGCGGAATTCGAAGGCATTACGGGGCTGTCGGTATGAACGGCCTGCACGAGCCCGTGTTGCGCCGCGAGACCATCGACCACATTGCCGAGCCCGGGGCGGCGGGCAACTTTGTTGACGCCACCTTTGGCCGGGGGGGCCACAGTCGCGCCCTGCTCGGGCGCGTCGGCACCGACGCCCGGCTGTTGGTGCTTGATCGGGATGCCGAGGCGTTTGCGTGCGCCCAAGCCTTGGCCGCCGAGGATGCCCGCGTCGTCGCGCGTCGGTCGGCTTTTGGCAGCGTTGCGGAGATCCTGCCTGCGGTCGGCATGGACGACGTGCGGGGCGCGGTGATGGATCTCGGCCTCTCCTCCGCCCAGCTCGATGATCCCGAACGCGGCTTCAGTTTTCGCGCCGACGGCCCCCTGGACATGCGCATGGACCAGCGCGCCGCCACCACCGCCGCGGACTGGTTGAACGAAGCCCCGGTTGCGGAAATTGCCAGCATCATTCGACGCTACGGCGAAGAGCGCTTCTCCGGCCGCATCAGCCGCGCCATCATCGCTGCCCGTCCGCTTGAGACGACCGCTGAGCTCGCCAGCTTGGTCGTCGCCAACCAACCGCGCCGAACACCGGGCAAGCACCCTGCCACGCGGGTGTTTCAGGCCATCCGCATCTTCATCAATCAAGAGCTCGACGAACTGCAATCGGGCTTGGAAGGCCTGTTCAACGCCTTGGGCGTCGGCGGCCGCCTGGCAGTGATCAGCTTTCATTCCTTGGAGGACCGGATCGTCAAACGCTTCTGCAAGGCCCGCAGTTCGCCGCCGCCAGTGCCGAGGCACGTGCCCATTCGCGCCGCCGAGGCGCGGGTCGAGGCGCGCATCGTCGCCGGTCCCGTGCGTCCAACGGCCGCCGAGGTGCGCCGCAACGGCCGCGCCCGAAGCGCGGTGTTGCGGGTGTTGGAGCGCATCGCGTGAAGTGGGGCGCTGCCGCCGTCGTGGCCATCCTGCTGGCGGGCGTGGTTGCTTCCGGGGTGCAGGTGGTGGCGCGGACCCACGAAGTCCGCCAGCTTCACCAAGCCCTTGAGGCCTCCCGCCATCATCAGGATCGGTTGGCGGCCGAGCACAGCCGCCTGCTGCTTGAGCGGGGTGCCCGCTCCGCCTACTACAACGTCGAGCAGATGGCCGAGACCCAGTTGGGAATGCGCTTCCCGGATCGAGTCGAGCGGTTGCCCCGATGAAGGTCTGGCGTCACCATGCCGTGCTCTGCCTGTTTGTGGCGGGTTGCGCAGCACTTGCCGCCCGGGTGGTTTACCTGGCTTTGCTGGACAAGGACTTCCTGCAGGATCAGGGGGACGCCCGCTCGGTGCGCGAAGTCGTCATCCCGTCCCGCCGGGGCGTCATATACGACCGGCTGGACGAGCCGTTGGCGATCAGCACGCCGGTGGTGGCCGTCTGGAGCGACCCGAGCCAAAGAACGCTGAGCCGCGCCGACGTCAACCGCCTGGCACCCCTGCTGGGCCGGGATGCGGCGCAACTGGCCGACCATCTGGACCGCCATGCGGACAAGGCTTTCGTCTATCTGAAGCGGCGGCTTTCGTGGACGGCTGCGGAGCGCGTCCGCGCCCTGCGGATCGAGGGCCTGCACTTCAGCGAAGAGTACCGGCGCTACTATCTGGGCGCCGAGACCACCGCCCACGTGGTGGGTGTCACCAACATTGACGACCGCGGCCTCGAAGGCGTCGAACTGGCTTTCGACGATCTGCTGAGCGGCGAGCACGGGCGCAAGGTCGTGCTCAAGGACCGGCTCGGCGCGACCATCCGTGATCTGGAGTACATCGCCGCACCGCGCCTCGGCCAGGACATCGCGCTCAGCATCGATCTGCGCCTGCAGTACTTTGCCTATCGGGAGCTCAAGGATGCGGTGGCCGGGCACCGGGCGGCATCGGGATCCATCGTCATTCTCGATGCCCGCACGGGGGAGATTCTGGCCATGGTCAACTCCCCGTCCTACAACCCGAACGAATCCCTTGAGTTGGGATTCGCCGGAATGCGCAACCGCGCCGTGACCGACGCCTACGAGCCCGGCTCCACGATCAAGCCCTTTGCTGTGCTGGCGGCGCTGGAAACGGGGGAGTACGAGCCGGATACGGTGGTGGACACCGCGCCGGGCTATTGGGCGGTGCGCCGCAAGCTCATTGAGGATCCGGTCAACTACGGGGAATTGACGTTGGCGGGCATCGTGCGCAAGTCGAGCCAAGTGGGCATTTCCAAGGTGGCCCTGGCGCTGCCCGAGCGCGCCGTGTTCGAGGTGCTGCAACGGGCTGGAGTCGGTGGCTTTATAGGCAGCGGACTGCCGGGCGAGGCGATCGGCATCTTTGACGACTCGGGACTGCGCAGCGAGGTCGTGCGCGCAACCCTCGCCTACGGCTACGGCTTGAGCGTTTCGCCGCTGCAACTTGCCCAGGCCTATTTGCCCATCGCCAATGATGGCGTTCGTCTGCCGCTCAGCATCATCAAGCTCAGCCAACCGCCCCAAGGCGAACGGGTCTTCGGGGTGGCCCTGACCCGGCAACTGCTGTCCATGATGGAGGGGGTCACGGACCGGACGGGCACGGCGCCCGGCGCCCGAGTGCCCGGCTACCGCGTGGCGGGCAAGACCGGGACCGCTCGTGTGGTCGGCAGCGACGGCTACACCGATCAGCGTCATGTGGCGTTGTTCGCCGGGGTGGCGCCCCTGACGGACCCGCGGATCGTCATGGTCGTGGTGATCAACCAGCCCGGTGGCCCCAAGATCAGCGGCGGCGCCGTCGCCGCGCCGGTTTTCGCCCGGGTTGCGGAGCGGGCGCTGCGCTTGCTTGGCGTTGCGCCCGATGCGCAGCATTTGATCGCTGCGGTCGATGGGAGAAGGACGTGAGGCGGATGAGCTTGCGTCGGCTGATCGACGGGCCCGGCACGCCCGCCTTGGAAGTCGCCGGACTGTCGGAAGATTCCCGGCAGATCCATCCGGGCGAGGCCTTCATCGCCACTCGGGGTGCGGCCTTCGATGGCCACGACTATGCGGTGGAGGCGATTGGCCGGGGCGCGGCCTGCGTGCTTGCGGAACGGCCGCTGCCCGGCCTTGGCGCACCGGTGGTTCAGATAGAGAATCTGCGGGCGCGGCGCGGCGCGCTGGCCGATAGATTCTATGCCGCACCCAGCCGTGCGCTTACTTGCGTCGGCGTTACCGGCACCAATGGCAAGACGACCATCGCCTATCAGATGGCCAGCCTGGCCAATGCAGTGGACCTCGACGCCGCCTACATGGGTACCATCGGTTGGGGACGGCCGGGCCGGTTGGCGCGTTCGCGCCTGACCACGGAAAGCGCCATCCTCACCCAAAAGCGTCTGGCTTGCCTTCGGCAACGGGGCTGCTCCTGGGCGATGCTGGAAGTGAGTTCCCATGCCTTGGCCCAAGAACGCGTCGATACGATCGCGTTCGATTACGCCGTCTTTTCCAATCTCACGCGCGACCATCTGGACTACCACGCCGACTTTGACGCCTATAGGGCGGCCAAACGGCGGCTGTTCGAGTTTCCCTCGCTGCGCTGCGCGGTCATCAACATCGACGACGAGTTCGGCTACGGACTCGCCCGCAGCTTGGCGCAGGTGGACGTGCTGACATACGGTCAAGAGGGGGCGGACATCTCTTGGGAGAGGGTCGAGCACCAAGCGGACGGTCTGCGGGCCCGGCTTTGCACGCCTTGGGGCAACGCCTCCGTCTCGGCACCGGTGTATGGCGACTTCGGCTTGGCCAACCTAGCCGCGGCCATCGGCGTGTTGGTCGCCGCCGATCAGCCGTTGGAGGCTGTCTGTGAAGCGGCGCGCGCCCTGTCCCCGGTACCGGGGCGGATGGAGTTCTTCCGCGTTGCCGGACGTCCCACCGTGGTTGTGGATTACGCCCATACGCCGGATGCGCTCGCCAAGGCGCTCGCCGCGGCCCGGCATCATGTCGAGGGCGCCTTGCTGTGCGTGGTCGGCTGTGGCGGCGACCGGGACGCCGGCAAGCGACCGATGATGGGGCGCGTTGCCGCGACCCTGGCCGACCAAGTGTGGCTGACCAGCGATAACCCGCGCTCCGAAGATCCGGTGGCGATCATGGGCGACATGGCGGCCGGAATCGAGGATGCGCCGTCGGTAACCCTGGAGGCTGACCGCAGCGTGGCCATCGCGCAGGCCATCGACGCTGCCGGCGCCGGGGATTTGGTCGTCGTCGCCGGCAAGGGCCACGAGGACTATCAGGAGATTGATGGCCGTCGGCACCCGTTCAGCGACCGGGAAGCGGTGCGCCAAGCCATGGGCTTGCCGGAGGGGGGCGCCTGATGCTGCTTTGGCTTACCGATTATCTGTCCCAATTCATCAGCGGCTTCACTGTCTTTCAGTACCTGACCTTCCGCACCATGGTCAGCGTGGTGACGGCGCTGTCGCTGTCGCTGCTCATAGGCCCCTGGGTGATCGACCGCCTCAACCGCCACCAGATTGGCCAGCCGGTGCGCGGCGACGGTCCGGAAAGCCATTTCAGCAAGGCCGGCACCCCGACCATGGGCGGCGCGTTGATCCTGATCGTCATTTTCTTCACCACCTTGATGTGGGGCGAGCTCGGCAACCGCTATGTATGGACGGTGCTGCTGGTCACCTTGGCCTTTGGCGGCATTGGCTGGGTGGACGACTACCTCAAGATTCAACGCCAGAGCTCCGACGGCTTGGCGGCCCGGACCAAGTACGCTTGGCAGTCGCTGTTCGGGCTGGCGGCGGCCCTGTTCCTCTACTTGAGCGCGGAACTGCCAGCCGAGACGGACTTGATCGTGCCCTTTTTCAAGACGGTCGCCATTCCCTTGGGAGTGGGTTACGTGGTGGTGGCCTACCTCGTCATCGTTGGCATGAGCAACGCCGTCAACCTGACCGATGGCTTGGACGGGCTGGCGATTCTGCCCACCGTGATGGTGGGGGCGGCTTTGGGGTTGATCGCTTATCTGGCGGGCCATGTGGAGTTCGCCAGCTACTTGCAGATTCCCCACATCCCCCAAGCCGGCGAACTGGCGGTGTTCTGCGGCGCGTTGATTGGCGCTGGCCTCGGCTTCCTGTGGTTCAACGCCTACCCCGCCGACGTGATCATGGGCGATGTGGGCGCCTTGGCCTTGGGAGCGGCCTTGGCGGTGGTGGCCATCATCATCCGCCACGAGATCGTGCTGCTCGTCATGGGCGGGTTGTTCGTGATCGAAACCGCGTCGGTCATTATCCAGGTGGCCTCCTTTCGCCTCACCGGGCGACGCATCTTTCGCATGGCGCCGATACACCATCACTTTGAACTCAAGGGTTGGCCGGAGCCTCGGGTGATCGTGCGCTTTTGGATCCTGACGCTGGTGTTGGTGCTGGTCGGTCTTTCCACGTTGAAGCTGAGGTAGGCGTGACGCAGCGCACCCTAATCGTTGGCCTTGGCGTGACTGGCGTCTCCTGCATCAGGCACTTGGTCGGACGCGACGAATTGACTGTCCTCGACACGCGGGAGCAGCCGCCGGGACTGGCCGAGGCCCGTGCCGAGCATCCTGAGATCGACTATCGGCTCGGCGCTTGCGACATCGACTTTGCGTCCTTCGACCGGGTGGTTCTAAGCCCGGGCTTGAAGCTGCGAAGCGCCTTGGGTAGGCGCATTCAGGCTTCGGGCCTGCCTGTGTTGAGCGACATCGACCTGTTTTGCCGGGCGGTGGATGAACCCATCTATGCGATCACCGGCACCAACGGCAAGAGCACGGTGACGGCTTGGGTAGGACACGCCTTGGCGCAGCTCAATCACCGCCCCGGCGTCGGCGGCAATCTCGGCGAGGCGGCTCTGGACATCATCGGCCCCGATCGGGACTGCTACGTGCTCGAGTTGTCCAGCTTTCAATTGGAGCGCATGCAAACCTATCCCTACCGGGCCGCTACCGTCCTCAATGTCAGCGCGGACCATCTGGATCACCACGGGACCCTAGCGGCTTACGCCGCTGCCAAGCGCCGCATCTACCGCCAGGCGGAACGGCTCATCGTCAATCGGGACGACCCCTTGAGCCAGCCGGAGCCAAGCCCTGGGGGCAGCGTGGTCACCTTTGGCGCCGGAACACCCGGCACCGGCCAGTGGGGCGTTCGCACCTTGGGCAGGAAGCGTTGGCTGGCAAAGGGCGGGGAAGCCGTGATTGAAGCGCGCCGGCTGCCCATCGCCGGTGGCCACAACGAATGCAACGCGTTGGCGGTGCTGGCCCTGATCAACGGCGACATGAACGGGGGCGGCCTTGCGGCCCTTGGCGAGTCCCTGCTCGGCTACCGGGGCTTGGCCCATCGCTGCGAGGTGGTGGGCGTGGTGGGCGGCGTGACCTACATCAACGACTCCAAAGCGACCAATCCCGGAGCTACCGTGGCGGCGTTAAGTAGCTTGTCCGAAGGGCCCGGCCGCATCGTGCTCATCGCTGGGGGCGAGGGCAAAGGGGCCGACTTTGCGGCCCTCGGCCAAGCCATCGCCGCCCGCGCCCGCTGCCTGATCCCCATCGGTCAAGATGGGCCGGCGATCGCCGAGGCTGCGGGCCTTGGCCGACGGGTTGGCCGCCCCTGCCGCTTGGCGGAGGCGGTGCGCCAAGCCGCCAAATGCACTCAGCCGGGAGACACCGTGCTGCTTTCGCCGGCCTGCGCGAGCTTCGATCACTTCAGCGACTTCCGCGCCCGAGGAGAGGCGTTTCGCGCCTTGGTCAAGGAGCTTCGGCCATGATTCGCCTTGATGCGCCGCTCATGGTCTCCTGGGGCCTGGTGCTTGGCTTTGGCCTAGTCATGGTGGCGTCCGCCTCGGTGGCCATGGACCTGCCCTTTCTGGCCCGTCACGGCATCTACTTGACCCTAGGGCTGATGGGCTTTCTCCTCATGTTGTGCGTGCCCCTCAAGGTCTGGAACCACACCCATCACATTGCCCTGCTTGGTGCGCTCGCGCTTTGCGCGCTGGTGCTCGTTCCCGGCGTTACCGAGGAGGTCAAGGGCGCCCGGCGATGGATTGACTTGGGCAGCTTCACCCTCCAGCCGGCGGAGGTCGCCAAGGCGGCCATGCTTGTGTACTGGGCCGGCTTTTTGGCCCGCCGGGATGAGGCGTTGCGGGAATCACCTTGGCCGGCGCTTCTGCCGTTGGTTTACTTTGCGGCCTTGGTGGCGCTGTTGATCCTGCAACGGGACTTCGGCAACGTGGCGGTGCTGAGCGCGGTGCTCGGCACCCTGCTGTTCCTGGCGGGGTTGCGGCTGCGCTATTTCGCCCTGCTCGTGCTGGCTGGGGGCGCGGCGTTGGCGGGGTTGATCTGGATGGAGCCCTACCGCGTTGAGCGGCTGGTCAGTTTCAGCGACCCTTGGGCGCAGGCTTTCGACAGCGGTTATCAACTGACCCACTCGCTGATCGCCTTCGGCCGCGGCGAAGTGTTTGGCTTGGGTCTGGGCGAGGGCATCCAGAAGCTCTGGTACCTGCCCGAGGCACACCACGACTTCATATTCGCCGTGGTCGCGGAAGAGCTCGGTTTGGCCGGTGCCCTGGCGCTCGTGGCGCTGTTGGGGTTTATTGTCGCACGCATCCTGCACACCGCCCGGACGGCCTTGGAGGCGGACGAGAAGTTCGCCGGCTATCTTTGCTACGGCGTGGCGCTGCTACTGGGCGCGCACACGCTCATCAATGCTGGGGTGGCCACGGGCAGTTTGCCCACCAAGGGGCTGACCATGCCGTTCATCAGCTACGGCGGCAACAGCCTCATCGTGTGCGCAGCGCTGGTGGGCTTGGTTGGCCGGGCGCAGTTGGAGCGGGAATTGTGATGGGCGGCGGGACCAGCCCAACGGTCGCCGAGGCCAGCGTGCCGGGCATGGGGCGGGTGCGGCGCGTCCACTTGGTCGGCATCGGCGGCGCTGGCATGTCCGGCATTGCCGAAGTGCTGATCAACCTAGGCTATGCGGTGTCGGGGTCGGATCTGCGCCAATCGGAAGCTACGGAACGGCTTGCCGCGCTTGGTGCCACAGTATATGAAGGCCACGTCGCCGAACAGGTGGCCGATGCCGACGTCGTGGTGCGGTCGAGCGCCGTCGACGAATCCAACAAGGAGATCACCGGCGCCCACGAGCGGCGCATTCCGGTGGTGGCCCGGGCCGAAATGCTGGGTGAACTGATGCGCTACCGGCACGGCATCGCCATCGCCGGCACCCACGGCAAGACCACCACCACCAGCCTTCTGACCGCCATCTACCAAGCGGCGGGGCTGGATCCGACGTTCGTCATCGGGGGACTGCTTGAAAGCGCCGGTGCCAACGCCCGTTTGGGAGCCAGTCGGGTCATCATCGTCGAAGCCGACGAGTCCGATGCCTCCTTCCTGCATTTACAGCCCATGCTGGCTGTTGTCACCAACATCGACGAAGACCACATGGCCACCTACGGCCACGACTTTGAGCGCCTGTGTGCGACCTTCATCGAATTCATCCACCGCCTGCCTTTCTACGGCACGGTGGTTCTGTGCATTGACGACCCGGTGCTGCGCGGCCTCCTGCCCAAGGTGTCGCGGCCCATGCTCACCTACGGCTTTGCGCCGGACGCCGACTTTTCCGTCAGCGGGCTGGTGGCGAATGGCCGCCGCTGGCGTTTTCAGGCGCATCGCCCGGCTGGACGGGCTCCGTTGGACATCAACCTAGCTGCGCCTGGCGAGCACAACGTGCGCAACGCCTTGGCGGCCATTGCCGTGGCCACCCATGAGGGCGTTGCCGACGCGGCCATTGGCGAGGGCCTGGCCGGTTTTGCCGGCGTCGGCCGCCGCTTTCAGGTATTTGATGGCGTTGAGATCGGCGGCGCGGAAGTCACCTTGGTCGATGACTACGGCCACCATCCGACGGAAATTCAGGCGGTGCTGTGCACGGCCCGCGAGGTCTGGCCCGGCCGCCGCTTTGTGATGGCCTACCAACCGCACCGTTTCAGCCGGACCCGGGACCAATTCGATCAGTTCGTCCGCGTGCTTTCCGAAGTGGATCAATTGATCCTGCTCGATGTCTATGCGGCTGGCGAGTCGCCCATCCCCGGCGCTGATGGCCATGCCCTATGCCAAGGCATCCGCAGCCGTGGCGCCGCGCCGCCAGTCTTTGCCGTGGATCCGAGCGAGGCCCTGGGATTGCTGCCCCGCATTGTTCGAAACGGCGACGTCGTGCTGGTGCAGGGCGCGGGCAACGTCAGTGAAATCTCCAATCGACTGCGGAGCGGACATGCTGGGTAAGCTTGGCGCGGTCGTCACCCTATTTGGCTTGGCCGCCGTGGCAGGGTGGATCTACGTGTCGTTGGATCGGCCGGTGCGCAACGTCGAAGTGATCGGCTCCTTGGCACCCGCCGAAGCGGCGGAAGTGGAGCGGCGGCTCAAGGAACTGAATCCCCGACGGTTGCTGTCCACCGATCTCGGTGCCTTGCGCGAACATCTTTTGGCCCTGTCCTGGCCGCGGCTGGTGCAGGTTCGACGGGTCTGGCCGGACACCATTTCGATCCGCATCGAGCGCCAGCTCGTGGTGGCCAAGTGGGGTGGCGAGGGCTATCTGACAGCCGGTGGCAAGTTGGTTGGCGGCCTTGACCGGGCGGTCAGCGTGCCACTCCTCGACTGCGAAGTCGCCAGCCCGCAAAAGGCGCTGGAAGTCTATCGATACCTGCAGGACATTGCTTCCGAGGACGATCTCGAGATCAGTGCCTTGGCGGAGAACGCGCTGGGCGAGTGGCGCCTGGAGTTGGCTAGCGGTGTGCGCGCCCAGCTTGGCGCCGAAGCCCTGCGCAGCCGCATGCGGCGCTTTATGCAAGTCCATCGCCACCTCGCCCAAGTGAACGCGCAACCCGTGCGCTATCTGGATCTACGCTACACCAACGGCGTCGCGGTGCGCTTTGACGAGCCGCAAATGCTGGCTGGTGGAAGAGGATGAGAGTGAGGGTGGCAATATGACAGCGGATAACGGCGCCGGGCGCAGGATCGTCGGGCTGGACATCGGCACCAGCAAGGTGGCCGCCATCGTCGGCGAAGTGACGGCGGACAACGAGCTGGAGATCAAGGGCATCGGCACCCAAGTCTCCCGGGGGCTGCGCAAGGGTGTGGTGGTGAACATCGAGTCCACGGTGCATGCCATTCAGCGAGCCGTCGAGGAGGCGGAACTGATGGCGGGCTGCAACATCGAGTCGGTGTACGCGGGCATCGCCGGCAGCCACGTCAAAAGCACCAATTCCCACGGCGTCGTCGCGGTGCCGGATCGGGAGGTGCTTGCCCACGACGTGGAGCGGGTCATCGATGCCGCCGAGGCGATGGCCATACCGACCGACCAGAAGATGCTTCATGTTCTGCCCCAAGAGTACATCATTGATCATCAGGACGGCGTGCGGGATCCCCTGGGCATGTCCGGGGTGCGCTTGGAAGCCAAGGTGCATTTGGTCAGTTGCGCCGTCAACGCGCTGCAGAACATCGAGAAGTGCATTGAGCGGTGTGGCTTGAAGGTCAACAGCATCATTTTGGAGCAGTTGGCGTCGAGCTACTCGGTGCTGTCGGACGACGAGCGCCAGTTGGGCGTGTGCCTCGTGGACATCGGCGGCGGCACCTCGGACATTGCCGTCTTCACCAGCGGCGCCATCCGCCACACCGCCGTCATCCCGATTGCCGGCGATCAAGTGACCAATGACATCGCCATGGCCCTGCGCACCCCCACCCCCAATGCCGAGGAAATCAAGATCCGCTACGGATGCGCGCTGTCCCAGCTCGCTCGGGCCGACCAAATGATCGAGGTGCCGGGCGCTGGCGACCGTCCGCCTCGGGAACTGTCCAGGCAAACCTTGGCGGAGGTGGTGGAGCCCCGCTACGACGAGCTGTTCGGCCTCATCCAAGCCGAGTTGCGCCGCAGCGGCTTCGAGGAGCTCATCGCCGCTGGCGTTGTCCTCACGGGCGGCGCTTCCAAGATGGAGGGCGTGATTGAGCTCGCCGAGGAGATCTTCCACATGCCGGTCAGCCTCGGGGCGCCGAAGGCGGTCACGGGACTCAAGGACATCGTGCGCAATCCGGTTCATGCCACCGGCGTCGGCCTGATGCTCTACGGCAAGGAGCAGCGCCGCAGCGCCGGCGGTGCCAACCAAGGCGGGAGCGGCAAACGAATGAGCCGGTTGCGGAAGTGGTTTGCGGACAATTTCTGACGGCAAAAAAACGGAATCAACAAGGACCAAAGCGCGGAGCAGCCACCATGTCAATCATTGAAGAACCCGAATCCAATTCCCTAAACGCCAACCAACAGCAAACTTCAACTGGAGACCAGCCCATGTTTACATTCGAGGAAGTCGAGCCGCAAAACGCCGTCATCAAGGTCATCGGCATCGGCGGCGGCGGCGGCAACGCCGTTGAGCACATGGTGAACAAAAGCCTGCCCGGGGTGGAGTTCGTCGCCATGAACACCGACCTGCAGGCGCTTGGAGCGCTGAACGTGCCCATCAAAGTGGCCATTGGCACCTCCGTGACCAAGGGACTCGGCGCGGGCGCCAACCCGGAGACCGGGCGTCAGGCGGCCTTGGAGGAGGCGGCGCGCATCGGCGAGATGCTTGAGGACGCCGACATGGTGTTCATAGCTGCCGGCATGGGGGGTGGCACTGGCACTGGTGCCGCGCCGGTGGTGGCGAAAATGGCTCGGGAGAAGAACATTCTGACCGTGGCGGTGGTCACCAGGCCCTTTGCCCATGAACGGCGCGATGCCCAAGCCGATGCGGGCCTCGACCAGTTGGCTGAGTACGTCGATTCCCTAATCACGATTTCCAACGACAAACTGAAGGATGCCGACCCGAGCTTCACGCTCATGAACGCCTTTGCGGCCGCCAACGACGTGCTGCTGGGCGCGGTCGAGGGCATTTCGGATCTGATCGTGAGCCATGGCGTCATAAACGTTGACTTTGCCGACGTGCAGACCGTGATGGGCATCAAGGGCACGGCCATGATGGGCACTGGCCGGGCCTCCGGGGAGAGCCGGGCGCGCCGTGCCGTTGAGACGGCCATCGATTGCCCATTGCTGGATGACATCGACATGCGCGACGCCCGGGGCGTTCTGCTGAACGTCACGGCCAGTCCATCCTTCGGCCCGGATGAGTTTGAAGAAATTAACGGCATGATTAACGAAATCGCTTCGGACAAGGCCACTTTCATCGGTGGCTTGGTGTTTGACGAGGCCATGGAGGACGAGGTCAAGGTCACCATCGTGGCCACTGGCTTGGCGGACCAGGTTCGCGGAGCGGCGGCGGGGTCCCGCGCGCCCCGTGCAGTGGCGATCAGCGTTGACGGCGACTACAGCGAATACGACCAACCGCCTTCAAGGCGGCGGAGCATCAGCGACGAGCGCCACGGGAAACCCGCCCGCGGCGCGGTGGCCGATACGGATCCGGAGTTCCTCGACCTGCCAACCTTTTTGCGTCGCCAAGCGGACTAGGTAACCAGCTTCAGAGTCGGGCTGCGGCTGGTCTTGGGGGCTTCACCGGACGTCCTGACGTCCGCGGGCGTTGGGGAATCCGCAGGCGCTTGGGCGTCCTCGTTGAACATCATGCCTTCGCCGGTTTCCTTGGCGTAGATGGCCATCACGCTGGATGTGGGTGCCGAAACCTCGAATGCCTGGCCGGAGAATCGTCCGTCGAAGGACAGGGTGTCGTTAGTGATTGTGAGGTTGCGGACAGCCGTCGGGGAAACATTGAGCACGATGCGCCCGTCGGCGACGTACTCCCTTGGCACCACCACCGCTTCCGAGGCGGCATCGATCAGCAAGTGGGGGGTGTGGCCGCTGTCCACCATCCATTCATGGAGCGCCCGCAGCAAGTAGGGCTGCTTATTGATGGCTATTCGCCCATCTCCAGTTCGGCCTCGCTAAGGCTTTTGCGGAACGAGTCGCGCTCGAACATCCTCTGCATGTAGTTTCGCAATGGCCGGGACCGGCGGTCCCGCAGCACGATGCCTGCCGCCTTCAGACGCCAAAGGATCGGCGCCACGCAGCAGTCCACCAGGGTGAACTCCTCGTTCATGAAAAAGGGTTTCTGGCTGAAGATGGGGGCCGTGGCGCTCAGGTTGGCGCGCAGGTCGTTTTTGGCCTGCTGCAGAGAGGCTTCCGAGCCTCGGCCCGCGATCAGCGGATCAAGCTTGCTGCTCCACTCCTTCTCAATGCGGTAGATCCACAGCCGTGACAGCGCCCTTTGAACCGGGTACACCGGCAACAGCGGCGGATGGGGGAAGCGCTCGTCAAGGTACTCCATGATGATGTTGGCATCGTAAAGGACCAGATCCCGGTCGGTGAGCGTGGGCACCGTGTTGTAGGGGTTGTGGTCCGCCAACTCCGACGGCGGGTTTGCCCCATCGACGTCCACCAAGTCCACGATAACGCCCTTCTCCGCGAGCATCATGCGCACCCGATGGGAGTATTGGTCCTCGGGGTCCGAGTAGAGCAGCATCGACGATTGGCGGTCTCCCAAGTTCATCTAGTGGACATCCTTCCAATACTCCCGATTGAGCAAGTAGGTGAAAATGCCCAGAAAGGCCAGAAAGCCCAGCACGTAGATGCCGAGACGCTCGCGGTCACGGCGCGACGGTTCGCCGACGTAGTGCAGGAAGTTCACGAGGTCGAAGACGGCCTGATCGTACTGTTCGGCGGTCAGCAGGCCGCTGCCCGTATCGATGGCCAGTTGGTTGCAGTTTTCCACCCCGGGCGGACAGGTATCCCGCTGCACGCCCTGCAAGTCGATCAGCGCATGGGGCATGCCGACGTTCTCGAACACTTTGTTGTTAACCCCGAAGGGCCTCGACTCGTCCAGGTAGAAGGTCTTTAGATAGTTGTATGTCCACTCAGGGCTGCGCACTCGGGTGACCATGGTGAGATCCGGGGGCGGTGCGCCAAACCAGGCCTTGGCGCTCTCCGGATCCATGGCGGTGGTCATCAACTCGCCGATCTTCTGGCCGGTGAAGATGAGTTCGTCCGCGGCCAGGTCGTGGGGGATGCCGAGATCGTCGGCGGTTCGCTCGTAGCGCTGAAACCGCAGCGAGTGGCAGCCGAGGCAGTAGTTGGCGTACAGCTTGAAGCCCCGCTGCAGCGAGGGCGCATCCTCAAGGTCCGGGGACATGGATTCCATGGGCCAATCGCTCTCGACTGCCCAGGCTATGGCCGGACAGGCAATCAACGCCAGCAGCACTAGGCGCGTCTGCCGACGCCAAGGCAGGCGGGCGGTCATCGCGTCGTCACCCGTTCCGGTGGCGGCTTGGTTTTCTCCACCCGCGTGTACCAGGGCATCAGCACGAAGTAGGCGAAATACAGCACCGTGAAGACCTGCGCCGCGGCCGTCGCCACCGGTGAGGGTGGCGTGATGCCCAGGTAGCCGAGAATCACGAAGCTCACCACGAACAGGCCCAGCATCCACTTGGAGGCCAGGCCCTTGGAGCGAATGGAGGCCACCGGGCTGCGGTCGAGCCACGGCAGCAGCGCCGGTATGGCGATGGCGCCGGCCATGACCACCAGCCCCCAGAACTTTGCCGGCACCCCAAACAAGGGATAGGTGGCGGCGCGGAGCATGGCGTAGAAGGGCGTGTAGTACCACACGGGCACGATGTGCTCCGGGGTCTTAAGCGGGTTGGCCATCTCGAAGTTGGGCTTCTCCAGGAAGTAGCCGCCCATCTCGGGAGCGTAGAACACCGCTGCGCAGAAAATGAACAGGAACACCACGGTGGCGTGCACGTCGTGGGTGACGGTGTAGGGCCAAAAGGGAATGCCGTCCAGGGGCTTGCCAGTGGCGTCCTTGTGCTTCTTGATGTCCGCCCCGTCGGGCGCCGTGGAGCCGACGTGGTGCAGGGCCACGAGGTGGACGAACACCAACCCCACGAGGACCAGGGGCAGGGCCACCACGTGCAGCGCGAAGAAGCGGTTGAGCGTGATTTCCGACACCAGGAAGTCGCCGCGTATCCACTCCATCAGATCGGGGCCGATGTAGGGGATGGCGCCGAACAGCGAGATGATCACCTGCGCCGCCCAGTAGGACATGTTGCCCCAAGGCAGCAGGTAGCCGAAGAAGCCTTCCGCCATCAACGCCACGAAGATGGCCATGCCGATCAACCACAGCAACTCCCTCGGCTTGCGGTAGGAGCCGTACATGAGGCCGCGGAACATGTGCAGGTAAACGATGACGAAGAACGCCGAAGCGCCGGTGGAGTGCAGGTAGCGCAGCAGCCAGCCGAACTCCACGTCGCGCATGATGTACTCGACCGAGGCGAACGCGCCTTCGTCGCTTGGCACGTAGCTCATGGTCAGCCAGATGCCGGTGATCAGTTGGTTGGCCAGTATCACCATGGCCAGCCAGCCCATCAGGTACCAGAAGTTGTGGTTCTTGGGTGCGTAATACTTGGCTAGATGGTAGTCCCAAGTTTCCGTGGCCGGAAAACGGGCGTCAGCCCAATCGACCAACCCGCCCCACAGCCGGGGGATGGCGCCCTTCGCTTGCTGCGTCTGTTCCACTACGCGGTTTCCTCGTCCTCGCCGATCACCACCGTGTTTTCGGAGGCGAACCGGTAGGGCGGCACCTCCAGGTTGTCCGGGGCGGGCACCGCCTTGACCACCCGCCCGGCGAGGTCGAAGCGGGAGCCGTGGCAGGGGCAGAAGAAGCCGCCCTGCCAGTTGGCGTCGAAGGATTCGGGTTGCACGGCGCCGTAGAACTTGGGCGAGCAGCCAAGATGGGTGCAAAGGCCCAAGTAGATGCCGATCTCAGGCCGCCGGGAGCGCCACGGATTGCGGGCGTACTCCGGCTGCATTTCCGGATTGCTGGAATCCGGGTCCGCCAGGTTCGGATCGGCTTGTTCAAGATGCGCAACGGTCTCGTCGCTGCGCCGCACCACGAACACCGGCTTGCCCCGCCAAGCCGGTATTGGGCCGAGCATCTCGCCAGGCCGCAGCTTGCCGATGTCCAGTGTGACCGGCGCGCCGGCTGCCCGGGCCTTGGCGCTTGGCATCCACGATTGCACGAAGGGGATGGCCGCACCCACCGCACCGACGCCGCCGACCGTCGCGGTGGCGCCGATCAGGAAGTAGCGGCGTTCGCGATTGACCGGGTTCGGGGCCGTGGAAGGCGTCCCGCCGCCGACCGCTGATTCGGTGCTCAAGGCTTGCTCGCTCCCTGCTGTTTAACGGGTTGCGTCGGCTACCGCTTCGAGTATTGAGGCCGTTTGCGGGCCTTGCGCAGCCCCACCTTCTTGCGCTCCACCGCCCGGGCGTCACGGGTCAGGAAGCCAGCCCGTCGCAAGGGCGTGCGAAGGGTTTCGTCGCGGGCCACCAAGGCTCTCGCGATGCCGTGGCGAATGGCGCCGGCTTGGCCGGAATTGCCGCCGCCGCGAACGCTGACCCGCACATCCACCTTGTCGCCCAATTCCGCCACGTCGAGCGGTTGGCGGACGATCATGCGCGCGGTTTCGCGCCCAAAGTACTCGTCCAAGGGCTGGTCGTTGACGGTGATGTTGCCGGTGCCGCTGGATATGAACACACGTGCCGCCGACGTCTTGCGCCGGCCGGTGCCGTAATCGGATTGCCTTGCCGCTGTTGCCACTGTCGGTTCAATGCTCCTGTCTTGTGAGGTCAGAGTATCTTGTGAGGTCAGATGTTGAGGGGTTCCGGTTGCTGCGCGGCGTGCGGGTGGGTGGGGCCGGCGTAAACCTTGAGCTTGCGGAACACCGCCCGTCCCAAGGGGTTGCGAGGCAGCATGCCCTTGACCGCCTTCTCGATGATTCGCTCCGGATGGGCGGCGCGCAGCTTGCCGAGGCTGGTGCTCTTGATGCCGCCGGGATAGCCGCTATGGCGATGGTAGAGCTTGCCGGTCTCCTTGTTGCCGGTCACCTGCACTTTGTCGGCGTTGATCACGATGACGTAGTCGCCGGTATCCACGTGTGGGGTGTATTCGGGCTTGTGCTTGCCGCGCAGGCGAACGGCGATGGCTGATGCCAGACGGCCCAGCGTCTTGTTTTCGGCGTCCACAACATACCAAGCGCGCCGCACGTCCTCGGCGCGCATGCTCAACGTCTTCATAACCCTTGGAGTGCCCGGTTTGGGGAGCGCGAATGTTAGCGAAGGGGTTTCGGATTTACAACAAGTGGCTCGGGCAAGCGGCCGGGCAGCGAGCAGCCTAGCGGTTGACTGGTTCCGCAAGACTGCGTAAGGTGGCTAGGTGGCCTGACCAATTTGCGGGAGCCATCGGCTCAGGGCCACCCATCGATTGAGAACACACAACAGGGGATCACTTATGTGCAAGGGAGTGCAGTGCGCGGGTTTCGCGTTTGTTGCGGTGATGCTGACCTCGCCCGTTCTGGCCAGTGAGGCCCTCATTGAGGAAATCGTGGTGACGGCCACGAAACGCGCGCAGAGCGTGCAGGATGTGCCGGTTGCGGTTAGCGCAGTGGACCAGGCAACCATTGAAGCCATGCGCATCGACGAGTTCACCGACATCACGCGCATCTCGCCGTCGCTGACGGTCAACAGGGGCGACTGGGCCACCAACAGCGGCTTCAGCCTGCGCGGCATCGGCACCAACGTCTTCAGCATCAACATCGAGCCCAGCGTTGCCATCGTCGTTGACGACGTGCCCTTGGTCCGATCGTCCCAGGCCTTCAGCGACCTGCTGGACATCGAGCGCATCGAAGTGCTGCGCGGGCCGCAGAGCACCCTGTTCGGCAAGAACGCCTCTGCCGGCGTGGTGAACGTGGTCACCCAGGCGCCGGGCGAGGACTTCGACTTCCGATTCCGGGGGGGCTACACCACCGACGATCAACTGGACTTCGGGCTGACCACGGGCGGCCCCTTGAGCGATGCCGTCGGATTCAGGTTGAGCGCCTTCCTTAAGGAACGGGAGGATGGTCACATTGACAACATCACCACTGGCGAGGAAGTGGACGGCAACGAGTCCTGGGGCGTGCGCGGCAAGCTGGTGTTCTACCCGAGCGAGCGCGTCACGGCGACAGTCTTTGCCGAACTCAGCGAGAGCGAATCGACCTGCTGCAACGCCACCATGCGCTCGGTGCCTGCCAATGCCGCCTTTCTGGGTTTTCTGCCGGCGCCTGCGGTGCTTGCCGGACTCGATCCGGCACCGGACAACACCAAGATCGGCAGCGACGATCTCACCGCGGATGATTCCGAGGCTTGGAATGCCGGTTTGCGCCTCAGCATCGATATTGGGGAGCATGAATTGCTGTCGGTGACCGCTTACAACGAATGGGACTACGAGGTCACGCGGGACGTGGACGGCACGGCCTTTGATCTACTGGCGCTGTTCACCGGCGGTGCGGCATCGGGCGGCTTGGTGCAGGGCGGCGGCTTCGATCTGGAATCCCTGTCCCAGGAGTTCAGGCTGATCTCGCCGGCATCGGAGACCTTTGAATACGTCGCCGGCCTTTACTACTCCGATGTCGATTACGGCCGGGATTTTCAGCGCGGCCCGCTTTTTGCCGCCAACTGGGTGGCCGATACGGGCACGGAAGTGATCGCCCTGTACGGTCAGGGCACCTTGGCCGTCGGGGAGAACACCAGCCTGATCCTCGGTGCGCGGGTGCAGGATGAGGAAATTTCCCATGGCTTTGACAACGCGTTGAGCGGCGCGTCCCTATCCGGGTCCGACAGCGAGACCGCCGCCACCTTCAAGGTCGGCCTGCAGCATCGCGTCAATGAGGACGTCATGGTCTTTGCGACGGCTTCCACGGGCTACAAGGGGCAGGGCTACGACATCTCCAGCAGCTTCAACCAGCAGACCTCCGACAATCCGGTGGGCAACGAGGACTCGCTGGCGTTTGAGCTCGGCATGAAGGGGACCTTTCTCGAAGGCAGACTGCAGCTCAACCCGACCCTCTTCTTTGCGACCTACGACGACTTTCAGGCACAACAGGCCCGCCTCGTCGACAACAACGTCGAGTTGGGCATCACCAATGTGGGCGAACTGGAGACCTATGGCCTCGAAATTGACTTCCAAGCGGCATTGACCGAGAACTTGCGGCTGGTCGGCGGCATTGCCTACATCAACGCGGAGATCAAGGAATTTCCGGGTGCGGACTGCTGGACCGGGCAGACCTCAGGCTGCGTTGAACTGCTCGACAGCGCGGGCATGGGCACCGGTCGCCAAGCGCAGGATCTCGGCGGCGAGGACCTCAACAACAGCCCGGACCTCAAGTTCACGGTCAGCGCGGAGTATCTGCTGCCTTTCGAAAACCTGCCGTTCGACGGCTTTTTCAATCTCTCCTACCAGTGGCAGGACGACGTGAACTTTTCCCTGCTGGGTGATCCTGGTTCTGAGCAGGAAGCCTACGGAATCGCCAACCTAAGCCTCGGCATCGTGGAAAGCGCCAATGAGCGCTACACCGTTACCCTGTTCGTGAACAACCTTTTTGATGAGGACTATGTCACGAGCATCGCCAACTTCGGGGGGCTCTGGGGCAATGCGCCGACCTACATCCAGACGTTTCCCAGAGACGCCGAACGCTATGCGGGCATACAATTGGGCATCCGCTTTTGATGTGAGCACGAGCTATGCGCAGACGCGAACTGCTGCGATTTGCAGGGGCGGCTCTGGTCCCTGCGACGCTGATGGCCCATGGCCGGACGTCGGCCGCTGAACGGGCGATGCAGCGGGGTGGTCGGCGGCTGACCCAAATCGGCCTGCAACTGTCCACCGTCACCCGGCTGCTCATGCAGGACTTTGAGGGCACGCTGCGACACGCGGCCGGCATCGGCTACACGCTGGTGGAGTTCTCGGCCATGGGCCTCCTGGGTCGCCCGGTCGAGCATGTGAAGCAACTCATGGCCGAAATCGGACTCCAGGCGCCGATCGGGCGCGTGTCGCCCAAGCTGCCGGCGGACGTCATGCGGATGCCCCGCGAAGAGGCCATGCGCGTCTTTGCGGAGCGTGGGCAGGCCAAGTATCTGGTCGAGAACGTGCAGCATGCGCTGGAGGATGCGCAAGCCTTTGGGCAAAAGGTCATCAACCTGCCGGCGCTGCCGCCAACGGAGTTCGCCTCGCTCGATCAAGTGAAGGCAAGCATTGAGGCGATCAACACCGCCGGCGAAGTCTGCGCCGCCCAAGGCGTCCAGTTTGGCTACCACAATCACGATTGGGAACTGGCCCCAATCGATGGGGTCGTCCCCTACGACCTGATGATCGAGCAAACCGATCCCGGCAACGTCAGCTTTCAGTTGGATTCCTACTGGATCGTGAAGGCCGGCGGCAACCTGAGCGATTACCTAAGCCGCTACAGCGGCCGGTTCAATAGCTGTCACCTGAAGGACATCGACGAGCACGGCGACTTCGAGGACGTGGGTCACGGCACCATCGACTTTCCCCGCTTCGTCGCCGAAGCGGAGGCGGCGGGCGCGCGGCACTTCTTCGTGGAACGGGACAATCCACCTGATCCGGCCCACGCGATTCAGCGCAGCTACGACTACCTCCGCGACATGACCTATTGATGAGGCGAGCGCAAACGAGGCGATGCCTCAGGCCCACGGCAAGGCGGTCGCCGGACGCAACAGTTCCTTCATTCGACAGCCCAATCCCGCGATCAAGAAAGCAAAAAGGCGTCATCGCCCTGCTGTTCGGGTTGCTGTCAACCGGGCAGTCCTGGGCTGGCGAGCAGGCCCTTCCCCCGCACCAAGCGTTCAAAACGCCGCCAGCCCCGGTGCTGTCGCCGGCCGAGGCGCTGGGCAGCTTTTCCATCGCGCCAGGATTCAGCATCGAACCGGTGGCGACCGAACCGCTCGTCGAGGATCCGGTGGCCATTGCCTGGGACGAGGCGGGCAACCTCTACGCTGCGGAGATGCGGGGATTCATGCCGGATGTCTACGGCACCGGCCAGACCGCTGCCGTTGGTGCCGTTGTGCGGCTGTCGGACTCGGATCGGGACGGGGTTTACGACCGACGGGAAATGCTCGCTGATCAGCTGGTCCTGCCGCGTGCCGTCGCCATCGTCAACGAGGGCCTATTGATCGGGGAACCGCCGAACCTGTGGCTGTGCCCGAACGCGGACGGCAGCGCCGCGACGATTGACTGCGAGGAGCGGATATCTCTGGGTACCTATGGCGATCAGCCGGGCTCGGTGGAGCATGCGGAAAACGGCCTGCTCATGGGCTTGGACAACTGGCTGTACAGCGCCAAGTCCGCGCGTCGGCTGCGCATCATTGGCGGCGAGTTGGTTTCGGAGCCGACGCTTTTCCGGGGACAGTGGGGCATCAGCAAGGACAACGCCGGCCGGCTCTACTACAACACCAACTCCGTCCTGCTGCTCGGCGACAGCTACGACGCCCAGGCCGTAGTGAGGGCGGGCAACCGCACCGCGCCGGGGTTGAACGCCCGAATCAGCGAAAACGACCGGATGTTCGCGGTGCGCGTCAACACCGGCGTCAATCGAGCCTATGTTCCGGGCGTCTTAAGGGAGGACGGCCGCCTAGACCAGCCAACCTCCGCCAGCGGCATGGCGGTGTACCGAGGTGATCAGTTCGGGCCGGAACACGCCGATGACGTGTTCGTGGCGGAACCGGCCGCCAATGCCGTGGCGCGGCTGCGCGTTCGTCGAGACGGCTTGAAGGTCAGTGCTGAGCACATGCTCTACCCGGACCGAGAGTGGACACAGCGGGAGTTTCTCGCCTCGACCGATGAGCGGTTTCGGCCAGTGGACGTCAAGGTCGGCCCCGATGGCGCCCTCTATGTCGTGGACTTCTACCGGGGCGTGATTCAGGACCATGTGTTCATCAGCGACGAGCTGCGCGCCCAGGCGAAGGAGCGGGGACTTGAACGGCCATTGGGGATGGGGCGGATCTGGCGTGTTTCCCGGCACGACGGCGGGCGCCCGGAACGAGAATTCGCTGCGGCAACCCCATCCGAGGCCCTGCTGGAGTGGTTGGGCCACCCCAACGGCTGGCAGCGCGACACGGCCCAGCGCCTGTTGATAGCCGACCGGAGCCGAGCGGTTCGGGAGCGCCTGGCCCAGATCACCGAAGGTGGCCCGCCACTTGCGGCGGTGCATGCCCTTTGGACCCTTCGTGGTCGCGGTGAACTGACCAAGGCAGTTGTCCTCGAGGCTGTCGAGCATCGCGATGCCAGGGTGCGGCTGGCGGGGTTGGAAGCGGGCGCGGACCTCCTGTCCGAAACTGAGTTGCTGAACTTTATGTCCGGGCAAATCGATCGAGTGTTTATGCAGCACCTGATCCTGTCGCTGGCGCCTCATGGCGCATCGCCTGCCGTCAGGCAACATCTGATCGGTATGCTTGTGCTGGACCCTGACAACGCCTACACGCGTGCGGCGGTGCAAGCGGCGGCTTTCGGTGCGGAGCCGGATTTTGTGCGGGCACTACTTGCCACTGGCACGTGGAAGGCCGAGGTTGAAGCAGCGGCCACGGCTTTCGTCGCCCAGCTCGTCAGCCAGGGTCTGCGTGGCGATGGCCGCCAAGCCGAGGTTTGGCTGGATTTTGCCGCCGCCCAGCTCGTCAACCAGGACCTTCGCTGGGATGGCGGCCAAGCCGAAATTCGGCTGGAATTCGCCGCCGCCCAGCAAGGCCGGACTTGGCTGGCGCGGGCGATTCTGGACGGGTTCTTTGCACTGACAAGGGAGGAGGGCTTTGCCCGCCTTCAGCTTGCCGAACCCCATCCGCTCTTTTCCGTCGAGGACAGCGAACTCTGGCCTGCCATAGCCCGAGCGCGGCGCAGCGTCACTTGGCCGGGTGACGATCTGCCGGCCAACGCCAAGCCCCTGACGCCATCGCAGCAGCGGCACCGTGCGCTAGGTGCGCAGTACTACGAGGCGCAATGCGCCACCTGCCACGGATCCGATGGCGCTGGCCTCGAATCCCTGGGTCCCCCGCTCGCCGGATCCACTTGGGTGACCGGCCCGAGCGAGGTGCTGGCGCGCATCATCCTGCAGGGGCTGGCTGGCCCCATCAAGGTGGGTGACGAGGTTTGGAACGGCCTCATGCCGGGGCATGCCGCCATGCCGGGCTTCGACGACGAGACTGCGGCGGGGCTGCTCACCCACCTGAGTCGCGCCTGGGGGCATGCCGGCCGGGCCATCGATCCGGAGTTCATGGCCCGAACGCGGCGGGAGACCCAAGGCCGAACACAACTCTGGACGGCCGAGGAACTGGCGGCGGTGCGCGTCAACACGCACTATGCGAAGTACCAGGGGCGCTACGGGGGGAGTGGCTTTGAACTGCAATTCGTATACGGTGGCCGTGATCTGGAAGTGAAAAGCGGGATATTCAATGGCCCGTTGCGGGAACAGCGGGAGGATCACTTCATCTTCGAACCGCGCGGGCTGCGGCTTGAGTTCGTGCTGGCGGACGACGGCAGCGTGACCGGGGTGCGCATGGCTACGCCGGAAGGGGGCCAGTTGATGCCTAGGGTTGGGGATCTGTGAACGCCGTCCGAATCGGCGTCATTGGCCTCGGCAACATCGGGCGTCAGCACGCCGAGTTGCTGAGCGGCGGATCCATCGAGGGTGCGGAGCTGCGCGCGGTCTGTGCTCGCGGTGGCGACCACGGCGCGCCGTTCGGTGTGCCGTGCTTCCCGAACCATCAGGCCCTGTTCGCCAGCGGCTTGGTCGATGCGGTGCTGATCGCCACGCCGACCCAGTCGCATCCGGAGATTGGCCGGGCAGCGCTCGAACAGGGCCTGCACGTCCTGATGGAGAAGCCGCTCGCCATGTCGATTGGGCAAGCCCGGGAACTGGTCTCGGCGGCATCCGAACGGAGCCGGTTTGCGGTGATGCTCAACCAGCGGTTCCACCCGGCCTATTCTCGGATCAAGACGCTTCTTGATGAAGGGCGCTTGGGGCCCCTGCAACGATTCGCCTGGAACATGACGAGCTGGTATCGCCCGGATGTTTACTACAAGGTGAGCTCATGGCGCGGCACTTGGCCGGGCGAGGGCGGTGGCTTGCTGATCAACCAGTGCATCCATAACCTGGACGTCCTGCAGTGGCTCGTCGGCCCGCCCAGCGAGGTCTTTGCCGTGGCCGGGTTCGGCAAGTACCACGAGATCGATGTGGAAGACGAAGTCACGGCCACGCTGCGCTTCGAAGATGGGCTTACCGGCACGGTTACCGCCTCGACCGGGGAAGCGCCCGGCATCAATCAACTCGACCTCGTCGGTGATCTCGCCACCCTCCGGTTCGACGGCGAACGGATTCACCTGTTTGCGTCGTCCGAGAGCGTGGCAGAACACTGCCAACGCACACTCGACATGTTCGGCATGCCGGAATTCACCGAACAGGCGATCCAGCCGGACGAGCCGGTGAACCAGCATCAGGCGGTGCTGCAGAACTTCGTGAATGCCATCGCCCGGGGTGAGCCGCTGGCCACGCCGGCAGTCGCCGGGCTGCCGGCGGTCGAACTCGCCAACGCCATGCTGCTGTCGGCTTGGCGCGGCCAGGTCGTTTCCTTGCCCTTGGACGCCGAGGCCTATGAGTTGGCCTTGCAACGGAGGATTGCCTCGACCAGCTTGCGGAAACCCGCTGCCATCCAAGCGAACATCGACATGGCGAAGTCCTACCGATGAGCCTGCTCTCCCAAATCCGCGAAGGGGGTCCGGGGTGGCTGCAGGGCGCCATGACCTTGGGCGGCGGGTCCGCCGTCACCTCGCTGACCATCGGCTCGGTGTTCGGCTATGAATTCCTCTGGGTGCAGCCGGTATCGATGCTGATTGGCTGCATCATGCTCTTTGCCCTGGCGCACCAGACGCTGTCCACCGGTGAACGGCCCTTTGCGGCCATGAAGCAGCACTTTTCCGCCGTGCTCGCTTGGCTGTGGGCAATTGCGGCGCTTGGCTCGAGCATCATCTGGGGGTTCTCGCACTATCCCTTAAGCGCCGGGATGCTGGAAGAGGCGATTCTCGTTGTGACCGGGTTTGGGCTGGCGAACGAGGGGTCCGCGGCGGCCCGTGAGCTTTACCTGTTCACGTTGGCGGTGCTGGTCTGGGCGGGATGCGCCTATATGGTCTGGAACTACGACAAGGGGCAACGAGCGGTGCGCCTATTCGAGCATGGCATCAAGGTGCTCAGCGGGGTGGTGGTTCTAAGTTTCGCCTGGGTGGTCGTCATGGCCAGCTTGCAGGGCGATGTGGACTGGGCGGCGGTCTCAAGGGGATTCGTGCCCCATTCCCTGCCGGACGATGCCTTTGGCGTCACCACCATGATGGCTGCCCTGGGCACCGCAGTGGGCATCAACATGACCTTCGTGTACGGCTACACGCTGCTGCGCCGGGGCTGGGGGCGGGAGCACCGCAGCCTGGCGCGCACCGACATCATCATCGGCTTGGTCGTGCCGTACCTGTTGGTCACCGGGCTCATATCCATTGCTGCCGCGGCGGCCCTGCACGGCGGTGATGGCGATCTGCAAACCCGTATTAGCCCAGCCCGGGCGGGGCAAATGTTCAGCGCGGCGGGATTCGGTGACGTCGTGGCGCACCTGGTGTTTCCCCTCGGCGTGCTGGGCATGGCCGTGGGGTCGCTGGTGATGCACATGCTGACCTGTGGCGCCGCGGCACGGGAAATGTTCAACCTCGAAGAAGGCTCCACGGCCTATCGGCTGGCCTGCCTTGCGCCGACGCCGGCGGTGCTCGGCGTGTTCCTCTGGACCACCTTGGGGCCCTACGTCATCCTGCCGACCTCCGCCTTTTGCGGGCTGCTGTTGCCGATCGCCTACTTGGGCTGGCTGGCCCTGAACAACCGATCGTCCTATCTGGCGGAGGACCGGCCGCGAGGGGGCAAGGCGGGTCTGTACAACAGCGCGATGGTGTTGTGCATCCTGACCGTCGTCGCCAGTGCCCTGTACAGCACGCTGGTCGGCTTGGGATGGCTGTGAGCATCGGCGAGGGCGCAACCTACGCGCCGCAGGGGAAGGCGGCGCCGGTGGTCGGGCCGGGTGAATTCGAGTTTGCCGCGGCCTACTTGGACCATGGCCACATCTACGGCCAAACCAATGGCCTGATCGAAGCCGGGGCCACCCTGACGCACGTGTACGATCCAAGCCCGGAGCGCCTGCGCGCCTATCAAGCGCGCTATCCTGAGGCCCGCGCCGTCGCCAGCTTCACGGACCTGCTGGAAAACGACCGCCTGCAGCTCATCGCCGCAGCCGCCATTCCGGACCAGCGGGCGGCGATCGGCGCCCGCGTGATCGAGGCAGGCAAGCATTACTTCACCGACAAATCGCCCTTTACCACCTTGGAGCAACTGGAGACATTGCGCGGCCTCGTTGCGGAGCATCAGCGCCGCTACTTTGTCTATTACTCGGAACGCCTGCACAACGAGGCGGCTTGGCATGCAGGTGAGCTGATTGCCCAAGGGGCGGTTGGGCGGGTCCTGCATGTGCTGATTCTCGCGCCCCATCGTCTCTCCAGGGAGACACGGCCCGAGTGGTTTTTTGACAAGGCGCGGTACGGCGGCATCATCACCGACATCGGCTCGCACCAAGTGGAGCAGTTCCTGGCTTACGCGGGTTGTGAAGACGCAACCGTGGCGTATGCGCGGGCGCGCAATCTCAATCACCCGGACTTGCCGGGCTTGGAGGACCTCGGCGAGTTTGCCTTGGTCGGGGACAATGGCGCATCCTGTTACGCGCGGCTCGACTGGTTTACCCCGGACGGGTTGCCCGTATGGGGTGACGGGCGTACCTTCATCACCGGGACGGCAGGCACCTTGGAGTTGCGCAAGTACGTGGACCCGGCGCGCCGGGCTCCTGCCTCGATCATCGTGAGAGCGGACGGCAAATCGGTCGAGACGGTCGACTGCCTCGGCAAAGTGGGCTTTCCGTTCTTCGGGCAACTGATTCTGGACGCCCTCAACGGAACGGAAACCGCCATGACCCAGGCGCACATCTTTCGGGCGGCCGAGCTGAGCATGCGGGCACAGGCGCTGGCGGACCGGCGCCACGCGGACGGCGAACCATGAAGCTGGCGCCCATAGAGAGCCCGCAACGGCTCTATGTGCGCGTGGCGCGCCGCATTGCGGAACTGGTGGCCAATGGCGAGGTGAAACCGGGGGAGAAGCTCCCCGCAGAGCGGCACCTCGCCGAGATGCTGCAAGTTTCCCGCCCAACCATTCGCGAAGCGATGATCGCACTGGAGGTGTCCGGCCTGATCGATGTGCGCACCGGGTCCGGCATTTACGTTGCGCAGCAGAGCCACCCGCAGCGCATCACCTTGGACGACGAGGGCATCGGGCCCTTTGAACTGCTGGAGCTGCGGCTCATCCTGGAACCCGAAGCCGGTGCCTTGGCGGCTGAGCGCATTACGGACGAGCAGCTTGCAGCGTTGCAGGACATCTTTGAGGAGATGCGCAAGTTTGCCGGGACCCCGCGCATCGAGGAAGTCGATGCGCGATTTCATGTCGCAATCGCGGAGGCAACGGAAAACGCCGCCATCACCCAAGCGGTGCAATGGCTATGGACGCTGCGCAATCAGAGCATGCTGTCGAGCGGCTTCCATAGCCGTATCCTGGAGGAGGGCATCTACCCGGCGGTGGACCAGCACAAGGAGATTCTCGACGCGCTCAAGACGCGCAGCCCTGACGCTGCCCGAACGGCCATGCGCGCCCACTTAATCGCCGCCACCGAGGCCGCGGCCAGGCACTTTGGCGAGGAACACTGAGGGGGTCCTTCACTCCGAATCGGGCTTGACCCGCTTCAGCCACGGTTCGTACGCGGCGGCTAACTGGGCCACGACTTCCGGGTGGGACGCCGAAACGTCGGTGGTTTCCGTGCGATCTACCGCCATGTCGTAGAGTTGCCAATCACCGTGTTCCACCGGCGGCAAGGAGGGCGGTTTCAATGGCCCAGACGCCGTTGCCTGCTCCGCCCGCCAACGTAGAAGCCGCTGCAAACCGCTTTCCCTTGCTGCGGCCTGGGAGAGCAGCTTCCAGCGGTCGGTGCGCACGGATCGTCCGAGTCCCCAGCGTTGGAACACCGGCTGCGCACGAGGGATTGGGTTCGAGGAGCGCAAGTACGCGCTGAGGTCGATGCCTTCGAGCCGTCGACCTTCAGCAAGCAGCTTGGCTGCTCCGGCCTTGCTGGCGCCGGTCGCCGACAGGAGCGTCGGAAACAGGTCGATCAGGTGTGCGTTGGCCGAGACGACTCGGCCGGGATCCCCTATGCCATCGGGCCAGTGCAGGATGAGCGGAGCGGCTGCGCCACCCTCGAAGGCGTAGTTCTTGTAATAGCGAAAGGGCGTGTTGGCGACATTGGCCCAATCGCTGCCGAGGGTGGCCCAGCGGCCTACCGAGCCGATCGGATGTTGCTCGCCGATCTCCCCCTCCCCGGTTTCGCTGGGCACGAATTCCGCGGATGCGCCGTTGTCGGAGGTGAACAGAATCAGCGTTCGGCCGAGTTCGCCGGAGCGTTCAAGGTAGGCGATGAGCCGCCCCAGGTTCTGGTCGATTTGGTCGATCATGGCGGCATAGACGGCCATGCGCCGTGCCTCCTCCTTGCGTTCACTTGGCGTTAACTTGCCCCAATCCCTGAAGGTTGGCGTCGAGCGCGGGTAGCGGCCATCGATGAGGCCGGCCATAAGCATGCGCCGGTACCGGGCATCGGCGATCGCGGCGTAACCCGCCTCGTAGCGCTCCAAGTAGCGCTCGATGTCGGCCGGCCAAGCCTGGAGCGGGTCGTGAGGCGCTTGGTAGGCGAGGTAGAGGAAGAAGGGCGATGCCTCCCGCGCGTATTCCGCCAGCAAATCGAGCGCCCGGTCCGTATAGGCGTCGGTGGTGTGGAAGTCCTTGTGCTCCGGCACATAGCCTTGAACGCACTGCCTGTCGAAACACCACCAGCGCCCGTCTGGCGCCATGTAGGTTTTGCGCGCCGGCTCGGGTTCGCCGGGTCGCGCGACGACTCCTGGATTGAAGTGATTCGAGGCCCCGCCGCGCAGCCCCGCGTAGCGTTCGAACCCAAGATCCAGGGGATGGTCACCGCCGTGGTGCTTGCCCACCATGAGGGTCCGATAGCCGGCCGCGCCCAACGCTTGGGCGATGGTGACGCTGTTGCGAATGACGCCGGTTGGCGACGCATCCATGCCGATCTGTTCGGGATAGCGGCCGGTCAGCAGGGCGGCCCGCGAGGGAAAGCACTTGGCCGTGGTGTGAAACTGCGTGAATCGCAGACCGTCCGCGGCGAGCCGGTCGATGTTTGGGGTTTCGATTTCGCCGCCGAACGCGCCCACGTCCGACCAACCCATGTCGTCAACCAGAATCAGGATTACGTTGGGCGGACTGTGAGCCTGTGCGTGGCCGAACTGCGCCAAAACGCACAGCGCAATCGCCTGAATCAGTAATGTCAGCCTCATCGGCATGCTTCTACGAATCTCGGGTTGAGCCTTGGGCAGGAGCACCTTGGGCAGGAGCATCTTGGCGAACCAATCTTGCGAGGGCAAGATGCCCTTGTCTCCGAAGGGGAGCCCGGATCGAGGGCATCCTGCCCTCGACCCAAGTGCCCTTGTCCCGGTCGGTGGTTACAATCGAACCATGGAGGAGGCCAATTCCACGCGATGAACTGGATTCGACTGCTGTTTGCCGTGGTTGCGCTGGCGATGTCCTGCAATGCGCTCGCGGACGCTGTGGCGCGGCCCAACATCGTGCTCATGGTGGTGGAGGATCTCGGACCGCGCATTGGCGCCTACGGCGACCCGCTGGCGCGCACTCCCAACTTGGACCGGCTCGCCGCCGAAGGTGTGCGGTTCACGAACGTGTTCACCACGTCCGGCGTCTGCGCGCCGAGCCGCGCCGCCTTGATCACCGGCATGCACCAGCAGGCCATCGGCGCCCAACACATGCGCACTGCTTCCTTTGGCCGGCAGCGCGAGGGCGCGCTTGGAACCTTCTCGACGCCCGGGCCAGCCTACGAAGCCGTGCCGCCGACGTTCGTCAAGGCGTTTCCCGAGCGATTGCGCGCGGCGGGCTACTTCACGATGAACAATGCCAAAACGGACTACCAGTTCGGCGAGCCCTTCACGATCTGGGACCGCAGCGGCGATGCGGTGTCGCTTGCCGACCGCGATCCCAACAAGCCCTTTTTCTTCATGCTCAGCCACTTTGGGACCCACGAGAGCGGCATGTTTCGCCGAGGCTTCGCAGACGGATTCGAGTTGAGTGAGCGCATCTTCGCCCTCAACGATGCGCGGCTCGCTGGCCTCCAGGAACACACGGATCCCGCACGGGTTGCGGTGCCCGCCTACCTGCCCGACACCCCTGAGGTGCGCAAGGACATCGCCCAGCACTACGACAACATCGCAATCATGGACCGTTGGGTCGGCGAGCGCCTTGAGGAACTCCGGGTGGCTGGCCTGCTCGATGACACGGTGTTGATCTGGACGACGGACCATGGCGACGGCCTGCCGTGCGCCAAGCGGTCGATCTACGATTCCGGGTTGCGGGTTCCCTTCATCGTCCGCCTGCCGAATCGAGGGCGGGCCGGCACGGTCGATGCGCGCCTCGTCTCATTTGTGGATCTGGCGCCAACGCTGCTGGCGCTTGCCGGCGCGCCAATTCCTGGGCATCTGCATGGTCAGGATTTTCTTCAGGAGGCCGCGCCGCGGCGGCGCTATGTGTACGCAGCACGGGATCGGCTCGACGAGCTGCCGGACCGCAGCCGCGCCGTCCGCGATTCGCGCTTCAAGTACATACGCAACTACCTGCTGGAACGGCCCCTGCTCGGGCCGCTCTATTTCCGGGAAAATCTCGCCACCATGGCGGAACTGCGGCGACTGTATCGAGAACAGGCGCTGGCCCCGGCCTTGGCGCGGTATCTGGAGCCGTCCCGTCCGGCAGAGGAACTCTACGACCTCGCCGAGGACCCGGACGAGATGCGCAATCGGATCGATGATCCGGCCTACCGGGATGAATTGCGTCGGCTGCGCAGGGAACTCGACCGGTGGCTGAATGAAGTCGGTGACATGAGCGCGCAACCCGAGGAGTACATGGTGACCCGGCTGATGTGGCCAGGCGGCGAACAGCCGGTGACGACGGCGCCGGTCTTTGCGGTGGACTGCAGCGGCCCGACGCCAAGCGTCGAGCTGCGCGCGGCGACGCCCGGATCATCGGTGGGCTGGCGCCACGCCGGAGCGCCGTTCTGGTCGCTGTACAGTGGGCCATTGGGTGCCGAGCCTCGCGGTGCGCGGCTCGAAGCCAAGGCCATTCGCTATGGCTATCGCGAAAGCGAAGTGGCCGCCGCTTCCCTATGCGGGGACGTGGGTGGCGATGGAAACCGGCGCAGGGGCGGATAGATCCCTGGAGGGTTCGGTGGCGCGGACGTGCGATTCGTAGCACATGGTCGGCAACGGAGGCGGCCGGCGAACGGTGACGGCGGCGGGAAGGCGCGCCGTTCAGCCTTCGGGGCGGCGCTGCCGCTCCAGCTCGCGAATGCGGGCTTCGGCGGCCTCAAGGGCGCGGTCCCGTTCCTCAAGGGCCTCGTGCTGCTCAACGGGCGTCAGCAGGTACTCGCCGCGCTTGGGGTCGAAGAAGCGCAGGCGCTCGCCCTCCAGGCGTAGGTCCAGGCCCAGCACCTCCGAGAAGCGGCACAGGCCGCCGTCCCGCTCCTCAAGCGCAAGCTCGCGGTACCTGCCGTCCGCGCCCAGCGCGCGGCCCTTCAGGATCGGGTCCAGGTAGTCGCCCGTCGGGTCGAACTGCCAGTACTCCCCCACACCCAGCCGTTCGTAGAGGTCCTTCTTTTTCCCTTCGTCGTTGTCCTGGGTGCTCCTTGAGGTCACCTCCAGGATGAAGTCCGGCACCTTGCCCTCCTCCCACACCTTCCACGTGTCCCGCGGCGGCTCCTTCGGCACGCCGTAGGCCACGAAGATGTCCGGCGAGACCACGACCTTGGGCTTGCCCTCCTCCGGGTACATGAAGCAGTTGCCGCCCACGTAGGCGTCGGGGCGGTTCAGATGGTGGCTTTTCAGCACCGCCCCCGTGTCCATCGACACCTCCCAGTGCAAGCCGCTCTCCGACATCGGCTTACCGTCCGAGACGGGGTAGTGGACCGGCGCCGGCGATGTGCCCGCGCGAACCTGCGGTTCGCGTTGGAGTTTCGCTGGAGCGAAACTCCGCGCTTTCCCTGGGTGCACCGGCAGGGGTTGGGGTTCGGCTTGCGGCATGTCGGACTCCTTGGCGGGGCCGTTGCTCGACGCCGCCGACGTTAGCACAGCACCAGCGCGAACCGAAGGTTCGCGTTGGAGTTTCGCTGGCCCGAAACTCAGTCGATGTCGAGCGGGGCTCCGTGAGGCGGCGGGGCATCGGCCCGCTCCATTGGCTTGGGGACGGGTGATGGTGGCAAGGAACTCGCGGAATTTCTGTAGGACGGGACCGCCGCGTTTTGTGCGAGATTGTCCATCCCAACGGGAAGGCTTACGGCGGGTTAGGACATCTCGCACAACAGCCGACTGTTGACTGGCGCCACAGGGTGTTGCGGCGCCTTTTGGCGGCAATCCTCGAGGCGCAGAAGGCTGGCCGGAAAGAACGCGTTGGTGACCGCTGGTGCCAGTGGCATGGGGCTAGGCATAGCCCGACGATACGCCAAAGAGGTGGCGAGACGCTTCGGGCCGCATGACGGCCCGTGCATTGTGCTACACAATTCCCAATGGTTGTAACCCATGCGAGAGCGCCGTTAAATTGACAGACCCCAATGGAAAGCCAAGTCTCCGTATGGTTCACCGCATGAATAAAGGCATCATTCTTCTACTGTTTGCAGGAGTAGTCGCAGGTTGCGCGCCGGAGAGTGCTGACGACTCTTCTCAGGTTCAGGAGACACCGCCACCGCAAACAGAATCAGCCGAACCATCGGGTGTCGTTTCCGAGGAGCGGACAGCGGTGGCTGCGCAATCCGGCTTGCCGCAACCGAAAACTGAATCGGACCTCCTGACCTGCCAAGCCATGAACGGCATGTCGGTGCATTGTGGCTATCAAAACCCTGAGGACCTGGTCGCGGTGCCGAGTGGCGATGCGCTGATTGTCAGCGAAATGGGGGAGTTCATGCTCGATTCACCAGGCGGGTTGTCCATGCTGGACCTTGGGAGTGGTGAACGGCAAACCATCTCGATCGACTGGACCGGTGCAGACCCCACTTGGGGTGATGAGAGTTGTGGGACGCCTGATGTTGCCGCTTTCAGTCCCCATGGCATTGATCTGATAACCCGGCCTGATGGTCTGCACCAGCTACTGGTCGTCAATCACGGAAAGCGCGAAGCTATTGAGTTCTTTGAACTTCTGCAGCAGGAAGGGCGCTGGTCTCTCGTCTGGCGCGGATGCGCCTTGCCACCTGGCGACCCGTTTATCAATGACGTGGCGGCACTGCGGGATGGCGGTTTCTTCGTCACTCACATGTGGAACAAAAGTACGCCGTTTGAGAAGGTCGTCGAACAGTTCATCAATGGCGAGAACATCGGTTGGGTGTGGGAGTGGCAACGGGACAGCGGCTTTAGCAAGCTGGCCGGGTCGGATCAGCTGATGCCAAACGGCATCGCGGTCAACTCAGACAACAGCAAGATCTTCGTCAACATCTACTTGGGTAACAAAACCATCCGCATAGACCGGGCATCGGGTGAGATCGACGGTTCAGTGGAGGTGCAGCAGCCAGACAATGTCACTGTGGACGATGCAGGAAATCTCTGGATCGCCTCGCACAAGCATGATCCCCTAGGTCAGACTTGTGACGCGGTTACAGCAGGTCCGTGCCTGTTGCCTTATGATGTGATTAAAGTGGACCCGGCAAGCATGAAGCCGGAAGTTGTGCTTGAGGAAAAGGGTCCGCCCATGGGCTATGGCACTGTGGCGCTTGAAGTTGGCGATCGAGTCTTTATGGGTAGCGCCCACGGTGACCGCGTGGCCAGCCGGTTGATTGCAAACTAGCTGACAACGGGAGGAACCAGTCTTCATGGAAGTTCAACCCCTGAGGTTCCGTGGGCTCGAAGTGTAGCTATCGGTCCCTATAGACGGGTGCGCGTTTCTCGATAAACGCGGACATGCCCTCGCGGGCGTCTTCTGTTCTTGCACACATCAGCTGATTGCGATTTTCAATGGCCATGGCCGCCTCCAGACCGGCCGCATCAATCGCCATGGTCAGCCCCTCTTTTGTCAACCTGAGGCCCATCGGCGAAGTCGCCAGCATCTCTTCGATGTAAGGTTGCGCTGCGGCTTCGAGTTGGTCATCCGGCACCACTTCGGAAACCAGACTGGTCGCAAGCGCCCGGTCCGCGTGGATGAACCGGCCGGTCAGCATGAGCTCCGAAGCAACTGATGTCCCGACGAGTCTCGGCAAAAAGTAACTGCTTCCCATATCACAGGCCGACAGGCCGATTTTGATAAAGGCAGCGTTCATTTTGGCCGACTCCCCGGCAACTCGTATGTCTGAGGCAAGCGCAAAGGAAAAACCGCCGCCACAGGCAGCCCCATGGACTAGGGAGATAATGGGCTGCGGACAACGACGCATTCGAATGTAAACCTCGGCCAGGTAACCCTGAAAGCCAAAACCGTATCCATGCGGCCGTGCATAAGTTCCAGCTTGGGCATCCTTGATGTCCAGCCCTGCGCAAAAGGCCCTGCCTGCCCCTCGCATAACAACAATGCGGGTTTCGGCGTCTTCTGCCAGGTTGCCAAAGTAGTCGCGCAGCTCCGTCACCATGGGTGTGTTGATCGCGTTCAGGGATTTCGGTCGATTCAGCGTCAGCCAGTCAACTTGGCCCCGTTTTTCAACTGTGATTGTTTGGTAGTCAGCCATCAGAGTTGCTTATCCTCCAAATGCAAGCAGATCTAAGTTAAACAGAACACTGGCCCAGTGGAAATCTGGAATTGAGGTTGTGGTCAGTTCTTTTGGTCAACTAGGGAGGACGCGTGACTTTTCCAATCATTTCGGCTGACTCACATATCACCGAGGCGCCGGTTGTTGTGGGCGAGCGATTTCCCGCACAGCGATTCGACTTGGCCCTGGTCCCAAGACGTGCTGACTGAGCAGACCGTGGGCCTTAGCGGGGAGCAACTGGAGGGAATACTCTCGGGCAATGTCGCCGAACTCTATGGCATTGATCGCGAAACGCTGGCACCCACGCACCAGCTCACAAGCTAGCACCCCGTCAAATTCCGTCGTCAGGGGCGATTGGACAGCAGCGCGGCAGCATCGTCTGGCGACAATTCACTGTTATTTGCCAAGTCGCTGATAGGACCGTTGAGGGTCGCCATAGTGATCTGGGTCTTGGAGATCTTGTTGGTCGGCGTACGGGGAAACTCATCGACATAGGCCACATAGCGGGGGCGCTTGAAGGCTGCGAGCATGGTGGCGTGATCAGCCACCCTCGCGGGGGGCATATCGGTTCGGGTTGAGCCGTCTGCAAGCTTCAATACCACCAGCACCTCCTCCCTGCGCTGTTCGTCAGGGACGGCGAGGGCGGCAGCTTCAGCGATTGCCGGGGCTTCACGCATGGCAGCCTCGACCTCGCTGGCTGAAATGTTCTCGCCTGCGCGTTTGATCATCTCCTTCAATCGGCCGACTATGCGGTGGAAGCCGTCCTCGTCCTTGACGAAAAGGTCCCCGGTTCGTAGCCAGTCGCCATCGAAGGTCTCGGCGTTGGCGTCGGGCCGCTTGTAGTAGCCGAGCATTATGGAGCGACCCCGAATCTGCAGCTCGCCGGCCACGCCCGGCGGGCACTCGTTGCCATCGGCATCAACAACGCGTGTCTCTCTGAGTGGGGCTGCAACACCGCAGGTGTTCGACCCAAGCTTGTCACCCGCAGCACGGGGACAAACCATCGCCGGGCCCACTTCGGTCATGCCGAAGCTGTCTCGGGCGACGATGTCGAACCGGCGCTCGGCCTCTTCGCGGGCCGAAGGCCGCCAGCCGAATGCGTGGACCATCTTGAGCGGGAGGGCCCGATCGTCGGGGCTAGGAGGCACGGCTTTGAGAATCGGCTCGGGAAGCACGCAGTAGTGAGCCTCGTTTTCGTGTAGCCAACCGATGAACTTCGAAAGGCTCATGCTCGATGCCACGATGGCGACACCGCCGATGGCCATGGCCGACAGGAACGACCACTGGCCGTCCATATAGAAAAACGGGGCCCAGAAGAACAATCGCGAGCTGCCGTAGCTCTGGTGCACGAGGCCAATCGAATGCGACAACAGCAACCAGTAATCTTGGGTGAGCATGCAACCCTTTGGAAACCCGGTGGTCCCGGACGTGTACTGGAGGTTGGCAAGGTCGGTGCCTGCAACCGGGTAGCCCGGATCGAACTCTTCCAGTGGACCTCCCGCCTCAAGCGCTCCGAGGTCGCCTGCGACGACCACCATCGGATCAGCAAGCAGGTCAGGGCGGGAGTTCATCGACTCGAGGGCCGGCAGGTAATCCGCGCTGATGATGATTGCCTGGGAGTCGGACTGATTGAGCATGAAGTCGAGCTCTTTCGCTCCGTATGCGGTGTTGACCGGCACAATCACCGCTCCAATCTTCATGACGGCAAACCACAGGATCGAAGACGCTGGGCCGTTGGGCAACATCACAGCGATGTGAGCGCCCTTGCGGTACCCCTTCGCCAGCAGGTTGGCGGCAACGCGGTTTGAGCGCCGGTGAAGCTCGGCGTAGGTCAACTGAACACCGTCGAGGAAGTAGTCGATGGCCACGGCATCGCCGTAGCGAGCGGCCTGCGCCGCGCAGAAATCACCAACGCTTCGGGGAAAAGCCAGCGCTTTCAGGCGTTCGGCAAGGGTGTCCACCTCGATCTGGCCTGGGTGCTTGTTCATTGGTCTGCTCCAGGACCCGGCTAGGACTCATCAGAAAGCGGCGGTTCGGTAGACTGAACGGAACGTGCTAGGCGGTACATGTGACCAGCTAGAGCCAGGCTGTCGGCCCGGTTCAGGTCGAGTCCTCGCTGGTAGCTTTCCATCTCGATACGAACACCGAGCGGAGGGTGCGAAGCGATCCGCTCGGCTGCCGCTCTGGCAGTAGCCATGACTTTGTCCGGTGCAACCACGGCGTTGATCAGAAACATGCGCTCGGCTTTCGCGGCGTCAACTTTCTCACCGAGCAACAGCAGTTCCATGGCTGCGGTGTGTGGGATCAACTTGCCTAGGCTGAGCGCTCCACCGGCCCCACCCATCCCGTAGGCGATCTCGGGCATGCCGAAGTGGGCTTCGGGGGTGGCGTATCGGATATCCGTGAGGGTCATGAGGTAGAGGAAGCCCTGCCCGAGGCAGTAACCGTTGACCGCAGCGATGATGGGCTTGTAGCGGGGCATCGTCATGACCTCGTGCTCCCACCCCGGGTACTCATCGGTGTCAAACGCCCTCGACGGGCTGAGATGGCGTTCCACTAGCTCGAGCCGGGTACGGTTGGGGCGCTCGGACTTTATGTCGTCTCCCGCACTGAACGCCCGATCGCCTTCACCGGTCAGAATGCCGCAGCGAACGTCCGGGTCAGCGTTGAACGCCTGAAGGACGTCGAACAGGTCGTGATGTAGCGTGGGCGTAAAGACATTCAGCGGCGGGTTGTTCACTGTGATGGTTGCGACGTGTTCCGACACCTCGTAGTCGATGGTTGGCATGGCGCGGACCATATCCTCTTTCGAGGGCAAAAAGAAATGACACAAATCCACCGCCTGATCAACGAAAGCATGGATGTCGGACCGACTAACGGGTCAGCAGCGGCGCTAGGGCGGCACTGACTCCGTTCTGCGTCAGGCGGGCGAAGGCCCGCCCCATCCGTAGCAGGGCGTCCTGGGGGAACGCCGGCCAGAGGGCTGTCTCCCGGGCCACTGCTTGGATTAGGCCCTCGGGATCGTCATGCGTTCGAAGCAGTTCCCGAACCGGTTCCGCACCAGGGTCGTCGTAGGCGATCGAGGTTCCGTCCTCCGCTTTTCCTTTGAGCGTCTGCAGCCAGGCGCAGAGCGCAAGTTCCAGACACGGGGCGGGTTCGCCCGCCGCCCAAGCCGCCTTCAGGGTGGGGTGGATGCGCTGCGGCAGCTTGTGGCTGCCGTCGCTGGCCACCTGGGCCGTTCGATAAGGCACTGCATGGTTCCCGAAGCGACGCAGTATCGAGGCGATGTAGGCGTTGACGTCCATGCCCGCAGGCGCTTTGAGGTGTGGCTTGACTTCGCCATCGAGCGTTTGCAGCAGGAAAGCGCGCAGTTCGGCATCGTTCACGGCCTCATGGATGGTCTCGTAGCCCTTCAGGAGCCCGAAGTAGGCGAGCAGGCTGTGGCTTGCGTTCAACAGCCGCAGCTTGGCCCGCTCATAGGGGGCTACGTCCTTGACCAACAGGGCGCCGCCGGCTTCCCACTCGGGCCGGGCCGCCCGGAAGTCATCCTCGATGACCCATTGGGAATAGGTCTCGCACACCACGGGCGAAGCATCGGTGTATCCGGCCACGGCATTGAGCCACTTTCTGTCGGCGGCCGTGGCGCGCGGCGTGATGCGGTCCACCATTGAACTCGGAAACGCCACTTGGTCGCGCACCCAGGAAGCCAATCCAGGCGCATCGCACAAGGCCAGCACGCTTTCGCCGAGAACCCGGCCGTTGCCGGTCAGGTTGTCGCAACTCAGGATGGACAGCGGCGCCCGGCTCGCCATGCGCCGGGCCAGCGCCGAGGCTAGGATGCCCGCCGCGCTGCCGGTCCGGTCGGCGTCCTGGTACCTCTTTTCCGTGATGGTCAGGGTCACCACCCGGACCTGCGGGTCGGCGATAGCCGCCATCAACGCGTCGGCGTCCGTCAGGATGTCGACCAGCCCACCGTGAACTTCCAGTTCGAATCCGTCCTGGTCCCGGGCGCAGACCGTGTAGAGGCAATCCTGGGGTGCCAACGCATCGCGCGCATTCGTGGTGCGCAGGCTGGCGCCGACGGTGCCCCAACGCAGGTCGCCTCGATCCAGCACCCGCTCGGTGTACATCGCCTGGTGGGCGCGATGGAACGCCCCCAGGCCGATGTGCACCATGCCGGTTTGCAGCCGGTCACGCGAGTACGCGGGCACTCTGACGTGGTCGAGTTGGGTCAGCAGGGACGAATTGAGGCGCGGCACGGCAGTTACAAGCGGTAGGCTTCCTTCGCCGCCCCGTAGGCGAGGAAGTGCGCCACTTCCCGGGCCTCGGCCAGCCGGATTCGGTGTTCGGCCACCAGCCGCGCCAGGAAGCCGCAGTCGATCCGGCGGGCCATGTCGTGGCGGGCGGGGATGGACAAAAAGGCGCGGGTGTCGTCGTTGAAGCCCACGGTGTTGTAGAAGCCGGCGGTTTCCGTGGTCTGCTCGCGAAATCGGCGCATGCCTTCCGGGCTGTCGTGGAACCACCAGGCGGGGCCGAGCCGCAGACAGGGGTAGTGCCCGGCCAGCGGCGCCAGTTCGCGGCTGTAGGTGGTTTCGTCCAGGGTGAACAGGATGATTCGCAGTCCGGGTTCGTTGCCGAAGCGGTCCAGCAGCGGCTTCAATCCGGCCACGTAGCTGGTGCGCATGGGGATGTCCGCCCCCCGGTCGCGGCCAAACCCCTCGAACAGCCTAAGGTTGTGATTGCGCCAGGAACCCGGATGAATCTGCATGACCATGCCGTCGGCCAGGCTCATGCGCGCCATTTCCGTCAACATCTGGCCGCGGAAGCGATCGGCTTCGTCGGCGTTGAGGCTGCCGGTGAGCGCCCGGTTGTAGAGGTCTGCGGCCTCATCGGCGCTGAGGTCGGCCGTGCGGGCGGTCGGGTGGCCGTGGTCGGTGGCGGTGGCGCCGTGCTCGCGAAAGAAGGCGCGCCTGGATTCCAAGGCCCGCAAATAGCCGGCGAAGTCGCTGGTGTCCTCGCCGGTCAGGCGGCCGAGTTCGATGACGTTGCCGGCAAAGCCTTCGTACTCCGGATCGACCACCGGGTCGGGCCTGAAGGTCGTGATTACTCGGCCGGCCCAGCCGCTCGACTGGATTTTCGCGTGATGAAGCAGCGGGTCCAGCGGCGATTCCGTGGTGGCCAGCACCTCGATGCGGAAGCGCTCGAACAGCGCCCGGGGTCGGTAGTCAGGGGTCTGGAGCGCGGCTTGGATGTGCCGGTAGAAGCGGTCCGCCGTGGCCGGACCGAACGGTTCGTCGAGCCCGAAGACTGCCTCGAACACATGGTCGAGCCAGATTCGGGTCGGCGTGCCCCGAAACAGGTGGTAGTGTTCGGCAAACCGTCGCCAAACCGCCTCGGGATCCGTCTCCACGGCGGGCCCATCGCCGGCTTCAGGCGCGATGCCGAGTTCAGGCAGCGTCACGCCTTGGCTGTACAGCATCCGGTAAACGTAGTGGTCGGGCCTGATCAACAGTTCCGCCGGGTTGCCGAAGGGCGCGTTGTCGGCGAACCACGCGGGATCAGTATGGCCGTGGGGGCTGACGATGGGCAGATCGACGACCGCTTCGTACAAGGAACGGGCCAAGCGCCGCATCTCGGGCTCCGCTGGGAACAGGCGGTCTGGATGCAAGGCGTTGTCCGTCGCTACTCGCGGACTTTGCGCAGGGCGTAGATCACCCCGCGAAGCTCTGCCAGGCCCTTCATGCGTCCGGCATAGGAATAGCCCGGCCGCACCTTGGGGTCATCGCGCTCCTCGCCCATGGCATGGCCGTGATCCGGGCGCATGGCGATGTCCGGGAATCGGCGGGCGTGCGATCGGCGTTCGCCTTCTTGGTCCAAAAGGGCGTTGACCAGCCCAATCATGTCGATGTCGCCATCGAGATGCTCGGATTCATAGAAGGAGCCATCGGACTCGCGGCAGACGTTGCGCAGATGCACGAACTCGATGCGCTCACCGAACTCCCGCACCATGGCCGTCAGGTCGTTGTCCGAGCGGGCGCCGTAGGAGCCGGCACACAGGGTCAGGGCATTGCTGGGGCTCGGCACGGCGGCGAGCAGCGCCCGCGCATCATCGGCCGTGGACACCACCCTAGGCAAACCGAACAGTGAAAACGGCGGATCATCGGGGTGTACGCACAGCACGACGCCGGCTTCCTCTGCCACCGGAATAACGTCCTCCAGAAAGGCGAAGAGGTTGGCCCGGTACCGTTCCGTCCCGCACTCATTGAATCGCGCGATCTCGGCGCGGATTCCGGCACGGTCGTAGGAGCCTTCGCCCCCGGGCAGGCCGGCTATGATGTTTTGCTCCAGCGCTTCCCGCTCGGCGCCGGTCAAGGCCGCGAATCTCTGCGCGGCCTTGTCGAGCAAGTCGTGGCCATAGCAATCCCGGGCGCCGTCCCGCTTGAGCATGTGCACGTCGTAAGCCACAAAGTCCGTCATTTCGAAGCGCAAGGCGCCTGACTTGTTCGGTAGTTCGTAGTCGAGGTTGGTGCGCGTCCAGTCGACCACGGGCATGAAGTTGTAGCACACCCGGTTGATGCCCAGTTGCCCTAGGTTGCGAAGCGTCTGGCGATAGTTGTCGATCAGGCGCTCGTAGTTGCCGGCGCGCAGCTTGATGTCGTTGTGCACGGGCACGCTTTCGACCACCGCCCAGACCAGGCCATGGTCAGCGATGAGTTGCCGGCGCGCATCGATATCGGCCACCGGCCAGACTTCGCCAGTGGGTATGTGGTCGAGCGCCGTGACGACGCCGCGAGCGCCCGCTTGGCGAATCTGCGCCAAGGACACCGTATCGTCCGGCCCGAACCAACGCCAAGTTTCCTGCATGGTTGCCCTAAGGGGAGTTGTACGAGCAATGGTAAAATGGTCAGGCCAATTCATCAACGATAAGGAGTCCCCTCATGCTGCTACCCATTACGGCGCTCTACGCGGCCCTCATGGTGGCCATCATGGTTTGGCTGGGTTGGGGCATCGGCGCGATGCGCGGCAAGACCCAGATTTCGATCGGCTTTGGCGACAGCAAGGAACTTGCCGAAGCGGGGCGCCGCTACGGCAACTTCACCGAGCACGTGCCCATGGCGCTGGTGCTGATGGCCATCGTCGAACTGAATGGCGGCCACGGCGTGTTTCTGCACATTGTCGGCGCCTTGCTGGTGCTGTCCCGCATCGCCCACCCTCTAGGGCTCCACTACGACAACATGGGGCATCCCCTGCGCGTGGTCGGCGCGGGCGGCAGCATGCTGCTGACCGTGGTGTTGGGCGCCACCGCGATCTGGCAGGGCATCACGTCGCTCTGATCAGCCGCCACTTGGCGAGCATCCTGGCGATGGAGGCTTCGCGGGTGAAGTCGGCCAATTCCGCAAAGCCCACCCAAGCCAGGGCGTGGGATTCCTCGCCCACAGTGAAGTCGTCGCTTTGGGCCCGCAGGGCGTAGCGCACGTCGAAGTGGAAGTGGGCCGGCTCGGCGGCGCGGGGCGGTCCCGCCTTGCGGGGTGGCCTCGCTTTGCGAGCGGGAATAGCGTGGATGTCGATGTCCAAGGGCGCGGCCGAGCAGGTCTCGACCGCAAGGCCGGATTCCTCCGCCGCCTCGCGCAGCGCCGTGCGCAAGGTGTCCGAGTCGCCGTCGCAGTGGCCGCCCGGCTGCAGCCAGCGGTTCAGCTTGCGGTGGTGGGTGAGCAGCACGCGGCCGCCGCCGGGATCGATCAGCCAAGCGCTGGCCGTGACGTGCCCCGGCAGGCAATCCCGATGGAAGCAGCGTTTATGGCTGCGGACGAAATCGAGGAACCGGTCGGCGGTCGCCGCTTCGCCGGGATGCCGCGCCCGGTAGGCTTCAAGATCGCCGATCAGTTTGTTTCGGTGCATGGTGTTGCTATTCTGCGCGCTTCGTCAAAACCCAAACCACCTAGGAGTAAGCCATGATTGCCGTAATCGCTAAACTCAACGTCACCGAAGGCAAGGGCGAACAATTGGAGAAGGCCATGCTGGCGCTTGCCAGTCAAGTGCGCGCCAAGGAGGAGGGCAACCACCTCTACACGCTGTGCCAAAACGACGCTGGCGACTACATCGTGCTCGAGCTCTACGACGACGAGGAGGCGCTTGCCGCCCACGGCCAATCGGAGCACTTCAAGGCCTCCGGCGCCAGCTTCAAGGGCCTGATGTCCGGCCCGCCGGAGATTCAACGGCTCAAAGTGGTGGGCTGACCCGCCCACTTAAGGGGCGTTTTCGCAGTCACCCGCGACGATGGCCAGCAGGGCGTCGTCGGTTAGGGGGCCGGTGCGCTGCAGGCAGATGCCGCCGCCTTCGAGGCGCAGCACGTGGGCGGCAGCGTCGTCCTCGGCGCCGATGAAGGAGCGCCAAGCGTCCGCCCCTTCGGTCACCAGCAGGATGTAGTCCCGGCGCGAAGCGGGGGCGCGCTCGCGCATCGCACGGCGAATCATGTCCTGGGCGAAGCCCGGCGCCCCGTCGATGACCGAGACGTTGTACGGCGTGATTCCCCGCTCCGCCCGAGCCGCCTGCAGCGCCTCCCACCAAGATCGAACCTCGGCGTTGGCGTCGCGGCTGAAGCCGACCAGCAGGATCGCGTTCGCCGGCAGGTCGCCGGGCACGCTTACGGCCTGCTCCTCAAGGTTTTCAGCGTTCAGCAGCAGGCCCTCCTGCGCCAAGGCCGGGCAGCAGGCCGACAGCGCCGCGGCCAGCAGCCAACGTCCGGCCTGCCCCAAGGATGGCAAGCGTTTACTTCGCGGTTTCTTCATGGTTCCTCCCCGCCCAAAAAAACAAGATTAACAGGCCCGGCAGCCAAGGCACGGCGCGCTCGAAGGGGTCGCCGGGCAGGTGCGCGGCTTGCGACAGCAGGTGTTCGGTGGCCGGCGCCGCGCCCAAGGCGTAGAACAGCACCGTGGTTCCAAACCCCGCCAGCATGCAGGCCAGCGCCGCCCGGGCCGGCACCAAGCGGCCCATCACCCGCCAGACCACGATGGGGCCGAAAGCGGCGCCGAGCGCCGACCAGGCAAACAGCACCCGGTTGAATATGGTGTCAGGCAGCGACAGCGTGAGCGCCACCGCCAGCACCGCGACGGCGAAGGTGACGGCGCGGGAGATCAGCAGTTGACGTTGCGGATAGCGCCGGTTGACGCCGAGGTCGTGGGCCACCGCGCCGGATGTGGCCAGCAGAATGGAATCCACCGTGGACATCACCGCCGACAGGGTGGCGGCAACCACGACCCCGGCCAGCACGGCGGGCAGGTAGTCGGTGGCGGCGCGGTAGAACAGCGTCTCGCCGCTGGCAAGATCCGGCAGCAGCGCCCGCCCGGAGAGCCCGAGGACGATCATGCCGAGAAACACCACCACCCCCCAGCCGATGACGATGGCGAACCCGCGCAGCCGTTCCCGCTCGCCCCGTATGGCCATCAGGCGGCTGAGCAGATGCGGTTGGCCGAGGGCGCCGAGCGACATGCCCACCACGCCGATGACAAAGCCGGTGAAGACCAGGGGTGAGTGGCCGCCGGTGACTTGCAGGTAGGCCGTCGGCATCTGTTCGGCCAACGCGCTCCACACCGCCGCGGGGCCGCCAGCGGCGGCAAGCGCCGCCAGGGGAACGCCGATGGCGACCAGCATCATGATGACGGCTTGCAAGGTGTCGGTGACGGAGACGGCCCAATAGCCGCCGAGCATCGAATAGACCGCCACGATCAAGGCGCCCAGCACCACCGCCTCCGCCAAGGACAGCGCGAAGTGCTCCGCCAGGGCCTGGCCGGCGGCATCGAACTGCGCCGCGATGTAGAACACGAAGCAGCCGATCACCAAAGCCGCAGCCAGCGCCGCCACCGGTGGCCGCTGCCGGGGCGCGGCGTCCTGCAGCAGGAAGTCGGTCAGGGTGAGCTGATCCTGGGCAAGGGATTCCTCCCGCAGCCGCCGCCCGAAGTAGAGCCACACAACCGCGTAGCCCGCCCAGATGCCGGGCACCATCCACAGGGCGCTCAAGCCGACGGCATAGACGAACCCCGAGAAGCCGAGGATCACCCAAGCCGAGGAAGTGCTTGCCGCATAGGACAGCGCCGCCACCCAAGGCCCCAAGCCCCGTCCGCCCAGGAAGAAGTCCGCCTCGTTGCGGTTGCGCGACCTGGCCCACAAGCCGATGCCAACCAGCACCAGCTTGTAGGCGACCAGGGTGGTGAGCACAACGGCGGATGTGGACATCAGGCCCGCCTAGATCGAAAGCCGATAGCGCAGATAGAGCATCCGCCCGCGGGGGTCGTGGGTGTAGTAGTCGTAGGCACCGTCCACGTTCACTAAGGGCGGCGATTTGTTGAACAAGTTCTTGATGCCCAGCGTCAACTGGTTTGTGGCTAGCCTTTGAATCAGGGCAGGCAGTTCCAGGCGGTACTGGAGGTCCGCGGTGGTCATGCTCTTGATGGTTTCCGCCGTGCCGATGTAGGCGGCCAGAAAGGCGCTCTGGGCGGTGTCATCGGTGTAGCTGTCGATGTAATGGACTTGGACGGTGGCGGCGTGGCGTCCGCGTTGCCAGTCGAGGCTGGCCGTGCCGCGTAGTTTCGGCATCGGGCGGCCGATGGCGTTGCCCGCGTTGCGGCTGCCGGCGCCGTCGATCCGTTCGCCGCCCGCCAGGATGATGTCGTAGGCTAGGGTGCGGCTCAGGTTCAGTGCCGCGCGGAACCGTCCGGCGCGGCCGCCGTCCCATTGGTAGGCGAGGGCGGCGTCGATGCCGGACGCCTCCAGGCTCGGCGCATTGAAATAGGAGGCCTCCGTGCGCACCAAGTAGCCGTCCGCCCGGCGAATCACCTTGTCCGGCAGGCCGGGGCCGATGCTGTACACGGTCACAGTGCCGTCGCCGTCCAAGTCCCAGGCGCCGCACAGCGGGCCGGCATTGGGGTCGCCGTTCACGCCGTTTGGGCAGCGGGAGGCGTTGTCCCGGTCGATGAGTTCCTGGTGGCCTTCCCGCGCCACCAGGTCGGAGTAGTCGTAGCGGTAGTAGTCCAAGTCCAGGGACAGCCCGCGCAACGCGCTGGCCGGGTTCCACGACAGCCCGGCGTTGAAGGCCTCGGCCTGCTCCGGCTTGAGCGCCGGGTTGCCGGTGGCGGCGGACGCCCGGTAGGCCAAGGCCGGCGCGTTGGAAAACGGATCGCTGGAGTTTTGGAAGATGGTGCGGCTGCCGCCGGTCTGCAGCAGGGAGCCGACCCGGAAGGAGGTGCCCCAGGAGGCGCGCAGGGATATCGACTCGGCGGGCTGCACCAGCAGCGTCGCCTTGGGGTCGAGGGAGTCCGCGTCCAGTGCCTTGAAGGATTCGTAGCGCCCGGCCAGGGTCAGCTCCGCCCAACTCGCCAGCGGCACCAGCACCTCGGCGAACGCCGACCAGGTCCGCAGCCGGTTGCGCCAATCCCGGTCGCCGGTCAGGAAGGTGTAGTTGAAGGCGTTGGCCTCGTCGTCGTAGTCCACGCGGGCCTTGTCCGTCCGGTGCTGGAAGCCGACGGCCAGGCCGACGGGGCCGCTGGGCAGGTCCGCAACGTCGCCGGATGCCAGCAGGTCGAACACGGTCTGCTCGATTCGCGCATCGGTGACGTAGGCCCCCTGGGTCCAACGGAGCAGCTCAGCGGGATTTTGGTACCTGCGGGCCGCTTCGGCCACGGTGAGGCTGGGGTCGGCGGCCCAAGGGCTGGTGTCGGCGGCGTTCCAGCGCGCGCCGGTCACTGGATCGTACACGCTGGTTTGAAAGCTGTTGTAGTAGTAGCAGTCGCCGGTGCCCAGATTGCCCGAGCCCGGCTGGCCAGCGCCCGGGTCGCAGTTGGGTCCCCCAAGGCCGGCAAAGGCGAGGTCCATGCGCGAGGTGAGGGTGTCCACGGGCCAATTCAAGTCGAGTTGGTGGCGGGAGTGGATCAGGTTGGCATCCAAGGTCCAGTCGCGGCCGATGAAGGTGAAGCTCGACTCGACGCCCGCCAAGGCCCGCCAGTTCTCCCGGCGGCTTCTGGAGACCGTGCTGATGGGCCGCTCCTCCATCGAGGATTCGATGGTGCCGCCGAGTATGCGCTGCATCGCCTGGTAGGGCACCGGCTCGAAGCCCCGCCGGGCGGCGTCGAGCTGCAGCCCGAAGTGGTGTTCCGGCACGATCACGTAGCGCACGTCCGGGTACAGGGAGTTACCGCGCGAGGACTTTTGCTTGGAGTAGCTGAACGACCCGTACAGCGTGGCGCGGGGCGACAGCGTCAATTGGCCATCGGAGTGGACCTTGACCTGCTTCTCCGGACGCACGAGGGCAAAGAAGCTCGAATAGTCGTAAACGCAGATGTGCGGAAAGTCCGGGTGCAGCCCCAAGGTACCCATGGGGCCGTCGTCTGCGGCCGCCTTCTCGCACTCGGGGTCCGGCAGGCTGCCGGAAAAGGCCGCCGGGTCCGCACCGCCGTTGGGCCACCAGTAGTTGGAGGCCACCGGCTGGCCGCCGCCCGCAGGGACTTGCGGGACGTAGCGGCCGGGCTGGCCGAAGCTCGACAGGCCGGAGCGGCCAAAGCGCTCGAAGCGGTCGGCGAAGCTTAAGCCGCGGCGATCCAGGTAGCTCGCCGCTAGGCTGACGGCCCCCCAATCGCCCGCCGTTCCGGCCAGCCCGGAAAGCAGCAGGTCCTGCTGTTCATGGGTTTCGTCATCGCTGCTGAAGTCCACTTGCAGTTCCACCCCGTCAAAGCCGCGCCGGGTGATGAAGTTCACCACGCCGGCCACCGCGTCGGACCCGTACAGGGCCGATGCGCCGTCCTTAACCACTTCGATCCGCTCCAAGGCGATGTTGGGCATCAGCCCCTGCACATCGACGTAGCCGCTGCCGCTGTTGTCGTAGGTGGTGTTGACCGTGCGTTTGCCGTTGATCAGCACCAAGGTGGCGCCGCTGCCCAGGTTGCGCAGGTTGACGCTGGCGTTGCCGGTGGCACTGTCGTCCCCCGCCCAGTTGGTGGCGGAGACGCCGAGGGAGCCGGCGTTGAAGCTTAGGGTGCGGATGATCTCCTTGATGTCGGTGGCGCCCACGGCGTCGAGACGGTCCTTCCCAAGGATCGTCAGGGGGGAGGCGAAATCCCGCGCCTCCCGCTTCAGGTGGCTGCCGGTGACGACGATTTCCTCAATGGGCTCGCTGCCTTCGGCCGCCGCTGGCCAAGGCGCGGCGCTGCCCACGACGAGGGCTGCGGCGGCGAACAAGACGCCAGGCACGGAACGGGATCGGGTGTTCGAAATGTTCACGGCGCACTAGTGTCCGGTTAACTGAGCCCGTAGTTTACATAACTGCATGAATAAGGGGCGTTTTTCCGCGTATTTTGGTGGTGCTGACTTGAACGCGGCGGCGCCGTTTGGTGCCCTTTCGGGATTTCACTCCCGGAGGCCAAGGCACGATGTACGCCGGCAAGACCCTGTTCGCTCAGTTGATGGACTTTCTTCCCTG
>JAJEIQ010000031.1 GCA_022827905.1 Pseudomonadales bacterium | reverse complement strand
TTGGAACCCAACCAGCTGTGACCCATGCCCCCGCCCAACGTCCGAATGGGCGAACCATAGAACCCGCCGGCTATAATGTCAAGCCGTGCGAAACACGCCCTCAGGCGTCAACCAACGGCGCGGGGGTGCGAATAGTTACGGTTTTTTTACACTAAATTAATATATAGATCGTTAGAGTGTGCAGCCCATGAGACGCCCATGAGGTGCCCTTGGGATGCGCATGACTTCAGAGACGGCGGCGACGCCGACAGTGGAAAGGGGAGTGATGTGGCGCACCGAAATGGACAGTGCCCTTCCTTCGTGCATCGAAAGCGTGCCTATGGCGCCAATGGCCCTTTGCCACCATTGACAGGGCGGGTTGCCGACGCGATATTGCGGCGATGGATGTGCGCAAGGAAGGCGGCGCAGCCGATGCCGATCCGAAGCCCGGCGGCGCCTCGCCGTTCGATCACTACGATCTCGACCCCGCCTTCTTTGACGAGATGCTTGAGGCTGGGGGTTCGCCGCGCCCGCACTGCCGAACGCTTGCCGAGGCGATGGCGGAGTTGGCGCCCGGCGAGCTTGTGCGGCTGCACCAGCGCGTGGCCCGCTCCCTGCTGCACGAGGGCATCACCTTTACCGTTTACGGCGATGATGAGTCCATCGAGCGGGTGTTTCCGGTGGACTGCGTGCCGCGCCTGCTGCCCGCCAGCGAGTGGGCGCTGATCGAGCGGGGCCTGATTCAACGCGTCCAGGCGCTCAATCTGTTTCTGGCGGATGTTTACGGCCCAGGCCACATCCTGTGCGATGGGATTGTGCCGACCGACTTGGTCCGCGGCTGCCCGAACTATCGCCCGGAGATGGAAGGCGTCAAGGTGCCGCTCGACGCCTACGTGTCGGTGTGCGGTAGCGACATCGTGCGCGCCGGCGATGACTTCCTGGTGCTTGAGGACAATCTGCGGGTGCCATCCGGGGTGTCCTACATGCTGGCCTGCCGGCAGGCCATCCGCCGCGCCTACCCGCGGACCTTCCGTGGCTGCCGCGTTCGCCCCGTGGAGCACTACGGGCGCGAGCTGCGCCGGGTGCTGGAATCCCTCTCGCCCGTCGCCGACTCGCCGGGCATTGCCTTGCTGACGCCGGGAGTCTACAACTCCGCCTATTACGAACATGCGTTCCTTGCCGCCGAAACCGGCATCGAGCTGGTCCGGGGAGCGGACCTGCTTGTGGAGCGGGGACGCCTGCTCATGCGCACCATCCGCGGGCTGCGGCCGGTCGATGTGCTCTATCGCCGCGTTGACGACGATTTCATCGACCCCCAGGCCTTTCGTGCCGATTCCTTGTTGGGCGTGCCGGGATTGTTCGATGTTTACCGTGCGGGCAATCTCGCCATGGCGAACGCACCCGGCACTGGGGTGGCTGACGACAAGGCCGTTTACGCCTACGTGCCCGCCATGATCCGTTACTATCTCGACGAGGAGCCGGTCATCGACAACGTGGAGACGCACCTCTGCCGCGAGCCCGATGGATTGCGCTACACGCTGGAGCACCTCGATGAGTTGGTTGTCAAGGCGGTGGGGGAATCCGGCGGATACGGCATGCTGGTGGGTCCCCACGCGAGCGCTGCGGAACGGGCGGAGTTCGCCGCGAAAATTCGCGCCGACCCGCAAAACTACATTGCCCAGCCCACCTTGGCCTTGTCGCGCGCGCCCTGCCTGATCGATGGCCGGCTGCAGCCCCGGCATGTGGACCTGCGGCCCTTCGTGCTGCACGGCGCCGAAACCAAGGTGGTGCCCGGAGGACTTTGCCGGGTCGCGCTGCGGGAGGGCAGTTTGGTGGTGAACTCCAGTCAGGGCGGCGGCGCCAAGGACATTTGGATTGTCGATGACCCTTCCGAGTAGCAATTGGAGCACTAGATGCTGGCCCGAGTTGCCGATTCGCTGTACTGGATGAGCCGCTACCTTGAGCGGGTCGAGTTCAGCGCCCGCCTAGTGGGCTTGCAGCTGCAGCGCCTGCCGGTGAACTCCGCGCGCGAGATTGCCGAGGGTTGGAGCTTGGTGTTCCGCTGCCTGAGCGCCCAGCCGCCGGGCGCCGAGTCCTTTGGCGAGGCCGAGGATGACGATTATCTGTTCGCCGACGGCTATGCCTTGACGGATTTCCTGACCTTCGAGGCGAGCAATCCATCGTCGATTCTCGCTTCGTTTCATGGCGCGCGGGAGAACGCCCGGCAGGTGCGTGACTGCCTGAGCGCCGCGCTCTGGACCTGCTTGAACCGAACCTACCTCGGCCTGCGCGGCACGGCGCTGGTGGACGAGTGGACCAAGGAGCCTGAGCGCTTCTACGCCGACATTGTCGAAGGGGTGCAGCAGTTTGACGGCATCTGCCAAGGCACGCTGCAGCGGGGCGACCATTGGCGCTTCATGCAACTGGGCAAGTACATCGAACGCGCCCAATTGGTGGCGACCACCTTGCTGGCGCACAGCCGCGGTCCGCTGTCATCGGGGACTGACGGCGGCGGCGAGCGCTGGACCAACGCATTGCGGGCCTGCAACGCCCTTGAGGCGTACGGTCGAACGCATGGGGGCGATGTCAACGCCTCGGATGCCCTGGCACTGCTGGTCTGCGACGCGGCTCAACCGCATTCGCTGGGTTTTGCCGCACAACGGCTGTGGGAAGTCTTGGAGGCGGTCGACCCGCCTCTGTCCGGTCGCTCCCGGGCGGCTCCATTCGCGGCTCTCGACCGCATCAGCGACCTGCTCTCTCGATGCGTGGGCGCCCCGATGCCGGCTCAGCAGGCGCTGGTGGCGGAAATTCTGGAGTCGTACCGGAACTTCCACGGTTTACTTGAAAGGGAGTACGTGTATTATCCGGTCCATGCTTGATTCCGTTGCATCTCGCAAGCGTAAAGAAGGTTAGGGGAGCGATGGGGGAACAGCGTCGGATGGTCGTCCATCTACCGCCCGAACTGTCGGCAGCGCTAGGTGTTCTAGCGGAGGCGGTGGAGCGGTTTGCCGCAACCGAGTCCTTGAGCAGCGGGGTATCGGGAAAGCTCAATTTGGTGCTTGATGAGCTCGTGACGAATAGCATCAACTATGGGCTTCAGGATGTGGCTGAACCGCACTTGGCATTGTGCTTGGCCTGTGCGGACGGGCGTGATGTGCTGGAGGCGGTTTTGGAGGATAATGGCCCGGCATTTGACCCGTTCAGCGAGGCGCCGGTTCCTGATACGACCCTTGAGCTGGATGAACGGCCCATAGGGGGCTTGGGCGTGATGTTCGTGAAGCAGTTTACGGAAAGCGCTGGCTACGAACGGGTCAATGGCCTGAATCGAATTACTTTGCGAATAAAAGCAGGAGACTGATTACAGTGACGAGTAAAACGCAACTGACGATACGGACGGAACAAGATGAAAAGGCTGTCATCCTGTGCTTGGTTGGGCGCGTGGACGGCACCAACGCCAGCGTTCTTGATGAAGCCGTTCGGGACAAGATTGATGCTGGCCAACCTGCGCTGTTGTTTGATTTCGAGGACCTTGAGTACATCAGCAGCGCGGGATTGAGGGTATTGCTGCTGGCTGCCCGGCGCATGCAGGCCGCCAAGGGCAAGACCCTGTTCTGCGGCCTCTCCGAGCAGATTGCGGAGGTGTTCAGGGTCAGCGGATTCGACCACATCCTGCCGGTTTTCGGCACCCGCAGCGAGGCCCTTGCGACCGTCTAGCCCCCTCGCGCAAACTGCATTTTTTCGATCCGAGAGTCGCCATGGGCGCAACGCGAATACTGATGGTTGATGACGAGGAAGACCTTGAGTTGCTCGTCCGTCAGCGCTTTCGCCGACGCATCCGCAAGGGCGAATACGAATTCCTCTTCGCCCACAACGGCAAGGAGGCGCTCGAGGCGCTCGAGGAGAACCCGGACATCCGCTTGGTGCTGTCCGACATCAACATGCCGGTCATGGACGGGCTGACGCTGTTGGGCCAGCTTGAGGAAACCAAGCCCGACGTGAAGGCGGTCATCATTTCCGCCTACGGCGACATGGACAACATCCGCACCGCGATGAACCGCGGCGCCTTCGATTTCGTCACCAAGCCGGTGGACTTCAACGACCTGCAGATCACCATTGAGAAGACCCTCAAACACATCAATGCCTTGGAACAGGCGCTGAAGAACCGCGACCGCCTAGTCGCCATCCGGCGGGAGCTTGATGTCGCCAAGCAGGTGCAGCTGTCAGGGGTGCCCGCCGAATTGCCGGTTGGGGAAGCCTTTGGGGTCCATGCCATCATGAATCCCGCCAAGGAGATTGGCGGCGACTTTTACGACTTCTTCGAACTCGACGAGCACCGCTTGGGCTTGGTCATCGCCGACGTCTCCGACAAGGGTGTGCCTGCCGCGCTGTTCACCATGATCACCCGAGCGCTGCTGAAATCCTCATCCCGACGCCACGACTCGCCGAGCCGCTGCCTGCACGAAGTCAATGAGTTCATTTGCCAGGACAACGACGCCTGCATGTTCGTGACCGTGTTCTATGGCGTGCTTGATCTTCGGGACGGCAGTTTCCGCTACTCCAACGGCGGTCACAATCCACCGAGGCACTTGACCGCGGACGGGGCCGTGAGTGAGCTTCCCTTGACCGGGGACTTTGCGCTGGGAATCGCCGACGGGCACGATTTTGGGGAGAACGCGGTCACCGTGGTGCCGGGTGATGCGCTTTTTCTATACACCGATGGAATCACCGAAGCCTGCAACCATCAGTTAGACGAATACGGTGAGGACCGCCTTGATGGGGTGCTTGGCGGTGATGCGCCAATGGGCGCCCGGGAGTTGGCTGAATCCGTGGTTGATTCGGTGGAGCGATTTGCCGATGGCGCAACCCAGTTTGACGACATTACCTGCCTCTCCCTGCGTCTGAGATTGCTCTCCGGGGGCGCGGGCACCGACGGTTCGCAGTAGCCCATGCGCCGGTCGCTTGGCGCATTTCTCCTCTGGCATTGCTTAGCCTTTGCCGGCCTCGGCCAGACGGCGGCTGTGGCCGGCGATTCCGGCGAGCCGCTGCTGTTTGGCCAGTCCGCGGCCTTGAGCGGACCGGCCAGCGAATTGGGTTCGGGCATGCGCTTGGGCCTGCTGGCCGCCTTTGATGAAATCAATCGAAGCGGCGGCGTCCATGGCCGTCCGTTGTCCTTGGTTTCGTTGGACGACGCCTACGAACCGGAAGCCGCCATCGCCAACACCCGAGCGCTCATCCGGGAGCACGAGGTGTTTGCCTTGGTCGGCGCGGTCGGCACCCCCACCTCCAGAGCGGTGCAGCCGGTCGCCAGCGAGGCGGGCATTCCTTACATCGCGCCATTCACGGGCGCCGAGTTTCTGCGCGAGGCCGGGAAGATGGCCAATGTCGTCAACGTGCGCGCCTCCTATTTTCAGGAAACAGCGGAAATCGTCGCTCGCCTGACCGCCGATGCCGGTGCGCGGCGCATTGGCATTTTCTACCAAAATGACTCCTACGGAAGAGCGGGGCTTGAAGGAGTGCGCATGGCGCTGGAGGCGCGCGGACTGCCGTTGGTGGTCGAGGCGGACTATCCGCGCAACACCGAGAGCATCAAGGTGCCGCTGCTCGACCTGCGCCGCTACCAGCCCGATGCGGTGATCATCATTGGCGCCTACCGGCCGGCAGCGGCCATGATCCGCTGGGCGCGCAAACTCAGCTTCGATCCCTTCTTCGTGAACATCTCCTTTGTCGGCAGCACCGCCTTGGCCCGCGAGCTCGGGCCGGTTGGCCGGGGCGTTTACATCACGCAGGTGGTGCCCTTTCCGAAGGATTCCCAAGTGGAGGTGGTGGCGCGCTACCAACGGGCGCTGGCGGCGGTGGCGCCGGACGCCGAGCCGGACTTCGTCTCGCTGGAGGGCTATCTGGCGGGCAGGTTGGTGGCCGAGGGCGTCCGTCTCGCGGAGCCGCCGGTCACTCGGGCGGGCTTCCTCTCAGCCTTGCGAGAGGCGGTGGAGATCCGGCTGGGCGGCTTTGACCTGAGCTATGGCCCGATGGACAACCAAGGTTCGGATCAGGTGTATCTCACGGTGATTGACGGCCGTGGCCGCGTGGTCCCGGCGGCCAGGATGGTCAAACGATGAGCGGCGCCCCGGAAGGCGGCAGTCCGGGGCCGGGCGACCCGGTTGCGACGGAACTGACCGCGCCGCCAGCCAGCGAGCGGCCTGAACACCCTGAAAAGCACCGCTTCGGCGTCGGCCCGCAGATCTACAGCGGTCTGCTGGGCAGCGTCGTTCTGGTCATCATCGCCAGCTTTGTCGCCTACTACTTTCTCACTGAGATCGTGCGCTATCAGTCGCGCCTGGCGGCTGAGAGCATCCCCAACCTGAGTCAGTCCGTGGAGATCGCCCGCCAAAGCGCGGCCTTGGTCAACGGCGCGGCGCGCATGGCCTCGGCGGCGACTCCGGATGAGCACCAAGTAATTTCGGAGCAGGTGCTGCGCGAGCGGGATGAACTCATGGACCTAGTGGAAGAGGTCGGTTCCCGTTCCTCCCTGAATGGCCAGGCCGAGGTGTTGGAAACCGGCTTGGTCCGCTTTGGCTCCCTGCTCGAGGAAGTTTACGCCTCCTCGGCGCGGCGCTTGGCCATTGGGCAGACCTTGGACGCCTTGGTCGAGGAGTTCGGAGCACTCAACAGACACATCGAACGCGAGGTCGGTTCGGCGATTGACGATCAAGGCTTCTTTTTGGTCGAGGGGCTGCGAACCTTGGATGATCGGCCCCTCGCGCCTTCGGAGCGGGCCTCGGAAGCGCAACTGGCCTACTACCGGGATTTGGTTGAGATCAGCCAGCAGGCGACGCTCGCCGGACTGCTTCTTGGCGAGGCGCTGTCGCTGTCCGAGCGGGATTTGCTCGAACCCGTTGCGGAGCGCTTCCGCAGCGCCGGACAGAACCTTCGCCGGGCGCTGAACCGGCTCGACGCGCGCATAGCCGACTTGAACCTGGCGGAGGAAGTCGAGCGGTTGGTGGAGATTGGCGAGTCCGAGGAGGGGGTTTTCACGCTGCGGCGAGAGTCGTTGCGGCGCCTTGAGCAGGAACGCGAGGCGCTCGCCACGGGCCGTCAGGCGTCGGCGCAATTGCTTGCCGACATGGAACGCCTGGTCGAGGAGGTGCGCAACGAAGCGGTGGCCGTCAACACCGAGTCGCAGTCCACCGCCACTCAGGGCATCCTGTGGTTGGTGCTGCTCAATGTTCTGAGCATCATCGGCGCGGTCCTGATTGGCTGGCTGTTCGTTGGCCGGTACCTGTTGCGCCGCTTGACGGGATTGGCCGGATCAATGCGGGAAATGGCCAGCGGCGACCTTGAGGTTCCCGTTGGCGTGACTGGCAATGACGAGGTCACCGACATGGCCAATGCGCTGGAGGTCTTCCGCCGCTACGCCTTGGAAGTGCAGCGGCTGAACCTCATTGAGAAGTTGGCCCAAGAGCTCGATGCCAAAAACCAGACGTTGGAAAAGACCTTGGAGCAGTTGCAGCGGGCCCAGGAGCAAATCGTTGCGGAAGAGAAGCTGGCGTCCTTGGGTCAGCTTGCCGCTGGCGTCGCCCATGAGATCAAGAACCCCTTGAACTTCGTCAAGAACTTCACGGAGGTTTCCGCGGAGTTGATTGACGAGATCCGTGAAATCATCGACGAGTCGGAGGACGACGAGGATCTCGACTTGGCCGGGGAGATCAAGGAGATTCTCGACGATCTCAAAGTCAATCTGAACAAGGTCAGGGAGCACGGCGGCCGGGCGGACGGCATTGTGCGCAACATGCTGGAGCACTCCCGTTCCGGGCCGGGAGACTGGCGGGAGGTCGATCTCAACGCCCTGCTGAAGCAGTACATGGAACTGGCCTACCATGCCATGCGGGCGGAGAACTCGGACTTCAATGCAACCCTCGGCGTCGAACTCGACGAGGCGGTTGGCACCGTCGAGGTGGTGCCCCAGGACATCAGCCGCGCCTTTCTCAACGTGCTCACCAACGCCTTCCAAGCCTTGGAGGAGAAGCGGGTTGAGCTAGGGGGCGATTTCGAGCCGAAGCTGGAAATCAGCAGCCGCCGCCTGGACGATGGCCTTGAGTTCCGCATTCGCGACAACGGTCCGGGCATTCCCGAGGAATTGCGCCAACGGATGTTCGAACCCTTCGTCACCACCAAGGATGCCGGCAAGGGCACGGGCCTCGGCCTGTCGCTGACCGCGGATATCCTCACCCGGCACGGCGGCTCCGTCGAGGTGGACTCCGAACTCGGCGCCTACACGGAGATGCGCCTGCGCCTCCCCTTGCAGCCATCGGCGCACCGGGAACTGGTCGCGAACGAAGACTGACAAGTCGCGCCCTCCATCGTTCGCCGATTGCGAATGGTTTAGTGTGATTGGCCTGTCCTTGGAGCGCATTCAGGATGGAGCCTTCTTGCGAGGGAGTGAGCCGTGGCCGATGGCGCATTCGAGGAAACGGTAAGGGAGATCGTCGAGCGCTTTGCCGCCCTTGAGGGGCCGTTGCTGCCCATCCTGCACGCGGTCCAGGACCAGCTCGGCTACCTGCCGTCGGCTTGCGTTGCGGTCATCGCCAAGGGGTTGAACCTTTCCCGCGCCGAAGTGCAGGGGGTCATCAGCTTCTATCCGTTGTTCAGGGTGAGTCCGCCGGGTAAGCGGATCATCACCATCTGCCGGGCAGAGGCCTGTCAAGCCATGGGCGGCGCCGCCCTGGAGGCCCACGCCGAGTCCGCGCTTGGCATCGGTTTCGGGGAGACTTCGGCGGACGGCGAAGTGACCTTGGAGCCGATTTACTGCTTGGGAAACTGTGCCTGTGCGCCTTCGATGACCATTGACGGGGTGCTGCACGCCCGGGTTGATGCCAAACGCTTTGACGAGTTGATGGGCCGATGAGCGTTGACGTGTTCGTGCCGGCTGATTTCACGGCCCGCGCCCTGGGCGCCGACGCGGTGGCGGCCGCGGTGGCGGCCGCTCCAGGCGTTGAGGTGCGCCGCAACGGCTCCCGAGGCCTCTATTGGCTTGAGCCCTTGGTGGAAGTGGCGACGGACGCCGGCCGCATCGGCTTCGGTCCGCTCGATGCCGCCGCCGCCGGTGCGCTGTTCGCCAACGGCTTGCCGGACGCCAGCCATCCAGATTGCCTAGGCTTGGTGGAAGAACTGCCATGGCTCAAGGCACAGTCGCGCTTGACCATGGCGCGGGTGGGCGTCATCGAGCCCTTGTCCATCGACCAGTACAAGGCCCATGGCGGCTTTAAGGGCTTGGAAAGGACCCGCGCCCTGACGGCTCCGGCGATTGTCGAAGCGGTCACCGAGGCGGGCCTGCGCGGCCGCGGCGGCGCGGCGTTCCCCACCGGCATCAAGTGGCGGACCGTGCTTGAGACGGATGGCGAGCCAAAGTACATCGTCTGCAACGCCGATGAGGGTGATTCCGGCACCTTTGCCGATCGCATGATCATGGAGAGCGACCCGTTCTGCCTGATCGAGGGCATGCTGATTGCGGGCCTCGCCGTCGGCGCCGACCGCGGCTACATCTATTGCCGGGCTGAGTATCCGCTGGCCATCGACACCTTGGCCGAGGCGATCCGCCTCGCCGAAGGCGCGGGCTATCTGGACGGCTTCCACCTCGAGGTGCGCAAGGGCGCCGGGGCCTACATTTGCGGCGAGGAGACCTCGTTGCTCGAGAGCCTTGAAGGCAAGCGGGGCGTGATTCGCTATCGGCCGCCCCTGCCGGCGGTCAAGGGGCTGTTCGGCCGGCCGACGGTGGTGAACAACGTCATCACCCTGGCCTCGGTGCCGGCCATCCTGGCCCAGGGCGCGGACCACTACCGCAGTTTCGGCGTGGGCCGCTCGTCCGGCACGCTGACCGTTCAGTTGGCGGGCAACGCGCGCCGGGGCGGGCTGTTCGAGGTGCCGTTCGGCAAGCCGTTGCGCTGGGTGGTCGAGGACTTGGGGGGCGGCACTGCCAGTGGTCGTTCGATCAAGGCGGTGCAGGCGGGCGGTCCCTTGGGCGCTTACATTCCCCCGCGGCACTTCGACACGCCCTTGGACTACGAGTCCTTTCAGGCCATTGATGCGATGATCGGCCACGGCGGCCTGGTGGTCTTCGACGAGACCGCTGACATGGGGGCCATGGCCCGCTACGCCTTTGAGTTCTGCGCCGAGGAGTCCTGCGGCAAATGCACCCCCTGCCGCATTGGCGCCGTGCGCGGCGTCGAGGTGGTCGATCGCATCCGGCGCGGCGAGGCGGCGGCGGACAACCGGGTACTGCTCAAGGATCTATGCCACACCATGATCGATGGTTCCCTCTGCGGTCTCGGCGGCATGGCGCCCTTGCCGGTGCTCAGCGTCATGACGCACTTTGCGGACGAGTTGTGAGGCGTTGTAAAGTGCCGGACATGAATCTCTACTATCGGGTTGGCGCGGAGCGCGATCTGGGCACGCCGGCTGCCAACGGCAACCCCGCCAACGGCGGGGCGGACGCCGCGCCAACGGTCAACGTCGAAATCGACGGACGTCACATTGGCGTGCCCGAAGGCACCTCGGTGATGCGTGCCGCGGCCTTGGCCGGGGCGAGCGTGCCCAAGCTTTGCGCCACCGAGGACTTGGACGCCTTTGGCTCCTGCCGCCTGTGCCTGGTGGCCATCGAGGGGCGCAAGGGCTATCCGGCCTCCTGCACCACCTTGGTCGAGGAAGGCATGGTGGTGCACACCCAGACGCCCCGGTTGGCGGAGCTGCGGCGCAACGTCATGGAGCTCTACATCTCCGACCATCCCCTGGATTGCCTGACCTGCGCCGCCAACGGCGATTGCGAACTGCAGGACATGGCCGGCGCCGTGGGCCTGCGGACCGTGCGCTACGGCTACGACGGCGCCCATCATCTGGATAAGCCCAAGGACGAGTCGGCCCTGTATTTCAGCTTCGATCCGGCCAAATGCATCGTCTGCTCCCGCTGCGTGCGCGCCTGCGAGGAGCAGCAGGGCACCTACGCCCTGACCATCAGCGGGCGCGGCTTCGACTCCGAGGTGATCGCCAGCCAAAACGACGCCTTCATCGACTCCGAATGCGTCTCCTGCGGCGCCTGCGTCAAGGCTTGCCCCACGGCCACGCTGATCGAAAAGTCGGTCATCGAACACGGCCAGCCGGAGAGCGCGGTCATCACCACTTGCGCGTACTGCGGGGTGGGCTGCTCCTTCCGTGCGGAGACCCAAGGCGGCCAGCTGGTGCGCATGGTGCCGAACCGCGACGGCCATGCCAATCACGGCCACGCCTGCGTGAAGGGGCGGTTCGCCTTTGGCTACGCCACCCACCGGGACCGCATCACGACGCCCTTGGTGCGCGACAGCATCGACGACGAATGGCGTGCGGTGGGTTGGGATGAAGCCATCCGCACCGCCGCGGAGCGCTTGCAGGGGATTCAGGCGCGACACGGGCGCAAGTCCATCGGCGGGGTCACCTCGTCGCGCTGCACCAACGAAGAGGTTTATGTGGTGCAGAAGTTCATCCGTGCCGCAGCTGGCAACAACAACGTGGACACCTGCGCGCGAGTCTGCCACTCGCCCACCGGCTACGGACTGAAAACCACCTTGGGTGAGTCCGCTGGCACCCAGAACTTCGATTCGGTGCTGCAGTCCGATGTCATCGTGGTCATCGGCGCCAACCCTACCGAAGCCCATCCGGTGTTCGCATCGGCCATGAAGCGGCGGCTGCGCCAGGGCGCTGGCCTGATCGTCGTGGATCCCCGAGCCATCGACTTGGTTCAGTCCCCGCATGTGCGCGCCGACCACCACCTGCAACTGAAGCCGGGCACCAATGTGGCGGTCATCAACGCCTTGGCCCACGTCGTCATCGAAGAAGGCCTTGAGGATGAGGCTTACATCCGCGCCCGCTGCGACATGGAGGCCTACCGGATTTGGCGCGCCTTCATCAGTGAGGCGCGCAATTCCCCAGAAGCCACCGAGGCTGCGACCGGGGTGCCGGCAGGGCAGGTGCGGGCCGCGGCGCGCCTCTACGCCGAGGCCGGCAATGGCGCCATCTACTATGGCTTGGGCGTCACCGAGCACAGCCAAGGCTCCACCATGGTCATGGGCATCGCCAACTTGGCCATGGCCACCGGCAATCTGGGCCGTCCTGGGGTGGGCGTCAATCCGCTGCGCGGCCAGAACAACGTGCAGGGCGCCTGCGACATGGGCTCCTTCCCCCACGAGTTGACCGGCTACCGGCACCTGTCCGACCAAGCCACCCGCAAGCTGTTCGAAGCGGAGTGGCGGGTTGCGCTCGACCCGGAGCCCGGCTACCGCATCCCCAACATGTTTGACGCCGCCATCGACGGGGAATTCAAGGGCCTGTACGTGCAAGGCGAGGACTTCGCCCAATCCGACCCGGACACCCAGCACATTTATGCGGCGCTCTCGGCGATGGAATGCGTGATCGTCCAGGATCTGTTCCTGAACGAGACCGCGAAGTTTGCCCACGTTTTCCTGCCGGGCTGCTCCTTCCTGGAGAAGGACGGCACCTTCACCAACGCCGAACGCCGCATTTCGCCGGTGCGCAAGGTCATCGCCCCCCTGTCGGGGATGGATGAATGGGAAATCACCTGCCGTCTGGCCACTGCCATGGGCTATGAGATGCGCTATTCGCATCCCTCGGAGATCATGGATGAGATCGCCCGCCTGACCCCTACTTTCCGGGGCGTGAGCTACGCAAAGCTTGCCGAACTCGGCTCCATTCAATGGCCTTGCCGGGACGAGGCTTCGGCGGGGACGCCGCTGATGCACGTCGATCAGTTCGTGCGCGGCAAGGGCTACTTCGCGCCGACGCCCTATGTGCCGACCGACGAGCGGGCCAACGCCCGTTATCCGCTGCTGTTGACCACGGGACGGGTACTCTCGCAGTACAACGTGGGCGCTCAAACCCGGCGCACCGGCGCGGTCGCTTACCATCGGGAGGACAAGCTCGAGATTCACCCGGCGGATGCGCAGCTGCGGGGCATCGTCGATGGCAGCTGGGTGGGCCTAAAGAGCCGCGCCGGCGAAACCGTGCTGCGCGCCCAGGTGACCGAACGGGTGCAGCCCGGGGTGCTCTACACCACCTTCCATCACCCGGAGTCGGGCGCCAACGTCATCACCACCGACAATTCCGATTGGGCCACCAATTGCCCGGAGTACAAGGTGACGGCGGTGCAGGCTTATCCGGTTAGCAAACCATCCGAGTGGCAGGAAATGTTCCGCCGCTTCACCGCCGCCCAGCAGCAGTTGTCGGAGCAGGCGCTCGGCGAGGCTCAACCGAGTTTCGCGCCAGCGAAACTCCAACGCGACCGTCAGGTCGCGCAGGCATGACCGTTGATGCCGCCAAGCTGGTTCGCATGGCCGAGCAGATCACTGCCAACATGGCCTACACCGACGATGTTGAACTGGTCGCAGCCCGGGTGGCCGATCATCTGAACCGCTTTTGGGATCCGCGCATGCGCCAGGCCATGGCCGAGGCCGCAAACGGCGATGCCGATCAGCTCTCGCCCGCCCTTCAAGCCGCTGTCCGGCAGTTGCACGGGGTTGGCGGGGGAGGCGTCCCTTGACCACGGGGGATGGGGCTCGCCGGGAGGCTCGCCGGGAGGCCCGCCGGGAGGTGCGCCAAGTGTCACGCCAGCGTGTCCTTCGTTACCGGCGTGGTGAGCCCCTGCAATCCGCCGCCGACCGGCTGGCCCCGGAGGAGCCGTTGGAAATCCGCGTCCGGGCCCAGCCCATCAGCGTGACCATGCGCACTCCGGGCCATGATGAGGACTTGGCGGTCGGCTTCCTGCTCACCGAAGGCGTGATCGAATCGGCCGACGACATCGTCAAGATTGAAGCGCCGGAACGGGCCGGCGGCTTCAATCTCATCAACGTCTTCCTGCGGCCCGAGGTGCGCTTTGACGTGGACCGGCTGACCCGCCATGTGTTTGCAAGCTCCAGTTGCGGACTGTGCGGCGCGGCAACCATCGAACAGGTTCACAAGCACTTCCCGCCGATTGAGAGTGCCTTGCGAGTCCCCGCCCAGACGGTGCTTGGCCTACCGGACGCGCTGCGGGTCGCTCAGGACGAGTTTGCCGCCACCGGCGGCATGCACGCGGCCGGGTTGTTCGACGCCCAGGGCAAGCTGCTGATCGCGCGCGAGGACGTGGGCCGTCACAACGCCGTGGACAAGGTGCTCGGCCACGCCTTGCGCCATGGACCTTGGCCCGCCGCTGACCATCTGCTCATGGTCAGCGGCCGTGCCTCTTTTGAGATCATGCAAAAGGCCTTGGCGGCGCGCATTCCCATAGTGTGCGCGGTGTCGGCGCCATCCGGCTTGGCGGTGGACTTCGCGGAGCGCAGCGGCCAGACGCTGGTCGGCTTTCTGCGCGAAGGCCGGCTGAACGCATACGCCCACGCACAGCAGCTGGATTTTAGCTAGAAGTAGATTTTGCCCAAGGCCCAAGTTAGGGTGAGCAGCATGATCACCGTGAGGGGCGCGCCCACTCTGACAAAGTCCGAAAAGCGGTAGTTGCCGGCTGCCATCACCAGCAGGTTGGTCTGGTAGGCCATGGGTGTGGCGAAGCTCATGTTGGCGCCGAACAGCACCGCCAGCACAAAGGGTTCCGGAGGCAGGCCGAGATTGTTGGCGATGCCGATGGCGATGGGCGTGCCGATGACAGCGGCGGCGTTGTTGGACACCACGTTGGTCAGCACCGCCAGCAACGCCATCAACGCACCGAGCACGATGAGATGGTCCGCGCCCAAGGTGGCGGCAAGAAACACCTCGGTGAGATAGTTGGTGGCTCCGGTCTCAACGAGCGCCCTGCCCAAGGCAAGGCTGGCAACGATGATGAAGAACACGGATGAGTTGATGGCGCGGATGGCAGGGCCGACGTTCAGGCAGCGGGTCAACAGCAGCAGGCAGGCGCCGGCGGTGGCGCTCACCGAGATCGGCAGCAGGCCGCTGGCGGCGCAGGCGACGACGCCCACAAAGATGGCCAGCGCCCGCTTGGCCTTGTGCGGTTCGGGCAGGTCCGCGGTCGCATCGAGCACCAGAAAGTCGGTGTTTCGCTTCAGGCGGGCGATCTGCGCCCCAGCGCCTTGGACGAGCAGAATGTCGCCGGGCTGCAGCACCACCCGAGCGATGTTGTCCTCGAAGCTCATCACCTCCCTTCCGGCGCGATGCACCGCCAGCACCACCAACTGAAACTGGTCCAGGAAGCGCGCGTCGCGCAGGTTGGCGCCGTCGAGGCGCGAGCCGGCCACCACGGCGATCTCCGCCAGGCTCTGGCTCTGCTCCGAGAGCGGGCCATTGCCGTTGTCGCCGGAATCGACGCTGTGCAAGCTGGCCTTGAGGGTGTCCTCAAAGAGCTTGAGGTTCTCTCGGATGTCGCGCACGCGGAGTTGATCGCCAGCCTTTAGAACGGCGTCGGGCAACGGCATGAGCAGCATTTCGCCGCGGCGGATGCGGGCGACGCGCAGCTTGTCGTCGCAGAGTGCTATGGCATCGGACAGGTGCATGCCGACCGCAGGCGATTCGCTGGTCAGGCGCAGCCGGGCCTCGAACAGCCGCGGCGCGGCGCCGGCCAGTTGAATGTCGCGGGCGGGCAGCAGCCGCGGGGCGATCAGCCACAGATAGACGAAGGCCACCGCGCCGGCGATGGCCGCCGGATACACGAAGTCGAACATGCCGAATTCGGCAAGGCCCAAGTCAGAGGCCACGCTCACCACCAGCAGGTTGGTTGACGTACCGATGGTGGTGGCCATGCCGCCCACCAAGGTGGCGAAGCCCATCGGCATGAGGATCTTGGCGGGCGAGTTGTCGGTGCGCAGGCACACGCTTATCAGAATGGGCAGCAGCAGCACCACGATGGGCGTGTTGTTCACGAAGGCGGAAAGCACGGCGCCCACTACGAGGGTCGCCATGAAGGAAAGAAAGGGCAGCCGGTTCCAGAAGCGGGCCAGCACCCGTCCCACCGGCTCCAGGGCTGCGGTTTGCACCAGCCCTTGGCCCATCACCATCAGAGCGCAGACCGCAATCAGCGCTTCGTGGCCGAAGCCTGCGAAGAACTCAGTGGGGCGGAAGTCCCCGTAAGGAAAGAGCGAAAAGCCTATCGCCAGCAGGCTGATCAGCCCGATGCTTGAAATCTCCAGCCGCAGCCGCTCGCGGCTGAACAGATAGAGGGCGGCCACCGTGAGCAGCATTGACGCCAGCGCGTGGGGATTGGGTATCTCGGGCATGGCGGTCAGCGGCTAAGGATGGGATTTCCCGTGATCGAGACAACTAGGAACGCGGAGCATCGGCTAGGCGCATCGCAAATTCAAGATGATTACGCGGACCTCCATCAAATTCCCATCGGGTGTAGGAAAGCCGCTTGCCTGCCGATATCATTTGCTTTTTCCAGCCTGCGGCGGCGATGTGCCGTTCGGGGCGTGGACTTTCCCTGACTTGCCCTGGAGATGTGCGCAATGGCTTCCTTGGATCGACGTGCCGAACACAGCGGCGCGGAGCAGCCGGACGATGAGCTGTACCGAATTCGCCACAGCTTGGCGCATGTGCTTGCGCAGGCGGTGCTGGAACTGCGTCCCGGCTCCACCTTGGGTTTCGGCCCGCCCATCAAGGACGGTTTCTACTACGACTTCCTCTTGAGCGAGCCGCTGACGGAGGCTGATTTCCCGGAGCTGGAACGGCGCATGAGGAAGATCATCAAGAAGGGCCAGCGCTTTTACCAGGAAGACCTCCTCGCCGCCGAGGCGCTTGAGCGCATCGACGAAATGGGCGAGCCCTACAAGCGGGAATACGGGGCGGAGCTGATCGCCAAGCAAGGCTTAGGCACGCTGTCCTTCTACCGCAACGGCCCCTTCCTGGACATGTGCGAGGGTCCGCACGTGTCGGATACCAAGCAGTTGCCGCGCGATGCCTTCAAGCTCCGCAGCCTAGCCGGCGCCTACTGGCGGGGCGACTCCGCCAACGCCATGATGACCCGCATCTACGCTTGGGCCTTTGCGGCCAAGGCGGAGCTCGACGATCACGTGGCGCGCTGGGAGGAGGCCCAGCGCCGCGACCACAAGAAACTGGGCCGGGAGTTGGGCATCTTCACCATCGACAACGATGTGGGCCGGGGGCTGCCGCTGTGGCTGCCGAACGGCACCGTGGTGCGCGATGAACTTGAGAAGCTGGCCGAGGAATTGGAGTTCAAGGCTGGCTATCAGCGGGTCGCCACGCCGCACTTGGCCCGGGAAAGCCTCTACTTCAAGTCCGGGCATCTACCGTACTACGCGGACGACATGTATCCGTCCATGGAGGTGATGGACCAGGGCCACGCTGAGGCACCGCAGAGCACGGCAGGGGAGGGCGGCGCGGCTGTCAAGGAGGCCTACCGCCTGCGGCCGATGAACTGCCCTCACCACCATAAGGTGTTCGCGGCCGTGCCGCGCAGCTATCGGGACTTGCCGGTGCGGCTGGCGGAGTACGGGCAGGTCTATCGCTGGGAGGATTCCGGGGCGGTCAGCGGCTTGGTGCGGGTGCGCGGGATGTGCATGAACGATGCGCACATCTACTGCACCGAGGAACAGGTCAAGGATGAGTTCAAAGCCGTGATGCGGCTCTACCAGGAGGCCTACGAGTTCCTGGATCTCGACGACTACGTCGTGCGCCTGTCCCGCTGGAACCCGGACGACCCCAAGGGCCGGGACAAGTACGTTGACAACCCCGAAGCTTGGACCGCATCGGAGACCGTTCTGGAGGAAGTGCTCAAGGAGATGGGCGTCAACTACGTCGATGGCGTCGGCGAAGCGGCTTTCTACGGTCCCAAGATCGACATACAGTTCCTGACCGTCACTGGCCGCGAGGAGTCGCTGTCCACGGTGCAACTGGACTTCTCCCAGCCTGCCGCCCTGGGCCTGACCTATGTTGGCGCCGACGGCCAGCCGCACATGCCTTACTGCATTCACCGGGCGCCCTTTTCCACCCACGAACGGATGGTGGCCTTCCTGCTGGAGCACTATGGGGGCGCTTTTCCCACTTGGCTGGCCCCAGTGCAGGTGCAGGTGGTCACCGTCTCGGAGCAGTTTGACGCCTACGGCGCGGAGATCGTCGCCACGCTCAGGGAGCGCATGGTGCGTGCCGAGCTCGCCCCTTCCAGCGACACGGTGTCCAAGAAAATCCGCCAAGCGGCCACGTTGAAGATCCCCAACGTGCTGATCGTCGGCGAACGGGAGCAGCAGGAGCGCACCGTCACCCTGCGCCGCCACGGCCACAAGGCCCAGCACACCTTGGCCTTGGATCACTTTCAGACGGCGCTGCTCGAAACCATCAATGCCCGGTCGAGGGCGTTTCTGCTGCCCGACTAGTGGATTGACAGGGCGCTAGCCCTACTGCTGGCTGTAGGCGGATTCGCCGCTCAGCCCCGGTGCTCCTGAGGATGGGTTGGCGGCGTCGCCGATCATCGCCACTTGGTGGCGGAACCCGATCAAGTCAAGCAGCACTTCACCGGCTTCGGCGAGTACGGCCTCGTTGGTGGGGTCATCGGCCTCGTCTTCGGACCCTGCGGGGTCCGCGGACGCGGGGTCGTCTTCGGCGTCCAACTCGTCCAAGTCCTTGAGCGGGGGGCGGCCCCTGGCCAGCCGGAGGGTGTTTTCCACCTCAAGCCGCCAAGCGTCCTCCTCCGCCTTTTGGCGGCGCCGTTCGGCCTCGTTCAAGGACACCTTGGTGTTCTCGCTGTCGCGCCGGATGCGCTCGGAGAGGGTGCGCAGGTACACGAAGTCCGGATTGTCCAGCGTTCGTTCGGCGTGGCGGGCGCGCAGGCTGCTGAGGGCAGGCCGAATGTTGTTGCTGCGTGGGTAGGCCGCTGGCCGAATGACGTCCCAGGGCATCGCGTCCTCCAGACTGCTCTCGCCGATGTGCTCGACGTCGTAGAGGTCGGGGAACTCGATGTCCGGCAGAATGCCCCGGTGTTGCGTGCTCTGGCCGGAGATGCGGTAGAACTTGGCGGCGGTGATTTTGAGTTGGCCGCGGTTCAACGGCACCAAGGTCTGCACCGTGCCCTTGCCGAACGTGCGGCCACCCAGGATGACGCCGCGTTCGTAGTCCTGAATGGCGCCGGCGAAAATTTCCGATGCGGAGGCGGACAGCCGGTTGACCATCACCGCCAGGGGGCCGTCCCAGACCAGGGCTTCGTCATCGTCGGCATAGACGTTGGCCCGCTTTCTCGCCGCCTTCACCTGCACCGTGGGCCCGGACTTGATGAACAAGCCCGTCAGCTTGTCGGCCTCCTGCAGGGAGCCGCCGCCGTTGTTGCGCAGATCGACCACCAAGCCGTCCATGCCCTCGGCTTCGAGTTCCCGAACGAGACGCGCCACGTCGCCGGTGGTGCTTCGATAGCTGGGGTCACCCTGCTTCAAGGCCTTGAAATCGACGTAGAACGTTGGAACTTCGATCACGCCGATGCGGTAGTCGTGGCCGCCTCGGCGCAGGGTCAGCAGCTTCTTGCGCGCCGCCTGCTCCTCCAGCTTGACGGTGTTGCGCGTGATCTGCACCACCTTGGCCGCTTGGCCCTCAGCCTTGTCCGGCACGATTTCAAGGCGCACCTTGGAGCCCTTGGGTCCGCGAATCAGTTCCACCACGTCGTCGAGGCGCCAGCCCACCACGTCGATCAGCGGCCCGCGCTCCCCTTGGCCGACGCTGATGATGCGGTCGGCGGGCTTGATCTTGCCGGTCTTGGCCGCCGGTCCAGCGGGCACCAGCCGCACCACCGAGGTGTACTCGTCCTCGCTGCGCAGCACCGCGCCGATGCCTTCCAAGGACAAGGACATGTTGATGTTGAAGTTCTGCGAGACCCGCGGCGAGAAGTAGCGGGTGTGCGGGTCGTAGGCGGTCGTGAAGGCGTTGACGTACAGCCCGAAAGCGTCCTCGCTCTTGGTCTGGCGCGCCTGCTTGAGGCGGTTTCGATAGCGCTTGGTCAGCAGTTCCTGGATTTCGGCGTTGGGCTTGCCGTTGAGCTTCATGTTCAGCGCCGCAGCCTTCAGGCGTTTGTCCCAGAGCGCGTCGAGAGCGGCCTCGTCCTCGGGCCAGGGGGCGTCCTCGCGGTCCACCTCAAGCGCCTCGTCAGCGCTGAAGTCCAGGGTCTCCACGCCGTCCTCGAGTTCGGCCAACAGATACTCAAAGCGGTTGATCAACCGCTGTTGGTGACGGTTGAAGATGTCGAAGGCGGGGCCGAGGTTGCCGCGCTTGAGCGCATCGTCCAGTTCATGGCGGTGCTTTTCCATGGCCGCCACGTCAGCCGCGGTGAAGTACACGCGCGCGCCGTCCAAAGCCTCAAGGTAGTTGTCGAAAATCTCGCTGGAGGCTGCGTCGTCCAAGGTCTTGCGCAGGTAGTGGTTGTGGCGCAACTGCTCAACGATGGTCAGGCTGGTGCGGGCATGGACGTCCAGTGGTTCCAGCGGGGTGGCGTTTTCGGCCGAGGTGCTCACCGCGCCGCAAAAGACGAGCAAGGCGGCGCAAGCCGCCCAAGCGGGCGAGAGGCGAATGTGTTTTACGGGCATGCGATGGTTGTTGTGTGAAAGAGGCCCATCATACCCATAGAGAAAAGCCCTTGCGAGCGACCCTCACGGCTCGATCAGCAGGTTGTGGAACGGCTGCCTTTCCTTCCATCGGTATGTCCTGAAGTCGCGTTGGTCGGTTGACAGGATTCGGCCGTTTTGAAGGTCGTTGGCGGCCAATACGAGTGAGGCGTCTGCCAAGTCCATTGGCAGATCGCGATACTGCTCCATTAGTGCTTGAATTTCAGGCAATCGATCCGCGTGAATTTCGTGAATGTCCGCTACTCTTGCCACCTGTCGCATGAATTGAAGTTCCTCGTCGATCCCCAAGCGGGCAAGCAGCAGGTGGCAGGTCTCAGTGAGCACTGGCCAAGTAACGACTAGCGGCTCGGTAAGGCGCTTGGTGGCGGCTATGGCCCGCGTGTGCCAACGGTCGCGTCGGTTGGCCAGTGCGATCCAGTACCCAGTGTCAGCTAGGGCCATGTTTTCCCGCCAAGTCGCTTGCAAGGTAGCGCTTGTATTCGCTGGCTAGGTCTTGGGGACCCTCCGCACAGCCAATGAACTCGCTCGACAACAGGCTGTCGAGCCTGTTCTGGACGCTCGCCATGTGTTCTTTGTGAAGACAATCGATCGCCCGTTTCAACACATCGCTTGCACTCAGCCCGGTAAGTGACTGCAGTCGCGAAAGTTTCGCTGCTAGGGCTTCATCCAGTCTCGCGTTGACTCTCATGATTGATTTCCAAACGTTTGACCAACCATTGCACTTTACGCCGTATGACAATGACATACAATAGTGTAAACTCGCTTCACCGATTTGATCTTGAAGGGACCATTTGATGATGGGAAAAGGATGTCCGGTTGGCCTGCGGGCTGCAATGCTGCTTGTGGTCGGCCTGATGACGGCGTGCTCCGAGCCCGGCGGCGGCGGATCGGAAGCGGGCGAGGCTGTGGACCTTGGCGGGCAAGCCGCCGAAGCGGGCTACTTTGTCGGCCACCGCCAGGGGGAGCGGCTGCGGGAGGAGTTTGGGGCAAGCATCGACCCAGCGGCGCTGGCCACGGGCTTGGCGGATGGCCTCGCCGGGGCGCCCCCCCGAGTGGCCGAAGCCCGGGGCCAAGCCGCGCTTGAAGCCCTCTTGGCCGAACGGCGCGCTGCTGCCGGTGCTGCGGGGAAGGAGTTTCTGGCGCGCAACGCGGAGCGTGCCGAAGTGGAGGTGCTGCCTTCCGGGCTACAGTACGAAGTACTCGTTGCCGCCGAAGGAGCCACGCCGAGCGCGGACAGCCAAGTCACCACCCACTACGAAGGCCGCCTGATCGACGACACCGTTTTCGACAGCTCCATCGCCCGGGGCAGCCCCGCCAGCTTCCGCCTCAACCAAGTCATCGCCGGTTGGACCGAGGCGCTGCAGCTCATGTCCCCCGGTGCCAAGTGGCGGCTGTTCATCCCATCCGATCTGGCCTACGGCGAGCGGGGCGCAGGCCAACTGATCGGCCCCCACGCCACCTTGGTGTTTGATGTCGAACTGATCAGCATCGACGATTAGCCTCGGTGGCCTGAATTGGATTCCAACGACGAGCTCAAGCGATCGCGGCTCGAACGAGCCGAAGCCATACGCGAGCGCCTGCAAAGCGCCCCGACCCGGGGTCGGACGCGCAACCACGCCCGGCTGGCGCGCACCATCCTCTTAGGCACGGTGGCCGTAGCGCTCGCCATCGCCTGGCTGGCGGACGCCTACGATGTTGAAACCAAGGATTTGCTGCAAGCGCTTACAGCCAGCCTCGGTTTCGTCAGCGTCTTTGCGGCCTTGGCGCTGATTGGCGGTCTGCTGCTTGGCGGAGCGCGTCGGCTTCTAGGCAAACGCCGCGGCGGTCGCGGTTCTGATGCCTAGTGACGGTGACGTATGGTGGCAATTTCGATTCATGTCGGCCAGAGTACGGCAATGCAGTCCATGACCTCGACCAGTTCCCATTCCTTGTACTCCCAGCTCCGGGAATCCATAACGACCCATGCGTTCCTAGCGGCAATCGGCGCCGAGGTATGGCGCCGCGGTCATTTCGATGCCGAGATACTGCGGGCGGAGTTCGACGCGGGCGGACATGATCTCGTGATTACGGCCAACGGCGTCACCCGGCACATCCAATTGAAGTCGATGAGGGTCTCTGGCAGGAGTGGCTCTTGGAGCACTTCACAGCGTCTCGCCGACCTGCCCAGCGGCTGCATCGTGGTGTTGCACATCGACGACACGGACCTGCGGGTCCGCCGGTTCGGATTGTTCGCGGGTCCGCCGGGCGACCCACTGCCCGACATTTCGAACTACCGGGAAACCAAGCACAGCAAGGGCGACTCCACGGGAAACAAGTCTGTGAGGCAAGGCCGGTGGGATGTGCCAAGGAGCAAGTTCGAGATCTACGAGCACGTAGCTGACCTGTACGACGCCCTGTTCGTTCCTGAGCTGCTGGATCGCGGCTGATGCCGCCGTGATGGAGGTCGGTGTCCGGGCATCCGTTCCGGCGCGTCCGCGTTGGCCACCACCGCGCCGGGGCTGTAAAGTTGGGGGATGGAAGCGAACCAACCGAACCGACGTTGGGAAGGGGCGTCCGGCGCGGATCCGCTGAGGCCGATCGGTCGGCGGGCGGCCGCGGCCCCGCGGCTCCTGGACGCCGCCGCCGTCGGCTTGGGCCTGTGGGCGGCCTACGCGCTGCGCGGCCTGCACGACCCGGAGCGCTACGCACTGGCCGGAGCGCTGGCGGTGCTGCTTTACCTGCTGGCCGGGGGCGGCGCTGCGCGCCGCGCCCCGGAGACGCCGGCGGCTGACATCCCCGCCGCGCTGGGCGCGTGGGCGGCGGCGTTGGCCGGGCTGCTGGCGGCCGCGTGGATGACCAAGTCGACGGCGGACTACTCGCGGATCGCGGTCGGGCTGTGGGCGCTCCTCGGTGCGCTCGGCCTCGCCGGCTGGCGCCTAGCGGCGCATCTCGCCCGGGGACGGCGCAACGCCCCCCCGGCGGCGATCGCCGGAACGGGGCCGGAGGCAGCCCGCTTCGCGCGGTTCCTGCTGTCCGCGGCGGGGCCGCGACGGCGTGTCGAGGGCTTCTTCGCAGAGGGGGCGGACGCCGCCCGGGCGGAAGGGCTGCCGGGCCCGGTGCTGGGCGACCTCGACGAGCTCGCGGAGCGGGCGGCGCGGAGGGAGGTCGCGACCGTGTTCGTGGCCCTGTCCCCGGACTCCGGGCGGCGGGCGGGCGAACTGGTGGCCGCGCTGGCCGAGACCCCGGCGACGGTGTATGTCGTGCCCGCCCCGGCGGCGGAGGAGCTCGTCCATGCCCGCTGGGTGAGCCTGCACGGAACGCCGCTGGTCAGCGTGTTCGAGTCGCCGTTCGAGGGCGTCAACGGCTGGATCAAGCGAGTTGAGGACCTGCTGCTGGCGAGCGCCGCGCTGGCGCTGGCGGCCGCGCCCATGCTGCTGATCGCCGGCGCGGTGCGGCTCACCTCGCCGGGCCCGGCGATCTTCCGGCAGCGTCGCCGGGGCATCGACGGGCGCGAGATCGTCATCTACAAGTTCCGCACCATGACGGTTCGGGAGGACGGCGGCGACGTGCGCCACGCGGTTCCGGGCGATCCGCGGGTGACGCGGGTGGGGGCCTTCCTGCGGCGCACGTCGCTGGACGAGCTGCCGCAGTTCCTCAACGTGCTGCGCGGCGAGATGTCGGTGGTGGGGCCGCGCCCGCACGCGGTCGCCATTGACGAGCGGTTCCGGCGGCTGGTGCCGGGGTACATGCTCCGCCACCGGGTCAAGCCCGGCATCACCGGGTGGGCGCAGATCCACGGCCTGCGGGGCGCGGAGTCGGTCGAGCACATGCGCGAGCGGATCCGGCACGATCTCTGGTACCTCGGGCGCTGGTCGCTGTGGCTCGACCTGGTCATCGTCGCCCGCACGGCGGCGCTGCTGGCCGGGGACCGCAGGGCGGTCTAGGCGGGACGCGACGACCGCCAGCGCCAGAGATCCTCGCAGATGTGGTCGAGCCCGCGGCGGGCGGTCCAGCCGAGCGCCTCCCGCGCGCGGCCCGGGTCGGCTGTGAGCGCCGCCACGTCGCCGGGGCGCCGCGGCGCGATCCGCAGGGGCACGGCAGCGGCGCTGGCGCGCCGGAAGGCGCGCACGACCTCCAGCACGCTGTGGCCGCGCCCAGTGCCGAGGTTGTGGACGGCAGCCCCGGCGGCGAGGCGCTCCAACGCGAGCACATGCGCGTGGGCAAGGTCGGCGACGTGCACGTAGTCGCGCACGCAGGTGCCGTCGGGGGTGGGCCAGTCGTCCCCGAACACGTCCAGCCAGCTAGCCCCGTCGCCGGCGGCGACGTCGGCGACGCGGGGCAGGAGGTTGCGGGACGGCCCCGCCGGATCCTCGCCGATGCGGCCGCTCGGGTGTGCGCCGGCGGCGTTGAAGTAGCGCAGGATCGAGACGCGCCAGCGCGGATCGGCGGCGCACAGGTCGCGCAGCATGCCCTCGGCGACGAGCTTGGTGCGAGCGTAGGGGCTCGCTGGGCCGAGGGGGGAGTCCTCGGACAGCGGACCGGCGTCCGGGCGGTACACGGTGGCAGTGGAACTGAACACCAAGGACCGGACCCCGTGCGCCGCCATGGCCTCCAGCAGGCAGGCGGTGCCGACCACGTTGTTGGCGTAGTAGCGTAGGGGATCGGTGACGGACTCGCCGACCGCCTTGAGCGCCGCCAGGTGTACGACCGCGCCGAAGGCGTGCGCCGCGAACAGGCGGTTGAGCAGCGCGGCGTCGCGCACGTCCCCGGCAACGCTGGTCAGCGGCCGCTCGGCCAGCTCCGCTAGCGCGGGCAGCGCTGCCCGCGAGGCGTTGGAGAAGTTGTCGAGGAGCACCGGCTCGTGGCCGGCGGCCGCGAGCTCCAGCGCGACGTGGCTTCCAACGTAGCCCGCGCCGCCGGTGACGAGGACCCTCACCGGCGGCGGGCCTTTCCAATCCGGTCCGCTTGGCGGCAAACTAGGCGCGACGACGGCGAGGCGGGAGCGGATGGACCAAGGAGCGGAGCGGTGAGCGGGCGGGCGCGGCGCGGACGCTTGGGGAAGGGCCTGCGGGCGTTCCGCCGCCTGCCGCCCGCGAAGCGGCGGCTCGCCGTGGAGGCGGCGCTGGCGCTGTTGCTCGCCTTCTCGCTCGCCCGGCTCGCCCCGGCCCGCTGGTGGCTGCCGCTGCTGCGCACGGAGGATGTCGACGAGGCCCAGCCGGAGGGCGGCGGGGTCGCCCCTTCCGAGCGCCGGACGGTGGGGCGCGCCGTGGAGAGGGTGGCCCGGCACCTGCCCTTCCGCGCGCGCTGCCTGCCCCAGGCGATGGCCGCGCAGTGGATGCTGCGACGCCGTGGCGAGCGAAGCACGCTGGTGCTGGGCGCGCGGCGCGGGGGCGGCGCGACCGAGTTCCACGCCTGGCTGCTTGCCGGTGGCGAGCTTATCGTCGGCGGGGAGGAGTCCGCGTCATACACGGCGTTCCCGGGCTTCGACGCCCGACGGCGGGCGGGAGTCACCCGCCCTCAGCTCCGTCAAGTGCAGCGGCGACCAAGCCAAGCGCGGCCAGCTCCTCCAGGAATCCGGAAAGGTCGTTGAGGCAGGTCTCCTCGTCGACGTCGAACTCGGCGGTCAGCGCGTCGCGCAGGCCCGCCATGGACAGACGGCCCTCAAGCAGCTCCCAGACGCGGGTGCCAACGGCGTCGAGCTCGTAGTAGCGCCCCGCCTTGGTGTCAAGCATGACCACTTGGTCCCCAAGCTCGGCGAACACCACCGATTCGCTGCGCGCCAAGGGGGTGGAAACGGATAGGGGCATGTCCAAGCGCCGATCGCAAAAGGAACGGGCATTCTACAAGTCTCCCCCAATCCCGCAATCGCCTGCGGCGACTAGGCGACCGGAGCGCAACGCCAGCACCCGGTCCGCCTCGTCGAGCACGGCATCGCTGTGGGTGACGACCACCACGGCGGCGCGGCCGCGCAGGCGGCGCAGCGATTCGACGATGCGGCGCTCGTTGGCGGCGTCGAGTTGGCCGGTCGGCTCGTCGAGCACGAGCAGCGCCGGCTTGCGCAGGAGCGCCGCGGCCAAGGCCACGCGCTGCCGTTCGCCGCCGGAGAGGCGGTCGCCGCGGTCGCCGACCACCGTGTCCAGCCCGCGCTCCAGCGCGCCCACGAAATCGGCCGACGCGAGACGCAGCGCCTGTCGCATGTCCGCCTCCGTCGCGCCGGGGTGCGCCCAAGCCAGGTTGCCCCGGACGCTGTCGTGGAGCAGGAACGGATCCTGGGGCACATAGGCGGTCGAGCGCCGCCAGCGCCGCAGGTCCGGGGCGCGCAACGGAACGCCGTCCGCCAGAAGGCAGCCCTCCGTCGGCTCCAGCAGGCCGAGCAGCAGTTCCGCCAAGGTGGTCTTGCCTGCTCCGGAGGGGCCCGTCACGGCGACGATCCCCCTTGCCGGAACGAGGAAGGAGATATCGGACAGCGCCGCAGCTTGGGCGTCCGGATAGACGAAGCCGAGCTCGTGCGCCTCGATCCCGGTGGCAAGCGCCGGCCCCGGCCCCGGTGCGCCTTCGGGCTCCGCCGCGGCTCGCAGCTCGTCCGTCAGGGCGGCCACCTCGGCGTAGGCCGGCAGCGCGTTGGCGAACCCTTGGGCGCGCTGCAGCAGGGCCAGCGCGGTCGGGACGACCCTGGCTAACAGGACGGCGAGCAGCGCCAGCTCGGCCGGCGCGAGCCTGGCGCGGGCGACCGCGTACCAGGCCAGCGCCGCCAGCGCCGCGGCGGCGGCGAAGCGCAGGGCGGCGGATGTTGCCGCGCTCAGGGTGGCGAAGGTGGCCTGCCGTTCCCGCACCTCCGCCGCCTGCCGACGGAAGCGGGCGATGTGCAGCGCCTCCGCGCCGTGGGCCTTGGCGGGCTTGAGCCCGTCAAGGAAGTCCACCGCGTGGCCGCGCAGGATGCGGCCGCCGACGGTGAGCTGCCGGCCCAGGAACCGGGAGCGCCGCAGCAGGGGGCGGCCGATGGCCGCCAGCGCCAGCCCGGTGCCAACGGCGACCGAGGAGACGCCGGGCGACACGGCCAAGGCGACGGCGAGCTGCACCGCCGCCAGCATGCCGCCGACGGCCAACTGCAGCAGCTGGAAGGCCGCGCCGCCCACGCGCGCCACGCTGTCAGTGAGCGCGTGCTGCACGTCGGACCGGCGACGCCCGAGCAACGCGCTCCAGGCCGCCCCGGCGACCGCGGCGTACAGGCGGTTCCGGAGCCGGTCGGCGAACTCCAGCCGGAGCCGGGCCGTCAGCGCCCCGCGGCCCCACGCGGCGACGGCACGGACGGCCGCGAGAAGAAGGAACACGGCCAGCACGCCGGGCAGGTTGAGCGGCATTCCGAGGGAGGCCGCCAGCCGTCCGGCCGCCTCGGCGACGGGAACGGCGCCGACGCCGGCGTCCACCAGCCCGGCCACATGCAGCAGGGGAACGATCATCAGGAGTCCGAACGCCTCGGTCACACCCGAGGTCAGCAGCAGCAGCGCCGCCAGCGCGCAGCGCGCCGGTGCCGCGGCGGCCAGATCTCGGGCGAGCGACCAAGCCTCCCGGCCGGCCCCCGCGCCTCCTACGGCGCGGGCGGACTCGGCGGACATTGGATCGGGCGTTCGGCTGGCAAGGATTCGATGGGCGGAGCCTCAAGTAGCCACGCAGTATAGCCCGGCGCGGCGCCTTGATGCGCACCTACCTTCGGCGGGCCGCTGGCGCACGGACCGCTTGCGGTTCACGGCGCGACGGTGCCATATTCGGAGTGCGCCCAAGCGGCTCGGCCAGCCGCAACAGGAGGAGCGAGGCCGGTGACACCCAGCATTGAACGCGAGGCGGGAGCGCTGCCCCGGGCGAACGGCGGGACGCCGCCGTTCCAGGCGCTGCTGGCCGGGCTCCGGCTCGCCTTGGGCGCGGGACGGCGCGATGCGGACGCGGACGCGGTGCGCGGCGTCCGCGACTGGGCGGGCGTTGGCCGGCTCGCCGACCGCCACCGGGTGGCCTCGCTGCTTTGGCTCGGTGTGCGAACCGCGGGCGAGGCCGACCCGCGGGCGGAGGCGGCGCTAGGCCGGCCGGG
>JAJEIQ010000072.1 GCA_022827905.1 Pseudomonadales bacterium | reverse complement strand
GCCTCCAAGGGCCGCCCTCCGCTTGCGCGGAGCGCCCGGAGGGACCATCATCAGCGCTCAAACCAACCCCCGGAGACCGGCCCGGCAGGACTTCCCCGCAACCCCCTTCCTTCAGGCTCATTTCCATATTGGAAAACACTGGGGTTATTCGGAGATTAGTCGGCCACCCGAACCAGTTGGACGCCGAAATTGTCGCCCCGGAACAGTCGCATCAGGGCTTCCGGGGCGTTCTCCAAGCCTTCAAGCACGTCTTCGCGGTAGATCAGGTCGCCGGTATCGATTAGCGCCGCCAACCGCGAATGCGCCTCGGGGAAGCGGTCGGCGAAGTTAAACACGTAGAAGCCCGCCATTTCAGCTTGCTTGTACACCAGGTTGAAGTAGTTCTTGGGGCCGTACCAGTCGAGGTCGTGGTTGTACTGGGAAGTGCCGCCGCAGAGCACCACGCGGGCGCCTTGAGCGATGCGCGCCAATGCCGCATCCAAGGTCTCCCCGCCGACGTTGTCGAAGTAGATGTTGATGCCGTCCGGGCAGGTCTCATCCAAGCGCTCGCCCAAGTCCTCGCCCTTGTAGTCGATGGCGGCGGCGCAGCCGAGTTCCTCGACCAGCCAGTCGCACTTGGCCCGGCCGCCAGCGATGCCCACCACCCGGCAGCCCTGCAGGCGGCCGAGTTGGCACAGGACGGTGCCGACGCTGCCCGCTGCGGTGGAGACCACCAGCGTATCCCCCGGACGCGGGCGGCAATACTCCGTCATGCCGAAATAGGCGGTGGCCCCGCCACCGCCCAGCACGTGCAGCAAGGTGCTTTCCGGATGGCCGGGATGGGGCTCGACCTTGCGCACCGGACGCCGGCGAACCCCGTCGGAGACCGCGAACTCCTGCCAGCCGAGATCGCCGAGCACTAGGTCGCCGGACGCAAAGTCAGGATGCTTGGAATCCACCACTTCCGCGAGCCCACTGCCGCGCATGGTGGCACCGATGGGGATCGGCTGGCGGGCTATGCCGCCGGAGACCAGTGCCATCCGCGCCGGTGGGCTGACCGTCAGGTAGCGGGTTTTGAGCAGCATCGTGCCGTTCGCAAGTTCGGACAGGGGCTCCTCCTTGAGTTCAAAGTTGCCCGCCGTGATCTCCGCTTCCGGCCGCGATGCGACCACCCATTTGCGGTTCATGGCGCCCATGCCATCGCTCCCTACAGATTCCAGGCCAGCTCCACCCCCCACATACGCGGCGGGCTGACGTTGCGGTAGTCAAACAGCGGCGGCACGATGGTGCGCGAAACCACGTAGATCTCGTCGGTCAGGTTGATGCCAAAGAGGCTGACGCGATAACGGTCGCCCGGGGACTCGTAATTGATGCTGGCGTTCAGCAGTTCCACGGAGTTGCGATGGCTGAGTTCCAGATGATCAATGAAGAGATCGTCCACGTAGGTGTAGGTGGCGTTGAGGACCACCGTCCCACCGTTGGCAAGGCTGTGCGTGTAGGTGCCGCCGATCGACGCATTGAACTTCGGCGCAAGCTGGAGATCGAAGCCGGAATTGTCCTCGTCAACGATGTAGGCATCGGGGCCGTCCGGATACTCGATGGCGAGCACCACCTCGCCCCCGCAGTCGGAAGTGGGCGGCGCATCGTAGAGTTGCGCCCCGTTGATGTCGGCGCAGAATTCCTTGTACTCGGTGTCCAGAATGCCCGCCATCAAATCGAGCCGGAACTCTGGCGTCACCCAAGCGGAAACCTCCAGCTCGATGCCCTTCATCTCCGCCCTGGCGGCATTGTCCGTCACCGTCTCCTGGGGATTGGTGGCGCCCGGCGGCAAGGGCACCAAGCGCGTGCGCTGCAGCCCCTTGATCTCGGACAGGAACAGTGCCAGGTTGGTGCGCACCCGGTTGTCCGCTAGGTCCGCCTTCAGGCCCAGCTCGAAGCCGTCCACCTTTTCCGGGTCGAATGAGCGGTTGCAAGTGGCTTGCTGGCCGCAGCGTCCGTTGAAGCCACCGCTCTTGAAGCCCCTCTGGTAAGTGACGTAGGCCATGACGTCCGGCGTGATCTGGTAGCGCAGCCCGAATTTGGGTCCGGCATCGTCCCAGGAGCGGGAGTAGTCCTGCCTGGGCCCGGTGTTCGGATAGACGGCGAAGGTCTGCTGGTAGAAGTCCTTCTTTTCGTCGGTGTAACGCCCGCCGACGGTCACCGTCAACTGCTCGGTGAGGTCGTAGTTCAGTTCGCCGAACACCGACCAAGTCTCGTGCTCCTGGCCGGTGATGCTGTACAGCGGTATCACGAAGGCGTTGGGATTGGGCGGCGAGAGCCGGTCGGAGCCGATGCCGGTGCGCCGTTCGAGGTCGTACTCCTGGTTCAGGTAGAACAGGCCCCCGATGAAGTCGAACCGGTCAAAGCCGGTGGTGGCGAAGCGCAGTTCGGTGGAGAACTGCTGGTGCGGCTGGCGCCGGTCCACCAGGAACATGTCGTAGGCGCCCACGCCGTCGGCGTCATAGACCCAGGTCTCGTCCGTATCGCGGAAGTTGCTCAGCCAAGTGACGGCGCCCTTGTCCAGTTCCCAGTTGAACTCCTTGGTGATGGAGTAGATGTCGATGTCCACGAAGCCGGGCTCGATGACGTCGGCATCGAAGTCGTCGTGCTTGCCGCCCTCGCCGAAAGGCACCCCGCAGTAGCCGTGGTTGCTGCACAGCGAGCGGTTCGGGCCGGAGTAGTTCTTCTGCGGGCGAATTTGGGACTTGTCCTGGTGCCATTCGCCGATGAAGGTCAGGTCCATGCTGTCACTCAGGATGAACTGGATCGACGGACGCAACGTCAGCTTGTCGTCCTTGCCGATATCGCGCGAGGAGCTGTTGGCGGTGATGGCGCTGTTGTAGAAACCGTCCGTATTCAGCGAAAAGCCGGCCAGGCGCGCGTTGACCTTGCCTTCCACCAGCGGCACGTTGATGGCGGCGCGCACGTCGGTGCGGCCGTAGTTACCGATGGTCACCTTGCCGGAGGTCTCGAACTCGTCGGTCGGTCGCTTCGTTCTGAGCTGGATCGCGCCCGCCGTGGTGTTCCTGCCGAACAGCGTGCCCTGGGGCCCGCGCAGCAACTCAAGTTGCTCCACGTCGAACATATCGAGGTTGTTCATCACCGGACGGGTGTAGTAGATGCCGTCAACCATGACGGCCACCGGCGGATCGAGCGTGGAGTCAACGTCCGTTAGGGCATAGCCGCGCACGGAGAGGTAAAGCACGTTGCTCAGGAGGCCGTTGTTGATGTTCACGTTCGGGGCCGGGAACGGCATCGCGGCCAAGTTCGGCGAGAAGGTCAGGTCGAGCCGCTCCGATGTGAGCACCGATACCGCCACCGGCGTCTCCTGCAGCGGCTCCTCGCGTTTGCGGGCAGTGCTGACCACCTCCTCCAGAATGCCGTAGCGAGCTTCGATGTCCGCGTCGTCGCCGGTGGCGGCCAGCGCTTGCTGGCCGAGCAGAAGCAGCGCCAGCCCCGAAAACGCAGCTAGCGTTTTGATCAATTTCTCCATGGTTTTCCCCTTAAAAAAAGAAAGCGGCCCGTAACTATTCGCACCCCCGCGCCGTTGGTTGACGCCTGAGGGCGTGTTTCGCACGGCTTGACATTATAGCCGGCGGGTTCTATGGTTCGCCCATTCGGACGTTGGGCGGGGGCATGGGTCACAGCTGGTTGGGTTCCAA